>JADJCA010000001.1:721267-1442535 GCA_016703425.1 Myxococcales bacterium
TGGCAAAGGCACCGCCGGCCGCCCAAGAGAAAGAGAGCGACGCCGATGCGAACGCGCTCGAGCGACTCGGCTATCGGCAGGAGCTGCGGCGTGCCCTCGGCGGTTTTGCCAACTTCGCCATCAGCTTCTCCATCATCAGCGTCCTGACGGGCGTGACGACGACCTACGGCACGGCCCTCGGCGGCGGCGGACCGGCGGGCCTGGGGCTCGGCTGGCCCCTCGTAAGCCTCGGCACGATCTTCGTCGCCGTCGCGATGGCCGAGCTCGCGAGCGCGTTCCCCACCGCGGGTGCGCTCTACCACTGGGCCGCGCTCTTGGGCGGGCCCGGCTTCGGCTGGTTCACGGCAGCCATGAACCTTGCGGGCCAAGTCGCCATCGTGGCTGCCATCGACCTCGGTTGCGCGCAGGCCATGGCGGCGACGCTGCGCATGTCACCGGCCGCGTCGTGGTGGCTCTTCGCCGCGATCCTCGCCTCCCACGGAGTCTTGAACGTGGTCTCGGTGCGGGTCGTGGCGTGGCTCAACGGCTTCTCGGCGACGGTTCACGTGGTCGGCGTCTTGTGCGTCACCGGCGCGCTCGTGCTCTTCGCGCGCGCGAGGCCGCTCTCGTTCTTGGCGGAGACCGGCTTCACGTTGCGGCCCGACGGCTCATACCCGCTGGGCTTCTTGAACGCGCTCATCTTGGGCATGTGGACGTTCACGGGCTACGACGCTTCGGCACACGTCAGCGAAGAGACCCACGATCCGGCACGCTCAGCGCCCCGCGGAATCGTCTTCGCCGTGGTGATGAGCGCCCTCTTCGGCTTCGCCTTCGCGGCGGCGCTAACGCTTGCCATTCGTGATCTGCCGGCCGCGGCGGCCGATCCGCAACCGCCGCTCTACATTCTGCGCGTCGCTCTCGGTGAGCGCGCCGGCAACGCGCTCATGAGCGCCGTCGTGGGCGCCATGTGGTTTTGCGGTCTCTCGTCGGTCACGAGCGCCTCGCGGATGCTCTTCGCGTTCGCGCGCGACGAGGGCCTCCCCGGATGGCGAGCCCTTCGCACAGTGAGCCCACGCTTTCGAACGCCGGCGGTGGCCACCGTTGTCGCGACGGTGGCGCCGTTCATGCTTGTCCTGGCCACGGCGCCCTTCAGCGACAAAGTGTTCCTCGCGGTCGCGTCGCTCGCGACAACGGGGCTCTACGTCTCGTACGCCATTCCCATCGCCCTCGGGGCTATCGCCCGCAAGCGCCGCATCTGGGTGCACGAGGGGCCGTGGAACGTGGGCCGCTGGGGCGTGCCGGTGGCGTGGATCGCCGTCTTGTGGTCGCTCTTCGTCCTGGTGGTCTCGTGCCTTCCGCCGAACGGCGCGGCAGGCTTGCTCATTGGCGGAACGGTGACGTTCCTGGCGCTCTTCTACCTGGCGTTTGTGAGGCGGCGCTTTCGCGGCCCGGCCGTCACGCTGCGCGAATTCGAGAACCGCATGAACACGCACGGCGCGCGGCCCTCGTCACCGGGCCCTGCCTAACCGTCTCCTTTGGGAGATGCGGGGCTCCCAAGAGCTCGCCCAGAAACGCGGGCAAACTGCGCCCAAGCGGGCCGCCGCTCGGTGGCCCACGCCTTGCTCGAGGGTCCCCATGCGCTGGCTCGTGCTCCTCGGTCTCGTGGCTTGCTCCGATGCGCCGGGCGCGAGCGTTCCTCCCGGCGCCAGCGGCGCCGCTGCCGACGCGGGTACTGCCGCCACAACCGCGAACCCGCTCCCCGCATGCCCGGAGGCCGACGGCGTCCTCGCGCGCGCGGCGAAGAAGCTCGAGGCCGAGCTCAGCGCCGCGAAGGGCACCGGCGGCATCGTCGCGGTCTTGTGCAACGGGCACATCACGTCGAGGCCCGTCGGCAGCGTGCGTGCCGGCGGCGACGCCGTCAAAGAGACCACGCGCTTTCAGTTCGCCTCGATCACGAAGTCGTTTACCGCGACCACGGCGCTCGCCCTCGCGAGCGCGGGCAAGGTGAAGCTGGGCGAGCCCATCACGACCTACGTGCCGTTCGTCGCCGCCACGTATCCGGGCGCGCGGCCCATCGCGCTCGGAGACCTCCTGGCGCACACAGCGGGCTACGCCGTTGACATCCCCAACGCGAGCTACGAGGACGATTCGCTCGAGGGTTGGTTCAAGGCCAACGGCGCCGAGAAGCCGTGGTCGCCACCCGGTGCAGTCTTCAACTATTCGAACCTTGGCTTTTCCCTCGCAGGACTCGCGCTCCAACGAGCCACGGGCACGCCCTTTGGTGCGCTTGTCGAGGCGAGCGTCTTCGGCCCGACCGCCATGAGTCGCGCGACCATGAGCACCGAGCGAACCGAGCAAGAGGGCGACTTCGCGTTCGGCCACTCGGAGGGCAAGGCGCTGCGGCCGACGGAGGCGTACTTTCAGAGCGGCCAATACGGCCCGATGGGCGGGGCCTGGGGCACGGCGGCCGATCTCGGCGCCTTCGGCAAGGCACTGGTGACGCGTCCCACGAGCGTTCTCCCCGCAGCCGCGTGGGAAGAGATGGAGACGCCCAAGACGAAGACCATCTGGCCGGGCCTCAGCTACGGCTACGGCACGATCATCGACACCGCGAACCCGGACGCCTTTGGGCACGACGGGTCGGCGCAAGGCTTCTCGTCAATGATGCGTGTCGTGCGCAGCAAAGGTGTCGGCTTCTTCATGGTCGCCAACGGCGACGGCGTTGACGGCGAGACGATGGCGAACGAGGCGCTGGCGGGGCTCGGGGCCGCGACCACGGGCGGCCCACCTCCGGCCATCGGCAGCGCCGCCGACTGGGTCGGGACCTACGTGGATCCCATCCACTTGGGCGTCGTCCAAGTCGAGAGTTCGGCTTCGGGCTATACGGCCCAATGGGGCGGGATCAAACACGCCGTCATGGACTCGGGGGACGGCGCTTCGGCGTCTTACGAGCACGCGACCTACGGCACCATGAGCCTCGCCTTCTGGCGCGGGCCGACCGGCAAGGTCGAGTGGCTCGTGACGCCGGAAGGCCACGCGCGGCGCAATTGACCAACTCGACCTTGACGGAGGGTTGACGGAGCCGAACGTCGGTGGCTAAGTCACGCCTCTTTCCTCGAGGGGTGATCCATGGCGCGCAACGTTCACGTGGGACTGATTCAAGCAAGCACGCCGTCGGACGCGAGCTGGAGCGTCGAGAAGACGAAGGCCGCCGGGCTCGAGAAGCACCTCCCGCTCATCGACGAAGCGGGCAAGCGCGGCGTTCAGATCCTCGGCTTGCAGGAGATCTTCAACGGCCCGTACTTCTGCCCGAGCCAAGATCCCAAGTGGTACGACGCGGCGGAGCCTTGGCCCGGCCCGACCGTCGAGCTCATGGCGACCTACGCCAAGAAGTACAACATGGCGATGGTCGTGCCCGTCTACGAGCGCGAGATGGCCGGCGTCTACTACAACACCGCGGCCGTCATCGACGCCGACGGAACCCTCCTCGGCAAGTACCGCAAGAACCACATCCCGCAGACCAACGGCTTCTGGGAGAAGTACTTCTTCAAGCCCGGCAACCTCGGCTACCCGACCTTCCAGACGCGCTACGCCCGAGTCGGCGTCTACATCTGCTACGACCGGCACTTCCCGGAAGGCGCGCGCTGCCTTGGACTGAACGGCGCGGAGATCGTCTTCAACCCGTCGGCGACGGTCGCGGGCCTCTCGCAATACCTGTGGAAGCTCGAGCAGCCGGCCCACGCCGTCGCCAACGGCTACTTCGTGGCGGCGTCCAACCGCGTCGGCACGGAAGCGCCGTGGAACATCGGGCGCTTCTACGGAACGAGCTACATCGTCGATCCGCGGGGTAATTTCCTCGCGACAGCCAGCGAAGACAAGGACGAGCTCGTCTCGACGAACATCGACCTCGACATGATCGACGAGGTCCGGAAGACCTGGCAGTTCTTCCGGGACCGGCGCCCCGAGACCTACGGCGACATGGTCAAGATCTAGGGAAGCGGCGCGGCCGCTGGTATCGTTGGCGCGTAGCTTCCTCAGCGCCATGAGCAAAGACCTCGGCAAATACCACCTTCTTGCCGAGCTCGGCGAAGGGGGCATGGCGAAGGTCTTCCTCGCCGTGGCGACGGGCATGGGCGGCGCGGTCAGCAAGCTCGTCGTCGTAAAGAAGATGCAGGGCTTCCTGGCGGAGGACCCCGAGTTCGCCACCATGTTCTTGGACGAGGCGCGCATCGCCTCGCTGCTCAACCACAAGAACGTCGTTCAAACCATCGAAGCGGCCTCCGAGGGCGGCACGCTCTTCATCGTGATGGAGTACCTCGACGGACAGCCGCTCCACCGCATCGTGGAGCGCGCGCATGACGAGGGGACCGACTTCCCGCTGGAGATGCACCTCGCCATCCTGACCGATGTCTTGGCGGGCTTGCATCACGCTCACGAGCTCAGCGACCTCGACGGACAGAAGCTCAACGTCGTTCATCGCGACGTCACGCCCCACAACATCTTCGTCACCTACGACGGCCAGACGAAGGTCGTCGACTTCGGCATCGCGCGCGCCGAAGGGCGGACCACCAAGACCAAGCACGGTCGCGTGAAGGGCAAGCTCCCCTACATGGCGCCGGAGCAGGCGCGCGGCGAAGAGCTCGATCGCCGCGTCGATGTCTTTGCCGTGGGCGTGATGCTCTACGAGGCCATCGTCGGCAAGCGCTACTGGGAGGGCCTGCGCGACCAGACGATCATGCGCGCGCTTATCTCCGACGAGCTCCCCGCCCTGCCCGTTGGCGTCGCCGACGACGAGCTACTCGAGATCTGCAAGAAGGCGCTCTCCCCGAACCGCGACGCGCGCTTCGCGACGGCGCTCGACATGCAACGGGCCCTCGAGGCCTTTTCGGCGGGCAAGCTCGCGCGGCCGAGCGCGCTCCAGATCGGCGCCGAGATCGAAGAGCTCTTCCGTGAGCGGCGAGAAGCCGCAAAGAAGATCATCGACGCGGAGCTCGCGATCCTGAAGCGCAGCGGCTCGAACCCCGTGCTTGCCGCGTCGGCGCCGCCGAGCGAACGGACCGCGAACGACAAGACGCCGGTGCGCCCCGACACGGAGCCGACGCGGGTCGATGCGAGGGCCTCCCGCCCCGACGGCAGACCGCCGCCGGCGAAGGACGAGGCCGGGACCCCGACGGAGACCCGGCCCCCCATCGCGAGGCCGCCCGCGAGCGGCGAAGTGACGCCGTCGGTGACGCCCTCGGTGACGGAAGCGCGGAGCCCCCTGCCCTCGCTCGCGCCGCCGGCTCGCATCGACGCCTTCGCCGAGACGTTGCTCGACACGCCGCCGTCGAGGACGGCACCTCCGTCGGTAGTGAAGGCGTCGGGCGGCGGTCGATCAGCACGGCTGTCACCGATGCTCGCCGTCGCGGTAGCCGTCGTGGGAGCTGGCGCGGCAGCGCTCCTCTGGCCGACGACGGCAGCGGCGCCGCCGGCGCCCATCCGCGTCGAGCTGCGCGCCACGCCCGCGTCCGCGCGCTTCAAGGTCGACGACGGACCGTGGTTGCCCAACCCGTACGACGGAACAATGCCGCGCGACGGGATTGAGCACACGGTGCTCGCGGAGGCCGAGGGGCACCAAGCGCGCACCGTGCGCGTGAAGTTCGACGGCGACGCGGTCGTGAGGTTTGTGCTGGTGGAGTGAGGGGTCAGAGCCCGCACACCTCGGGCTTCGGCTCGCCTATCGGTTGTTTCGTGCGAGCGTCGTAGATCCACACGTCCCCAAGGCTAAACGCCCCGTCGCGCTTCACACAGTAGATCGCGGCATCGGCCGCCACCTCGCCGGTCGCGGGGTCCCAATCGAGAGAGGATTGGAGGCCCCGCAGGTCGATACGTTGCCGACCCGCCAGCAGGGTTAGACCCCGGGCAATCTCGTTGGCGCGAACGTCCACGACTGCACCTGGGTCGGCGGCGTCGAACGACAGGCGACGCAACGCGGCGATCACATCGCGACCGCGAAGCTCGGCTGGGTTGGCGGAGCTGAGCTGAAATCCAGCAGCGATGGCGAAGCTTGCGACGTAAAAGGATTCGAAACCGGTGCCGATGTTCGCCGGATCGTAACCAAATCGTGTGCTCGCTCGAAACGCGCCAAAGAACAGACGTTGGTTCTCGTCGAGCTTCGGATCCGAGGAATGGTATTGCACGCCGGTGACGCGACGCCGCAGGTCGTCGTTGGCGCCGACCGAGCGCTCGAAGCGAAACGCATAGGCCTCCTGGGCGCTCGTCAGATACCGCGGCAGCGGCCGGAGCGGACTGCCCTTCGCGTCGCGCGGCCATCGTGCCTCGATCTCCGGCATGACGTAGAAGTGAAAGAGTCGTCCGAGGTTAGCGACGATGATGACGTCGGGATCAAACGCCGCCAGCTCGTCAGCCAACGCGCGGTAGTCGGAGGGCGCGTTGTCATCGATGATCTTGGTCAGGAGTGTACCGGCGGCCTGGTTTTGGGCTGCCGATTGGCCGTTGAAGGTCACCCCTCCGACGAGGGTGTCGAGTGACACGAGACTCTGGGCGCCGACGAGCGCCACCTTGAACTTGGCTGGCAGTGGACCTAGCCGCTCGCCGCGCACCTGTCCCTCAAGGCGTTCCAGCCATCGCGTCCGGATAGGAGACAGCACCTTGACCGAGGGGAATCCGAACCACACGTGCCCCTCCGTGTTCTGGATCGGGAGTCGACTCGGCTCACAATCGGTGCAGTAGAGAACCACGTCGCGCTCGATGGCCCGCGGAAGTAGCGTCTCGACCTCCTCGTTATTGGACACCAACACGATGGGCGCGCGGAGCCCGGTCGTCATGGCGTCAAAGCAACTGTTCAGCTTGTCGAGCGACGCGTTGGTGTCGCAGACCGCAAGCGAGATGGCCCGTCGCGCAGCACCAACCGTCACGGCCCCAGCCGTCGCCGCGTTCCAGTCGTCGCTCGCGAGGCGGATTCCGTCGGTTCTGATCTTGTCGTAGACCGACTCGACCGTGCCACCGGGGACCTCGAGGTTGATGGGAGCCAGCGCGCCGACGAAGATGGGGTCACCGGCGATGTAGTTCTGAGACACCTCGCTGATGCCGCCGGTCAGAATGGAGACACAGCGCCCTTCGCGACAGAAGGCGGTGTCACCTCCCGCGGTGCAATCCTTCGTCGTCTGGCAGCTCCTCTCCGAGCCGCCGTCGCCAGCCGCAAGGGCCGCCGTGCGGCGACCGCAAACTCCCAGAACACACTGGGCTTGCTCCGGCGCGACACCAAGGAGGGCCGCGCAGTCGCCGTCAACCGAGCACTGATCGCCGTTGACGGTGCACGCACCGATGGAGCCGACCAGGAGTACGCCAAGACTTAGCCACCCGCGCGGCCCCAGCGTGCGTTGTGACACCGATGTCATGGATGCGGCTCCGCCAAGTATGGAAACGTGTCGGTGATTGGCTTGCCGCCCCCGTCGAAACCATCCCCAACGCCGCTTCGTTTCCGACTCACAAGCCAAGAGAGCGTGATGTCGAGGGCATCCTCCGAAGGGTGGCGCCCGCCGGAAGTCACGTGCGCGGCTCCGCTCGCTTCGATCTCGAGATAGCCGGCCGCTGCGGGGCGAGAAGGGTCGACGAGGAGCGCGTCGACGAGGAGCGTGTCGGCAAGCGAAGGAGCTCCGGCGTCGGGCGCCGGCCAATCGAGCACACCGTCTAGGGCATCGAAGCGCGCGAGCCGCGCGTCCATGAACTCGCCGACGCTCGCCTTGGCGCCCTTGGCACGGGTGAAGTAGCCCACCTCGATGGGCGCCTCGGAGCGGTTGATCACCTCATAGTTTTCGCGCGCGACGAGCAGCGTCGAGAAGAAGGCGCGGCCGGCTCGGTCGCGCGGTCCCCCCGGTACGCCGCCTTCCAGGGCAGCATCCGAAGCGCCGCCATCACGGGGCGGAGTCGCAGCCGTGACGTCCTCAACGGTGGCATCGGCGGGCCCCGCGACGACGGGCGCGGGGCTGTCGTCGCTGCAACCAGCCACGAGCGCGAGGGCGGCGACCAAGTCTAGCAGCCTCACTTGAACGCCCCCGTCGTCGCCGCGATGGCGAGCGTCCGACGACTCGCGTCACCAAAGACGACGCGATTGACGTCAACCTCGGCGACGATGGCGAGCACGTTGGTGTTTGCAAAGTCGTTGGTACCGGCGTCGGGCAAGAGCCCTGCGTCGACCGCCCCCACCACCGTACCCGCGGCCCCGACCGTCGGATCAGCGCGGAGCCCTGCGTAGACGCGCAACGGACCATCTTCGACTCCGCTGACGACGTTGGTCTCTCCGGCGAAGAAGAACCCATTCGATGAGCAAACATAGGGTTGCTGGCCGCCGTCCGTTTTCGCCTGAAAGCGACAGCCGAGCGTGACATCGATGGTCTTGTCGACGCCGACCGCTGGCGGTTCGGCCGCCCCCTGGATGACAAACACGTAGTCGCCGTACGCGTCGAACTCGCTGCTCTTGGTCGCTCGGGGTGCACGGTCATCATGAGCACCAAGCGATCGCTCACGCTGGGTCCGCCGTCGGCGAGCGGACTCGGTTTCATGAACGCGAAGACGTCCGCAAGGTCGGTCGCCGGCTCATTCGCCCCCGATGAATAGTCATCGTGATCGCTCGCGCGCGACCGATACGCAACCGTGGCGACGAGGGCCCCGACAACCACGGTCCCAACGAGTGCGCGAAGCGCGGTGCGCATCAGAAGCGCCCTCCGATGCCGAGCGGCGTAAGCGATGCGCTCGCCTTGTTCGCGCCGGCGCCTTTGCCGAGCGTGAAGTACACAGCGACGCCCGACGCCGCGAGCGTTGCGGCGCCGAGGGCGATGGCTACGCCCATGCGAGTCTCCACGGCAGACTTCTTCTCATCGAGCTCCTCTCGGGTCGTCAATCGCCGCTTGGTGGCGTCGAGGTCCGAGTCCGCTGATTGCCATGCGAAGGTCATGCCCAGCGTGCCCGCCGCAAAGAGCCCCGCCGTCGCCCAGGTGATCCAAACGATGGTCGAGGGACCGCGCGGCTCGACGGGGCGCGGCGTCTCCGCGGTCTTGGGCAAGGGCTCGAGGACGAGCGCGACCGTGCGGTCTTCGCCGCCCACCAGCGAGACGTCTTGCGTCGTCGTTCGAAAGCCGGCCTTGGCGACCGAGAGCGTGTGGATGCCGCTCGAGACCATGGTGCGCTCGAGCGGAGTCGCGCCGAGGCGCGCACCATCCAAAGTGACCTCGGCCCCCTCGACGGCGACGCGCAACGTGAGGTGCGCCGTGCGCAGCTGGAGCGCCTCAAGGTTCTTCTTCGCCGCCTCGCGGCGCGCCTCGGGCACACGCTCTCCACCTTCGGCGAGGTACCGCTCGAGGGTGCGCCGCGCGGCGGCGAAGGCGCCGAGCTTTAGCTCCACCTGACCGATGTTGTAGAGCGTGCGAAAATCAGGGACCGCTTCGTAGGAGCGGCGGAATTCGACCAGCGCGAGCTTCGGATCGCCCTCCTCGAAGAGGCGCACCCCGCGCTCAAAGTGCGCGCTGGCGGTGGCAACGGCCTCGGGCGTCGGCGGAGCGACCTCGCCAGTCTGGCCGGAGGCCACTGACGAGAGCGCGAGCGCTGCCACGACGAGGGGCAAAGCGAGGTGCTGCCTCACGGGGTACCCCTCTTGAAGGGATTGTCCTTGTCGAGATCAACTTGAATGCCGGTGCGCGGCGGTGCCGCGGCCGGCGCGCTGCTGGCGGGCGCGGTAGACGCGACGGGCGTCGCCGACGCAGCACCCACGCGCGGCGTCTTCTGCCCGGCGTTTGACCCCGCGATGGTCCGGCCGCCCGCCACCACCGACGACGATGGCGGTTGCGCTACCGCAGCGGTCGCCGCCGTCAGAGCTGCGCCGAGCGTCTCTTTCGGCTCCGACGCGCGCCGCAAGCCAACATCCATCACGATGCGCGCCGCCGAGAGCGTGAGCCACTCGGAGTAGGGCTCGTGCCCCGGCGCCTCGACACGAACGAGATGACGCGAACCGTCGCGACGAAAGGAGCCCTCTGCTGGCGACCCCACGAGCGCCGCGTCATCGACGAGGACGTGCGCTTCTGGCGACGAGCGAACGAGCAGGAGCGCTTGCTCCGAGAGATCGGTTCGCGGCGCGTCAGGAGACCGCGCGAGGCGCCCGCCCACGAACGCGAGCCCCGCAAAGAGCGCACCGAGGGCGTAGACAGCGAGCGGGGAGCGGAGAGGCCCGGACCGCGCTGGCGTCGCGAGCGGCTTCGCTGGCTCCGCCGTGCTCGGCTTCGCGAGCGCCTCTTCGACGGCGCGCCGAACCTTCGCGCGCGCGTCGCCGAAGGTCGCCTGCAAGTGCGTCGCAAGCTCGCGCGAGGTCGCGCGACGAGAGCGGTCGGCGTCGATGCATGCCTCGAGGGCCAGGAGAAACTCCGCAGCCGACGCGTGACGCTCCTCGCGGCGCGGCGCGAGGGCCTTCATGCAGACGGCCTCCAAGTCGCCAGGCACGTCGGGCACGACGCTGCTCGGCTTGGGAACGCCCGTGGAGACGGCATGCTGAATGTCTGCGTCGCTGCGCCCGGCGAAGAGCCGCTGCCCCGTGAGCGCCTGCCAAAACATGACGCCGACCGCGAAGACGTCGGCGCGCCGGTCGACGCCCTTCCCCTCGAACTGCTCCGGCGCCATGTAGGCGCTCTTGCCCTTGATGCTCCCCGTCGCCGTGTGCGAGGTCGTGCTCTTCGCCTTCGCGATGCCGAAGTCCACCAGCACCGCGTGCCCCTCGTAGCTCACCATCACGTTGTGCGGCGAGATGTCGCGATGGACGATGCCGAGCGGCGAGCCGTCGAAGTCCTTGAGCTCGTGCGCGAAGTGAAGCCCCTCAAGGATCTGTCGCAAGACGAGGAGGTGCAGGTTCAGGGGGAACGCCGTGCGCGGCTCGCTCGCTGCGCGAGCGCGACGGGCGATGCCTTCGAGGCTTTGTCCCTCGATGTACTCCATCGCGATGAACGGCCGGTCGCCCTCGACCGAGACCTCGTAGGTGTGGACCACGTTCGGGTGGTCGATGCGCGCCGCGAGGCGCGCCTCGTCGAGAAACATCTGAAGCAGCTCCGGCTCGAGTGCGAGATCCGGATGGAGCTGCTTGACGACGACGAGCTTTCGAAAGCCCGCCGGCCCTGCTTGCGCGGCGAGAAACGCCGTCGCCATGCCGCCGCGCCCAAGCTCCAAGAGCACGCGGTAGCGCGACGAGCCAACGCTCGCCACGAGAGGTGCCGTCAGGGTACGTTCTTCGGTCGCGGACACGGTCGATGGCGGCGCTGGCGCCGGCAGGGAGATGGTACCTTCTTCGCAGGCCAAACCGATCATGCTTGGCGTTCGTGCCGTCGTCCCCGCTTGTGCTTCGCTCTTCATGGTGCTCTGGACGGCGCCGGTGTGGGCGCTCGAGGGGGCTGAGGCGGATCAGGTTTCACGATTTACGGTGGCCGTCTGCGAGGACGGCCCGCTGCAGGCATGCAAACTCCGGTGCACCGGCGTGCTCATCGCGCCAGCCGTGGTCCTCACGGCCCGACATTGTGTGACGGACCGCGGCGGTGCCGGCCCCAACTGCGCCAGCGATGTCGAGAGCCCGACGCGAGAAGCCGGCCGCTTCTCGGTGACGATGGCGGCATCCGTTGGTGACGCGGCCTCCGATGCGCGTCGCGTCGTTTCCATCTCGGCGCCGCGGGCCACGGCGCCCTGCGGCCACGACCTCGCCGCGCTCACGCTCGCGGCCCCCTTCGAGGGCCCCCCCGTGGCGCCCGGGTTCGATCTCGTCCTTTCGTCCGCGCCTCCCTTCACGATGGTCGGCTACGGCGCCACCGACAGCTCGGGCGGTGGCACCGGCACGCGCCGCAAGACGAGCGGGGCCAAGCTCGCCTGCCTCGGGGGGGTGGATCGCTGCGCCGCCTTCGCCGACGGCAGCACGCTCGTTCCCGGGGAATTCCTGCTCGACGCGCGCGCCTGCTCAGGCGATTCCGGCGGTGGAGCCATCACCGGCGACGCTCGCGTTGCTGGCATTCTCTCGCGAAGCCTGGAGTCTTCGGGCTCGGCCTGTGGACTTGCAGTCTACACGCGTCTCGACGGCCACGCCCTCTGGCTCGCTCGCGCAGCGCGCGCGGCGCCGGGCCCCGTCCCGGCTTGGGTGGAAGCCGCCGAGCGACGCGGCAACGGCCCTGGGCGGGGCATTGGCGTTCCGTGCGACGACGACGCCGACTGCGACTCAGCCTTGTGCAGAAGCAAAGACGGCGCTCGCTCCTTCGCCTGCGCGTCATCGTGCGACGACTCGTGCCCGTGCGTCGCCACGGAGCGCGGCGGCGCCTGCTTTGGCCCCGGCGAGGCAAGCGGCTGTTCCATCGCCGCAGCCGCCCCGACGCCACCCGGTGCGGCTCTTGCGTGCCTCGTGGCAGGGCTCTGGGCCCTCGTCAGTCTGACCCGAAAGGGCCGAATTGGTCGCCGCTGGCCGACGCGTCCGCGGCGCTCCTCCCCATAAAACCGACGGGCCCTCAGACGAGAAGGTTTTGCTCAGGCCGAAACTCGGAGATACTCACGCAGATTTCCCGATGAGCGACGTATTCGAGACGTTGATTGCCAAGGCACCGGGCCCGGAAACGCGGCGGACGCTGCGTGTTCTCGTCGACGGGAGCGCGCAAGTCACGGCGCTCTCCGCCGCCGGGAGATACGTGATCGGGCGCGGTGCGGATGCGCACGTCCACGTGAACCACGCAACGGTCTCGCGACGCCACGCTGAGCTCGCGCTCGACGGAGAGTCGCTCCGGGTAACCGATTTGGGCAGCGCCAACGGCTCGCGCGTCAGCGGCAAGGATCTCGCCGCGAACGAGCCCGCTGCGTTGCACTTGGGCGAGCTGTTCACCGTCGGCGACGTGCTGTGCGTCGTCTACGAGGGCTCCGTGGAGCTTCGGCCGAGCCGCTCGGTGGGGCGCGACGAGATCGCCGACGCCATCGAGCGCGCCGCCGGGTTCTACCGCCAAGAAGGCCCCTTCAGCGTCTGCACGTTGAGCTGGCCCGGCGCCGCGCATCACCTCGACGCCGTCGCCACGATGGCCCCACCGCGCGGTCACATCGCCGCCATCACCGAGAACCTCGTCGCGGTGCTGTTGCCGCGCATTCCGAAGGCCTTCGCAGAGAAGTGGCTCGACGGCCTGACGACGCTCTTCGGCCGAAGCGGCGCGGAGATCTCGGGCCGCGTCACCGGCTGCCCGGAGGACGGCGAGAGTCTCCCGTTGCTCTGCCCGCAGGCGCTGCAAGCCGACAACACCGCCCTCCGCGCCTCCCAGCGAACGCCGCTCAGCCTCGACGTCACGCCGTCGAGCGGTGTGGCCATGCAGAAGGTCCACGACCTCGTGGGCCAGGTTGCCGCCACACCGACGAGCATTCTCATTCTGGGCGAGACCGGCGTTGGCAAGGAGGTCATGGCGCGCTCGATTCACACGCGCTCGAACCGCGCCAACGGTCCCTTCGTCGCTCTCAACTGCGCGGCCCTGCCCGAGACCCTCCTCGAGAGCGAGCTCTTCGGTTACGAGAAGGGCGCCTTCACCGGCGCGAACACCGCGAAGCCGGGCCTCATCGAGGCCGCGAGCGGCGGAACCCTCTTCCTCGACGAACTGGGCGAGATGCCGCTCTCGACGCAGGCCAAGCTCCTCCGGGTCCTCGAGGAGCGCACCGTGCTCCGCGTCGGTAGCGTGAAGCCGAAGGCCGTCGACATCCGGCTCGTGGCCGCGACGAACCGCGATCTCTTGGAGGAGATCCAAGCGAAGCGCTTCCGGCCGGACCTCTACTACCGCCTCAATAGCATCATTTTGCGGCTCCCGCCGCTCCGCGAGCGGCGCGACGAGCTGCGTGCACTCTCCAGCCTTTTTGCGCAGAAAGCGGCGGAGGCGCTGGGTCGACCCACGCCGCGCTTCCCGAACGACATTCACGCGATGCTGGAGCGCTACCCGTGGCCCGGCAACGTCCGCGAGCTGCGCAACGCCATCGAACGGCTCGTGCTCCTCGCACAAGGCGGCACCGTTTCGAGTGAGAATCTTCCCGAGGAGATTCGCGGTCACCTGGGCATCGGGTCGATCGCACCGCGGCCTCCCGGCCGCGACACGCTGGTGGCGATCGAAGATCGCATCCCGTCCATCGGAGCCGGACCGATGTCTCCGCCGGCCGTCCGGGTCGAGCCGGGCTCGGAGACGCGCCCCATTCCGGTGTTCGCCGACACCCCGCCGGGCTCGTCGCCCGGCTCGGGGCCGGCCTCGGCGTCGCTGGAAGACGAGATCTCGCGAATCGAGAAGGCCCGCATCCTCGAAGCGCTCGAGAAGTGTGCGGGCAATCAAACGCGAGCGGCGGAGATGCTTGGCATCACCCGCCGCGTGCTCATCGGAAAAATGGAAAAGTACGGGATGCCGCGGCCGCGGAAGTAGCCGTTCGTCAGGCGCCGCCGAACCGCCACCGGCACGTGCAATAGACTGCCGTCATCGGAGCGCCGCCGTAGCCGGCCTTCGGGCCGCCTGCCACCTGGCTCGGGCTCCGGCGAACAAGTGCATCCACCGCCGTCGGTCGACGTGTCGCTGAGGAACTGTCCGCCGCGAGCCGCTGCCGCTTCGATGGCCGAGAGAGGGAGCAATACGCTGCGAGTCTTTGCGCTCTTCATCGCGGGCTCCTTCACGTGCCACCGTAGAAACGGCTCCATGTGCCGGTGTACGGGTTCCAAATCCGGCTCTGTCCAAATGACACCCCGCCTTCGTCGCCGTCGTCGCCGTCGCCGCCGCCGCCGCCGCCGCCGTCGGCTCCACCCGACGACTCCGCCTGCTGCTCCTCGAATGTGGTCCCGCCGACGACTTCAACCAGTTCTTCCGTGCCGAGGAGAGTGAGCATGCTCTCCCTTGAGCAACTCCCGATCCACCAGCGGCCCTCCGCAAGTCCGCGAAAATGCGAAGCGCAAAAGTTCGCGCGTTGTACCGCTCGGTACAATCCGTCCCCAACCCGACAATCGGTACGTTCGCGGGCTCCACGGCCGCGCGCCACGGCCCGCCCCAAGCAACGTGCACATGTCGCGCCCGCGCGCCCAAGCGCGCACGTTTACGCCTAGCGTCTATCGTTTACGGTCGCGGACTGCGCGAGCCTGTCGCTTCGCCCATTGAAGGAGCGGCAGAGCAGCCACGGCAAGGCGAGTGACCGGCGTGGCTCCGAGCGGCAACACGACGGACTCGAGGATGCGCCGATCAGGCCAAAGGCGATTGGAGAGCTCGTGATCCGGCGTGGCGCACGAGTCCATCTCGCAACGCCGCTCGGGCTCGTGAAGGCGGCGGATGTTCTCGAGCTCAAGGAGGATCCCCGGCGACATTTTCGCGAAGCGCCTCGTCGTACGCAACCTTCCAGGCGAACAGCTCGGGGCCCCCGCGAACGGCGCAGAACATCGCGACCGGCGCGCCGCCAACACGAAGCCACAGCCCTTCGAGCTTCCGCTCCCGCGCCGCGCCCCTCAGCACCTCCTCGAAGAAGGTCCGGTGCAGAGGCTTGGACGCGAGCGCCGTGCCCCCCTCCCCCTTCCACCCCGAAGCCTCGACCGCGAGGAACTCGGCGGCGAATCGCTCGCCCTCCATTTCCGTGCAGTCTACACCGTATTCAACGGCGCCGCTCTCGGCGAGGCGACGCTCACGACGACGCAAGTCCTTCAGTTGCCGCGTGGAGAAGATCCGCTCGACAAACGCGTCTGCGCTCGCGGCCGGACGGAAGAGCGCGCGCGTGTGCGCCTCGACGACGAAGAGCGGTGCCTGCCGAGCACGCAGGGCCTCGATCAAGGCGGCGCGAAAGGCGCCATCACCTCGCACGTCGGTGAGCAGCAGCACGCGAGCCTGGTGACCGGCGTCGGGACCGGCCGCTCCGTCGAGGAGCGCCCCGACGGCCTCCGCCGCGTAGTCGCGGTGCACGAGCGGGGTGCCGAGCGGATCGTAGTCGTGGCGGAAGGTGCGGAGCCCCGACATGGGAAGGCCCAAGACGCGGCGCGTGGCCAGCACCGGCACAAGCAAGGCGAGCGTGCCGTCGACGCGGACCGTGAGCAAGCGCACATCGTCGTCGCCAAAGGCCTTGATCGCCGGGCGCAAGAACCAAGGCTCAAAGAACGGATTGGGCTCGATGGCGCAGGCAGCGAGCCGCGCCCAGTCGCCCATCAACGGCTCAACCGCTGAAGCGTCCCAGAGCGCGACGGAGACGGGACGCGCGGCGGTGCGCGAGGCTTCGAGCGGCTCCATCGCGCGCGAGCCTACCTCGAACGAGACGGAGGCGCGAAGGTTCAGCGGCGGCGGCGCAGCAGCGATTCGCGAACGAGCTTCAGGAAGTCACGCGAGGCGGTGCGCGCCAAGAGCAACGCAAAGACCGGGTAAGCGACAGCGCCGACAAGGACTTGGACGGCGAGCGTCACCTTCGGTCCCCAGGTGACCCAGTGGGGAATCGGCCCGACGACCGCCGCCATGGCGATGGAGGCGAGCAGCGGTGGCAAGACCGCGAAGAAGAGGGCCAAGACGCGCATCTTCTCGACGATGCGAACGGCGATGCCGTAGAGCAAGCCGCGGAGCACCACGGCGCCGAGGACCGCCAGCGTGGCTGCCAAGGGGCTCGTTCGGCCCACGGTCCAAAGGAGGCCGAGCACCAAGACGAGGCCCACGGACTCCACCGTGCCGACGATGCGCGGCACGGCGCGAGCGTAGAGGTACGAGGCCACGGCGCCCTCGACGGGCCGCAGGAACGACAAGATCGCGAGGACCGTCATCATGGGCCCGAGGCCCGACCACTTCGCCGGAAAGACCACGAGCGTCACCGTCTGCGCCACCGCGGCGAGGCCGAAGGCCAGTGGCCCCATGACGAGCGCGAGGATCGCCATCGAGCGACGGAGCGCGTTCTCGCGCTCACCTTCGGGCGCGTGCGCGTAGGTGACCTGCAGGACGTCGTTGATGGGCTCGCCGACCTGGAGCGCGGGAAGCTCCGCGAGGTTGTAGGCAAGGTTGTAGGTGCCGGCGACCGACGGGCCGAACATCTTGCCCACGATGACGTTGTCCCATTTGCGCGCTGCAAAATCCGTCAGCGCGCCGAGGCTCACCCAGAAGCCGTGACGCGCGAGCGTCGCCAGCAGGCCTCGGTCGAGCTTCACCGGCGACGCCCACTCGGCGAGGCGCACGGAGCGAAGAAGAATGCCGCTCCGCAGAAACGACCGCGCGAGGTTGCCGAACACGACGGCCATGCCACCAGCGCCGCTGACGGCGAACACGATGGCCGTCGCCGCATACGTGACCTCGCCGAGGGCGCGCGTCATGCTCACCCGGGGAAAGGCCAGCTTCCGAAGCAGCATCCGCTCGGGCATCGCCGCCAGTCGGTCGACGTAGAACGCTAGAGCGAGCAGCGGAGCAAAGCGCCCGAGTTGGGGCACCTGAAAGAACGCGCCCGCCTGGCTCACGATGAGCGAGAGCACGAGCGCGACGGTCGCCAAGGTGACGTGGATCACCGTCGCGTGAAAGACGACGTCGGGCCCCGCCTTCGGATGGGACGTGAGGTAAACGCCCACGGCGAGCGACGAGAACTGGAACACCGTCATCACGACGATCGTCGCGATGGCCACTTCGCCGTATTCCGCTGGCGCGAGGAAGTGCGTGAGCAGCAACGTCGCGACGAGGCCGATAAGGCGCGACGTAAGGCCGGCGGCGACGCTCACAGCGGCACCCCGCACGGTGCGAGCGGCGAGAGACATCAGGCGCTCCCTCGGCGCCCGCACGCCCGAACCCTACAAGCGCCGCTCACCACGCTCGTCTATACCAGATCGCCCCGCGGCGCCGGTTTCGCTTCTCGGCGCGCACACGAGGCAGGCAGGGGCGACGGAAAGCTCGCGTCAGCAAACCGCGGAGCGCTATCTTCGAGGCGCCGATGACGAGCTTGCCTCCCGCCGAGCGTCCCCTCGACGAGCAGATGTTGCTGAGCGGCGCCGTGAGCCTCTACCACGACCGCGACATCCTCGACGAAGACGCCTCGCGGCTCCGGTCTCTCGGGTATCGGATCTACGTGCTCGACGCCTCGCACTGGCTCTCGACGGGCAACTTTCACTCGGGCGTGCGCTTGATGCTCGACCTTCGCGGGCGTTATGTCGAAAACCTCGACGGCTTCAGCGACGGCTTGCGACGCCTCGAGCTCTCGGAGGATGGCCGGGCGGCGCTCGTCTTCTTGCATTTCGATGTCTTCGCGCGCCAATGCCGGCTCTTGGCGCAACAGGTGCTCGACGTCATCGAGAGCCAATCGCGGCAATTCCTCGTCGACGGTTGCCGCCTCCTGGCTCTCGTTCAGTCGGACTCGGTCACGCTCGAGATCGAGCCCGTCGGCGCGGTGCTCGTCACGTGGAATCCGCGCGAGTGGCAGCTCATGATCCGCAAGACGTGACGCCTCGGAGCGACCTCCAGAAAGAAGGCGCCCCTTCTGGCGGCCCGGCCTGCGTGACGTCCTAGAGCGAGAACGTGCGCCGCTTCGTGAAGCGCCCGTCGCCCTTCTTGCCGACGTAGCTCCCGTTCTCGACCACGAGCTTGCCGCGCGAGAAGACGTGGGTGGCGGCGCCGGTGACCTCTTGCCCTTCGAAGGGCGAGTAGTCGACGCGCATGTGCAGCGTCTTCTGGCTGAGCACGTGCTTCTTCTCGGGATCCCACACGAGGAGATCGGCGTCGGCCCCTACGGCGATGGTCCCCTTCTTCGGATAGAGGCCGAAGATCTTCGCGGGCGCCGTGCTCGTGATCTCGACGAAGCGATTCATCGAGATGCGGCCCTTGCGGACGCCTCCGTCCCACAGGAGGTACATGCGCGTTTCGACGCCGGGCATGCCGTTTGGGATCTTCGCGAAGGAGTCCTTACCGAGCTCCTTCTGGCCCTTCATGCAGAAGGGACAATGGTCGGTGGAGACCACCTGCAGATCATTCGTCCGAAGGCCTCGCCACATGTCTTCTTGCATGTGGGCGGGCCGGAGCGGCGGCGTGCACACGAACTTGGCGCCTTCGAAGTCGGGCCGCGCGAGGTCGTCTTCGGAGAGGAAGAGGTACTGCGGGCAGGTCTCGGCGTACGTCGGCAAGCCGCGATCGCGGGCCTCGACGACCTGCTTTAGGGCGCGCTCCGCCGAGAGGTGCACCATGTAGACGGGAGAGCCGGCCATTTCCGCGAGGCAGATGGCGCGGAACGTCCCCTCGGCCTCGGCGATCTGGGGCCGCGTGAGCGCGTGATAGACCGGCGATGTGTGCCCCTTCGCGATGGCTTGCGCCACGAGGATGTCGATGGGGATGCCGTTCTCGGCGTGCATGCAGATGAGCGCGCCAAGCTCGCCGGCCCGCTGCATGCCACGGAAGATCTGCCCGTCGTCGACGTGCAAGACCCCCGGGTAGGCCATGAACATCTTGAACGACGTCACGCCGTCGTCGACGATCGACTTCATCTCCGGGATCGTCTGATCGTTGACGTCGGTCATGATGAGGTGAAACGCGTAGTCGACGGCGGCTTTCCCCTCAGCCTTGCCGTGCCAGGTGTCGAGGCCCTTGCGCAGGTTCTCGCCCTTCGCCTGGATGGCGAAGTCGACGATGCAGGTGGTGCCACCGTGCGCGGCCGCGAGCGTTCCCGTCTCGAAGTCGTCGCTCGACGTGGTGCCGCCGAAGGGCATGTCGAGGTGCGTGTGGGCGTCGATGCCGCCCGGCATAATGAGCTTGCCGGTGGCGTCGATGGTCTTGTCGAAGGTGCCCGCCGGAGCGGCGCTCGGGTCGAACATCGCCACGATGCGTTCGCCATCGATGAGCACGTCGGCCGCGTAGGTGTCGACGGCGGTGACGACGGTTCCCCCCTTGATCAACGTTCGACCCATGTTCGCCTCCTGCAGCGTGACGCTGCGCACCGCAGGGTATCGAAGGGCGTGGTTTCGATGCGGAGAAAATCGGGGGCCGACGCGAACCGCGCCCCGGCGCGATTGCCGTTTGACGCGATGGTGGGAACGAGGCTTCTTTGCGACCATGAGCGTGAGCGACGCGAAAGTCACCTTGGCGACGGTGCATGGCGAATGGTCAACCTTCATGCCGGAGATGAAGCTGCGACTCCGCTCACGATTGCCGGGGGCATCGGCGTTCGACGAGAGCGTGCTCGGCCTCCGACTCGCAGCCGAAAAGGGAACGCCCATCGCGTCGCTCCTCGCACCGGCGATGGCCGCGAGCTGGCTCGTGAATAGCGCCGTTCCCTCTCCGGTCTTTCAGAAATGGCTGGCGCCCCCGATGCGGCAGTCGTGGCAGACGGTGTTCGAGCGGCTCTTTGCCGGCTGGGAGTCGCTCGACAAAGCAGCGCGCGATGAAGTCACGGGCGCGCTCGCGACGCTGGTTGCGTGCGGCGGCTCGCTAGGCGGACTTACGAAGGTGCTCGCGGCGCTGTCGCCTGAACCGGTGCCGCTCATGCCCGACGCGGCGCTGGCGTTCATGCTCCTCGCCGTTGCGGTTCCCAAAGAGCCAGACGCGCAGACGGCCCCCGGCGTGGGGCCCTTCGCGCCCATGATGGACCGCATCGTCGAGAGCAGTGAGCTCTCGGCGGCGCGGCTTGAGAGTATTCGAGCGAGCCTCGGCACCGCCTTCGAGCCGCGTGATCTGGTGGACCGGCTCGTATGGTTTGACTCGGTTGGCTTTCGCCATTTCAAAAACGAGCAGGGCGCTTGGTATTGGGTGAGGAGCCCGTCGCACGAGGGCGTGGTCTTCGTCGCGGGCGCGGCCCCGGCTGACTATCAACCAGGCCGCTGCGTCGAGGTGCCCGGCGAGGACGACTTCTCGGAGCGCGCCGCGTCCGCCTTGGAAGAGGCCTCCTAAATCGAGCCCCCATCGATCCAACGGAGCCGACGACGATCCGCCCGCCGGCCATTTACGCCGAGAGCGCGTGCTGGGGTGAAATCGGCCACCGCCGTCATCGGTGAGCGACGAACCTTGGTGGAAATCTGCATGTCAGGATTCCCGCCCCTCCGGCGTAGACCACTACAGGCGGGAAAGTGTGGCCGTGTGCCCCTGACACGCTCTTTGCATCACATCGCTCGGAGGGATTTTTACCATGGCCGTCCTTGTTCCTTGCCCCGGCTGTCAACGCCACGTCCGTTCCGCCGAGGCGGCTTGCCCGTTCTGCAGCGCCGAACTCCCCAGCGATCTTGCGTCGCGAGCCGTGCCTAGCACGACCCGTCGCATGGACCGCCTCGCGACCTTCACGTTCGCAGCCGCGCTCGCGGTGGCGAGCGCGACCGGTGTCGGCTGCAGCGGCGGCGCTGACGGCGACGACCCGCAGCAGACGGAAGAGGAGCTCCGCAAGAAGAAGAAGGACGCGGGCGCGAAGGACTCGGGCAAGGCCGACGCCGGTTGCCGCCCCGCCGACGATTTCGGCGGCTTCATGGCGCTCTACGGCATGCCGCCCACGCCACCGCCGGTCGATAACCGACCGCCGTGTGCCGTCGAAGACGCGGGCGGCATCATGCCGATGTACGGCATGCCTGCTCCCGTCGACGAAGACGCGGGCGGCATCATGCCGATGTACGGCATGCCCGCTCCCGTGGAGGAAGACGCGGGGGCGATTCAGCCGATGTACGGGGCCCCGCCGCCACCGGCCGTCTTCGACGGCGGTGGCATCATGCCGATGTACGGCCTACCGCCGGGCAATCACTGAGTTCTGAGAGATAGACCGAGCGGGTCTGCCACGTGTGCAGGTCCGCTCGTCACCATTTACCGACTGGCTGAATGGCGTCACGCGCGGCTTGGATGGCGCCCCGACGCGTTCGCTGAAGTAGAGTTCTCCCATGGATATCGGGCCCCGTCCTCGCAGCCTCCCCATCGCGCCCAAGGCGCCACCAGCGAAGAAGCGCCTTCCCTTGGCCGATGAGACTCGTCCCATCGACCAAAAGTGGCGGCCCATCTACACCGTCTGGGAGATCACCCTCGCCTGCGATCTCGCCTGCCGCCACTGCGGGTCGCGTGCCGGTCGCGAGCGCCCCGACGAGCTCAGCACGGCGGAGGCCCTCGACATGGTGCGCCAGCTCGCCGAGCTCGGCTGCAAGGAGGTGACGCTGATCGGCGGCGAGGCCTACCTCCGAGACGACTGGACCGAGATCACCAAAGCCATTGTTGGCTACGGCATGCGGTGCGGCATCACGAGCGGCGGGCGCAACTTCACCAAGGAGCGCGCGCGCGCCGCCAAGGAGGCCGGCATCGCGAGCGTGTCCATCTCGGTCGACGGCTACAAGGAGACCCACGACGCGCTCCGCGGCGTCAAAGGCAGCTACGACGCGGCCCTTCAGGCGATGCGTAACCTCCGCGAAGCGGGCATCCCTGTCACCGCCAACACGCAGATCAACCGCGCGAGCGTCCGCGAGATGGAGGGCCTGCTCGAGATCCTCATCGCCGAGGGCATTCGCTCCTGGCAGATCCAGCTCACCGTGGCCATGGGCCGCGCCGCTGACGAGCCGGGGATCTTGCTCGAGCCCTACCAAATGATCGAAGTGATGCCGATGGTGGCGCGCATCAAGAAGCGCACCCAACAGGCGAAGGTCGCGCTTTGGCCTGGCAACAACGTCGGCTACTTCGGGCCCTACGAGACGCTCCTCAAGGGAACGATGCCGCGCGGGCACATGGCCTCCTGCGGCGCGGGCCGTTCGACCCTTGGCATCGAAGCCAACGGCGACATCAAGGGCTGCCCGTCTTTGCCCACCGCCGACTGGGTCGGCGGCAACATCCGCGAGAACACCCTGAAGGACGTCTGGGAGCGAACGGCACCGTTGCGCTATACACGCGATCGCACCGTCGAGGATCTCGACGGCTACTGCCGCACTTGTTACTACGCCGACACGTGCCGCGCCGGCTGCTCTTGGACCACGCACGTCCTCTTTGGCAAGCCAGGCAACAACCCGTTCTGCCACCACCGCGCCCTCGAGCTGCTTCGCGAGGGCAAGCGCGAGCGCATCGTGAAGGTCGAAGAAGCCGCGGGGCTCCCCTTCGACCACGGAAAGTTCGAGATCGTCCTCGAGGACTGGCCCGCGGGAGAGCTGGAAACGGCGCAAAAATTGGCGGAAACAGGCGAGGGCTGGCTGGCTCCCTGAGCCTTTCCTTGACCAAAGGCTCCCGAGTGGAAAGACTCGGCCCTTCAGCCGATGGCGTCCTCGCTCCCCAAAAACCGAACCGAAACGACGCTTCACGACAAGAAGCCGCGCTACACGGCGGCCGAGGCCCGCGCCGAAGCAGAGCGCTGCCTCTATTGCGCTGACGCGCCCTGCATCAAGGCCTGCCCCACCGAGATCGACATCCCGACCTTCATCAAGAAGATCGCCTCGGGAAACGTCCTCGGGAGCGCAACGACGATCTTCGAGCAAAACCTCTTGGGCACCTCCTGCGCCCGCGTTTGCCCCGTCGAGGTGTTGTGCGTCGGCGACTGCGTCTACAACGGGTGGAACAAGCCGCCGATCCAGATCGGTCGCCTTCAACGCTTCGCCACCGAGACGGCGACGGAAGGCGAAACGAAGCAAATCCTCGTCGGCAAGGCAGCGGCAAAGCCGCGGCGTGTCGCCTGCATCGGCGCGGGCCCGGCGTCGTTGGCGTTCGCCGGGACGCTCGCCCTCGCAGGCCACAAGGCCGTGCTCTTCGAGAAGCGCGCCGTGGCCGGGGGCCTCAACACGACCGGCATCGCGCCTTACAAGCTCCACGCCCACGACGCACTCGACGAGGTCGAGTGGGTGAGGAAGCTCGGCGTGGAAATCCGAACCGGCGAAGAGGTCTCCACCGAGGCGAAGGCCAAGGAGCTCCTCGCAGGGTTCGACGCCGTCTACCTGGGCGTCGGGCTCGGCGCCGACTCGCGGCTCGGGATTCCCGGCGAAGACGGGCCGGGCGTTCGCGGCGCCGTCGAATGGATCGAGGAGATGAAGCTCGGCGCCATCGACGCCAAGGCCCTCGGCCGCGTGCTCGTCATCGGCGGTGGCAACACGGCCATCGACGTGGCCCGGGAGTGCGCGCTGCTCGGCGCGGCGAGCGTGAGCATGGTCTATCGGCGCACGAGGGCTGACATGAGCGGCTATGCCCATGAGATGCAAGGTGCACGCATCGAAGGGGTGACGCTCATCGAAGGCGCGCAGCCGGCGGCGGTGGTCCGCGACGCTGGCCGCGTGACGGCGCTTCGCGTCGCCGGCGCCGGCGGCGAGCGGGAGCTGCCTTGCGACACGATCATCGTCGCCATTGGCCAGGGCAAGCTCTCGGCGCTCGCGGCGCTCTTCGCGGGCGTCGCCACCGACAAGCGCGGCTGCATCGTGGCGGATCTCGCCACGGGCGCGACGGGCAACGCCCAAGTCTTCGCCGGCGGCGACTGCATCAACGGCGGCAAAGAGGTCGTCAACGCAGTGGCCGACGGCCGCAACGCGGCTCGCCACCTCGCGGCCCTCTGGCTCGATGCCGGCGCCACCTGATCGCGCTACCTGACCGCGCTACGTGCCGCGTATCCGACAAACCTTCGCCCGACGGACTTCTTCCCATGGCCGACCTTGAGATCGACTTCTGTGGCATCAAGAGCCCGAACCCCTTCTGGCTCGCGTCCGCACCGCCCGCCAACAGCGGCGAACAGGTGATGCGGGCCTTCGACGCCGGCTGGGGCGGCGCCGTCTGGAAGACCCTCGGCGACCCCATCGTGAACGTGTCGAGCCGTTTTGGCGCCGTCGACTACGCGGGCCAGAAGATGATGGGGCTCAACAACATCGAGCTCATCACCGATCGGCCGCTCTCGGTGAACCTCAAGGAGATCAGCCTCGTCAAGAAGCGGTACCCGAAGCACGCGGTCATCGCCTCGCTCATGACCAACACGAAGGAAGACTGGCGAGTCCTCATCCAGAAGGTTGAAGACGCCGGCGCCGACGGCTTGGAGCTGAACTTCGGCTGCCCCCACGGCATGTGCGAGCGCGGCATGGGTTCCGCCGTGGGCCAAGAGCCCGAGGTCCTCTCTGAGATCACGAGCTGGGCGAAGTCCTTCGCGAAGACGCCGGTGCTCATCAAGCTGACGCCCAACGTCGGCGACATCCTCGAACCAGGCCTCGCCGCGGTCAAAGGCGGCGCCGACGCCTTCGCGCTCATCAACACCATCAAGAGCCTCATCGGCGTCGACCTCGAGCGAATGGTCCCGATCCCGCGCGTCGGCGGCGCGTCCACGAACGGTGGCTATTGCGGCCCCGCCGTGAAGCCCATCGCGCTCCACATGGTGGCGGCCTTGGCTCGCGACCCGCGCACCCAGCGGCCCATCAGCGGCATCGGCGGCATCTCGACGTGGCGCGATGCCGCCGAGTTCATCGCCCTCGGCTCCACCAGCGTCCAGGTGTGCACGGCCGTCATGCACCACGGCTACCGCATCGTGGAGGATCTCATCCAAGGGCTGTCGAACTTCCTCGACCAACAAGGGATGAAGAGCGTCAACGAGCTCCGAGGCCGCGCGGTGCCAGCGTTCCAAGAGTGGGGCGATCTAGACCTCAACTACAAGCTCGTCGCCCGCATCGACAAGGACAAGTGCATCGGCTGCCAGCTCTGCGTGGCGGCCTGCCAGGACGGCGCGCACCAATGCATCTTCACCGGCGAGGGCGACCGCACGCGCCCGCCGCAAGCCCACTATCCGGGCATCGCCAAGGCTCCATCCCCCTACCCCGTCGGTAAGCTCGCCGGCCCCCGCGTCCCGTGGGTCGATGAGCCCGAATGTGTAGGATGCAACCTTTGCCAGCTGGTGTGCCCCGTCGACGGCTGCATCTCGATGGTGGAGCTCCCGGCGACGGGCAAAGACACGTGGAACGACCGCGTCCGCGACGGCCGAGACAAAGTTCCCGGCGGCATCCACGAGTAACAAAAAGCCCGAAGGCCCCAGCCGGATAACCGGTGGAGCCCTTTGGGCCTGCCTCGTGGCTGCTTCGTCGATCAGCGGTAGCCGTTCGGCATGGGGAAAGCGGGGAGCGGAGCGGACGGCGCGTAGGTCTGCGCACCGTAGGCCGGCTGCGCGCCGTAACCCTGAACGCCGGTGAGGATGCTGCCAACGGGAACCAGCGGGATGTTGGCCTGAACCTGGTGGTCCTTGGCGAACTGCTCCGCCGCGAAGCCACCGAGGCCTGCGTTGCCTTGGCCCGTCGTCTTCATGTCGAGGTAGTTGGCGCCGTTGATCGTGACTTCCGTGGTCACGTTGCCGCCACCGGCGAGCTGCTGCGTCACGAGGAGCTTGTCGCCCGTGTTGGTGATCACGGTCCCGTCCGCGTTGCGAACCGACTGACCTTCCGCGATGGCGTGCGTGCCGTTCACGTCCTGGATCACGACGTCGACGTCGTTGTCCATGTCGGCGTTCGTAGCCTCGAGGTGCCACTGACCGTTGCCACCGACGATGTCGATCTCCTTGTTGTAGGACTGGCTGTTGATGTCCTGGTTCGTCGTCACCGTCGAGATGGCCGTCGCGCCACCGGCCGTGTTGTTCAAGACGGCGAAGTTGTCGATAGAGGCGGCGCGGTCCATCTGGCCCATGGCCTCACCGTTCACGGTGATGTTGAGGTGCGGGTCGCCCCAGCTCTTGATTTCGAACGAGTTCGTCACGATGCCCGCGCCGCCGCCGCCGTAGCCGTTGGGACCGCCAACACCGAGGCCGCCGGCACCGTTGGGGCCGAAGGCGCCGGCGCCACCGCCCAAGGGGCCGCCGTTCGCGTTGCCCCAGCCCGGCGTGAAGTGCGAGTTCGCGCCGAGGCCGCCGAGCGGCGAGACGTCGCCGGGGTTGCCGGTGCCGATGCCGGCGGGGCCGCCGAGTGGGCTGCCGTTGGCGCCAGCGAAGGGCGCCGTCATGGGCGAGTAGCCGTTCGGACCGACGATGCCGTTGACGCCGGCGCCCGCGGGAACGATCCCGTTCGGGTACCCCATACCGCCAACACCACCGGGGCCACCGGGATATCCCGCGCCACCGATACCCGCGAGCGGGCTGCCGTTGGGATCCACGAAGGCCGAGGAGCCCGCGCCGCCGCCGCCGTTGATCGCGGTGCCCGAGCCCACGGGGCCGGAGCCCCAACCAGCGACGGGCGCCAGCTGACCGAGGGGCAAGGTGGAGATCGAGTGGGCGCCCGCGCCGCCACCGAGGACACCGCCTGCCGCGCCAGCGCCACCGCCGTTGTTCGACGCGTGGCCCACGCCCGCGGGGCCGCCGACACCAAGGACACCGAACATGTCACTGACGCCCGCCCCCGCACCGCCCGAGCCGTCGGGGTGCCAAGACGAGTTCCACGCGGCCGAGAGCCCTGTGACGGGGCGCCGAGCGAACTCGTCGAGCCCACCGGCAACGCTACCGAGGTCATCGACGCTGAGTTCAACGGGGGCCGTGCGTTCGTTCTTCATGAGGAGCTCCTCTGCGGGCCACCGACCGTGGCGGCCATCGCTGGACCCTACGTAGCCAGTCCAGTGCCAACGCCATCGTTGGCTCTCCACGAAAGAATGTGCGCGAGCGTCGCCACCGCGAGTGAATGATCGCGGGCACTTGCGAGGCGCCCGACATCTCCTACCTTGTGCCGTCATCGCGGTTTTTGAAGCACCCGGGAGACGGGGCCTGGGTGATCCGCGCGTGGATCGCAACCGCGTCGGCGCCCGCGTCGCAGAGACGGTGCGCGAGTGGTCCACGCGTCAACGATCCCGTGCGCTGGCGCGCCGAGCACCCACGGGCGCGCCCTCGCCTACCGGCTCGGACGACTTACCGCCGCGGCTTCAGTGCCACTGGTCGAGCGCGAGCGGCGCATCCAGCTCGGTTCCCGAGTCGTCGGCGCGCGCGACACCGAGTCGCGTCGACGACGAAGGCGGCGCCGCAGCGACGGGCCGCGCGCCGTTAGCCTTGTAGGTGTGCTCGGCCGACGGAAACGCCCCGCCGCGAACCTCGGAGACGTAGGTCCGTGTGGCTTCGACGATGGCGTCACCGAGCTCGGCGAAGCGCTTGGCAAACTTTGGCGAACGGCCTCGCATCATGCCGAGCAAATCGGTGCAAACGAGGACCTGGCCATCGCACGCAGCCCCGGCCCCGATGCCGATGGTTGGCACCGACACGCGGGCCGTGATGGCTGCGGCGACGTCGGGCGGAATCGCCTCGAGAACGAGGGCGAAGACCCCGGCCTCTTCAAGAGCGGTGGCGTCGTCGAGGAGACGCCGAACCGCATCGTCGCCGCGCCCCTGAACCTTGAATCCGCCGAGCGCGTGCACGGCTTGCGGCGTGAGTCCCACGTGGCCCACCACGGGAATCCCCGCTCGAACGATGCGCCGCGTGTGCTCCGCGAAGTCGACGCCCCCCTCCAGCTTTACGCTCTCGGCCCCGCCTTCCTTAACGAGCCGCCCGGCGCTCTCAACCGCTTGCGCTGGCGAAACCTGGTAGCTCGTGAAGGGCATGTCCGCGACCACGTGAGCGCGCGCTGCGCCGCGAACGACGGCACGCGTGTGGTAGGCCATCTCCTCGAGAGTGACCGGCAAGGTGTTCGCGTGCCCCTGAACGACCATCCCCAGCGAGTCACCGACAAGCATCATGTCGACGCCCGCCTCGTCGAGGAGACGCGCCATCGTAAAATCGTAGGCCGTGACCATCGCGATGGGCTGCGCCGCCTCGGCGCCGTGCTCGACGGCACCATGGTGGCCCGCGTGAACCTTCCGAGCGCGAAGCTCAGGCGCGGTGATCTTGCGCACACCGCCGGCATTTCCACCTGCGTACATCGGCCTCCGGGTCGCGGCCCACGAGGGGTCCACGCCTGCTCGGAACCCTAGTGCCAGGCCCCGAGGCGTGCAACCCCGTAGTCCCTATTGGCACGCCCGCGCGGGGGCGATAGGGTCCCTGCGCACCGAATGGTTCTGCGAAAGCTCATCTTTCCGCTGCTGACTGCCGCTGCGCTGTGGGGCTGCGATCGGCCTCCGTCGGGCACGCCGATGCGGGAGTGGAGCGCGGAGGACCACGACCACGGAGACGATCGCTCCAAGGTCCTGTCGGGCGGCTCGACGGGGCCCAAGCAAAAGGCCCCGAAAGACGGCGGCCTCGACCCCGCCATTGTCGAGCTGACGTGGCAGAAGCAGTGCGCCAACTGCCACGGTCGAGAAGGGCGCGGCGACGGCCCCCAAGGCCCGATGTTCAAGGCCCCGGACCTCACGCGCGAGGACTGGCAGGCGGGCACCACCGACGAAGCGATCATGCAAACCATCAGCGGCGGCAAAGGCGCGATGCCCAAGTTCGACCTCGCGCCCGAGGTATTGCGCGGCCTCGTCGCCCGAATCCGAGCAGGACGAACGACGAAGTGAACCCGGCCGCCGGGAGCCTGCCTCGGCTTCGGCGCCGCTGGCCAGCCCTTGTGCTGGTCTTGGCGGGCCTCGCGGCCTTTCACTTTTTTGGTCCCAAACTCCCGCGCGACCAGACGGTCCGCGTGCAGCTTGGCCCTGAGGCCGCTGCCCTGCGGGAGCTCGCCCTTCGCTACAACGAGCGCTCGCCCCTTACCGGTGAGCCGCTCCGTGAGGTATCGTACCGGTACCCGGCGGCTGAGGCGCCGCGCACCATTCGTCACACATTACGCATCCCCGACGGTGAATACCTCTTGGAGATCGAGCTCGTGACCCACCAAGGCAGGACGACCCTAAGTCGCCCGGTTCGGCTCTCCGGCGCGGACACCACCGTTGATGTCTCGACGGCCGTGCGTGAACTCGCGCTCACGCCAGACGGAGGTGCGCGGTGACGGAGCCGCGAACCACCTCGCTCGAAACTCGGGCGTCAGCGTTCTCGCCCACGGGCGCCGGCGACATCGTCCTCACGGTGCTCTCCGGCGCGTCGCGCGGCAAAGAGCGCCCCTTGGTCGGCACCGTTCGTGTCGGCAAGGCGCCGGAGAACGATCTCGTGCTCTCCGACGACACCGTCTCGCGGCAACACTGCGAGCTCACGCGAACGGCCGACGGCATCGTCGTGAAAGATCTCGGCTCGACGAACGGAACCAAGGTCAACGGGGCCCGCGTGCAACAGGCGACCTTCCCGCCGGGCACCGTCGTCAAAGTCGGCGAGGTCGAGATCTCGCTGCGCCCGGCGCCCCAGCGCATCGACGTGCTGCCCAGCGAGCGCACGTCGTTCGGCCCCGCCATCGGGCAGAGCCTCTCGATGCGGAGCGCCTTCGCGATCCTCGAGCGCATCGCAAAGACCGAGGCCACGGTGCTCATCGAAGGTGAGACGGGCACCGGCAAGGACGTGCTCGCGCGCGCCATCTACCAAGAGAGCGACCGAGCGCAAGGCTCGTTCGTGGTCGTCGATTGCGGCGCCGTCAGCTACTCGCTCATCGAGAGCGAGCTCTTCGGACACGAGCGCGGCGCGTTTACGGGCGCCGTCGCGACGCGACAAGGAGCCTTCGAGCTCGCCGATCGGGGAACGCTGTTCCTCGATGAGATCGGGGAGCTCCCGCTCGACGTGCAACCGAAGTTGCTACGCGTCCTCGAGACGAAGGAGTTTCGCCGCGTCGGCGGCAACAAGACGCTGCGCGCCGACACGCGCGTCATCGCCGCCACGAAGCGCGATCTCCAGCGAGAGGTCGCCGCCGGCAAGTTCCGCGAGGACCTCTACTTCCGCCTCGCCGTCGTGCCCATCACTGTGCCGCCGCTGCGGCTCCGGCGCGAAGACATCCCGCCGCTCATTCAGCACATCTTGAAGGCGGCGCACGGCGACGAGCTGGCGCTCGCCCCCGGGACGCTTCAAGCGCTCACGGCCCACGACTGGCCCGGCAACGTTCGCGAGCTGCGCAACGTGCTTGAGCGGGCCGTCTACATGGCCAAGGCCACGGGAAGCAAGGAGCTGAACGCCATCAGCTTCCCCGTCATGAGCGCCGGCAACTCAGCCGAGGACTTCTTTCAATTCGAGGCCGGCGAGAGCTACCGAGAGACGCGCGCTCATTTCGACGCCGAGTTTGAGCGTCGCTACGTGAAGTGGCTCCTCGGAAGGCACAGCGGCAACGTCAGCGCGGCGGCCCGTGAGGCGCGCATGGACCGCAAGCACTTGCACGACATGGCCAAGAAGCACGGCCTGCGCGGCGAAGGCGACTGAACGTCAGAAGCGGTAGCCGGAGGTGCCCAGTTCGCGCATGAGCGACGCTGCACGAGGCGGCTCTTTGGTCGTGAGCACCAAGTAGACGCCCACGCCGGTCAAGGCAGCGCCCACGACAAATCCCACGGTCGACGCGTGAGCGAGGCCCTGTGCCGCATCGTGCTTGTCGAGGCCCTCGGCGGAGCAGAATTTTCCCGAACAAAACGCGTCGGCGTCGTTGTTGCGACCCAGCGCCATGAGGCCGAAGGCGCCGCCGATGGCCAAGGACGCGAGGCCGACACCTCCCAGCACGTAGCCCGTTGTCCTCACGGAGGGCGTCGAAGGTTCGGACGGCGGCGGCGGCGGCGCCACAGGCGCTACGGTGACGTCGGACTCGAGCACGCGCTCCTTGAGTCGCGGCACGTCGAGACGGGAGACCTGTCCCTCGGCCGTCACGGTCACCTTGAGCACCACCGGCTCGCGATCGGGCGCCGACGCGCTGACGGTGTGTTCGCCCGCGTCCACGGGAAAGGGCGACCCGAGGACCGCAGGGCTCAGGGCCTTGCCGTCGAGCTCGATGACCATGCCCGGTGCCTGCGCCTCCGCGGAGATGACGATGCGCGAGAGGCGCGGCTCGAGGGCGCTGGCGCGATCCTTGGCGATCTTCTCGCGATCCGGCTGGTTTGTGCGCGTCGCCAAGGCTCGCGCCTCCGTGAACTCGATCCACGCGCTGGCGAGCTTGCCTTGTCGCTCGTGACACGTGGCCAGGTAGAGGAGGGTTCCGAGCTTCGGGTCGAGGCGCTGGCTCTCGGCGAACTTTTCGCAAGCGCGGGACCACTCCTGCGCATTGACGAGCTGGCGCGCATCCTGGAAGAGCGCCTCGGCAACGGCGCGATCGTTGGCCGTTGTTTGCGCGTGCACGCGGCCCGTCGCGAGGACGAGCGGCAACGCGAACGGCACGACGGCGAGAAGCGCCCGGCGCCTCACTGGACCAACCTCGCGATCTCGCCGGTGTCCCGCGTGAAGTAGACGCCGGTCGCGTCGACGGCGATGGAGCGGGCGCCGAGTTGGTCCGTCGCGAGCACCTCCACGGCGCCGCCGGCCTTGGCGACGCGGGCGACGGTCCCGCCGCCCGCCGTCGTGAAGTAGAGGTGTTCGCCGAAGAGCGCGAGTCCAGCGGGCCCGTCTTGCCCCGTGGCCAACGTCTCGGCGCTGGGTCCCGCATCGAGGTCCGTCACAACAGCGGTTCCAAGGACCCGATGCAACGTGACGGACGTTGCAAAGTACACGTGATTCGCGTCGGCCGTGATGGGTCCCAGGCCCTTGTAGCCGACGGCCACAGGCGCGACGGTTTGGGTGCCCTTGTCGAAGCGGACGACCTTCGCGAGCGGCGGATTCGTGAAGTAGACGGCGTCGGGCGCGACCGCGAGGGCGTCCGGCTGCCCACCCTGAAGGCCCGCCAGGGTGAGCACCGCGCCCCCCTCCTTCGAGACGCCAAAGAGCGCCTGGTAGGACGGGTGCGTCGTCCAATACACGAGCGTTCCGTCGACTCCGAAGCCGTTGATGCGATTCAGCGTGTCGGTGCATTGCGCCAAAGTCACCGTACCGGGACCCGACTTCGGGCGCTTGAGGATGCCCTTGGTGCAGCCGCCGTTGGTGTCGCTCGGCCAGAAGATCTGCGTCGCGTCGAGCGCCAGTCCGCGCGGTGACACGGCGGCGTCGGCGAGCTGATCGATGGGGCGTGGTCCAGTCGCCTTGTCGCGCGCCGCGATGGTGCCGTCGCCTTGGTTGGCCCAATACACGCGGTCGTTGTCGACGGCGATGCCGCGCGGCTGGTTCTGCCCCGCCGCCAGGACCTCGAGGACGAACGGGCCCGCTGGTGCGTCGGAGCCCGCATCCGTCGTGCTCGCCGCGTCGGGCGATGACGCGTCGACGCCGGCCGGCGAAGCGGGGAACAACTCGTAGTCGTTGGCGCCGAGGAGCACCTCGCACCCGAGTGCCGCGAGGGCGCCGAGGACGACAAGCGACTTCACGCCAGCGGGCCGCACGAAGTGCATTGTCGCCGGGTTCTCCTCGAATCACCAGCGTTGCCACCTTGCAGGCGTTCGCCGACGGCGCTGGTCAGCCTGTTGACCGGCGCCTTCACGCACGCCGCCGGACGAGCGCCCGTTCATCGACGGGCCGCGGACCGTCCGTCAGCCCCGAGCGCGAACGTCCTCGACCGCGACCTCGAGGGCCGCGAGGACTCCCCTTGCGTGTTCTAGAAACACGGTCCCCGCAGCCAAGCGCGTCACCCCGCGCGCTGTCCGCCGGAAGAGCGGCACGCCGATCTCGTCCTCGAGGGCGCGAATCTGTCGGCTAAGGGGAGGTTGCGAGACACGTAGGCGCTTGGCTGCGCGACTCACGTTCGACTCCTCGGCGACGGCCACGAAATATTCGAGCTGGGCGATGCTCATGGCCCAAGGTTACGACGACGGGCCGCGCCGCGCTTTGCTTGGTCGCACGAAAGCAGAGCGACCCCGCGGCGCGAGCCATATCAAAACGGTATTGGACGATGCGCGTCGAAACCGGAATGACCAAGTCATGCGCATCGAGCTTCTCTCGCCGAGGGAGCGCGACCTCTTGCGCGACGCCTGCCGCGCGGCGGCGGCGACGCTGGCGGTTGTCACGCGGCGCATCGTCGCTGGGGTCACGACGGGTGACATTGATCGTTGGGTGCGCGAAGACACACGCCGGCGCGGCGGACTGCCGAGCCAGCTCGGTTACAAGGGTTTCCCCGCCGCCGTGTGCACGAGCAAGAACGAGGTCGTCTGCCACGGCATCCCCAGCGCCAAGGACACGCTCAAGCGAGGCGACATCGTCAACGTGGACGTCACGACGATGCTCGCCGGATTTCACGGCGACACGTCGACGACTGTTGCCGTTGGCCCCGTCAGCAAGGAAGCCAACCACGTCCGCGATGTGGCACGGCGCTGCCGCGACGCGGGCATCGCGGAGGTCCGACCCGGCGCCAGGCTCGGAGACATCGGGGCGGCGATTGAAGCGCTCGCGGCCCGCGAGGGCTGCAGTGTAGTTCGCGAGTACGGCGGTCACGGCATCGGCCGGGCCATGCACGCGGAGCCGCATGTACCCCACTGGGGCCGCCGCGGCGAAGGCCTCCGCCTGCGCCCTGGAATGGCCATCACCATCGAACCGATGATCAACCTGGGAGGCCCCGCGGTGCGCCTCTTGGACGATGACTGGACCGTGGTGACGGCCGACGGCAGCCTCTCGGCCCAGTTCGAACATACCGTCTTCGTCACCGACGACGGCTGCGAGGTCATGACACGCACGCGCGACAACTCGTAGACAACCTCGCCGCCCACGACATGTTCGAGGTCACGCAGGCTCGACACGATTGCGCGTCAGAACAGGGCGCTCGCCGAGAGCCCAAAGATGTACGCGCGCGCGTCCGAGATCGGTGAGCCACCGAGCGTGTATTCGCGGTAGTCGAACTGGACGGCGTCGGCCGACGCCGCGAGCTTGAACCCGCTGAGGAGCCCGAGGATTCGCTTGGTCGGACTCACCGAATAAGTCGCCCTGAGCCCCACCAGGTAGCTCGCAAACGGGCTCACCTCGCGGTCACCCGTGAAGTACTGGCCCTTCGGCCCCAACGGCGCGTCGCCGCCCGTGTAGTCGTCGCTCCAGAAGAGCGCGCCTGTTTGGTTGTAATACCGGCCGCGCACAGCGAGACGGAAAGACTCGCCGAAATATCTCTCGAACTCCGCTTCGCCGGTGATGCTGCGAATGTCCCAGCTGTCGGTGTAACCGCGAGCGCCGACGCGGAACGCCCCGCGCAGGGGCCTCACGTAGAGGTTCGCGCGCGCAGCAACGGCGTGGCGTGCGCGATTTTCGGGATGATGCTCCTGCGCCTTCGTCCCCTGCCCCAGGATGACGCTCCGGTAGGGGTTGCTCTGGAAGCCGCTCAAGATCTGCGCCGAATAGACGATCTGCGTCAGAAAGATCGGCGTCCACGCCTGCGACCACGTGCCTTGCAAGCCGTCGATATCGAGACCGTGCTTCTTGCGGAGAGGGTCGGCGGTGAAGCACCCCTTCGAGTCCTCGAGGGCGCGAGCGCGCGGCGCCGTCGCGTTGACGCTCTGCACGCGATCGCACACCGAGTCGAGGTTTCGCGCGTAGGAGAGCTCGAGTTGCGTGTTGCGCTCGAAGAGCTCGGTCTTCGCTGCGACGTTGAAGGCGTGAGACCGGTAGTCGTTCTCGGTGCCGTAGAGGTAGCCGCCGGTGAGTGACACCTCCCGATTGCGCAAGGTGAAGCCGCCCTTGGCCACATTGCGAACATCCTTCACGCTCGCCGTCGTCACGACGTCGGCGGCCGCGTTGTTGGCCTGATACGCGGCACCGGCCTTGGTTGCCACGCTCGCGCCGGACACGACGTCGGCCTCCCAACCGGCGCGCACGTCGAGGAACTCCGCCGGCGTTACCTGGAGGTCCGCGCCGGGCGTGTAGACCATCATGCGGCTCCGCAGCGGGGCCTCGTAGTAGAGCGAGTGCGTCGTGTCGAAGCGGGCCGTCTGCGCGTGCGCCACCGGCTCACTGGCCGACAGGAAGGCCCCGGCGGCGGCGCCGAGCGCGGCGAAGAGTCGCCGGGCCCTAGAGAGGCGGCTCAGTTGCACCCGCAACCTCCGCCGGAAACGCCGGCGCCGCCGTACGAGCCCTCGCGGTTCTCGATGGCGTGCCGAAGTTGCGCAGCGGCTCGTGCGTCGCCTTCGAACTCCATGATCGGGTCCGCGAGAATGGACCGCTCTTGCGGCTTGACGGTCACGCAACCGGCGACGAACGGCGCCGCCAAGACGACCATCACGAACCAGAAGGCGCGCGACGTGAGGGCAATCGTAGGCATCAGAAGTAGACCCCCAGCCCGCCGGCGTACGTCTGCGCGTTGCGATTCTTGTCGGCGTCAAAGAGCGTGAAGTTCGACGCCTCGAGTCGGACGAGGATTCGGTTCCTGAGCGCGAAGAGCAGGCCCCCGCCGGCGCGCGCCAAGAGCAGGTCTTCGCGACGAAGGACGAACGAATCGCCGCTGGGAAATACGCTCAAGCGGCCTCCACCGAGCGCCACGAACGGACAAAGGATGAACGAGGGCGCCAAGTACACGGTCGCGCCTCCACCGTAGACGAGCTGCGGTCCGTCGGCCGTCAGCGCATCGCCAACGAAGCCATCGAGGCTGAGCGACTTGTGAAGAACGACTGACGGGCGCGCCTCCATGTAGCCGAAGGACTCGACCTTGCCTTCCACCGTTGGGCCGCGAAACACGCCGCCCACGATCGCGAGCCCGCCGTGCGCGCCTTCGAGCGGCGGCGGCGCGAAGAGCCCTGCGCGACGCGGCGCCTCGCCCTCGCTGGCCGCAAAGGGCTGCACCTCGTCGCCAAGCACGTAGGCCACGCGTCCATCGGGCAGGACGACCTTGAGCCAGAAGCCCGTTCCCGGCCGCCCTTCAAGGGCGAACGCCTCGCCACGCCGGGCCGAGTACACCGTGCGATAGGAGACGCCAGGCCCGGTACGCAGCTCGGCGCTGTCGACGATGACGCGAGCGAAGGCTTCTGGGTCCTCTGCGCGAGCCGGGCGAGCGACGAGCAGAACAACGGCGATCGCCAAGGCGAACGCGGCGCAGCGCAGCGCGACCGAGAGAGGGAGCGGCACGGCGACCCTCGTCATGGGCGTTGCGCCCACGTTCGGATGAGATCGACGACGCGATCGTCCTTCGAGAAGACCGCGCGAGGGTGGTTCGCCCCCGTGGGCCTTAGGTAAATCGGGGCCGTCAGGTAGTCGCGGCTCATGACGAGCGAAGCGGCCTGGAGGTTGCCGCGCGCCGAGCTGCCAGCGCCGAGCGCGGCGCGGGAGAGCGGTCGGTCGCCGCCGCCGCAGTCAACGGGCGCGTGGTCGATGAGCGCCATGCCGCTCACAGCGCCCGGATTGAAATGACAGCCGCCGCTGCGGTCGCCGGCGGCCGGATCGCCTGAGCCGCACTTCCGACCGAAAAGCAGCTCGGGCTCCACGTGGCAAAAGAAGAAGTCTTCGTTGAACGACTCCTCGGGAACGGAGAAGTTTTCGCCCGGCGCAACCGTGTTGCAGCCGGCGCCAAACACGATGAGCACGACGCAAAGGCCCGGGCCAAGGGCCCGCGAGGACGGCGCGCCTAGCGGGCGACGGTATGGTTTCGGAAACGATGACGCCGCCGGGTCCAACGGCGTGACGATATCGCAACCGGTCGGACGGAAACACCGTTTGGCGAAGTGCGTCCAGCTCGACTCGTCGACGCGGCCGGGCGGCCACGAGCGCTTTTGTGGGAGCCGCTCAACCACTTGAATATGTGCCTAAATATCAATTCGCAGTGGTCGGTATGCGGGGTGCATAAGGGCCCCCTGACCGCTTTCCCTTGATCAAAGGGCCCAGCTCCCGTTACAAAGTTGCCCCGTCAGCCGGTCACTGTCGTAGCTTATCTTACATGTGGGAGAGCTGTAGGCTCCCGAAAGCTCCCCCCCGGAGATCGACAACCGTATGAAGCTGACCCCCTGGTTCCTTGCTGCCCTTGCCCCCATTGCTGCCGTCGGCTGCTCTGGAGCGCTGCTAGGCCATTTGGTCGTGCTCGCGGTCACCATCGGCATCTTCGTCGGCACGCTGTCCTTAGGGCGCCACCTGGAGGGTCCCAAGCTCCCTCCCGGACAGGAAGCGGACTCGCGCGTCGGCTGACGGTTTTTTGGATCCTCGTCGGCCGATAGATCGGCTAGGTTGCCATCGCCGTCGCGGCTCACGGGCCGGACGTCATCAGGGCGCATAACTCAGCGGTAGAGTGCCACCTTCACACGGTGGAAGTCGTGGGTTCAAATCCCCCTGCGCCCACTGAGACTGAGCGGTCCCGCGCACCCCCAAGGCGGGACTGAGCGGGCGGGACTGAGATTCTTACGGCAGACCTTCCGCAGCGCCCGCCCGGGTCGGTAGGCAGGGCGCAGCGAGTCACGGTCGCGCGCGCACACCGAAGGTCGCGGCCGCGAACGCGCCAAGACCACGGCCCACGGCGCGGTGGGCCCCTTAGCGGCGTCGCTCCGTCAGTTGACGGTGAACTGCTGCACGACGCCGTTGAGCTCGTCTGCGAGGCGCACAAGGCTCGTCGTGGTGGCCGACGTACCTTCGATGTTCGTCGCGGTGCGTTGCGAGATTCCGGCGGCCGCGTCGACGTTTTGAACGACCTCGTTGGCGCTGGAGACCTGCTGCTGCGCCACCTTGTTGATGCTCGCGATGAGCTCGGCGGCTCGCTGAGAGAGCTCCGCGATCGCCTCGAGCGTCGCGCCGGCGGAGTAGGCGGCCTTCACTTGCCGCTCCACGCCGGCCGCCGTGTCGTCCATCGCGCGAACCGACTCCGTCGTCTGTTGCTGAATTGCTCCGACGAGGTCCGAGATCTCCTTCGCGGCCTCTGAGCTGCGCTCGGCGAGGCGGCGGACTTCTTCGGCGACGACCGCGAAGCCGCGACCTTGCTCACCGGCTCGCGCCGCTTCGATGGCCGCGTTGAGGGCCAAAAGGTCCGTCTGCCCGGCGATCTGCGTGATCGTGTCGACGATCTTCGAGATCTCTAGCGAACGGTCGCCGAGACCCTTGATCTGGTGCAGCGTCTTGACGACCGACGACCGCATCCCTTCCATGCCGTCGATGACCTGACGCACCTGCTCGCGTCCGGCCATCGCTCGCTCACGCGACGTATCGGCAGCTTGCGCCGTCTGCGACGCGCTGTCGGCCACTTCGTTGATGCGGACGGCCATCTGCTGAACCGCGCTCGTCGCTCGCGCGAGGTCTTGAACTTGGTTTCGCGAGCCCGCAGCGAGCGTCGACGACTCGGACTGGATGGCGCCGGCGGCTCCGTTCACGCGGCTCGCGCCGTCGCGGATCTTGCCGATGATCTGAGCGATGTTCTCGAACATCAGGTTCAAGGCGTCAGCCACGTTGCCGAGGACGTCCGCCGTCACGGGCACCTTCTTGCTGAAGTCACCGTCGGACGCCAAGGACACGGCCTCGAGCACCTGCTGCACGTTGCGCTGCAGCGAGACGCGCTCTTCGTCCGACTGAACGAGCCGGAGCACGTTGTCGAGCGTCTCGTTGATCTGCGTCGCCACGACGCCCATTTCATCGTCGGCGAAGACCTCGCAGCGAGCTCCGTATTCGCTCGACGCGACGCGCTGCATCGTCTCCACGATGTTCTGCAGAGGACGAACCACGAGCTGCCGCAGCGCGCCGATGAAGAGGATCGCGGCGCCGATGATCAAGAACGTCGCCGCCAAACCGACCGTCTTCAAGAAGCCCGAGAGGCCGGAGCTGACGGAGTTCACCGGGAGGCCGGCCACGTAGGTCCACTTGAGCGTTCGCAGCGGAATCGCGGCAGCCTGATAGTCGGTGCCAGCCGTCGTCCAGAGGCCCGACGTGGGCTCCTTCGATTGGGCGAGCTTGTGGAGCACCGGATCGTTCATCGCGTCGGGCACCTTGTTGTTGCCCCAGCGCTTGCTGTCCGCCATCTTCTGCTTCGCGTCCGCCGCGAGCTCGACGACCGGCTTCAGGTTAGCCTTCGGGTCGAGCGTCGAGGTGACCACGAGGCTGTCTTGGTCGACGAGCACGCCCTGCGCGCCAAGACCGACGCGGTCCTTGTCGCCTTGCACGAGCTTGATGACCTCTTCGAGACCGGAGCGTGAACGCAAGACCCCGATGACCTGGCCGCTCGAAGTCTTGATGGGCGTCGAGTGGAAGATGGCGGGATTGTTGGTCGTGGTTGAGATCGAGGCGCCGGTCGTGAAGTCCTTCCCGTCCATCGCGACCTTGAAATAGTCACGCTGCGGGATCACGGTGCCGACGGTCTTACCGTCGGTCGTGGCGACGAATTTCCCCGTCGAGTCCATGATGCCGACGTCTTGGATTTCCGGCGACGATCCGGCCAAGGACTTCATGAGTTCGTTGGCGATGTCGACGTCTTCCTTCTTGGCCTTGTCAAAGCCGGGCTCCAGAACGCGAGCGAAGACGCGCGCTGCGGCGAGCGAGCGAAGCTCGCGGAGGCGCGACTCGTTCCAGGTGTCGATGCCGTCGACGGTGCCCCGACCACCGGCGACGAGCGCCGTGGCGGCCTGGCCGCGAAGGGCCGTGGCAGCGGCGAAATAGCCTTGGGCGGTCAGCAGGATTCCGAGAATCGCCGCCGTGCCGATGGTGAGTCCGAGGAGCTGAAAGCCGAGCCCTTGCGTTCCGAAGCTAAGGGTCTTGTTGGTCGACGCCATCCGCGTGGTCCTTTCAAACGCTCGACAGTCTCAGACAGTGAATTGCTGGACGGCTCCGTTGAGCTCGTCTGCGAGGCGCACCAAGCTCTCGGTGGTCGACCGGGTCTGCTCGATGTTGACGGCGGCGCGGCGGGAGATTTCCGTGGCCGCGTCGACGCTCTGGACGACCTCGTCGGCGCTGGAGACCTGCTGCTGCGCCACCTTGTTGATGCTCGCGATGAGCTCGGCGGCGCGCTGCGAAAGCTCGGCGATCGCCTCGAGCGTCGCGCCGGCGGAGTAGGCGGCCTTCACTTGCCGCTCCACGCCGGCCGCCGTGTCGTCCATCGCGCGAACCGACTCCGTCGTCTGCTGCTGGATCGCTCCAACGAGGTCCGAGATCTCCTTCGCGGCCTCTGAGCTGCGCTCGGCGAGGCGGCGGACTTCTTCGGCGACGACCGCGAAGCCGCGACCTTGCTCGCCGGCTCGCGCTGCTTCGATGGCCGCGTTCAGAGCCAAGAGGTCCGTCTGGCCAGCGATCTGCGTGATCGTGTCGACGATCTTCGAGATCTCGAGCGAACGGTCGCCGAGACCCTTGATCTGGTGCAGCGTCTTGACGACCGACGACCGCATCCCTTCCATGCCGTCGATGACCTGACGCACCTGCTCGCGTCCGGCCATCGCTCGCTCACGTGACGTGTCGGCGGCTTGCGCCGTTTGAGCCGCGCTGTCAGCCACCTCGTTGATGCGGACCGCCATTTGCTGAACCGCGCTCGTCGCTCGCGCGAGGTCTTGAACCTGCTTCTGCGATTCGGCGGCGAGCGCCGACGAACCCGACTGGATCTCGCCAGCGGCTCCGTTCACGCGGCTCGCGCCGTCGCGGATCTTGCCGATGATCTGGGCGATGTTCTCGAACATCAGGTTCAAGGCGTCAGCCACGTTGCCGAGGACGTCGGCCGTGACGGGCACCTTCTTGCTGAAGTCGCCGTCGGAGGCCATGGAGACGACCTCGAGCACCTGCTGCACGTTGCGCTGCAGCGAGACGCGCTCTTCGTCCGACTGAACGAGCCGGAGCACGTTGTCGAGCGTCTCGTTGATCTGCGTCGCCACGACGCCCATTTCATCGTCCGCGAAGACCTCGCAACGAGCGCCGTAGTCGCTCGACGCGACGCGCTGCATCGTCTCGACGATGTTCTGCAGAGGACGAACCACGAGCTGGCGCAGCGCGCCGACAAACAGGATCGCCGCTCCGACGATCAAGAACGTCGCCGCCAAACCGACCGTCTTCAAGAATGAACTCAAGCCGGCGCTGACGGAGTTGACCGGGAGGCCGGCCACGTAGGTCCACTTGAGCGTGTGGAGCGGCGTCGCGGCAGCCTGATAGTCTGTGCCGCCGGCCGACCACATGCCGGACGTGGGCTCCTTCGATTGCGCGAGCTTCTGAAGCGCGGCGTCGTTCATCGACTCCGGGGGCTTGTTCGGGCCCCAGCGCTTGCCGTCGATCATCTTCTGCTTCAGGTCCGGCGGCAGGTCGACGACGGGCTTGAGCTGCGCCAGCGGGTCGAGCGACGAGGAGACGACGAGGGACTCCTGGTCGATGAGGATGCCCTGCGCGCCCTGCGCGACGCGGTTCTTGTCGGCTTGAACCAGCTTGGTGACGGCGTCGATGCTGGCGCGTGAGCGCAAGACGCCCAGGACCTGTCCGCTCGGCGACTTGATCGGCGTCGAGTGAAAGAGCGCAGCGGTCTTCGTGACGACGGAGATCGTCACGCCGCTGGTGAAGTCCTTCCCCTCCATCGCGGCCTTGAAATAGTCGCGCTGCGGGATGACCGTGCCGAGCGTCGGCGCGTCCGTGGCAAGGATGAACTTGCCGCCTTGGTCCATGATGCCGATGGACTCGATCTCGGGCGACGAACTCGCCACCGACTTCATGAGCTCTGAGGCGAGGTCGACGTCTTCCTTCTTCGCCTTGTCGATGCCCGCTTCGAGGATGCGGCCGAAGACGCGCGCCGAGGCGAGGGAGCGAAGGTCGCGTCCACGCGACTCGTTCCAACGATCGATGCCGTCGGCGGTGCCGCGACCGCCGGCCAGAAGCGCCGCGGCCGCTTGACCGCGGAGGGCCGTGGCCGCAGCGAAGTACCCCTGCGCGGTAAGGAGGATGCCGAGAATTGCGGCCGTGCCGATGGTCAAGCCAAGCAGCTGAAAGCCCAACCCTTGGGTACCGAAGCTGAGATTGTTCTTCGACGACGCCATCGTCACTCCTCCCCACCCGTCCCTTGCAGCTTCACTCGCGGCGCAGGGTCTCGAATTCGCCCAGGTCTGTCAATCCGTACAGTATCGACTCAGATATCCGAGTCGAGGGCCCGGTCTTTGGTTTCCGGCAGCAGGAGGCCACCGATGACCAGCGACATGAGCGCGACGCCGATCATCCAATAGAGGCCGGCGTAGATGTTTCCTGTCGACGCCGTGATGGATGTACCGATGAGAGGGGTAAAGCCGCCGAACCAGCCGTTACCGAAGTGGTACGGGACCGAAAGGCCCGTGTACCGAATTCTCGTTGGGAACAGCTCGCACAGGAAGGCGGCGATCGGGCCGTAGACCATGGTGACGAAGATCACCAAGACGAACAGCAAGAGGACCACCGTGACCTTCGAGATGTCTTCGGGCTTCGCGGCATCGGGATAACCCGCCGCGTTGAGGTTCTTCTTCCACTCGGCCGCCGTGAAGCCCTTCGAGTCGGCTCCCGCGACCTTCATGCCGAGGTCGTCGCCGGGTTCGGAGGTGAACGGAACACCGGCTTTCACCAGGAACTCGCGCGCTTTCTCGCACTTCGCCTCGCAGGCGGCAGGCTCAATGAGCGTGACCGGCGACGAGTCGATGGCTTTGGCGAGTTTGGGGTTCGCGGCAGACGTGAGCCCCTTGTAGATCGGAATGTAGGTGATGGCGGCGATCAGGAGCCCCAACATGATGATGGGCTTGCGGCCGATTCGGTCGGACAGGCTGCCGAAGACAACGAAGAATGGCGTCCCGGCGGCGAGCGCGATGATGAGCAGCGTGTAGGCCGTGCGGTAGTCGACCTTGAGCGTCGCCGTGAGGAAGTAGAGCGCGTAGAACTGGCCGCCGTACCAGATGACCGCCTGACCGGCCGTTGCGCCGAAGAGCGCCAAGAGCACCCACTTGCCGTAGCGCCACGAGAAGAGCGCCTCGCCGACGGGGCCCTTCGACTTCTGATCGTTGGCCATCAGATCGCGGAACATCGGCGTCTCGCGGAGCGAGAGGCGGAGGTAGACCGAGACGCCGAGAAGGACGAACGAGAGGAAGAACGGCTGGCGCCAGCCCCACATGCGGAACTCGGTCTCGCCGAGGTACACGCGGGTCCCCATGATGACGAGCAGCGAGAGCATGAGGCCGAGCGTGGCCGTGGTCTGGACGTAGCCCGTAAAGTAGCCCTTGCGATCCGGCGGCGCATACTCCGCGACGTACGAGACGGCGCCGCCGTACTCGCCACCGAGCGCAAGACCTTGGAGGAGGCGCATGCTCACGAGGAGCACGGGAGCGAGCGTGCCGACGTCCGAGTAGGTCGGCAAGAGGCCGATGGCGGCCGTCGAGACGCCCATGATCATGATGGTCAGGAGGAAGCTGTACTTCCTGCCGACGACGTCGCCGAGGCGACCGAAGAACACGGCGCCGACGGGACGAACGGCGAAGCCGGCGCCGAAGGTCGCGAGGCTCGCGAGAAACTGCGCGGTCTCGTTGCCGGCGGGAAAGAACAGGCCGCCGAAGAAGCTCGCGAGGCTGCCGTAGAGATAAAAGTCGTACCACTCGAAGAGCGTCCCTAGCGAAGACGCCAAGGTCACTTGCCGGAGCGTCGCTTCGTCGGTCGCTTTCGTCCGAGTCGTCGCGTTGGTCGTCATCCCTGCAACCGCAGCCATTTGGCCTCCTCGATTTCTTCTCGCTGGATCGTCGAAGTGTTCAACGACGAATCCGGCCGCTCGTTCGCCCGCAAGCAAGGTGGCTCGCAGGCGCTCCCCACCTCATGACAGCACGCGCACTCTATCCGCCTCCAAAGGCTCCGGAAAACTTCTTTTCCCGTGCCTCGTTCACATTGGTAGGTCTCTTGCTTACCTACCGACGCGGGTTGCGCTCGAGCTCAGCCGGGCGCGCAGCGGCAACTAACCGACGACGGCGCCGGCACCGCTCGCGCGCGCGTTGGCGATCGCGATGAGCTCACGCCAGAGCGCTTCCCGCCCCTCGTGGTTGATCGCGCTGTAGCCGATCACGGGGCGGTTCAGCTTGCGGCGCAGCGCGAGCATCAGGGGCTTGCGCTTCGAGAGCGGGACCTTGTCGAGCTTCGTGGCGCAGACGATCGAGGCGAGCGGCCGGTCGAGTGACGCCGCGAAATCGATGAGAGCCTGGTCGTCGGGTTCGAGCCCGCGGCGGACGTCGATCAGGAGCACGAGGCCGGCAAGTTCCGCCCGCGTCTTGAAGTACGTCTCGAGCATTTTTCCCCAGCTCGCGCGCTCCGTCTTCGACCGATCGGCGAAGCCATAGCCGGGAAGATCGGCGAAGACGAACGAGGGCCCCGACAAGAGCACCGCCTCGAAGAGGTTGACGGTGCGGGTGGCGCCCGGCGTCTTGCTCGTGCGGACCAGGCCGCGGCGCTGCATCAGACTGTTGAGGAGACTCGATTTCCCCACGTTGGAGCGCCCAGCGAAGGCGATCTCGAGCTTGCCCGTTGGCGGCAGATCGGTCCCCACGGCCCCCGCCGCTAGGAATCGGGCCGTCACGCGTACGTCGAGTTCGGTCGCCACGGCGTGAGTCTCGCACGTTCCGCGTGCGGCTCGTCAGTCCGTCGTAGGTTTCTTCGCAAGACGCCGCCGCACGCCCGAGGTGAGCGCGTCGAGCTCGCCGGAACGAAGGGCAGCGGCCAGCGCGAGGAAAATCGCCCCGAAAGCGCATAGGACGGCCGCGCCGCCGAACGCGGGACCGAGGCGCTCGATGGCGGGCAGCGCGAAGCGGACGGCCAAGACGGCGCCGCCCGCGGCGAGCAGCGTCTTTGCCGCCGACGGGACGATGCGCCCGAGAGCCATCGTGCCGTGGCGACGTCGCACGGCGACGAAGAGCAGGAGCATCTGGACAGCGCTCGACCCAGCCACCGCGGCGCTCACGCCGGCGTGCCCCATCGGGCCTTTGAGCGCGACGGCGAGCGCGACGAACACGACGAGATCGACGACGCTCACGACGACGGGAGCGCGCGTGTCGCCGCTCGCGTGAAGCACCGCGACCAGTTGGCGCACCAGCGCCACCGTCCACAACGCACCGCCCTGGTAGAGCAAGGCGCGCGCCGTCTCGCGGGTCGCGGTGGAATCGAATTCGCCGCGCTGAAAGAGCGCGCGGACGAGGGGTTCGCCCAGAAAGACCAAGAGGACGCTGGCGGGGAGCGCCACAAAGAGCGTCAAGCGGACGCCGTAGGCGAAGGCGGCGACGAGCTCTTCGCGCTTCCCTTCCGCCGCCAGCGCCGAGAGCGACGGCAGCGCGGCCGTCGAGAGCGCCATGACGAAGATCCCGAGCGGAAAGTCGCACAGCCGCATGGCCCAGCTGAAGTAGCTCTGCGCCCCCGGGCCCAGCTCTGACAAAAACCGCCGCGAGAGGACGAGGTCGACGTAGTAGACGCCGATGCCGAAGGTCATGGGCGTGATGCGTCGAAAGACTTCGCGAACCGACGGATCGGAGAAGTCGAGGCGAGGCCGAGCCCCGTAACCGGTCCGACGAAGCTCGGGCCATTGCGCAAGCACTTGCAGAAGTCCGCCGACGAGGGCGGCGATGGCCATCGCGTAGGAGCGGTCGAGGCCTGCGCGTTCGAGGGGCCCGGGGAGGAGGAACGCTCCCGCGAGGAACGCGACGTTCAAGAGCCCCGGCGCGAAAGAGGCCACGGCGAAGCGCCGCTGCGCGTGGAGCGCCGCCATCCCGAGGCCGCGGTGCCCATGAAGAAGATGTACGGGAAGACGAGCCGCGTGAGATTGACGGTGCGCTCGAAGTCGACGGGCCGCTCCCGCGCGCCGCCGGCGAAGAGCCCCGCCAAAGGCCCCGCGAGCAGCACACCGAGCACCGTCACGACGGCCAGCGCGAGCAGCGACACGCCGCGAAGCTTCGCGAAGAAACGCGCCGCGGGCTCTTGGCCTTCCGCGGCCAGCTTGCCGCTCAAGACCGGCACAACGGCGCTCGACACAGCCCCCTCACCGAGCAACTGCCGGAGGGCGTTCGGTATCGTGAAGGCGACGAAGAACGCGTCGGTTTCGTTTCGCGTGAACATGGCCGCCAACGCCATGTCGCGTCCCAAGCCAAGAATGCGTGAGGCGAGCGTCCCGGCGCCGACGATGCTCGCGCGCTTGATGAGCTTGCGCTCTTCGCTCGCGCTCACCCTTGCTTCTCGGCTTGTTTCTCTGGCGCATGGGCGCTGAGGGCCGCCGCACACTCGGCGCACCGGCACAGCGACCGAAGGTACTTGTACGAATAGATGCCCGAGGCGTGACCGTCGAACCACGTGAAGCGGAGCGCGTACGAACCGACCTTCTCGATGTCGTCGAGCTCGAGCGCGATGCCCTCGGCGGGCACGAACGAGATGGTGCCCGAGTGGCCCTGGCAGCCGGCGCACGGGCAATAGCCGCGCAACACTTCGTGCGGGTAGACGCCCTTGTGGCCGTCGCCCCAGTCGATCTCGGTCGTCTTCGCGCCCCGCGGGGAGCGGAGCCTCAAGGCCTTTTCGCGGCTGTCGCTCATGGTCGCCCGATCGGCATATAGCGCCTTTCGGTCAGCGAGCGAAAATCGCGCGATCGGCGGCGGCCGCGAGAGGCCGCGTGTCGGCCGCGATGGCCCCCACCTGGGTGACCGCCCGGGAACCGAGGCGGACGCCGAGCGAGACGGCGTGGCGAAGCGCGCGCGCGTCGCGGTAGCTCGCTGGCCCACGGGCCGCCAGAACGCGAATCACGCCCGCGAGAAAGGCGGCGCCAGCGCCCGTGGCGGCGACGCAACGTGCCGTGGGACCGCGCACGCGCGTGACCTCGACGGTGCCGACGAAGGCGCTCGCGTCGGCGGCCCCTCGCGTCACGAGGATCGTGGCTCCGGGAGCCCGCTCCGAGACCCACGCGAGCGCCCGCTTTTCGGAGCCCACGCGGAGCCCCTCGAGATCGTCGCTGGACGCTTTGATGAGCGCGCTGCCGCGGACAAGGCCCCCAACGGCGTCGCGAATCGCGGTAGCGCTTTCCCACAGATGGGCGCGAACGTTGAGGTCCACGACCAAGTTGGCGCCGGACTTCCGAGCCTCCCTCGCAAAGGTCCGGGTCGCTGCTCGGAGCTTGGGACGAACGAGGGTGCTCGAGCCGACGAGCGCAAACGCAGCCGTGGGCAAGGCCCGGGGGAGATTCGACACCTCGTAGGCCATGTCAGCGGTCGATGCCCGGTAGAAGAGAAACCGTGGTTGCCCGTCCTTCGTCCGCAAAACGAAGGCGATGCCCGTTCGCTCTCGGCGGAAAACGAGCCCGCCGCAGTCAACGGACTCCTGCGCGAGGCGCCCTCTTAGAGCTTCGCCAAAGGCGTCCCGGCCCACGGCGCCGAAGACGGCCGAACGCCCGCCCAGACGCGCGACGTGGACGCAGACATTGGCCGGCGCGCCGCCGACCTCTCGATGGAACACATCGGGGCCTACTTCAAAGATGTCCCAAAGGACCTCGCCAAAGGCCAGCAAATCCTTGCGCTGTTTCATGAAGCTCAGGACCTTCTCATGACTCGCTCATGATTCGATGCCTCCGTGGGCCGCCAGCGCCAGCTCGACGAGCCGAACCAAGTCCTCCGCGTCAACCGGCGAAAGCGGAAGGTCGTCGCCACGCAAGATCGCCATGGCGTTGCGGCGTAGCGCCGCGGGGATCACGACCCGCGCGCCCCCGCAGGCGCTGCACACGAGCCCTCCCTGGGCGACGTCGATGGCGGCGGGCCGACCGTCCGGGCACTTGCGTCCGCAGCGGACGCATTGCTCGAGCTCCAAGGCGAAGCCCGTGGAGACCAGCAGGCGCAGGCCGACGCGCGCGAGCTCGGTGCGCGGCGCCGCCCCCGCGTCGACCGAGGCGATGAGTCCCGTGAGGGCGTCGAAGGCGTCGCGTTCGGGGGTTCGGGGCGGGCACAAGGCGCGGGCCCACCGAAGGGCGACGCCGACCGCTTCGATGCCTTCCAGGTTCTGCTGAAGCGCCAAGCGGAGCTCGACGACCGACGCTTCCTTAAGCGTCAAGAGCTCCTTGCCGCGATCCTCAAGCTCAACGCGCAGCGTGTGGAGCGATTCCAGAGCGCCGCCGAAGCGCTTGGAGTTCTTTCGGGCGCCGCGCGCGACGGCCGACAGCTTGCCTGAGTCTTGCGTCAGGAAGGTGACGACCGCGTCGCTTTCGCCGAAGGGCGACGATCGAAGCAGGAGCGCCGCATCCTGGATGCGCCTCACCCGAACGTCGAGAAAGCGGTGGGGCCTGAGAGACCTTCCGTTGAGAGCGAGAGCTCCGCGGGAAGATCGTGGCCTCGCGGCTTGAGGACGAACGAGAGCGCGAGCGTAAAGAGAATGAGGAGCAGCACAAACGCGATGGCCACGCCAAAGCGTCGGCTCTTCTCGACACGAACGGGAGCCGCGACCGGTAGCGGCGTTACGACGGCCACCCGGCGACTCGCCGAATAGCGCGCGAGGATCTCTTCGGGCACGACGCCCACGGCGCGGGCGTAAGAGCGGAGGAAGCCGCGAACGAAGACCTCGCCGGGCATTTCGTCGAAGCGGTCTCCCTCGATGGACATCAGGGTTTGCACGGGAATGCGCGTGACGCGTGCCACCTCGGCCAGGCTCATTCGCTTGGCGGCGCGACGTTGCTTCAGAAATTCGCCGATCGACTCCGTCGTCACGTTTCCTCCGAAGTTCACGGCACCGGGGGCGACTTCACGCCCCCTGCCCCGAGCTGCCCCGTCCCCAATTGAGCCAGCGCTTTCGCGCACTGCTTGCCCTCTTTCGTCCCCGGAGCAAGCTCCCGGCAGCGATCGAAATCTGCACGTGCGTCGGCGGCGCGCCCGAGTGACTGGCGCACGCGGCCTCGGGCCTCCCACGCAGCTTGGAGCGTCTTGCACTCCTCCGCGTCGACGCTGAGGGCGCTCGAGAGGTTCTCCTCCGCGCGATTCAGGTCGCCCTTCTTTTCGAAGGCCATCCCCAACCGGTAGAAGCCGACGCAGAACTTCGGTTGCGTGACGGCGTTCTTGAGCGCTGCGATGGCGGCGTCGACGTGGCCCGCTTGGAGCTCGGCCCAGCCGAGGTTGCCCCACGCCAGGTGGCTCGCCGAGTAGGCCGGATCGCGCGTCAATGGCTCGAGGAGAGCGATGGCCTCAGGAAATTTTCCTTGATGCGTCAAGATGACCGCCAGGAGGTTCTTTGCGTCGCGGAAGCTCCCTTCCGCCTTGATGGCGCGGCGCGCAAAGGATTCCGCGTCTGCGAGGCGGCAGTCCGGGGACGTGAAGCCGGCGTCGGTGGAGCAGAACGAGAGATAGATGTTCGACACGAAGTAGAGGACGCGCGGGTTCTCGTCGTCGAGCTCCACGGCCTTGAGCGCGTGGTCGAGCGCCTGGCGGGGCTCACGGCGATTGAAGAAGAGGTCGCGAGCCACGTCGTACTCGGCCTCCGCCTGCCGCTCCGGGCTCTGCGCTCCCGCTCCACCGCTGCCGGCCTTCGGCGAGCAGCCCAGTGCGGCTGCCGCGAAGAGGAGCGCGACGTGCTTGAAGGTCAGGAGCATTGGGGCGTGGGCGAACGGTGCTAGCGGACACAAGAAACCAGTCGAACGGCTGGCCGCCAAACCATCAGGGCGATTGGAATAATCGACAATCGGACCCCGCGTCAATCGTGTAGTTCCACATCAGCAATACGCAGCAATGCACTGACATCAGAAGCGTTTTCGGAATGTCATTCATTCCATCAAGGGCGCACCGACCTGCAGCTTGGCCCCGTATTTTTGCCGCGCCCGTGCCGGACAGGACGTCAGCGCGCGCCGGGATCGCCGACGAGCTCGTCTTTCGTTCCGAGGAGCTGGACCAGCTTCCGGAGGGCCTCCACGTCGGGAATCTCGACCCGCTCGCCGACGATGCGCACGTACTCTTGTTCGCGCAGGCGCTGGACGTTCCGACGCACCGTGTCGACATCGAGGCCAACGCGGCTCGAAAGCTCCACCGGCGACACGGCGACCTCGGCGCTGCCCGTCGAGCGACGCGCAAGGCGAAGCAGCGCCGTGGCCACCTTGAATTGACTGTCACGCAGGAGCACGACCTCGATCTGCTCTTCCGCCTCCCGGAGGCGGCGGACGAGCTGCTCGACGATGCGCAGGGCTATGGCGGGGTAGTGCTCGACGAGGGAACGAAGCGTGGCGGGGTCGAGGGCCAGCACGACGCCATCGACCAGGGCGACGGCGGTGGCGTTGCGAGGCCCGGCCTCAAGGAGTGCCGCTTCGCCGAAGAGATCGCCAGGGCGAACCAGGTGCAGGCTTCGATCCACGAGGCGAACACGCTTGAGGATTCGCACCCGACCGTCCTGGAGGAGAAAGGCCTCCTTGCCGGGCTCGCCCTCGCGAAAGATCGCCTCGCCGGCTTTCACCTTGCGCCCAAATCGGGCGATGAGCCGGTCTTGCTCAGCGGGAGCTAAGTTCGTCGAATCCGGCGGCTCGACGGAAGCCGAAGTCGCTCCCTTCGTGGCGCCCTGTGCCGCCTGCGCTTCGGCCGACGACACCGTCTCGGGCGCCGACGCGCGGCTCGAGTCTCTGCTGCTCTTCTTCTTCGCCACGTCGGGATGGTACCGCGCCGACCGCGGCCCGTACCACGTTGACGTAAAGCCGGTGGCTAGGAGCGGAGCGGCTAGACCCCGACCCCGCCCCGGACGGGCGCGACGGCCGCCCCGCGAGGCGAAGCCTCGCGGATCGGTGGGCCCGGGCAAGGGCCAGATTCGTGCGAAGGAGGGGACTTGAACCCCTACGGTGTTACCCGCTAGCACCTCAAGCTAGTGCGTCTGCCAATTCCGCCACCTTCGCTTGGAATTAGGGCCAAGCTTCTAAAGAGCAACGGCGCCGACGTCAAGTGCTTCGCGTGCGTTAGTCGTCCCGGTCGAGCAGGACCTTGACGATTTCGGAGACCTCGAAGGGCTTTCGCACGAGGCGAATGCCTGCGATCCCGTCAGGGATCGAGGGGGTCGCTGCACCGGTGATCAGAATGAGCGTCGCGTCGGGGGCCTCTCGCCGAAGCGTCGCGAGCGCGCCGGCGATGTCCTCTTCGATGGGAGAGAGGTCCATCAGGACCGCGTCAATCCGCCTCGCCGTGAGACGCTCGTCCATTTGAGCCCTTGAGCGCGCGACCGAGAGCTCGGCGCCGCGGGCCGAAAGCGCCGTCTCGAGGAGGGCGATGACGTCTGCGTCGTCCTCGATGACCAGGACGCCAAGGCCCTGGAGGACCAGCTCCCGCGCCGTCGAACGGGGAACGTTGGCGGCGCCGTCGCGCGTCGCCCAGGTCACGCGGAAACACGCCCCAGCGACCGACGGGACCAGCTCCACGTTGCCACCGGCCGCGCGTGCCAGCGCACGCGCGTGGGGCAAGCCGACGCCGGCTCCCCCTTTGCGCTTCGAGTCGCCCTCGAAAATCGAGTCGCGGCGAGGCGCCGGAACGCCCGGGCCGCGGTCTTCGATGTCGACGTTCACCTGCCCCTCCTCCTCGCCTTTCGACGCCATCACCACGACGTCGGTGCCCCGCGGCGCGTGAGCCATGGCGTTTAGGACGATGTTGAGGACGACCTGCGAGAGGTCGCCGGCAAAGCGAATGCGAAGACCGGTTCGCGCATCGAGCGAGAGGCGCACGCCGGACCGCGTCGCCTCCACGGCGAGCGAATCAATGGTGTCCTTGAGGACTCCGTCGAGTTGGTCCGACTGCTCGCCGGTGGGCACCTCCGCGCCGATGGCCCGGCGCGCAAGGTCGCGCGCGTCACGCGCCCTGTGCTCGATGATGCGCAGCGCGTAGGCAATGGATTCCGGCGACGCATCGGGTGAGCGTGCCTCGCTCACCCAGCCGAGCATGACCGTCAACGCATTGGAGACGTCATGCAGGGCGCCGCGCGCATCGCGATGCGGATCGGCGTCGGGCGATTCGACCCGCGGCGGCTCGGTCGTAGTGTGCGGAGGCACGGCGCCCGAAGGTACTCGAAGGCGCGCGCGCGGTCACTCCCTCCGATGCGAGGCCCGGCACGAGGCGCGCCGGCCGCGCGGAATGCACCTCGAAGGCCGCCGATGCCCTGTATGCTCGCGCGCACCGATGGCCTTGCTCGGCCCGAAAGACGAAGCCAAGACGCTGCGCTGGTTCACGCTGGTGCTCTGCGCCGGTGCGCTCGCCACGCTGGTACCGTTTTGGGCCCCGCTCGTGTTGGCCGCGTGGCTCGCCATTCTCGCGCGTCCCGTCTTCCAGAAGCTGACGCAACGGACCGGCGGCCGCGAGCGGGCCGCTGGCGCGATTCTCGTCGTCCTCGGCATGGGGATCTTTCTCCCGCTCTCGCTCGCGACCGTATCCCTCCTCCGCGGCGCCCTCGAGCTGGGCGAGAGCCTTGTGCGCTCCCAGGGTGCGAAGGACGCGCTCGTCGCGCTCGCGTCGGGCGGAGAGCGCCCCGGCGCATCGAGCCTTCCGACATCACCCGAACAGATCCTGACCTTGGTCCGCGAGCACGGCGCCCAAGCGCTTCGCGTCGCGTCAGGCATCGCCGGCGCCGCCGCGAACGTCGTCGTGGCCTTCGCGGTCTTTTTCTATGCGGCGTACGTGTTCTTGGTCGACGGTCAAGAGCTCTACGATTGGGCGCGCCGCCACGTCCCCTTCGAGGAGCGCGTCATGACGCGGCTTTCGAGCGCCTTTGAGGAGACGGGCCGCGGCCTTCTGTTCGGCGTCATCCTGACGGCGCTCGTTCAGGCGATGATTTGCGCGGTCACCTACTTCGCGCTCGGTGTCCCGCGCGCCCTCGTGCTTGGCTTTCTCACGTTCCTCGCCGCCTTCTTGCCCGCCGGCACGGCGCTCATTTGGCTGCCCGTCACCGCAGGGCTGTTTCTAGCGGGCCGGACCAAAGAAGCCATCATCTTGCTCGTCATTGCGGCGGTCATCGTGGGCACCATCGACAACGTGCTGCGGCCCGTGCTCGCGCGGCGGGGAAACCTGCAGCTCTCGGCCTTCGTGCTTCTCTTGGCGATGCTCGGCGGGTTCGCCGTTTTCGGAGGTTGGGGCCTCATCCTCGGCCCGCTCGTGGTGCGCTTGGCCAAAGAGGCGCTCGTTGTCTTGCGCGAACGGCAAGACGACGCCGCGGAGCCGATGCCGCGCCCGGCCTCGAACGCTGATAGCTAGGGCCCTGGCGTCTCAGTCTTCGACGACCCGTGCGCCGTCGCCCTTCGACGACAAGAGCTCGACGGCCTTCTTGGCAGCCTCGAGGGTGATGTCCCGCGCCTCCACGATCATGCTCGCAACGCGTTCGACGAGGCTGCCCTCGGCGCCGGCGGCGAGCGCGACGGAGCGCGCGTGAAGGGCCATATGGCCGCGCTGAATGCCATCGGTGGCGAGGGCGCGAAGGGCGGCGAGGTTGGATGCGAGGCCGAGCGACGCTGCGACGCAGGCGAGCTCGCCAGCGCCGCTGACGTGCACCATGCGAAGCGCGAGGCGCGCCGCGGGATGAACCCGTAGCGTGCCCCCAACGGTGCCGAGCGCGAGCGGTAGCTCGAGCGTGCCCACGAGGCGTCGCCCCTGCCTACGCCAAACGGCCAGCGGCAAGTACTTGCCCGTGCGGGCTGCGAAGGCGTGAGCCCCCGCTTCGACGGCGCGCCAATCGTTGCCGGTGGCGATGACCACGGCGTCGATGCCGTTCATGATGCCCTTGTTGTGCGTGGCGGCGCGGTACGGGTCTAGCTCCGCGAAGCGCGACGCCTGCTCGATGCCCAGCGCAACGTCGGCGCCACTCATGTCGTCGGTGGCGAGCGAGTCCTCCTCCACGGAGCAGCGCACCCGGACGCAACGCTTGTCGCAGAGATTGGAGAGAATGCGCAGCCCCAACTTGGCGTCGGCCAGCTCTGCCAACCGGTCGCCAACGGCCTCGGCCACCGAGTTCACCAGGTTGGCGCCCATCGCGTCGCGGCAGTCGACGAGGACATGGACGACGATCATGCGGTCGGCCGGGGTGCCCAACATGCGAACCTCGAGATCGCGCGCGCCACCGCCACGCGCCACGAGCCCGACGACGGCGCCATCGGCCAAGGCCAACAGCTCGCTCCTCGCCGCGAGGATGCGCATCTTCGCGCGGTCTGGATCGGGCACGTCGACCAGTTGGATCTGGCTGATCATGACCGGGGCGTCGACCTCGGCGACAAAGCCGCCGCCCTCTCGGACCATCTTCGCGGCGTTCGACGCAGCGGCCACCACGCTGGGCTCTTCGACGACCATTGGCACCACATGGTCGGCGCCGTTCACTCGGACGTTCAGGGCCACGCCGAAGGGCAACGCGTAGGTGCCAAGGACGTTCTCGACGAACTTGTCGGCGGTCTCAGCGTCGAGGCCACCGGCGTCGAAGGCACGCTCCATTTCGATGGTTTCCGTCCCCGTGACCTCGGCGACGAGCGCGCGCCGTTCGGCGACGGTCACCTTGTAGAAGCCGGGAATGCGCGACGTGCGAGCCATATGGCGACCTCCTTACGACACCTGGCCACGAAACGGGACACCTTCGTGAGGGGTCGCTTCGTGGGCCGTTAGACCTGGGGCACCGATTGCGAGCGGAATCGGGGAGAGACCGAGCTCCTGAGCCAGCCGCAAAAACGCGTCGTCTGGCTCCGTTGTTCCACAAAAGACCCCCACGTCGCCGCCGCCCGCGCCGGCTGGGTGAAACCACGCGCCCTGCCCCGCGGCCGCCGTCGCGAGCCGCCTAAACGCGAGCGGCACGATGCCCACATCGGCGGCGTCACCGAAGACCTCGAGGGCTTCTCCGAATCGGCGCACGGCGGCGACCGCTTCCGTCGCGCCGCCACCCGAGAGGGCCGCGGCGCCTTCGCCGGCGGCGGCCGAAAGCTCGCTCATGCGCGCGGCGTAGAGAGAGGGGGCCGCCTCGCGAAACGCGTCGACGCGTCGCCGCAGCTCGCTCGTGCGGGCGCTCACGCCGGAGAAGAACACGCGGAGCACGAGCGCCTCGGGCAAGGCTACCGCCACGAGCGAAGGGACGCGCCCAAGGAGCGCGTAGCGCAAGACACCACCGTAGGTGCTCGCGGCGACATCGACGCCGCTGCCGCCATTTTGTGCCGCCGCGTGCGCACGGCGCGCGTCGCTGAAGATGCTGGCACGCACGGCGCCGTCGTGCAGATCGGCGCCGCGCTCGCGGGCCAAGTGAGCGGCGCCTAGCGTCGCGACGAGCGCCGCAGCGCTCGAGCCCAGCCCGAGCTTGTTCCCGTCGTGCTGAAGGGCCGATACGTCACATTCGGGCCACGGGCCCGCCATCGCCGCGCGGACCTCGTGCGTCGGCGCGTCCGTCGACCGCGCCCCATCGGCCACGGCGTAGCGATCCACGGCGGCCACGATCGCCGGCGCCCCTTCAAGGACCGCGTAGGCCCCCGTCAAGACGAGCTTGCCAGGCGCTCGCGCCTTCATGGGCTCCGTCCCTCGAGTCGCGCACCGTGGCCCGGCTCGCAGGTGATGGTTCGAAGCACACCGGGCACCGCCCCAAGTGCGTCCGCCGCTCGCGCCGCGTGACGCGACATCACGAAGGCCTTTACGTGGGGTCCCGCGTCGACGGTAAAGAAGATCGGCATGCCATCGCGTCGGAGAGCTCGGACAGCCTCGATGGCGCGCGTCGTTGAGTCTTGAAAATACGCGAAGCCCGCCGCGAGCGCGCAGCCATGCATGGCCAATGCGCTCTCCTCGGCGAGCTCGCCGGCGGCGGCAAAATCGCCGCGCCGCAGCGCCGCGAGCAACGACGTGTGGAGCTCCGGCGCGAGCGCGAGCCACGCTCCGTAGAGCCGGCTCTTGAGCGCAGTGGCTCGCATGGCGTCGGTCGAGCCGTGGGCCTTTTGCCCCTCTGAGGTGACACAGACCACGACACGCCAATCGAGCGCCTCCGGCGGCGCCACGGGGCGCGCCGACAGAATCGTCGCCTCCGCGAGCGGCGCCGTTCCCGCCGGCAGCTCCACGAGCCCGCCGTAGAGGCTTCGCGCGGCGCTCGCCGAACTGCGTCGAGCGAGATCGCTGACGAGCGACAAATCCCAGGCGAGCCCGGCGGCGCTCGCCCCGGCGAGCGCCAGCGCGGCGAAGCCCGACGCGCTCGAGGCGAGCCCGCTCGCGGTGGGGAAATCGTTCGTCGACTCGACGCGAGCCCGAGCCGCGAGGCCAGCGGCGCTGCGCACCCGGTCCAAGAGCCCCGTCACACGTGTCAGCGGCTCGCCATCGGTCGCGTGCCCGTTGAGGAGCAGTTCATCGGCGGCGAGGCGCTCATCGAAGACGACGCGCGTGCGCGTCGACAAGCCGCGCAACGTGAGCGAGAGGCTCGGCACCGCGGGAAAATTTCCGGGAACGTCCCGCTTTCCCCAATACTTCGAGAGGGCGATGTTGGGGTGCGCGACGGCGACGGCTTCGCGGCTCATAGGCCAAGCTCCTCGGCTGTCGCCAGCGGTGCGCCCCCCGGCCCTCACCGAGAAGCCGTCGAAGCCGCCCTCTCGCCACGACGCGAGGACTCGGGCGGCGGCGGCGCGATTCTGCACCAACGCAACGACGCACCCGCCACCGCCGGCCCCCGTGAGCTTGGCGCCGAGGGCTCCTGCCCCGCGCGCGCGCGCGCACAGGTCTTCGAGCTCGGGCGTTGATAGGTAGAGTCCCGCCAGGACCATTTGGTTGAGGTCCATGAGTCGACCGAGCGCCACGCGATCGCCGGCGAGGATCGCGAGGCGGGCGTTTTTCACGAGCGAGTCGATGCCAGCGAACGCCTTGTCCACCAACTCGGACCGTCGCTCGCGCAGCCGAGCGACCATCTCGACCATCGTCTTGGTGCTCGACGCCGCGCCGCTCAGACCAATGCAGAGATCCAACGTCAACCCGCGGGCGCGCTCTCCGAGCTCCTCGATGCCCGCTCCCTTCCGGAACCAGAGGAACCCGCCGTGCGCGGCCACCGCCGTATCAATGCCCGACGGGTTGCCGTGAAAGACGCGCTCCCAGGCCATGGCCCGCTCGCACGCGACCGTCGCATTCGCGCTCTCGTCGAGGGCGCGCGCGATGGCCACGCCGAGCGCGGCCGAACAACCGAGTCCCCCCCCGGGTGGCAGCTCGGCGCTCGCGTTGACGCGGACGGCTGACCTTTGGGCCCCCAGCGACGCGTCGAGGACGGCACGAAACGCGCGCGCCAAGTCGAGGTCGTCGTGCTCGCTGATGGGGACGTCGACGCCTTGTAGGTAGAGGCAGCTCGGGCCCGACGCGAGCGCCGTCCGTGTTGCGCGCGCTCCACGCTCGAGGCCAACGGCGATGGCCGGCACGCCGTGAACCACGGCGTGTTCCCCGAGGAGAATCACCTTGCCCGAGGCGCGGCCTTCCGTCGCCATGTCAGTGCTCCCGCCGGATCAAGACTTGAGCCGCGGCGCGGAGTCGATGGCGGCCGACCTGGCTGACGGCGAGCGCGTCGACGGCGGCGGTAGCCGCGCCTTCGAGGGCATCGATGCGCGCTTCGACGCGCGCACGAACGCCGGACCTCTTTGCGTCTTCGATGAGTCGCCCAAGGTCGCCGGCGGAGAGCGCCGGTGCGCCCTGGAGCCGCTTGGCCCAGGCTGCACCTTCCGCTTCGAGCGCCGCCACGACGGCGGTGCGCTTTCCCTCGCGAAAATCGCTCCCCGCAGGCTTCCCCGTGAGCCGCTCGTCACCAAACGCGCCGAGCAGATCGTCGGAGAGTTGGAACGCCACGCCGAGCGGCGCCGCGAAGGCGTCGAGCTTCTCGCGGGCCGCGGCCGGCGCTCCCGCCAGCGCGGCGCCGAGCCGGAGCGGTCCGCGCACCGTGTAGCTCCCGGTCTTCAGGTCATGCATGCGTTCGATTTCCGCGCTCTCGCGGCAAACGCTCCGCACGTCCAACGTCTGCCCAAGAACCACCCGGTGGTGCATTTCTGCGAACTCGCGGAGCGCTTCGACGAGCGCCGGCGGCGGGACGTCGGTCTCGAGCAAGGCCTCTGTCGCGTAAGCCGAGGCCAGATCGCCGGCGAGGATTCCCGCGTGGGCGCCCGCCTCTGCCGTTCCAAAGCGCTCGGCGAGCGCCGTGTGCACGCTGGCGCCACCGCGCCGGAGCGCATCGCCGTCCATCCAGTCGTCGTGCGTGAGCAGGTAACTCTGAAGGAGCTCGAGGGCGACGAGCGACGGCGCAATTCGCTCGAACGACTCGCCGGGCGCGAACGCCTCGTAGGCGACCGCCGTGAGAATCGGTCGCAGCCGCTTGCCGCCCCGAAGCGTGAGGTCGGCGATGGCACCGGCGACGGCGCCGACATCACCGTGCAGCGAGGCGGCGCGCGCGATTCTGCGGTCGAGCCAGCCACGGAGCGCCGTGTCAACGGTCGACGCGACGCGAGCGCTAAAGCGCCCGAAGGACTCCGTGGGGGACGACGTTTGCATGGAACTGCGCCGGCGGAGCGAGCGGAGACGCGCGCAGCGGGCGAGCAGAGCCTAGGGTCGAGGTTTCCCCATGTCAACGGTATTGGGCGACAAATTATCCATCAATTTCAATCGCTTTCAAATATCTCTGAAGCATATAAAGAGGGGTGGCGCGTCCCCCTTGGCAGGGCCCGCGGCTCCGCAGGCGGGATCCCTCGCCGCTGCGAACTTCGCTATAGAACCTGCGGGAGCTCGGCGACGTATGAGCGGCATCCACGATAGGAAGGCAGACCACATCGAGCTGTGCGCCAACGGCGACGTTGGCTTCCGCGAGGCGACTACGCTCCTCGCGGACGTTCGGCTGGTGCACGACGCGCTACCGGAGCTCGACGCGGACGCCATCGACACCAGCGTCTTGGTTCTCGGCAAGCGCCTCGCCGCCCCGCTGCTCATCGCTGCGATGACGGGCGGCACGGAGGAAGCCGCCGCGATCAACCGTGAGCTCGCGGCCATCGCCGAAGAACGTCAGCTCGGCTTCGGCTTGGGCAGCCAGCGCGCGGCCCTCGTTCGCGGCGAGGCGGCGGCCGCCACCTATCGGGTGCGTGACGTCGCGCCGACGACGCTCGTGCTCGGAAACCTGGGCATCGTGCAGGCCTCTGAGACCGACACCGCTGACGTGAAGGCGCTGGTCGAAAGCGTCGGCGCCGATGCCCTTTGCGTTCACATGAACCCGGCGATGGAGCTGGTCCAGCGCGGCGGCGACAGGGATTTTCGCCGCGGCCTCGAAACCTTCGCGCGCCTCGCCAAGGAGCTCGGACTTCCCATTGTCGCCAAGGAGACTGGCTGCGGGATCGCGCCGCGAGCCGCGCGCGCCCTTCGGGCCGTGGGCGTCGAGCACGTCGACGTCTCGGGCGCCGGCGGGACGTCATGGGTGGCCGTGGAGACGCTCCGCGCGAAGAGCGCCGACGAAGGCGCGGCGTACCGGCTGGGGGAAGCGTTTTGGGACTGGGGCATTCCCACGGCGGCGAGCGTGCTTTTGACGGCGCCCGTGGGCTTTCGCACGCTCATCGCCACCGGCGGCGTTGCAACGGGCTTGGACGTCGCAAAGTGTTTGGCGCTGGGGGCGCACGCCGCGGGTATCGCACGGCCCGTTCTTCAGGCGCTCCGGCGCGGCGGCCCCCAAGGGGCCCGCGACTACATCGATGGCGTCCTCGCCGAGCTGCGCGCCGCGATGGTTCTCACGGGCTCGCCGTCGGTCGCGGCGCTGAGGGCGGCTCCCCGAGTCATCCTCGGCGATCTCGGGCAGTGGCTCGCGCAACTGCAGGGCTAGACCGATTTCGGCTTGAAGTCGGGCGAACGCCGCGACCCGCGCCGTGAATTGGTCTAGGGCACGTAGACCAGTGATATCGTGGGCTCCCGCCGCCCATGAGCCAAGAGTACTCCTGCCTCGTCGTCGAAGACTCGCCCATGATGCGGCAGCTATTGGTCTTCGCCCTCGCGCGCGTGAAGAACCTCCGCGTCACTGAGGCCGACGACGGCGTCGACGGGCTCAGGAAGCTCGCCAGCGGTCGCTACGACATCATCCTCACGGACATCAACATGCCCATCATGGACGGCTTGAAGCTCGTTCGCCGCGTGCGCTCCGACCCGACGCACAAGGATGTCCCGATCATCATCATCACGACGGAGAGCGCACAGGAAGACCGGCGCCGCGCCCTCGAGCTCGGTGCGAACGCTTACATCACCAAGCCGATCCAAGCGCCTCAAGTCATCGCGAAGGTCCGCGAGCTGCTCAAGATCCCGAGCTAGTCGAAAGCGCCGAGACGCGGACGACCTCGGCACGGAAGTCTTTCGCCGGGTCCATGCGCGCGAGCAGCGCCTCCGCCGGGGTCTTGCCAGCGAGGACAAGCGCACGGAGAGGGTCGAGGTGGCGCCGCTCGTCTTTGCCCTGCGCGTCGGCGAAGGCGCGGCGCTCAAGGCCGCGGTCGGCGATCGTTACCACGGCCTCCGCAAGCTTCTGGAGCGGCGCGCCGCGGAACGTAGACCGGAGCCCCAATCGATAGACCTCTCGCCGCAACGCCGCGACCTCGTCATGCGTAACGTCGCCGAGCGTCGCTTCCAGTTCGTCGAGCGCGCGCGGGTCGTAGACGAGGCCAACGGCCAAGGCCGCGAGCGCAGGGGCGAGCGCGAGGCTCTGCGAATCGGCCGAGCGGAGCTCGATCGTGTGCTTCAGGCGAACCTCGGGGAAGAGCGTGTTTATGTGCAGCCGCCAATCGGCCTGCGTGGCGTGGTGCTCGCCCATGCCATCTTTCCAGAACTGCCGGAACGTCTGCCCCGTGTTGCGCAGGTATTCGTGGCCGCGCTTGATCAGGAACATGGGCACGTCGAGGGCCCACTCGACGTAGTCGGTGTAGCTGGCATCAGGCAGAAAGAGTCGCGGCAAGAGGCCCGTGCGATCAGGATCGACGTCGAGCCAAACAGCGCCACGTTCTGAGAGCGCTTCGCCGCGCCGGCCTTCGACAAACGGGCTGTTAGCGAAGAGCGCCGTGACGAGCGGAGCGAGCGCGAGGAGCACCCGCATTTTTCGCATGGCGTCGCGTTCGCTCGAGAAGTCGAGATTGGCCTGCACCGTCGAGGTGCGCAGCATCATGTCGAGGCCGCGTCCGCCGCGCGTCGGCAGGTAGTCGCGCATGATCGCGTAGCGTTTCTTCGGGACCCAAGGGAGCTCGGCGCGCGTCGCGAAGGGGTGGAAGCCCAATCCCAGGAGCTCGAGGCCGAGACCTTTGACGATGGGGGCGAGCTCCCGTTGATGCGCCTCGAGCTCGTCGGCCACCTCGTGCACGGTTCGGTACGGCGCGCCGCTCAGCTCTAGCTGTCCGCCGGGCTCGAGGGTTACCGAGGCCCGGCCCCGCGTCAGCGCGATGATCGGGCCCCCTTCCGTCTCGCGCTCGGCGAGCCAACCGTGCTTCTCCAGCGCAGCCAAGATGGCGGCCACGCCGCGCGGCCCCTCGTAGGGGATCGGCGCAAACGTGAGCGCGTCGATGGCGGGCTTCTCCATCTCGGCGCCGACGGCGTGAAGCTCGGGGCCTTTCTCGGCCTCCCGGAAGGGCGCGAGCAGATCTTCGAAGCGCACGAGCGGCGCAGGGGTTCCCGCAAGAGAGGTCGGCACGCGGGGACTGTAGAGCGTATTTCGCAATGAGGCGACGCTGAAAGTCGAGGTCGCGCGTGTGCGTTCCTGTCAAGAGCGGCGGGTCGCTCGCAAGCGACGTTGCCTCAGCCCCGCGCCGACGCTCGCCCAAACGACGGCCGTGCGACCTTCTTTCGGTCGAAGAGCCGCACGCGTCGAACGAAGAGATCGAGGACGAAGACCAGGACCGCCAAGAGGACGAATCGCGACCAAAGCTGCTCGCTGAATTTGATTCGCTCGCCCGCCGCATCGAACCAGCGCGCCACGGGGGCGCTCAGCGCGCCGCCGGTGGCCTCGGCCGCTCGCGCCAAGGTCGCCTTGTCGGCCTCCAGCGCTAGGTATTCGCGCGGGTACGGGTTGGACACGTGCCCGTAGCTCTCCGCGACAACCACCGAGCGCGCGCCCTTGCCGTCGTCCACAACCTTCTCCAGCGTGGCCCGGAGCGAGAACGAACCGTAGCGATCGAGGGGAAAGTCCGCCTCGTAGCGACCGGGCGCCGTCTGCCGCATCGGGGGCCGCCGCACCTCGCCGCCGCGCTCCGACTTGAGCTCGAGCTTCGCGTCGAGACCGTTTTGAAAGCGATCGTCAACGCCGACGGCGTCGATGGCGGCGCGCACGTGGCCCGTCGCCGGGTCGATCTCGGCGCGCATGTCGAGGACCCTGCCCCGCTTCTGGCGCATGTGCTCACGCACGAGTTGTCCCCAAAACTGCCCGTATTGTGGCCACTTGAGCCACTCGACGGCCCAAAGATTCTTCACGTCGCTGGTCCACGCGACGGACCATCCGAGGCCGACGCGCCACCTGGCAAGGATCGGCTCGCCGAGCTCCGACTGGAGAACCTCTTGCGCCGGCGGAGGCTTCATTTTGGTGGCGACGTAGCCGTGCAAGTAAGGCGCGGCGCGCACGTCGATGCCTCGGAGAAAGTCCGCGCTCTGGACGACGCGCGGCTGGAAGTACTCCTCCACGGCCGCTGAGCGGCTGATCATCTCGGTCTCTCGCGTGAAGACGCGAGGCAGCGACTGCGGGTCCAGGACTTTGTAGAAACGTCCGCCGCCGACATCGGAGACCATGCGAAGGAGGTTCTCGTCAATTTCAGCGCCGAGCCCCACGGAGCTAACGGTGACGCCCTCAGCCACCATCGCCTGAACGAGATCGCGAATGCCCGCCGACGGCGCTTGCCCGTCGGTGAGGAGGATCACGTGCTTCTTCCGGGCCCGCGTCACGCGTAGCTCCGTGTACGCCGCGTCGAGCGCGGGGAAGATCTCCGTGCCGCCGCCGGGCTGAATGCGGGCGATGTCGTTCTGGATACGGGCGCGGTGTTTCGCCGGCGTCATGCGCACGACGCGCGTCGGGGCCGAATCGAAAGCGATGACCTCCAAGAGGTCTTCGCCGGACAGCGTGTCGGCCGTCGCCTTCGCGGCAGCTTTGGCCATCTCGATCTTGATGCCCGTCATGGAGCCCGAGCGGTCGATGGCTAGGACCATCGCCACCCCCGGCTCGTCCCGCTTTTTTTCCGAGTCCATGCGGACCGGCAACATCCGTTCGATGGTCGTTCGGTACCAGCCGCCGAGCCCATAACCGGCCTCGCCGCCGGCGAAGAGAAACCCGCCGCCGAGATCGCGGACGTAGCCCTCGATGGCCTCCTGCTGCGTCATCGAGACGGCGTCGGCAGGCGCGTCGGAGAGAATGACGAAATCGTAGCGCTCGAGCTCGCGCAAGCTCTGCGGGATCTCCCGGGGCCCACGAACGTCGACGTCGAAGTCCTGCGCCGAAAGGGCGCTTTGCAGGTAGCTCGCGCGGGCTTGGTTGCCCTCGACGTAGAGCACTGTGGGTCGCCCCGGCACCGAGACCGTGACGGAGGAGCGGTTGTTCTCGCGGAAGCGATCCTCCGCAATGTCCGTCAGCTCGAGCGCGTAGGTCACTTCGCCGGAGACACGCACGACGCTCTTGAAGGAGACCTCGCTCACGCCGGCGGGCAGGTCGACGGTGCGAACGCCGTCGAGGCCGTTGATGGCCTCGCCCTGCCGCAGCGTGGCCTTCACCTTCTGGGGGCGGCTTGAAAAGACGCTCGCCCGCACGTCGAAGGCCTCACCGACCTTGATCTTGTCGGGACCGCGCAGCTCACGAATGGCGACTTCGCCAGGCACCGGCCGCTGGTATGGAACCGTGAAGAGGCGGACGCCGAAACCAGCGGCGCGGCTCGCTTCGGCGAGAATGTCGCCGTCGGTTTGGACGCCGTCGGAGAACAGCACGGCGCGCCGCAGCGTTCCCTCCGGATAGAGGCCGTAGGCGAGCTGCAGGGCCGCCGCCAAGTCCGAGGCGGCGCCGAGGCCCGCGCGCGTCGGCGCGCTCGGTGCTCCCGCCGCGCCGCCATCGACGGTTGGCGGGGCGCCGGGCGATGTGACGGGGTCGTGCCTCGTCAGCGGCGGCACCACCGTGCTGCCTTCGTCGATGGCCACGAGGCGCGGGCGCCGCGCGAACGTGACGACGCGAAACGTCGCGTCTTTGGGCTTCTCGAGGATGGCCTTCTGGATCGCTTCACGCGCGTCGTCGAGGGCGAGGTCGGGCACCGAGTCCGAGACGTCGACGAGGAAGACGGTGCTCACCTTCTGCGTGCTGCCGGTGCGCGCGAGCCGCGCCAGGCCGAAGGCTAGGAGCGCCACAAACGCGATACGGAGCACGATGGAGAGGACGCGCTGCGCGAGCGGCAAATCCGCGAGCGACCGGCCGAGCACCCACAAGAAGTAGGGTGCCAGGAGCAAGAGCCCGAGCATGCGAGGCGCCAAGAGCTCGTAGGTCTCGCCGCCGCGCTCGAAGCGAAGCGTTGGCCCCGCGCCGATGACGTACCGCAGGTACACATGCGCCAGGATCGCAAACAGGACCAGCGCCGCCGCCGGCAGGACAAAGCGCTTCACCTTGTTCATACGGTGAGCCTCCGGTGGTAGGTAGCCCACTCGAGCGCGGTCAGGAGCACCGCGAGGATGAGCAGGTAGACCCAGATCTCGCGACGCACGCCGAGCTGAAAGCCAGCCAGCGCCGCCGCGCGCTGCCCGTCGACGACCAGCTCCGGCGCCGGCGCGATGGTGCTCTCCGTCACGTCGAGGAGATTCGCCGCGAAGCTCGTCTTGGCGCCGCCGCCGCTCTCGAGCTCGTAGAAGCCGGCGCGCGTCCCAAGAAAGACGGCGCGCCCCTCGTGAATGGGGACTTGCTTGTGCTCGCCCTCGGGCATCGTGAGCGTCGCCGCCCCTTCGCCTTGCGCGGTGATGCGCCAGACTTCGCCGGTCCGGAAACTTGAGAGGTAGCTCGCGTCCTCATCGGTGAACCAGTTGATGGTGTTCACGAGGAAGAGCGGCCAGGCGACGCGCAGCGGCAAGTCGCTCTCGCGAACGTCAAAGCCGAGGGCCACGAACTTGAACCCACCGCGGACGCCGGAGGCCAAAACCGGCGCCCCAGCCACGGCACCGAGGGCGCGATCCCCTGGTCCCAGCGTCAGACGATGCGCACGCCGAATGCCAACCGACTCGAGCGCGAGGAAGCGAGCCACGGGGTGCTTGCCGTCGACCTTGTCGAAGGCGGGCCAATCGATCTCGGGACCGACCTTCACCGGCGAGCCGCTCCCGCGCGGGTCTAGGTAGAGCGCGTGAGCCTTGGGCAGCTCGGCCGGCGTCGCTCCGTCGAAGATGGCGACGTCGTAGGTCGATGACGCCGCGTGCGCGTAGTCCTTCGGCTTCACCTGCGTGACGTCGAGGTACTCATCGAGGAGGAGCGCCGCCTCGAGGTAGGTGTTGCCGTCACTCACGACGAGCACCTTGGCGCGACGCCGCTCCGGCAAGAGCGCGTAGGCGCGGTCGTCGGCCGGGAGGTCGTCGTGGCCGCCGCCTACGAGACCGAGGCGCGCCTCGAGGGCGCGACTCGCCCCCGACAAGTTCGGATAGAAGCGCGGCAGGCGCTCGCCGGGAGCCAGGCGAAGCTTGCTGAGGTCCACCAAGACGCCATCGCCAAAGAGCGAGAGTTCGACGTCCTCCGGGGTGTCTGACGTGTTGGTCACCTCGAGCATCACCTCGTACCGACTTTTGTCGAGCGGATAGCGGCGCACCGAGAACTGCGTGATGGCGACGTTTCGCTTGCCGCGACCGACGGGAACATAGACGAGCTTGGCGTCGCCGAGGCGCACGGCGCCGGACGCGTCGGCGGCCTCGCCGACGTTGCCATCGGAGACCACGACGATCTCCGAGCGCTCCAAGCCTCGTACCGCGTCGGTCGCGAAGCGCAGCGCCCGCGCGAAGTCGACGCGCGTGTCGGTCGCGCTGATGCGATCCAAGGAGCGCTCCAGCTCCGCTGTGTCGCCGCTCATGGGGACGAGCGCCGTCGTGACCGCGTCCATTTGCGCGATGAGCATGCGGTCCGCGCCGCCGAGGCCACGGATCATCTTCCGCACCTCGTCCTTGGCGGAGCCCAGACGCGTACCCGAAACGTCCGTGGCTTGCATCGACGCGCTTGCGTCGACCAGCACGACGAGGTTGCGACCTTTCACGAGCGACGCGGCGGCGCGCGGATCGCCCAGCGCGAGCACCAAGAGAACCAGGAGTGCGAGCTGCAGGAGCAACGACAGGAGGCGCTTGAGCTTGGAGAAGAGGCTCGTGGCCTCCTTGTCGCGAAGGATGCGGTTCCACAGCGGCGAGAAGGGCACCGCCACGGCGCGGCGCCGCAGCTTCAGGATGTAGAAGACGGTAACGAGCGCCGCCGCTGCGCCAAAGATGGCGAGGAGCTGCGCGAGTGGCAGGCCAGCGAGGGTCACCGCAAGAACCCTCCGCGACGAAAGACGCGCAGGACCATCTCGTCGAAGGGCACGGTCACGTCAGCGCGCACGTAGGGGACCTGCTTGGTCGCCGCGAAACGTTCGACATCGGCCAGGTACCCTTCGTAGGCCTTTGCGTAGCGTTCCAAGACCGCCGAGGTGACGGTGACTTCGCGTTCATCGCCAGTCTCGCAGTCGTAGACGAGCACGTCGCCCTGAAGCTTCGGATGAGCATCGGCCGGGTCGACGACATGAACCACGAAGGGCTCGAACTTCGCGTAGCGAAGGACGTTGATGCCGCGCTCGAAGCCGGCCGGATCGTACAGGTCGCTTACGAGGACCACGATGCCGCGGCGCTTGTGTTGCGCGACGAAGGCGCGGAGCGCGTCCTCGAGGTTCGTCGTTCCCGTGGCCGTTTGCTGGCGCAGGTAGCGAAAGATTTTGAAGATGCGCGCCTTGCCGCGGGTCTCCGGCATGCGCGACACGACGCGGTCGCTGGTCGTTACCACCTCGACGCGATCGAGGTTGGCCAAGGCCACATAGGCGAGCGCCGCGGTGATCCGCTTTCCGTAGGGGAGCTTTCGACCGAGGCCGCCGCCTTCTTTGAAGGCCATCGACACGCTCGCATCGAGGATGAAGTAGATGGCGAGATCCTCTTCCTCTTCGTAGAGCCGCAAGAGCAGCTTGTCGAAGCGCTGAAAGACGCTCCAATCGAGGTACCGAATGTCGTCGCCGGGTTGGTACTCGCGATGGTCGGCGAACTCGACGCCGCTGCCGGTCTTCTTCGTGCGCCGCTCGGCGCGAAGGCGCCCCGCAAAGGCGCGGCGGCTCACGAGCGCGAGGTAGTCCAGCTTCCGCTGAAACTCGTCGTCGAAGAGCTCCTCACCGGCGTCGTCACCTTGGGAGCGGCGGGCGCGCAGCCCTAGGCTTTCAAGCAGCCCCAACGGCCGCCTCCCCGGCGAGACCCGCCTTCGTCTCCGGGGAGGAACCTTGAGGACCTCGGCGAGCGCCGCGTCGGACTTGATGCCTTCCGCTTCGCCTTCGAAGTTGAGCAGGACGCGATGGCGCAGGGCTGGCAGGGCTACGGCGCGCACGTCGTCGACGCTCGCGGCGAAGCGGCCCTCAAAGAGCGCTCGGATCTTGGCCGCCAGGAGCACCGCCTGCGCGCCGCGCGGTGACGCCCCGAAGCGGACGAAGCGGCGCACCGTCTCCGGCGCGTCGGGTCCGTCGGGGTGGGTGGCCTGAAGGAGCCGGACCGCGAAGTCTTGAACGTGTCGCGCGATGGGCACGCGCCGCACGAGCTTCTGCATCTCGAGGATGCGGGGCCGATCGACCACCGCCGTTCGATCCTGACGCGCCTCGCCGGTCGTCAGGTCGAGGATGCGATGGAGCTCGTCGCGGCCCGGGAACGGCACGTGGAGCTTGAAGAGGAACCGATCGAGCTGTGCCTCCGGCAACGGATAGGTTCCCTCCATCTCGAGGGGGTTTTGTGTGGCGAGAACGATGAACGGCGCCTCGAGCGTGTAGGTCGTCTTGCCGACGGTCACGCGATGCTCCTGCATGGCTTCGAGGAGCGCGCTCTGGGTCTTGGGCGTGGCGCGGTTGATCTCGTCGGCCAAGACGATGTTCGCGAAGATCGGCCCCTTGCGAAACTCGAAGGCGCGCTCACCGGCGCCACCTTCCGTGATGACGGTAGTGCCGAGGATGTCAGCGGGCATCAGGTCGGGCGTGAATTGCACGCGGGAGAACGCGAGCGAGAGCGCCTCCGCCAGCGTGCGTACGAGCATCGTCTTGCCGAGCCCCGGGACGCCCTCCAAGAGCGCATGACCGCCGGCGAGCATGCAGGTGAGCACGCCGTCGACGACCTCTTGGTTGCCGACGATGGTGCGGCCAATCTCCTGGCGAAGATCCTGGATGGTCTTTCGGAACGCATCAACTTCGGCGCGAACGCCTTCGAGCTCGGACATGGTGTGCCTTTTCGTGGGTTCGTCTGTCTCGTGCAGCGGAGGCGGGCCCAGGGATTGTCGCGGGGCCGAATCAAGAGAAAGTAGCGCCGCACGTAGAAGCGGTAGCCGCCGGGAATGTCGTCGTGCGTGAGCGTCTCCTCGGCGACGTTTTTGTATTCGCGGTACACCTTCTGGTAGCCGCGCGACGCGAAGCCCCGCTCCGCCGCGCCGAGGATCACCTCGCTGCGGCTGCCGCCCTGCCCCGTGTCTTGACCGGCGACCTGGGTGTCTTGCGTCTGACCGCCGATGCTCGTGGCTTGACCCTGCGGCGAGCCACCGCGCTCGCTCCCGGCGCCGCTGCCGCGCTCTTGCCCTCCGCCGCCCCCAGACTGGGAGCCGCCGCGCCCTTTGCTGAGCATCAACATTTTTTGACCGCCGGGCCCGAGGACCCAGGTCTCGCCCTGCTGGCCTTGCCCCTGCCCCTTTTGCTGACCGCCTTGGCCTTGTTGGCCTTGGCCCTGTTGCCCCTGTCCGTCTTGCCCCTGGCCCTGTTGCCCCTCTTGGCCTTGCCCTTGCTCGCCGCTCCCGCTCTGTTCGCCTTCGCCCTTTTGGCCTTGGCCCTGGCTACCACCGCGAGCGTGTCGCTGGAACTTCTGGAGCCGCACCATCTGCTGCTTGCCGCCCTTGCCTTGCTGACGAAGCGTCTCGCGGAGCTCTTGGATCCGTTGACGGAGCTGCTCCTTCTCCTCGTCGCTCATCTTCTCGCGACCCATGCGATTGATGTCCTCGGCGGAGTTCTCGAGATCCGCGGCGCTGGCGCCGAGGTCGCGCATGAGATCTTCAGCGGCCTTCGACAGCTCGCGATCCAGGCGATCGAGTTGGCGCTCTGACTTCTCGGCTTGCTCGCGCTCGCGATCGAGTCGCTCGAGCTCGCGCTCCTTCTTCTTGAGGAGACTCCGCTCTTCGTCAGAGCCGGCGTCGCCGAGACGCTCCTTGCGCTTGAGGAGGTCGGCCTTCAGATCCTCGCGACGCTTGTCGAGAGCGGCCTTCCGCTCGTCCTGACCCGCGCTCGCCTTCTTCAGCGCCTCGCGGAGCCGATCGAGCTGCGCCTTGTCGACGCCGCTCCCCTTCTCCTTCAGCTTCTTCGCCAGCTCCCGAAGCTTCTCGGAAGCCTCCGCGAGGTTCTGCTTCGAGAGCGCCTCGCCGGCGGGCTTCGAGAGCTCTGACTTCTTGAGTTCGTCGCCAATTTTCGCGAGCGCCTCTTCGAGGTCTTTTGCTGAGGCCTCGCGCCCGTTCAGGAGTTTGTCCTCGAGCGACTGGAGCTTGCGAAACGCATCGGTGCGATCGAGGCGCTTGTTCGCCAAGTCCTCGATCAGCTGGTTGAACTCGGTGATGGCGGCCTTGGTGTCGTCGCTCAGCGGCTTCTGTTCCATCTCCTTCAGGAACTCGCGCATCGCGTCCATGTCGTCGGCGGTCACCTCGAGGGCATCAATGGTCTTTGCGCCGGCGACGATCTCCCGCTGCCGCACCTCAAAGGCGAGCACGAGGCCGAGCGTCGCGGCGAGACCAGCGACCCACGCCACCTGGCGCGGCAAGCGGAGCGGGACAGCCTTCCGCGCGTCGACGCTCGGCGCCACGCGCAGCGCGTCGTCGATGGCGGCATCCATGAAGGCGCTGCGCTGCTCGCCCGGCAAGCCCGCGAACTCGAGCGCGCTCGAGAGCCGGTCGCTCAAGCCGTGGTGGCGATCCAGCGCCACAGCGCCAGCGCTCGGCGGGAGCCTTCGCGCGTACGCGACCGCCGTCGCAGCGAGCCAGGCGAGGCCGAGGCCACCGAGAACCCCGCGCGTCATGGCCTCGGGCACGACGCCCATCTTGCGCAACGCCGTGACGACAATGGCGCCACCGAGGCCGAAGGCGAGCGCCGTCGCCGACACGTGGAGCGCCCGGCCGAGGCGAAGGCGGCGCTCGGCACGGCGCACCGGCCGCACGATGGCGGCGAGGTGAGCAAGACTCGAGCGCGAGGTCTTCATAGCGAGAAGCGCGGCACGTGGGCGGTGGGTCCGATGCAGCGATTCAATTGAATCGCTGCGCTACGGCTTGACGCACGAGGCGCGCGGAAGTTCCGAAGGTCCACACAGCATAGCGAACTTACGGTGAAACACCCGACGCTGCGCACCTTGTCGCACCAATCGAACGTCGGCCCTTGTACCTCTACCGGGAACAATGCGCGGATGCCGCGGCGCATTCCCCGGGCGTCTCCTTGAGCGCGTGTTCCTTCAGCGAACGGCGAGCCAGGCCACCCCCGCGCCAACGACAACTCCGACGGCCGCCACCAGGAGGATGAGGAGCCGCACCTTGGCCGGTGACGGCGCGCTCGAGGGTCGGGCGCTCAGGCGCGCCTTCGCGTCGACGGGCGGCGCTGGCGGAGCCGATTGCCGCTCGCTCACGATGACGTCCTCGAAGCGAGGCGGCGCCGACGTCAGCTGCGAGAGCACGGTGAGCTCGTCGAGGGAAGGCAGCGAGGCTCGTTTCCCCTGAAGCTCCAGGGCGTTCCGCAAGGGCGCGTCGACGGGCAGTTCGACGCCGAGCGGCGGCAGCGCACGGACGGCGTCGGGCTGCGCCGTGTCATCGCTGTCGTCAGCGACCGCCTGCGCTCCATCTTCGTATCGGCGCGTGGGGCCCAACCGACCCGCATGTGAGCCGTCGGAGGACCGCTCGTCGGGCCCGAGCGCCTCGAGGGCCTCTCGGGAGCTCGTGAGGAGGGCCCGCAGCTCCGCCTCCCCCCGCGCGCAGTCCACGTTGTCTTGCACCACGGCCCGAAATTCCGCGGCCGAGAGCGTTCGCTCCTTGGGGTCGACGGCGAGCGCACGCCGAATGGCCCCCTGGATGCCCCGCGGAAGGTCGGGACGCACCACGTCGATCGGGGCGAGCCGGGGATTTTTCATGGCTCGAAGCAGCTCGACTTCGTCGTCGCTGAAGCGCGCGAAGGGCGCTCGTCCGGTGGCGAGCCACCAGGAGAGGAGCCCCGCGGCGTAGACGTCGGCGCGCTCCGTCACTGACTCGCCACGCGCCTGCTCGGGCGCCATGCACCCGAGGGTGCCGTGTACGAGGCCTAGCTGCGTGCCCGTCGACGTGCCCACCAGCTTCGCCATCCCGAAGTCCGTCAGCTTGACGTTTCCCTCCCAGTCCAAGAGCACGTTGCTCGGGCTCACATCGCGATGAACGATGGGCACCGCCGCGCCGCTGTCGTCGGTGTACGCGTGGGCGTGAGACAAAGCCGCGAGAACGCGCTCCACGATCGCGAAGGCCGCCCGGTCTGGCAAGCGAGCTCGCGCTTTCGCGGCGAGACGGAGGAGCCGCGACAACGGGATCCCGTCGACGTATTCGAAGACGAGCGCGGCGTAGCCCGCGTCCTGGACGAAAGCGCGGACCTGAACGATGGCCGGGTGCGATAGCCGCGCCGCGAGCGATGCCTCGTGCGCGAGGCTCGCCTTCTGCGCCGCGTCGAGCTCGGCGCGCGGGTCGCCCAACATCTTCACGGCGACGAGGCGGCCACCGCGACTTCGCGCGAGGTAGACGCTGCCAACACCGCCCGCGCCGAGGCGCTCGAGCACCTCGAAGCCCCGCAGCTTGGGGCGGCCGTTGTCCGTCGGGAACATCATCGCCTTGCGCCATGATGCCAAACCCCGCTTGCGCGGCGGAAGGAAAGTCCCTCCTCCACACAAGGATTGTGATCGTGCGGCCCCCCCCTTGCGATACGCTACGCGTCTTGAGCGAGCTGGTTTTTCCACGCGCGCCGCACGCGAGCGTCCGAGTCGTCCGCGAGGTGGGCCGCTCGGAGGGCTTCCTCTCCATGAGGCGCGTCGACCTATCCGTCGAGGACGGGCCGGCGTTCGCGTACGACGTCGTCGAGCGGCGCGCGATGGACGCCGCGGTGATCGCGGCCCACTACCAGGCCTCTGGGAAGCCGTGGGTCGTGCTCGTCTCGTGCGTGCGTCCGCCTTTCGCGCTTCGCGGCGAGGCGGCGACCTTCTTGGAGCTGCCGGCGGGCCTCATCGAGCCGGGCGAAGAACCGGCAGAGGCGGCCCTCCGCGAGCTCTTCGAAGAGACGGGACTCGTGGTGTCCCAGGTCTCGGCGCTCGGCCCGCCGGTGTTGCCGGCGCCAGCGATGATCGCGGAGCGGCAGCACATGTTTCACGTGTCGGTCACGGCGGAAGCGGTGGCGTCGACCCGCCCCCGCGGCGACGGCTCCGACCTCGAGCGACGAGCGGTGCTTGCGCCAGTCCCTTTGGAGGACGCACTCCGGATGGCCAAGCTCGGACTTCTCGCCGATTCGAAGAGTGAGCTCGCGCTGCGGCGCCTTGCGGAGGCCCTCGCATGAAGCCGCACGTCCTCGTGCTCGTGAAGCGCACGAGCTTCCAGACCTTCGTCCTCGACGCGAAAGACGACCGGACGCTTCGCCTGATGCGTCAAAAGAACCCCGCCGTGGCGAGGCTTCGGTCGTCGCACGAGTCCCACCTCGCGACGCTGACCGAGGTGGGCGAGGCGCTCGACAAACTCGGCACGAGCATGACGGTCTTGCCGGCCACCCCGCCCAAGAGCGCCGGACCGAAGGCCGACGACAAGCTCTTCCGCGAGGCGACGCTCGTGGTCACCGTCGGCGGCGATGGAACGCTCCTCGCGGCGTCCCACCGCCTGGGCCCGAATACGCCCCTCTTGGGAATCAACAGCGCGCCCGAGAGTTCGGTGGGCTTCTTTTGCGCCGGCCGACGCGGCTCGGCGCATCGAACGCTGCGAGCGGCGCTGGAGGACAAACTCTTGCGGGTCCGCCTTTCGCGCATGGAGGTGGAGCTCGCGGGAGCGATCGTCCATCGGCGCGTCCTCAACGACGCCCTCTTCTGCCACGCCTCGCCGGCAGCGACGTCGCGGTACATCCTGTCGTTGAATGGCTCGAAAAAGGGGCGCCCCGCAAAGGCGCAGGCCGACGAGCAACGCTCCAGCGGCTTGTGGATTGGCCCCGCCGCCGGCTCCACCGCGGCCCAACGCAGCGCCGGCGGACGAATCTTGCCGCTCCGATCGCGGGCGCTCCAGTTCGTGGTGCGCGAGCCCTACATGCGGCACGGGCGCCGAGCGCGGCTCGTTCGGGGGCTGATCCGTGAGGGCGCGGAGCTCGACATCGTTTGCAAGATGCGCGACGCAAGACTCTTTCTCGATGGTGATCAAAACGTCGTCTTCGTGGGCCTCGGCGACGTGGTCCGCTTTCGACGCTCGAGCGAGCACCTGACGGTCTTGGGCCTCCGGCGCTAGCAGCCAGGCCGCGGCCGCCTCAATGGCCACGAAATAGCGGCGATCGGCGGTAGCCGGATGCCGCGCCTCGGGTACAATGACCGCTCCAACGGGGCACGACGCGCGAGATTCACCCGATGAGCGACTTTCCCTCCCGCAGCAGGCGCGCCGCCGTCGCCTTCGCAAGCCTCGCGGCCGCAACAACGATCCTGCTGACCGCAGCCGACAGCGCGGCCTTCTGCCGAACGGCCACGGAAGGCCTCTCGGAGGGGTGCAAGCCAACGGGAAAGAACTGCTGCACCCTCGGCAAGCCCATCTATTGGAAGAACGCATGCATCGGCTTCAGCATGCATTTTTTGCCCACCACCAAGCGAGACATCAGCTTTCTCTTGGCGAGTCGCACGCTGTCGCAAGCTTTCGGCGTCTGGACCGCCGCGAGCTGCTCCGGAAGCGAAGGTTCTTCTCGCGTGAGCATCGACGTGCGCCAATTGCCTCCGGTCGAATGTGGTGACGTCGAGACCGACCAGAAGACCAAGAACCAGAACGTCATCGTCTTCCGCGACAGCGTCTGGAACCATCGTGACCCTGACAACGTGCTCGCCCTCACGACCGTCTCCTTCGACAAGACGTCGGGCGAGATTCGTGGCGCCGACCTCGAGTTCAACACCGCCAACGTCCCGATGGTGTGCCCCACGGTACAGAACGCCGTCGACAAGACCGGCGAGGCTTCGTGTTTCGATGCACCGCCGCCGAAGGGTGGCTTCGACTTTGCGAGCATCGTGACGCACGAGGTCGGCCACTTCTTGGGCATGGCCCACTCCAACAACCAGCAGGCCACGATGGCGGCGCAGTACCAGAATGGCGAGTACACGCTCCGCACGCTCACGGCCGACGACATCGCGGGCATCTGCAACGCCTACCCGCCGCTCTCACCGGATGGCACCGGCTACCGCGCCGCAGGGGTCGAAGGAAAGGACCTCGTCCGACAGGGCCCCTGCGATCCGACGCCGCTCAATGGCTTCTCGTCGGTCTGTGACCCCGGCGGGTGCTCGGCCTCGGGCGCCAAGAGTTCGCCGCTCAACTTCTTCCTGGTGGCGCTCGCCACGCTGACGCTCGCTCGACGCCGGAGGTCTCCTCGATGAACCGTTTCGTCTCTAACGCCGGCGCCGGCATCCGCGCGCGAGCTTGGGCCCTTGCGCTTCGCGCCGCGCTCGGCACCGTCGCCTTGGGCGCTGCCGTTTCTGTTAGCGGTCAGGCCAGCGCCTCGGTGTCCATCGCCGTTCAGTTCGACGAGCTGGTGGAGCGCTCCAAGGCCGTCGCTGTCATCGTCCCCATCGAACAGCGCAGCGTGTGGGAAGGTCGTTCGATCATCACCTACACGCGAGTGCAGATCGACGACGGCATCGCCGGCGACGCGACCTCGGGCCGCGAGGTTTGGGTCGTCACGCGCGGCGGAGTCGTTGGAGAGATTGCCCAGCACGTCGACGGCGAGCCGGTACTTCGCGTCGGTCGCCCTTCCCTCGCGTTCCTCCGCGAGGACATCATCGGCGACAAGGCGGCGCAGGCCAGCGGCGTTTACATCGTGACGGCACGCGCCCAGGGGATTTTCCCCATCGTGACGGAGTCGGACAAGAGGAAGAAGCTCGTCTCAAGCGCCGCGCTGGGCATGCTCTATCCCCCGCGCGCCAAGGTGCCCATGGTTCAAAAGGCGCTGGCCCGCGAGGTCTTGGAGGACAAGAGCGTAGACGAGGCGCGCGAGAGCATTCGGAGCGCCTGGCGCCGCATCCACGTCAAGCGATGACGCTCGCCCGTCGCACCGGTGAACACGACGTCACGGTGACCGCCACCGGCGAGCGGGCGACCGAAGATGCGCGGTTCGCGTGAAGGTCTCCGAGTCCCACGAGGCTGAGGTTCAAGCGCGCCCCTCGTCGCTTTGGCGACGCGTATTCCCCGGCCCTGGCGAGGCGCGAGACCTCTTGGTGGTGGCCGGCGAGGCGTCCGGCGACCGCGCGGCTGCGAGCGTCCTCGCCGAGCTCACGGGTGTGCGCGCCTTCGGGATGGGCGGCCTCGCCCTCGCGGGCGCCGGTGCCGAGCTCACGTTCGATCTCCGCAGCTTGACGGCCCTTGGCATTGGCGACGTCGTCGCGCGGGCGGGGCCCGTCGCGCAGGCGTACCGCGCCGTTACGGCGGCGACGAAGGTGCATAGACCGCGGGCCGCGCTCCTCGTCAACTACTCGGAGTTCAACCTTCGGCTGGCCGCCAAGCTCAAGAAACGGGGCACGAAGGTTCTGTTCTACATCGCGCCGCAAATATGGGCTTGGCGGCCCTCGAGGGCCGAAGCGCTGCGCGAGTCCGTCGACAAGCTCGCCGTGATCCTTCCCTTCGAGGAGAGCCTATGGCGGAGCCACGGCGTCGACGCCACCTACGTGGGTCACCCGTTGACCGAGACCTTCGCTCAGGATCGAAGCACCGCGCGGCGTCTCCTCGATCTAACCCCGAGTGCGCCGGCCGTGGCCATGATGCCGGGTTCGCGGCCCCACGAGTGCGAGCGTCACTTGAAACCCATGCTCGCCGCCTATGAGAAGATTCGGCGGGAGCGAGCGAGCCTCGACGCGCGGGTGCTCCTAGCGCCAAGCCTCGCGGGGCCGGCGCGCGCCGAGGTGCTCGAACTCGCCCGCCGAGCGCGCGTTCCGGTGTATCCCATCGCCCCCGACGGGACGGCCCGGGAAATCCTCTCGGCCTTCGACGTCTCGTTGTGCGCATCCGGCACGGCGTCGCTCGAAGCCGCCTTCGCCGGTGCCCTCCCGGTGATTGTGTACCGGACGGGGCTTGTAACGGAGGGCATCGCGCGCCTCCTCATGCAGACGCCCTACGTCGGCCTCCCCAACGTGCTCTTGGCGCGCGCCGCGTTCCCCGAGCTCCTTCAACGAGAGGTCACGACGCACAACGTCGCTCGCGCGATGACGGAGCTGCTCGATCGCCCCGCCGCGCCCGCGGCCGCGGCGGCGGAGATTCGTGCGCTCTTCGCCGGGCAGCACCGTCCGTCACATGAGGTCGCCGCGATGCTCCGCGAGCTTCTCCGTTGAGCGACGAGCGCTCGCTGCCGCTGCGCGCGTTGGTCCTCGTGACGGTCGGGCTCTTTGGCCTGCGCCTCGCCGCGGCCCGCACCGTTGGCTTTGGCGACTCGGAGGCGCTCTACGCCAGCTACGCGCTGCACCCGGCGGCGGCTTACCTCGATCACCCGGGGCTCGTCGGTGCGGTCGCCTCACTCTTGGGCGGCGGTTCGGCGCCAACGCCCCAGCGAGCCCACGGCGCCACCATCATCCTCGCGTCGGTGGTGCCATGGCTCTTCTTCGCGGCGGCGCGTGCCGCTGGCGCCACCAAAGGTCGCGCTGCTGGCGCGGCGCTTGTGGCGGCGACGGTGCCCGAGCTCGCCATCGGCCTCTTCGCCCTCTCGCCCGACACGCTCCTGGCTCCCCTTTGGCTCGCCTCGCTCACGTGCGCGCTCTTGGCCGTGAAGCGAAAGCCCGACGAGGTGGTCACGCAGATTTTGTGGAGCGCTGCCGGCATCCTCGCTGGCGTCGCCGCCACGGCGAAGGTGACGGGCCTCCTCTTGCTGATCGGTTACGTGGGCGCGCTGCTCTCGCCCGCCCTCGCGCCGCATCGCCGTCGCGCTTGGCCATGGGCCGGTCTCGCCCTCGGCGCCTTGGTTTTTTGGCCCGTGGCCGCTCATGAAGCGCGCGCACTACCCCATGCTGACGCACCGCCTCATCGACTCGCAGGCAGGCGCTGGCTTTTCGCTACGTCACGTGGCGACGTTTCTTGGCGGGCAACTCGCCTACGTGGGGCCCCTAGCGGTCGCGCTCGCGGGGCTCGCCGCTTGGCGGCTAGCTCAGCGCCGCGCGCCCGGCCGCGACGGCGTCGACACGCTGCTGCTCGCCACATCGCTCACGGCAGCCCTCGTGCTCGCCGCGCTCTCGTTGTGGAGCGGTGTCGCCGAACCGCACTGGTTTGCGCCGGCACTCTTGGCGTTGCCCATCGCCGCCGCCCGCGAAAGCGGCGAGCCCGCGACAAAGCCGAGAGGGCCGCGGTGGCTCGTCCCGGGCAGCGTTGGGCTCGGCCTCGCGATGACGCTACTCGTGCACGCCTGGGTGCTCTTGCCCGACGCCTTCGCCTTCGCGAGGCCGCGTGACGCGCGGCACGACATCGCCAACGAGCTCTTCGGATGGGACGAGGCCGAACGCACCTTGCGAGAGCTCGCCATGGAGCAACCCGGCAGCGATCTGGTGGTCGTCGCGCCGCACTGGACGCTGTGCGCGCAGCTCCATGCGCGCTTGCGCGGCGGCTTTCGGGTCGGCTGCGATTCGCCGCTGAAGGACGATTTCGATGGGTGGCTTCCGCGCGGCGTCTGGCGAAAGGCCGAGCACGTGCTGCTGGTGACCGACACTCGGTACCCGATCGATGTCGCCAAGGCGTTTCCCGATCGGCGCGTCTCGCGGCTCGCGCGCGCCAACATCTACCGCGGCGGTCGACAGGTGCGGACCTTCACGCTGACGCTCCTCTCGCGAGGCGCCCACGCGGCGCGCTGACGTCTGGCGCCGAGGGGCGCCAACGACCGGTCAAGACACGGCGGCGGTGGCGATGCCCGTGTCTCGGAGCAGCGCCAAGTCTTCGTCTTCCGCCGGATTCGGCGTCGTGAGCAGCTTCTCGCCGTAGAAGATCGAGTTGGCTCCCGCGAGCATGCACAAGAACTGAGCCTCGCGCGAGAGCTCGGTGCGGCCCGCCGAGAGCCGAACGCGCGACTTCGGCATCAAGATGCGCGCGACGGCGATCATGCGGACGAGCTCGAGCGGATCGATGGGCGGCATGTCCGCGAGCGGCGTCCCCGGCACGCGGACGAGCGCGTTGATGGGGACACTTTCGGGCGGAGGGGTGAGGTTGGCCAAGGTCAAGAGCATGTCGCAGCGGTCGTCGATGCTCTCGCCCATGCCGATGATGCCGCCGGAGCAGACGGTGATGCCCGCGTTGCGCACGGCACCTAGCGTCTTCAAGCGATCGTCGATGGTGCGCGTCTTGATGATCGACTTGTAGTGCTCGCGGCTTGTGTCGATGTTGTGGTTGTAGGCGTCGAGGCCAGCCTCTTTGAGCCGCAGGGCCTGCTCATCGGTGAGCATTCCGAGCGTCACGCACGCCTCGAGGCCGATGCCCTTCACGCCGCGGACCATCTCGACGACGCGATCGAAGGCCGGGCCGTCTTTCACCTCCCGCCAGGCCGCTCCCATGCAGAAGCGTGAGGACCCAAGCTCCTTCGCGCGCCTCGCCTTGTCGAGGACGTCGGCGACGTCGAGCATGCGCTCCTTGTCGAGGCCGGTGTCGTAGTGACTCGACTGTGGGCAATAGGAGCAGTCTTCTGGGCAACCGCCCGTCTTGACGCTGAGCAGCGTGCAGAGCTGAACCTCCGACGACGCGTGGTGCAACAGGTGCACCGCGCGAGCCTTGTCGAGGAGTTCGAGGAGCGGGAGATCGTGGAGCGCGCGGACTTCGGCGCGGGTGACGGGAGCGTTCATCGCGCCGGCACGCTACTCCAAGCCGCCGCCCTTGAGAATGCGGCTGAGCGTGTTTCGGCCGATGCGCAGGCGGCGGGCCGCCTCCGCCTTGTTTCCGCCGGCCCGCTCCACGGCCGCCTCCGCGTAGCGCCTCACGGCGTCGTCGAGCGAGAGCTCCGCCTCAATGACCACGGCGGCGGCCGGCGGGAGGCCGGCCGGCGGGACCGCTGGGAGCGGCGTGGGCAGAGCTTGCGGCTTCGCGACCTCTGCCGCCACGGTGCGGCGCACCGGCAGGTCGTCGGCCCCGATGACGCCGCTCTTGGCGAGCACGACGGCGCTCTCGATCCAGTGCTCGAGCTCGCGAACGTTTCCCGGCCAGTCGTGTTTCGCGAGCGTCGCGCGTGCGTCGTCGCCGAGGCGCATGTCAGGGCGGCCGTAGCGGTTCCCGTACATGTCGACGAAGTGCCGAGCCAGCGCCAGGAGCTCCCCCTCGCCGCGCGTTCGCAGCGGCGGCAGCTCGATCTCGACGACGCGGATTCGATAGTAGAGATCTTCGCGAAAGTGCCGAGTCTGAACGGCGGCTTCCAGGTCGCGGTGCGTCGCGCAAACGACGCGCACGTTCGCGCGCATCGTCATCCGGCCGCCGACGCGCTCGAAGGCGCGCTCCTGAAGGAACCGGAGCAGCTTGCCTTGCACGTCGAGCGGCAGATCGCCGATCTCGTCCAAGAAGAGCGTTCCGCCTTCGGCCATCTCCACTTTGCCCGGCACGCGCCGGTCGGCGCCGGTGAAGGCGCCTCGCTCGTGCCCGAAGAGCTCGCTCTCCACGAGCTGCGCCGGGAGGGTCGTGCAGTCGACGGTCACGAAGGGGCCCGACTGACGCGCCGAGTTGACGTGAATGGCCCGGGCGAAGATGCCCTTGCCGGTCCCCGTCTCGCCGCGCAAGAGGACCGTCGCATCGGTCTGCGCGGCGCGGTTCACGCGCTCATAGACGGCGGCGAGCGGCGCGCTCTGCCCAACGATGCGGTTGAAGGGTCCTCGCCGCGTGACGCCCGGGTCGAGCGGCTCTTCGGGCCTCAGCGTCGTGAGCGCGAGGGCCCGCCCCAGCTGATCGGCGAGCGCCTCGACGTAACGTTCGTCTTCCTCGGAGAACGGCCCGTCGTCGCGGTTCAGCGCCTGGATCACGCCGCGCACCGGCCCGCCACCGCGATCGCGGATGGGCGCGACCAACATCGAGCGCGTCGTGTACCCGGTGGCGCGGTCGGCAGCCTTGTCGAAGCGCGGATCGTTCGCAGCGTCGTCGACGCGAACGACCGCGCCGCGCTCCGCGGCGAAGCCGGCGATGCCTCGTCCCATCGGCAGCCGCAGCTCCGGCACCTCGGGCAACATCGCGACGCGCGTGAAGAGGTCGCCCCGTTCGGCGTCGACCAGCCAGATGGTCGTGCGGTCCGCGTGCAACGCCTCCGCGAGGCGCTGACAGGCCACATCGAGCAACGTGTCGAGCTCCACCTCGCGCGAGAGCATGGTGGACAGATCGACGAGGAGCGATAGGCGCGAGGACATGAGGCTGGGGCCGAGGCCGGCGGCAGACACCAGGGTAGCCGCGTTCATCGACATTCGTCACCCGCGCTCAAGCGGCACGCTCTCCTCCCGCAGCGCCCGGCGACAAATCCAGCGCTAGGCCCTCGCGGGCGGCGACGGTGCGTGCAAAGAGCTGCCGCGCGCGCCCTTCGACCGCCGCGACGCCAGCGTCGTTTCGCTGCGGATCGTGGTGAAAGAGCACGAGGCGACCGACGCCCGACGCCTTGGCAAGCTCGGCAGCGGCTACGTAGGTGGAGTGGCCCCAACCGACCTTCGAGCGCCCCGGCTCGCCGCGGTATTCCTCGGGCGTGTATTGCGCATCGTAGATGAGCACGTCGGCGCCGTCGGCGAGGGCGCGCAGCGCTGGGTCGACGCACGCGTAGTGCTCGGTGTCGGTGGCGTAGACGACGGACGAGCCGGCGTAGTCGATGCGGTAGGCGAGCACGCCGCCGGGGTGGTTGCCGCGGGCGGCGCGCACGACCGCGTCACCCAAGGCGAAGGGACGACCGGGCCGGGCCTCGTGAAACTCCATGCGAGCCGAGAGTTCGTCGAGGCGCACGGGAAAGACGGGGGCGATCATCTGGTGCGCGAGGGCGGCGGCCACGGAGACGCCGCCGCTCGTCGCGCCGTGAATTCGAAGCTTGGTGCTCGGGAGGTACGCGGGCACGAAGAACGGGAGTCCCTGGATGTGATCCCAGTGGCAGTGCGAGAGAAGGAGGTCCAGCTCGAGGCCCTCCGGCCCGCCGCCCTTCATGAGCTGTTCGCCGAGACGCCGAAGGCCCGTCCCCGCGTCGAGGACGATGCGGCGATCGCCGCAAGTCACCTCCACGCAGCTCGTGTTGCCGCCGACGGTGGCGGTGTCGGGACCGGGAGAAGCGATGCTGCCTCGCACACCCCAAAATCGAACGGACATGGTGGGCTCGGTGCCCCTCGTTTGGTGGTTCATTCCCTCTGCTCATTCAAGAGCGATGCCAGCGCGCTCGGCCCACGAATTCAGCCGCCGGAGCGTCAAGGGCCGCGCGCCGCGCTGTCCTGGCGCGGCCCGCGGGGCGGGCGGTGCATCAAAGCGGAGCGTCGAACGCTTCGCCGCGAGCCGACTGGGCCACGCCAAACCGCTCGAGGACGTCGATGAGCTCGCCAATGGGACGCGCCTCGGCCCAGGTCATCGCGGGGCGCGTGAGCAGCGCGGGATGCTCCAAGAGACGCTTGTCGAGCGCCAGCCGCACGATGGGCGGCGTCGGGCCGGGCGCCTCGAGCCAGGCGTAGGGCGAAGCGCGACGAAGACGGGTTCGCAGGCGGCGATAGGCCTCGGCCGACAGCTCCACCACCCAGAGGGACGTGAAGCCGGCGGTCGCGACGGGTTGCTTCTGAACGGGGACACGCTGGTAAAGCGCCTGCCTCGTGATCGGGCCTTCCGGGAGCTTGCCCCAGAAGGCATCTTTGCCCACGAGCAGCGCGTCGGCCTGGGCCTCGCGCCGCACCGCTTCAAAGGTGAGGCGCGCGAGCTCGTCGGTGCCTAGCTCCCGCGACGTGCGCGCGAAGGGCTCAAAGAGCGGCGGCAATGCCTGCGCCTCAAGCCCCTTTACGAGCTCATCCACGACCTCGTCGACGGGCATCGCAGCATCAACGGGGACGAGCGCGTAGCGCTCGAAGGCGACACGCTTCGAGGCGCGATCGTACGAGAGGCTCGCCCGACCCAGGTTCTCCGCGAAGCGGCCGGCCTGTAGGACGTGAGCCTCGGTCCCGTCGAGCCGCGCGATCCGGATGGGACGAGACACGGCGTCCTCCGAGTGGCCGCCGACGACGAGATCGACACCCGCGACTTCGCGAGCGAGGAACGTGTCGGTGCCCTTGCCGAGGTGCGTGAGCGCGATCATCACGTCGACCTCCGCACGATGTTGCCGCACCGTTCGCTTGGCGGCGGCCACGACGCGCGGGTCGACGATGAAGGGTCCGTAGGGGCCGTCGAACTGCTCGTCGTCGGAACCGTAGGGGCGCGTCACGAGGCCGAAGACGCCAACCTTCACGCAGCCGACCTCGAAGGCCGCGTAAGGCTGAAAAAGCTTCGCGTCCTCGGGGTCGCGCACGTTGGCCAAGAGCACCGGGTGAGGGCTCTTTCGCACGTCGTCACGGACCAACGCCGGCCCGTAGGCAAAGTCATGGTTGCCCAGGACACGCGCATCAATGGGCATGGCGTGGAGGACGCGGCGCGTCGCCTCGCCGGCCGTGCGGAGATCGAGGAGCGAGCCCTTCTCGTAGTCGTCGCCGGCGTCGAGCACGAGCGTCGCGGGGGTCGTGGCGCGCACGTCACGAATCGCGCCGGCGAGACGTGCGTAGCGGCTCCGGCCATCGATGCGGTCGCTGTAGTGCGCCTGCATGTCGTTGACATGGAGCAGGGTAAGGCGCGCCACGCCGTCGTCGCTGGGTGGGCAGTCGCCAATGCGTGGCGCGCCGAAGATCGCGCGCGGCGGCTCTTTCGGGGGAGCCGCGACAACGATGGCCGTCGGTGGCGCCGCGACCACGGGCGGGGGCTTGGTCGCAGGGCCGCCGCCGCACGCCGCGATGAGTCCGAATAACAACGCGGCGCGCCTCACGGTCTCATTGTGGCCCTCGCCCCGCCGACGGCAAAGCGATTCACGAGAACGATGCACTACGGGACGACGGGGAGGTCCTTGGCGCAACCGCGGTCCTCGAGTTGCCGAAGCACGCGGAGCGCCCCCAGGCGCAGCGCCTGGGCGGCCTTTCCGTCCTGCGCGAGGGCGCGCAGCTTGTCGCATCCCTCGCGAACTTCGAGCGCATCTTCTGCTGCAAGTGGCCGCCGCGGCTCGGCGGCCAGCGCGGCGGCAACCTCGAGGGCTTCCTTTGCCAACGCAGCATCACGGCCGCCCGCCGCGTCGGCGAGCAGGGGCAAGCCTTCAAGGTCGCCCGCGTAAGCCATCGCGAGAACGGCGATACGTCGCCGCGCATCGTTTGTGGCGCCTCGCACGAGGCCCGCGCTGCCTTCGCGAAGGGCGAGGCGCCCGAGCTCCTCGGGGTCAAGCGTCGAGGCCGGCGCCCAGTCGCCCTGCGAGCCCGCATCGACAGCCGGCGGAGGCGAGCTCGACGTCGCGAGCGTCGCCGCTGGCGCCGAGTCCTTGCGACCGCATCCAAGGGCTATAACGCTGCCGAGGACGGCGATCCCGCAAACCAAGCGCATGCCCGTGGGGAGCCGGCGCCGCGTGTCGAACACGACGACGCTCACGTCACGGTCGCCATGCGCAGCGGAAGCCGACGCCGTGCGTCCGGTACCAGGGGGGATTCTTGAAGCGGAACGTCGGGCGCAGCCACGACAGGACGTACGCGTTCCACGCGCCGCCTCGCATAACGCGCTCTCTGCCCTTTTCGAAATTGGGACCGGTCGGATCTTGTTGCTCGTCGAGCGGGACGCCTTCGACCTTCTCGGGATACCGCTCGAAGACGTCGGCCACCCATTCGAAGACGTTGCCGCTCATGTCCTCGACGCCAAAGGGCGAGGCGCCCTTCTTGAACTGACCGACGGGTGCAGTATGCACAAATTTGTCGTCGAACTTGTACATCAAGTCGGGATAGTTCGCCGGGTCGTTTGCCTTGCCCCAGGCGAGGCACTCCGTTCCGCACGCGTTGAGGCGACCTGCGAGGTCTGCTTCATCGCCCCAAGGAAAGCGCGCTTGCGCGAGGCCACGAGCGGCAAACTCCCATTGGGCCTCGGTGGGGAGCGCTCGGCCGAGGCTTCGGCAATAGACCGCGGCGTGCTCCCACGTCACGCAGTTGACGGGGTGCTGGGCCCGTTCGTCGGGGGCCTTCATGTTGCAGAGCGGGTCGTAGATCTTTCTGTGCTGGTCGCTGAGCTTCGTCCAGTCGTTGCGCGCCTCCGCGCCATCGACCCGCTCACACCCCTTGCCGCGGCTGCACTCGAGGTACTTGGCGACCGTGACCTCGTGGCGATCGATGCAATACGGCGTCAGCTTGACCGGGTGCGCCGGAGTCTCTTCAACCGGGATTTCCTTCCCGGGGTTGGTGCCCATGAAAAACTTTCCGCCAGGGATCGCCACCATGTCTTCAGGACACTTGAGGCCCGGTGCGGCAGCGCTGGCGTCGGCCACCACGACCGCGGCAACCGACGGCGCCGCCGACGGCGTCGTCGCGGGTGGTCTTGCGCCACCCTTCGCAAACCACGCGACGCCGCCGCCCACGGCGAACAACACCACGAGGACCGCCGCCACGAGACCGACCGACGACTTCTTCGCGGGCGCCTCGAAGGTGGGGCCCGTTTGCGCCAAGGGCGGCGATGGGACGGCGGCCAGTGCGCCGGCCGCGAGGCCCGGTTGTGTGTGGCCCGTCGGCAGCGACGCGAGCATGGTGCGACTCGTGGCCGTCTCCCACGTGTCGCCTTGGGTAGCCGCCGTGAGGGCGGCCCAAAATTCGCCAACGGAACGGAAGCGGTCGTCGGCTTTGACGGCGAGCGCCTTGAGAAAGACGGCCTCGACTTCGTCGGTGACCGTCGCCCCCAAGGTGCGGGGCGTCGGCCGCTTGTTGACGTCGACGGACGCGTAGGCCAATTGCGTGAGCGTGTCGCCGCCGAGCGGCTCCTTGCCCGTGAGAAGCTCAACCAGAATAAGCGCAAAGGCGAAGACGTCGGTCCACGGACCGGTCGCGCCGTAGTCGCGCGAGAACTGCTCGGGTGCGCCGTAGGCCGGCGTGAAGCTCGTGATCTGTCCGCTCGTCTTCGTGAAGGAGCCGCCCATTTTTTGCGCGTCCTGAACGACCTTCGCGATGCCGAAGTCGAGGAGCTTCACGCCCGGTTGAGCCGCGTAGGGATCACCGAGGACGAACACGTTGGCGGGTTTGACGTCACGGTGCGCGATGCCGCGTTGGTGCGCGAGGCCGAGCGCTTGCGCGACCGGCATGAGCAGCGCCATCGCTTGCGCCAAGGTGCGCGGGGCGGCGTTCGGAGCGTTCCGCTCGTCCAGCAGGATGGACTCGAGGGCTCGGCCCTCGAGCCACTCAAGAACCATGTACGGGATGACGATCCCGCGGCGCGTGGTAAGCATGCCGATGTCGCGCGCCTGCACGATGGCGGCAGACTTCTCAGACAACTCCGCGAGGAGGGCCCCCTCCTGCACGAACTCTTTGAGGAGTCGCTCGCGATGCTCGGCCGGAACCTCGTCCAAGGCCTTGAAGACCTTCAGCGCGACGGGGCGATTCCAGATCTGGTGGTTTGCGCGATAGACGATCGCAAAGCCACCCTCGCCGACGACGCTCTCCACGAGGTACTTCTCGGCGATGGTCTCCCCGATGAGCTCGAGCGGGTCGGTGGTCACGAGGAGCGGTAGCGTACGCTCGGACCGGGGAATTTGCGAAGCTTTGGATGACACCCGCCGCCGGGTTGCATTTCACGCCATCGACGGGCCCGCCACTAGAGCTCGTAGCGGATGGCCACCACGCTGACTTCGACGGGGCCCTTCGGCCTTTGCACCGTCACCGTATCGCCAACGCGCTTTCCCAGCAGAGCCTTGGCGACGGGCGACTCGACGCTGATGTGACGCTTCGCGAGATCAATCTCGTCGCTGCCCACGATTCGATACGAGAACGTCACCTCGTCTTCATCCTCGATGGTAACCCAAGCGCCGAAGAACACGCGTCCCTCTTGCTCCTTGTCGGGCTGAACGACCGTGAGAATGTCGAGCCGCTTCGACAAGAAGCGGACCCTTCGATCGATCTCGCGGAGGCGCTTCTTGCCGTAGATGTACTCGGCATTCTCCGAGCGGTCCCCCTGAGCGGCAGCGGCCTGCACGTCCGCCGTCACCTTGGGCCGCTCGTCATGCCACAAGCGATGCAGCTCATCCTGGAGCTTGTCGTAGCCCGCTCGCGTGATGTACCGAGGCCCCCGCGCGGGGGCCTCGTCGTCGTCTGGCGCCGCGTCCTCGTCGACGTCGCCCTCAGGCTCTTTGGTGAAGGCTTTCGACATGGACTAGTGCCCGGACACTCGGAAGTCGACAGGTTCGAGTAGGCCCGCGACGAACGAGGGGCCTACTCGAACCAGCCTCGCATCCAAAGGTTTGTGTCCGGGAGTCTCGTTCTCGTTTGCTGTGCTCGACCCACCAAAATCGATGGGTCGAGGCACTAGGCCGCAACGTCGCGTCGTTGGATTCAGTGCGGAGCGGTCACCGTTCCAACACCCGGGACCACGACCTTATTGCCCTCGATCTTGACGCCACCGGCGTTGACGGTGCCGTTCTTGACCTCGACCGTTTGACCTTCGGCGTTCTTGAGCTTCACGGTATCGCCTTGCACCACCGCCTGGCGGCCGTCTCCCGTTTTCGCTTCGACCTTGCCTTGGTCGACCTTGAGCTGATTCTGACCGTTCTGCAGCACCACCGGCTGCTGGCCGGCGCCGACCTGTACCTGCGCCCCGCCGGCTTGCACTTGAGTGCCGCCTTGGCCCGCTTGGATTTTGACGTTGCCGGCTTGCACCTGAGCCCCGCCCTGCCCGGCCGCCGCCGCAGCGTTGCCGACCTGCACCTGCGCGCCGTTGGGTCCCGCCTTCACTTGCGTCGCGCCTTGCGCGTTGTCAGGCCCCGGGGGCGCATCCTTGTTCCCATCCTTGCTACAGCCGAGGGCGAGGCACAGGGCCATCGCGATTGCGAAACGCGTCATGAGGAGACCTCCACTTGGGAGACGAAGCATAACGCCCGCGAAGTCAGCCTGTCGAACTAGGTCAAGAACGACATTTACGCACCCGCGTTTTGCGCTACCGACGCCCGCCGGATCACGGCGACGCACCGCCGCGAACCGGGTAGCCGCGGTCTCGCCACACGAGGACCCCCTCGTCGAGGACCGATGAGCGGTAGCCCAAGGCGCGAAACGCGTCCCGCGCTTGCCCGCTGATGGCGTGAGGGCACGCGCAATAGGTCACGACGAATCGCTCCTTGGGGACCTCGGCCGCGTAGGACGCCACCTGATAGAAGGGCACGCTAACGGCGCCGCGGATGTGCATCGCGACGTAGTCCGACGGCGCGCGCGCGTCGGCGATGACCATGGTGGCTCCACGATCGAGCTCCGCCTTGACGAGGTCCGCCGGAACGAAGTCAAGGGCGGGATCGAAGTTCGGCTCCGGACCGCCGGGGTTGAGCACCACGCTGCCGAGCGCACCGGGGGCCGGCGGCAGCGGCACGACGGCGGTGTCGATAGGCTTCTGCCAACTGCGCACGAGGGCCACGACGTCGGCGCGGCCCTGCGCGTCGAGCACGCTCGTGAAGATTCCCATAGGTGTGAGGGGCCGACCTCGCTCGAACGTCGTTGCGAGGAAGCCGTCGCTCGCGGTGGCGAGAAACTCGGGGTTCGACAGGCTCACGAGGGGACCGCCGGCCCCCTCCGCACCGTGGCAGCTCTTGCAATGGGTTTCGTAGGGTGCGACGCCGCGGGCCGCGTCGCCCGTCACCGCGAGGGCATCGACCGACGCGTAGGGCCGCTTCTGCCAGGCCCGAATCGCGAGAACGATCGCGTCCACGGAAGAGGCGTCGAGCGGGCCGCCCTTATCCTTGCCCCACGCGCTCATCACCGTGCCGGGCCGACCGCGCGTGATCGCGGACCGCAGAAACTCGTCCGACGCGATGGCCAGGAACTCCTCGTTGCCAATCGCCGGCGACGAGTCGGCGGCGTAGCCCTGTCCCTGGGCGCCGTGGCAAAAGCCACAGTAGCGCCCGTAGAGCTCGCGCCCCAGCTCGAGCGGCGAGGCCGAGGGACCCGGTAGCGATGGCGCCACCGGCGTGGTTCCCGCGTCGACCGGCGGAGCTGGCGTCGCCGGGTCGCGAGTGTCGCAACCGCTCGCGATGCTCGCGAAGGCGAAGATGCCAGCCAGGGCACCCGCGAGGGCCACGGAGTCGAGCATGGTGCGCGCTTTGCTCATGACGACCATCGTACCCACCAACCGGTCAAGAGACGACAGCTCGCCGGGCGGCGCGGCAACGTTTCGCGCTCAGGTCCACGCCGATGGCGTCGAGCCCTACGGCGTTTCCACCGCCAGCAAGGTTCCGCGGCCGCAGAACGGATCGACCACGATGCGCGTAGGGGTCGACGTCGTCAGGTAGCGGCACGCGACGCGGCACGCCTCTTCGCCCATGCCGCGACTCCAAGAACTCGTCCCCGCTTCGGGCATCACGTCGGGCCCGCGCTGCAAGATCAGCCGCGGCGCTCGAGCGACGCAGAGCATGTGCGAATACGTTGGACGGCCCATGGTCGTGGTGCCGGGTGGCTGACGACAGACGATCTTGTGCCACAGAAGCGCGGCGCCTTCTTGATCGACTCCGAGCATGACCAAATGTCCCTTGTCGATCCAGCGGCCCTCGTGGCGCACGTCCGTCTGGTAGAAGATGGCCTCGCCGTCGACGGGCAACCAACGGAGCACGCACCGCACGGCTTCAACGAAGAAGCGGAGCCAGCCCTCCACGCCCAAGAGCGGCAACTCCGACACGTCGGGCAAAGACGTCACGACGCTCGCGGCCGGGGGCGTTGGGTTGTCGCGCAACCAAGCGAGCGCGTCTTCCTGAACGACGAGCCTGCGGGGTGTCGTGTCAGGAGACACAGACGGTGCGCCAGTGCGTCGTCAGTCCAAGGTCAGCGATGCGCTGCAGGAGGCCTGCCTCCACGGTGGGACCGCCGTTGGTGGCGTTCGTCATCGTGACGACCTCCAAGTGGACCTTCCAGCCGCGCGCCACCCAGCTCGCGAGCATCGGAGCTTGGCGCTCGAGCCGCTCCAGCATCCAAGCCGCGTGAAGCTCGAAGGGCTCGGCCGGGGGCACGTCGCCGCGCGACGTAAAATAGCACCACCCGTCGACGCGTCGCACCGACGGGTCCTCCGCGGATGCCGGATCGCCGCGGCGATGAGACGCGCTCGGTGTGAGCTCCAACCGCTCGGCCACCCAGTCGGGATCGACGTCCGCGCCCCGAACCTGAAGGCCAACCCTCGTCTCGACTCGAAGCGCCATCGCCATGCGCCGCCAGCATCGCCGAAGGCGCGCGCGCTGTCGCTATTTCAGAGGTCCCGGTGCCGGCGGTCCCTATGCTGCGCCGGATGCGTCCCCTCGCCTTCGCCGTCCTTGGATTGCTGTTCCTGGTCGCTTGTTCGCCCACCGCCGGGAGCGGCGCCAACGATGGCGGCGAGGCCGGCAGCGGTGGCGGCGCGATGTCGCTCAAGGGCGGGACCTTCACGGGGACGGCGCAATCGGGCGTCGTCACGCTCTCCATCACGAGCGAGGCTAGCGCCAGGGTCGCGCGGCTCGCGGAGATCCGCCTCGCGGTGCCGACCGGCGACCTTACCTTTCTCGTTGGCTGCGACGCGTGCACCGCGAGCGACAGCTATTGCGTCGATGGCGGCAAGACAGCGTTGCTTCGCATCGAGGTCGCCAACCTCGACGCCACGGGCCGCGCGGCCGTCGGCGTCACTTGCGGCGGCCAGCCGCTAACAGTCCGCGCGACGAGCGACTCACCGGCGGCGGCGACGTCGGACAAGCCCTCCACGGTCACCCTGCGCGGCACCTACATCGGCGGCTCGCCGTGGGGCGCCTCGGCGAACCTCTTGTAACGCGCGCGGCGCGCCAGCGTCGGGCGATGTGCGCCATCGACGGGACCGGTCATCCTGTCGATTTCGTGATCGGAGCGACGGCCGTGGCCCATGTAGCGCCGACGCGATGATCTACACCTTCGGTGACTATCAGTTGGACACATCGCTCTTCGAGCTGCGCTGTCGCGGGGAGCTGTGTCCGGCGCAACCGAAGCCGCTCGATCTCTTGATCATGCTGGTCGAACGCCGAGAGCGCGTCGTCACCAAGGACGAGCTTCTGCGAGCGTTGTGGCCCGGCGTCGTTGTCTCGGACAACGCGCTGGCGCAGGCCATCGCATGCGTGCGGGCCGCGCTACGAGAAGCGCCTACGTCCGTCGCAAGCGTCCGCGGCCGAGGCTATCGCTTTCTCTTGCCGGTGCAGGAGCGCTCGAGCGAAACCGTGCCGCGCGCTGCGAGCGTGGTCTTCGAGGTCGATAGCCGCGACGCGGCGCTGGAGCACCTCGCAGGGCTCCAGGGAGCCGGCCTTACGGTCGTGATCGGTGGCGACGCCGAGGCGTTGGTGCGCACCGCGAGCCTATCGTTGCCAGCGGTCGTCTTCGTGGAGCACCTTGAGCGCGTCGACGCCCTCACGCTGACGCTCTTCGTCGCCCTGGCGCGCAGCCGCACACCGAGCGTTGCGCTCGTGGGCACGTGCCGCTTCGAGGTGCTCGAAGGTCCGGCTCGGGACCTTGTCCTTCCGCTGCGCTGGGAGCCTCGCCTAGGGGCTTGCGGGTAGCCGCAGACGACTGTCCGGAGGCAGCACGTGTCGCGCCAACGCTTGGCGCTTCGCCTCGATCGCATGCTTCCGCCGATCATCTCAACGGCGTGGAAAGGGCGCGTTGCCGCCGGTGACCTGGCCGCGTGCGCTCGCCGGTCGTAACTAACCGGTGCCCCACGAAAGGTGACTCCCATGTTCAACGCTCTCAACGCTCACGCTCTTCGCAACGGCCTCGTCCTGCTGACCGTGCTCACGGTCGGCTGCGGCGCCGCGCCCGACTCCGATGAGGCGCCTTCTGCCGCCGACGAGGCGGCGTTTACGCTCGGCGCCATCTCGCGACTCGAAGGGACGTTCTTCTCGCAGGAGGAAGACACGCGTCCGCCCATGGTGCTCGACGCTCGGTGCTGGCGTTCCCCGCTCCCGGCAGGGGTCGTGTGCGCGAATCCGCCGTTGCCGAAGACCAACCTCGGAACGGGCTCTGTCACGGTTCGCGTTCGCCAACACACGACGGGCTCAGACCGCGCGCTCGCCGACGTGCGAGTAAGCCATCCGTCGTTCGACGGCACGCAGACTGTCGTGCGGACGTTCGGCTCGCTCGAGCTTCAGCTAAGCGACGGTGGGTACGGACCCGGCGATTCGTGGTCGGCCAGGGCCACCAGCCAGGGGCTGACGTATCGCTTGAGCCTAGTCTTCCCTTGGGTCGGTCTGAACCAAGCCGGCGACCTTGCCAACGCGAGCGTCCGAGTCGACGACGGCAGCGGCACGCACCTCCAGATGTCGACGTGGTGAGCCGCGTGGCCGCGCTCAGCGCTCGGCGATCGCGTAAACTTCGTTGTCCTCGAGGGCGCGGTTGTAGATGCGCACCTCGTCGATGGCGCCGGCGAAACCCTGTTTGCCGTCGCCGCGCGCGCCAATGCGAACCTCTGCTGCCGCGTTGATGATTCCGACGCCCGCGTCGGCGTACTCCGTCGAAACCGGAGCGCCGTTCAAGTAGAACGTGATTCGCCCGGGGCGATGAACGGCGGCGACGTGCAGCCAGGTCAACGCGGAGACTGGCGCCGGCGTGGCAGCGAGAAACTTGTCCGCTCCGAGCCCGAGGCGGAACGACGCCGTGCCACTCGACTCGGTAGCGAGCCGCCAGCCCGCAGAGGTACCGACCGCCTTGCCGACGATGTAGCCGCTCGTTGAATCGGTAAGCCCATCGGGGAATTGGTCTACGCGAATGAACGCAGCAACCGTGATGTCTCCGACGAGCTGATAGACATCGGCGTTTCCGGCGGCGACCCAGCCGCCGTCGAGGCTGACGGCGCCGCCGTGAACGCCCGGCACCCACGCGCCGGTGGTGAGCGTGCCGTCGTTCTTGTAGGGCGAGCAGTCGCGAACGACATCGCCCGCGCCTTCCTCGAAGCGATAGAAGGCAACAAGGCCCGGGGCGTTGCAGGCGCCACCGTCACTGGCGTCACCGAGCATGCCGTCGCCCTCACTCCCGGCGTCGAGTTCGCTGGCAACGTCCGTCGTGGCCTCGGCGGCTTCAGCGTCACTGGCATCGAGCGTTTCGGCGTCGCTTCCGCTGAGGCCCTCGACGTCCGTGAGTAGCGTGCACGCGGCGAGCGCTACCGCCAGCGGCGCGAGGTACCGGACGGCGAGCATCGTCGGCGATTATACGATGCGCGGGCGAGGAGGTGTCTCGTGGCGAACCGCTCGACGAAATTGCGGGCGCTCTGCTGGATACGTGGGTGGATGCGTGGGCCGCGCCTCTCGCCCGGCCTCGCGATCAGTCTTCCGCGGAGAAGAGCGGGTCGCTCGGCCGAGCCTCGCGCAGCGAAGCAAGGGCAGGCGCGCGTCGCGCGTGAGCGCGCCACGTCGGATCGAGGGCAATGCCTCGACGCAGACTCGCGAGAGCCTGGTCCCACTCGCCCTCGTGGGCGAACACTTCGGCAAGCGAGACGAGGGCGGTCGAGTCGTTCGGGGCTAGCCGCAAGGCCGCCTCGACGTCGGCGCGCGCCTGCGTCAGCTCCCCGCGGTCGCGCCGGAGGCACCCCCGATCGTTGAGGAGCTCGGCATTCGGGCCACCGAGATCCAGCGCCCGGTCGTAATCGGCGAGCGCGCCGTCGAGGTCTCCGAGGCGATGTCGCGCTGAGCCGCGAAGCACGAGCGACTCGACGTGTTGCGGCTCAAGGAGCAGCCCGCGGTCGAGCAACCCGAGCGCGCCCCTTGGATCCCCCTGGCGCAGCAGCCGGGCGCCTTCGCGGGCGTGCTGCGCTGCCTCGGGGAGGCCACGGCTCCAATCGATGCCGCGCGACCGTCGCTTCCCTGCCTGACGTGTCGCCCAGACGCTGAACGGCACCATCAAGATCGCGACGACCAGGATGACGATCAGCACACGACCCAGTGTGCCACACTGAGGAACAAGCGAGCGGCGGAGACAGAGGGCAGGAAGACCGCTCGTGTCGAAAGCGGCTCCGCCCACCAGAGTGAGAAGAGGCAGAGCCGAAGAGGAGAGCCGGTGAGCGGCCGCCCCCCGACGGTTTCTCTAGTGCCCAGAGACAGAATCGAACTGCCGACACGGGGATTTTCAATCCCCACGGGTGACGCGAAGACGCCCGAGGAATCCGGCAGTTCGTACGAGGCGCGGACTGTTTCTGAACTGCGAGTTTTGGAGAAGCAGCTAAGGGCGGTCGAAGCGCTCTTGGTGGCTGGCGAGGTCGAGATCGCGTTGGCCACGGTTCGGAAGGTCCTCGGGGGGCTCTAGGTTGCGCTCTTGTACGGAGGTCGACGCCCCTTGCGCTTTGATTGCACGCGCACATCAGGGGCTTGTGCGTCGCTCGTCGGCTTGTCGAAGGCGACAGCATCGATAGCCCGCCGCATGAAGAGGCCCACTTCCGCGTAGGCGTCCTTCAAATCTAGTTCGCCAAGGTTCGCTCTTGGCAACTTCACGGGGTCGACCCCGATTGAGTCCACGAGAAGTGCCCCACGAACCGTGTAAGAGACCTCGACGGCCCGGGTGACATCGCCTTCGTTTGCTTCAATTCGCGCGCGCAAGGGCTTCCCCGCATGAGGGCCGTACCCTTCGAACCTCACGGCGCGCCCCTCCGCCCGTTGAAGCGCATTGAACGCCGCTCGCGCCTCCGAGGAGTCCGGCCAGTAGGCTTGTTCTTTCTCGAGTGCGGCGCGAAGGTCTCGTAAGACTCGTGCGTTGTGCGTGTGAACCTTGCCAGGCAGCTGGCGAACCACGAACGCCCACAGAAGCGCGTTGTGTTGCGTCTCGGAGTACAGCGCGGGACTGATGGGTGCGTCGCTACCGCTCTCGGGCATCTTGTGCATTCTGCACTCTCTTTCTCGCTTGGGGACACGGAGGCGTTCGGCGCAGACATCGCCTCCCGTTCAAACTTCGCGCCCGGCGGGCCGCGAAGCGAGAAGGCGGAATGCAGGAACTTGAGATGCGCGCCCGCGGTGGCCCAACGGCTACCACCGCGGTCACGCCTAAGCCCGACTAAGCGGCGCGCACTCGACAGGGAGGCAACGCCAGGAGGTTGTTCTGCCAGACGCCGTCCGTCTGCGTTTGAACGTACTTCCGGTAGGTGCCCTGACGTGTAGCAACGTTCGCGCGTGTGCCTGCTTCGAAGGTGTAGAACGTGTCTACGCGACCGTCGATGCGCCGGACCACGTCCGCCACGGGCCACGTCTCCGTGTCGTTGCCTAGGTGGGTGATATGCTCGTGCGTTGTCCCGGACTTGGTTGCGTACTTGATTCGGTTGTCGGCCATGTGCCCTGCCTTTCGCTGCCCTTCGCGAGACTGCCGAAGGCGCAACGGCCTTCCTCGGGGGCTGGGCGCGGACTGTAACCACTGCGCGCGCGCGCGCCAGGGCTTGGCGGTGAAAATCCGTTCAGATCACCGGTCGATTCCTCGCAAATTGTTGAGATCACTGCTTCCGCGTTGCGCCTGCACGGAAGGCTCGCTCCCTGCTCGTGCGTTCCTTGAAACTAGGAGCCGCGCTGGCATAGTTCAGCCAGCTCAGGCAAGGGGTCACATGATGAGAAGCGTCGAAGAATTGAAAGCGGCACTCCGCGCGGACAACGTGAACTTGGTCAAGGTGCGCCGCCACTCTTCAGGCGCGGCGAGCGCGAACATCGATGTACTGCGACGCCAGGTCGAAGAAAATTCGTCGCGCCCAAAGTACGAGGCGTCCAGTGCGGAAGTGGAGCTGCAGATCACCGAGGACGAGTACCACTGCCTCCGAGAGGCAGGCGCAACCGCAGAAGAGTAGTGAGGCGCGCCGGCCCCGTTGGAAATGGAACTTTGTTCGAAACCGGCGCCCCTCGAATCAAAGATGGGCGCACGGTCGCAAGAACCTCCCGAGCGTGCCCCGAACGCAAAAGCCGAGTGCCAACTTTCACCATGCTCTTCCACGGCTATCGCCTCACGCCCCCTTCCTCATCCGACGGAATCATCGTCGCATTGACCGGGGATCGGCCCCCCGCACAGCGCGCCTACTCGTTCGCCCACGTCACGCGGCCTTAGGTCGTGGACAAGGACGGGGCGAGCATCAACCTCGAACCCGCGGAGGACGTCCCCGACGACGCCCCGCCCCTTCCCGACGTTCTCTTCATGGCCGACCGCGGCAACCTTGGGGACGTGGGCCCCGTGAAGCCCTGCGAAGACTTCCAGGGCCTTGAACGCCGCGTCGCCGAAGCGGACCTCCTTGACCTTGGCACAGCGCCCCCGAGGTCTTCGTATCAACCCGCCCGCATGGCCTTCGCGATCTCATGCGCGGATCTAGTCGTGCGAGACCTCGCCCTTCCGGTGCCATTTGCGCTTCGCGTTCTCGTTCGAACAGGCCTCACCGTGGAAGAGGCAACCGAAGCCGCGAACATCGCCCAGCGTGGCGGACCTACGGAGCCCGATCGAATCGGTCGCAAGCTGGACGCCGCCGCCACAGCACGTGAACGCGAGGCGCGTGAAGCCGCGGAACGAGAGGCACGCGAAGCCCAAAGACGCGAAGAGATCGTGACGCTGACCGTGGACGCAAAGACCGCCATCGCCGTGCTTCCACCGTGCGTCACCGTCGAAGCGGATCCCGTCACGGCGACGCACGGTATTCGGCCTTACGACCTTTCCGATATCAAGGGCCGGACGATCCGCGTGTATGATACAAGCGGATTGCCGGTACCCTTCCCCGACGGCGCCGAACGCCTAGGCTTCCTCGATCGCGGCGAGAAGGTTCGGGTGAAGGTTGGCCCTCTTGAACGCAGTGGGGCCGGGCGCCTTGGCTCGTTTCTTTTGGATGCCCTCGTGTCGCTCTACACGCCGTCCGAAATGGTCGTAAACGCAACGTTGACCCTCGCGACCGACGACGGGATCGAAGCGCACGAAGCGTTTGCAGCCACGTAGAAGGCGACCGATCCCCTGTACCTCCGGAACCCGCGCTTCTCCCGGTTGTTGGTTGCGCTCGGTATCAGGAACTACCAGCTACGCCCTGACATCGTGTTCCGCGCCCTCGCCGATTGCGGTGTCACGTTCGAGAGCTCCGACGCTGAACGCCTCGCGAGGACGTACACGAAGGGAGGGCCGTTCGAGCCTGGCGAGATTCCGATCGCGGTGAAGCCGGGCATCGTCGAACGCGCGAAGCTTGCATTGGGCTTGGATCCGATGGCCAAGGGGCTCGACATGCTCTTGCACGACAACCGAGGGCCGATTGAGCAAGGCGACATCTACAGGGCGCTGCGAGTCGAGCCGAGCACGGAGATCGATCGCAGGATCCACGGGGCCTTAGTGGCCCGGGGATGGGAGAAGACGATGGTGACTTTTGAAACAGGCGACCGGCGCAAGGGCTGGCGGAAAGTGGAACGATGAAGACCGACGACAAGACACAGGACCCGGGCACCGCAGAGCAAGCCCGGCACGACTGGTAGGACCGGAGCAAGAAGCGTTGGATGACCGACGACGAGCGCCTTGAAGACCAACGCACCAAAGGGGAGAACCCTGTTCAGCGTGCGCGGAATGCTTGGCTCAAGCGGAACTCGGAGCGATGCAAGTGAAGCTCTCAAGACTTCAAGCGAGCTTTGTGGATGCGCAGCCGGACGAACCTCATCTGGCCAAGAGACTCGCGAAACTTCCGCCCGACGCGCTGTGTGAGGTTCTTTTGCAACGAGAGGCCTTGCTACGCGCAGCGATCTACGACCTCGCGCGCCACGTTGGCTTTCAGCCGATCGAGGAACAAGACACCGGAAGCAACGAGGACACGAAGACAGACGCTCCAAACAGGGCCCACGCGTTCCGAAGGTTCGTCAAGATCTAGATCGGCGGTGCTTCGTGAACGTCCTCAGGCTCTTCGATGAAAAAGAAGATCTGCTCCGCGAGTAGGGCGCGATCCGCGTGCTGTATTCTACATGCATCCCGGAGATGACTCGCAAGGTCACAATCGCGCCCGGGGTCTTGGCGATCGTGCACACGGACAACCGCCAGAATTATCCCCAGGTCCCAAACGAGATCTTTGATCTCTTGGCCAGAGGCGCCGCGAAGTTGCCGGACTGGGCGCCTTGGGCGGACCCCGTCACGTTGCCTGCGATGCTTGAACGCGGATGCGAGCGTGCGACCTTGCGAGGTCTCGTAATCGATCGGCGGCGCATGGGTCGCGACGACGAAAAGATAGAGGCGGAGATCGCGAAGCACTTCCCCGACGTTGACGCCGATCTTTCGGCGGAGGTGCTCGGATGACGCGCTTCGTTGACCTCACACCAAAGCTACGTCTCCTCGCCGCCACTTCTCCAACGTCAGAGAACCTGCCGCATCAAATCAGCGCGCTGTCAGCGTACGACGTGGTGTTGGTCCTTCTTGAGCGCGAGCGACTCTTGGCGCAACGTATCGATGCAATCGAGAAAGCGTCTGCGAGGGCTCGGCTTTTCGGGGGCCCAAAATGATTCTCCAGATGATCGAAGACGCGCCATTGCTTGATCTGTCCTACCGCTCCGGATACCGCGCACGGCGCTACCGAAGCACTTGGCCCACGTTCGCGGATGTGGAGATCCTCCCCGGCCTGAAGTGCACCACGGTGACAGGCGACGATCCTTCCCTTCCTTGGATGCCCGATCGCCTTTCCGATGCTCTCCGCGCACGGGGTGTCGTGGCCAAAGGGGCCAGTGGGGTTGTCCTGCCCTCTCAAGTGCCCTCAGACCGCGCTGACGTGTACGAGGGCCCGATCCAGCGCGCTTTCCTGGATGGCCTCGCGAGAGATCTTCGACGTGGCGGAATGTCGAGCGCCGAGATCTCAGCGGCAATCGTGAACTAGTACCCGTCGCTTTCGGCGAGTGACGTAGCGCGAGCGGTGTCCGCATGATGAGCCCCGAGCAATTGGTACACGTCATGACGTTCGCCCGATGCACGCCGCACGAAGCGGTCCGCGTGCTCATGGGTTTGGATGCGGGGACCTTCGCGGCCACTCGGATGAAGGAAGCGGCGGAGGCGATGAACTGGGAAGCGCCGGTGAACATTTGGGCCCAGTCTCACGCGACCCTTCGAACCCCCTGGGGATCCTCGTGAAAGCTGTGGCACGAACCGTCACCAAATGTCACAGTCGCGAGATGACGCTCTAGGTCCGCTCGGGTTGGTGTTGCTTGCGCTGTGGCTCATGGCTCGCGCGACCCTACGCCCAACGCTCGATTGAGTGGTTTCACCGGTTCCTGTCCGAGCACTCCTGTTCCGAAGGCGCCCGCGAATGGTGCCCGGAAGGTGTGGCGCCTCCCGAGCCTCGAAAGGGCTTCATGGGCCATCCGGTGATCTCTGCGCCCAAGAAGGGCCGCCCGCGAAAGCACTCGACCTCAGGGTGAGGTCAGCGGCAAGCCCCCGGCCGATCGCGGAGGGCAATTCTTCGGGCGCAAAGCCCAAAAATGCAGAAGGCCGGGAGCGTTAGAGCGCTCACCGGCCGGAAAGCATCAGATGACGTAGAAAAGTGGCACCGATAACCAGACCAACAGCGCGACGCTCAAAAAGCACGTGCGGACACCCACGACGTTCTCCGTGCACGTCAGTGAGGCCAACGAGCACGGGAAGCGAGAGAAGAACCCGCTGTGCAAGTGGGGTGACGTTGAAGAAGGCGAACACCGCGAAGCCGAGTGGGCTCGTAACACCGCGAACGCCGTGGGACTGGCCACGGGCAAGAAGAGCGGCGTGATCGTCGTGGACGTGGACGATCTCTCCGTGGAGCTCCCCGCGGACTACCTGGAGACCTTCACCGTGAGGACAAACCGCGGGAAGCACCTCTACTTCGTGGCACCTGAAGGCATCCCCGTTCCGACCCTCACGGCCTTCCCTGTCGAGGGCACAGACCTTCGAGGCGATGGGGGCTACGTCGTGATCGAGGGCCTTGGCTACTCAATCGAGAAGGACGTCCCTCCGGCGCCTTGCCCGAAGTCTCTTCTTGAGGCCATCGCGAAACACGAGCTGAAGAGGAGTAGCAAGAAGACAACCTCCGCCGCCTACACGGTCGACCTCAGAACGCCACTGGGTCAGAAGATGCTTCGCGCCGCGACGGAGGACGCGAAGACGCTGTCCGTTGGCGAGCCCGGCAATCGAGATGATCATCTGTTCACGGCGGCGCTACAGCTCGTGTGCACGCGAGGCATGCCACAGGACAAGGCGGTGGAGCTCCTCGTGGCGCACTACTGTCCCCGCGTGTCGGAGGATGGCAGGGACACGGTTGCCCCTAAACGTGTGGAGTACAAGTGTCAGGAGGCCTCGGAGAAGGGGGCCCGGGAGTTCGTTCCGTTCACGGATGAAGACGTCGCCCAATGGGTGAAGGTGTCGCGGTCCGTACACGAGGCAGAGAGGCGAGAGACGTGGGGCCTCGTTTCACCTGAGAAGGTCGTTCGGCCCGCCCTCAGGGAGAACTATCGCCCGCTGAAGTCCAAAGATCTGGTTCCCGCCACATCTCCACGGGAGACCGGTTTCGGAGACCTCACCAACATCCTCGCGACGCATGACGCTTGGGCGGGCCGCCTCACCTACGACGAGTTTGGAGAGTAGGAGATCGCCATCCAACCGCCCGTAGCGTTCGAGCACCGGGGGTTCTTTTCCTCCGTCGATGTGTCGGCGGCGCGGCAATGGTTCGCGGCGTCCCTCGGTCTCTCGATCGGCAAGGAAGCCATGGGGGATGCGCTTACACGTGTTGCACGCGACAACGCACGTCACCCCGTCCGCGAATACCTGGAAGGCCTTCCCCCTTGCGAGGATCCCGCCGCGACGCTGGAGGACTTCGCGGTGAAGGGCATCGGCGCCAAGACCCCGCTTGACTGTCTGCTCATCCGAAAGTTTTTAGTGGCCGCCGTTCGTCGAATCCTCAATCCGGGCGTCAAGCACGATGGCGTCCTCGTGCTCTTCGGCCCACAGGGGACCGGCAAGAGTTCCTTGCTCTACGCGCTCTCGCCTCAGGGGCGCTGGGTGCAGGAGTCGCTTCCCGACCTCGAGAACAAAGACGCTTGCGAAGCTCTCCGGGGTAGGTGGCTGGTTGAGATCGCAGAACTCCAAGCGCTCATTCGGAAAAGCGAGGAGGTTGCGAAGGACTTCTTGAGCCGGCAGGAGGACTCGTACCGCCGGCCCTACGATCGAGGAACTTCGCGCTATCCGCGGCAATGCGTCTTCATCGCCACGACGAACACCAAGGAGATGCTTAGGGACGTGACGGGGGCCAGGCGCTATTGGACCATTGAGACCTCGGGGATTGACGTGCCTTGGGTCGAGATGAATCGCGATCTCATCTGGTCCGCCGCGCTTCACCTAGCGACGACCGAACCTGCCGCGAGTCACCACCTGACTTCGGATGAGCGCACGCAACTCGATGACTCGCAGGAAGGCTTCAAGCAGCGCGACCCCTGGCACGAACAAGTAGAAGGCTTCCTCGCGGGGAAGCAGAAGGTTGGCAACTTGGAGGAAGTCTGGCTCGGAGCGCTTCACGGTTTGGGCCCCGCCTTCGGGGAAGGGATGCGGGCCGATGCGATTCGCGCGTTCGACAAGAAGAGCCGGGACCGCCTAGCGAGTGTGATGCGCGCCTGTGGATGGGAAACCAAGACCTTCAGGGAAGAGCCGGGGGGGCCCAAGAGGCGCGGTTGGACTAGGGTCGCGAAGGCGCATGTCCCCGGAACACGAGAGGACGCGTGAGGGACGCGTAGACGTGTCCCGCGAGTTTCACAGGACTTCCGGGGTCTTCCAACCAGTGGGACACATGGGACACATCTATTCCGTATTCAATGATCGTCTGAGAGGAGCGGCGCAGCCCTGGCCCTGTAGGGGTCGACGGGCACCCCGTTGGGAAACACGTGTCCCACGTGTTCCACGTGTTCCAGGGAAACGGGCCCGGTGTGCGGGTCCCCTTCCACTTCGAAGACCTCGGATGCGGAGCGGGCAAGAAACCTCGAGAAAAACGCGGGAACGTGGCGCGATCCGCAATTTTCACCGTAGCCGTCTAGAACCTCGGGAACTTGAGGCCTGCCACCGGGGATCGGGGGTGGGCTCTCGGCGCTTCCGGTGTTGCGCGTTCGTCCTCTCCGTAGGTGCTTGGCTCGTTCACTTCGGCTGGGGCGAACGCAACTTGGTTACGGGCGGCGCGGCGAGGGGTCTTCGAAACCTCCCCGTTCAGATCTTTGAACAAGGCCCCGGCGCTTCCGGACACATGAACGATCGGCGTCGCCGTGGGCGTGGTCCCGTGTTCTGGTTAGGCGTTCAGATGCCTGCGAGAAGGTCCGCGCGCTCTGCTCCGCTCAGCGCGCGCAGCTTGGCGCAAAGCGAAGAGCTCCTAGGATCGTCCCCGAGCACGTCCTGAACGATGGCGATGATGCCATCTGCAGCAGCGTTCCTCCACGCCCGGGCCGCGGCACCCTCTAGCGAGTGCCACATCTTCTTGGTTCATGCAGAAGTGCTAGCACTCAGCTCGGATAACGCAACGTAACCCGTTGATATGTCAAGCGTTGACAGGAGATCGCCCGACTGCCACACGCCCCATCCTTGGGGACCTTCGAGCCGCCCAAGAAAAGGAACACGCCCCCGGAACCGAAGCCCCGGAGGCGCATGCACCCATCTCCCGCGTGATCTCAGGGCCCGTGGATGAGAGCCGTTCGGGCAGCGCGCGCGTGGGTGAGGGCGTGCCCGATGAAGGCGAGGTTACCCGTGGCCAGTCCTTCCCCGACGTCATCCAAGGTCGCGTCCAAGAGCGTCAAGAGAAGGCCCATGGCGTCCACGATGCCTTCGGGGTCCTGTTCTGCAATGGCGATGCTGCCGGCCCGCGAGCGCGCCTCTTGAGCCTCTCGGATGTCCGTCACGTTCGTCCTCGCGGCGAACCCAACGCACGGCTCCCCTTCGTGGACGAACAGCACGGGCCGGAGATCGTCCTCGGGGGGTGCTGCGATGCTTGCGATCTCACTATCCGAGCACCCCGCCCCCCTGGCCAACTTGGTGATCTCGCTCTTCGTTGCCGCTGTGACGTGAACCCCACCGTCATCGTCGCTTGTCACCAAGAGAGCCTCCGCCCTGGGGTGGCTCGCAAGCGCATCGGTCGCGTAGACCTCGTGGGTCCAGGACATGAGTCGGTCGTCGTCGTCGTTGAACATGGTGGTTCCTCCTTCGATCTCGGTTCGGTCGGTTCAAGCACCAAGAAGCCAGTCGCAAGCGCGCCAGAGGGCGGCAGGCATGGGGTCGTGGGCGGGCTTCGCTCGTTTCCGTGGCTTTGCGCTCGCCTTGGGCGCTACCGCGAGAGGCGCGGCTAGGTCGAAGCCGGGGATGTAATCCACGCGGGCCTCCACGCCGTTCTCCAGCGTCCAAACCGTCGCGAGGGTGGCAACGAAGGGGCACTTCGCCTGCGCCTCTCTGGCGGCATCGTGGGCCGTGGGGGCGCTCACAATCTTGGTGAAGGTGGCATCGCCGTGGGTGAGAACGACTCGGAACGAGGGTAGCGCGCTCATGACTTCTTATGTACCTATTAGATCCCTATCGCGCAAGGGTTCCTGGTGTCGATAGTTCACCAATCGTCCACGAGATCGGCGCGCGCTCGTACGTCGTTGGAATGCCTCACGGAAAGCGAGCGTGACAACGGACTGTGTATCCGCGTGTCATGAGCGCATGAACCACCTCCGAGACAACGACGCGATCGAGCCATATTCACGTACTTCTAGCGTCTCCGACGCGCGCGATCCCACCTACATGGCCGAAGGGGGCGGCACCCCCGGCCGCTTCCGGCGCAACGGATCGAAGTGAGTCACCGAAAAATTTTTCCAATTTTCAAAGGGATGCCGCGTTCAGAACTCTGAACAACATCTGGACCTGGACAGCCACTACTTTTAGAGTACATAGTAGCGTCATGGCTCGAACGGGTAGGCCGAAGAAGAAGACCCCTCCCGAGAGGACGTTGCAGCTCAAGATCCTGATCTCGCCAGAAGAGAAGCAGTGGCTAGAAGAGATCGCTGAAGCGAAAGGCCTCAATGTCAGCACCGTGATCCGGCAGTGGATCCGCGCTGAACGCATCGGCGCTAGCGGCAGCCCTGCGAGCACGATGGATCCGGAACGCGCGCTACTGCATGCCGCGATTACAAAGCTCCTGATGAAGTAGACGGCAACGACAACAACAACGGAGAACGGGATGAAGAAGAGTGCGAGCAAGTTCGCGAGCGTGGAGCCCGCGTGGTGAGCGCCTAGCTGCGACGCTTCCTGTCGTGGAGGGACATCGCTGAAGAGTTAGGTGTTTCTCGTCGCACGGCGTTCCGAATCATGCACGAGGCAGGGGCCGTGAACCTTCATGGCCTCCGTCTTGAGCGCGCGAACCTAGAGGCCTGGATCAGCGAACAGAAAGAGTAGACATGCAACTTTGGAAACGACCCGAGACCGGAATCTACTACGCGTGGATCAAGCAGCCCCACGGCGGCACCAAGAGGGTCTCCACGAAGTGCATCAAGAAGGCAGACGCCGAGCTGTGGGCCGCGCGAAGGGAGCGAGAGTCTCTCGATCCGAGTCACTCAACCGCGAACAAGGCCACGACCAAAGGAGCCATTGAAAGCTTCCTTGCCGGACGCGTCCGAAGGCAGCGGCGCGACGAGACGATCGCCTTCTACCGCGTAAAGCTAGGACACGTTCTCCGACTGTTCCCGGAGATGCTTCGCGACGTCAACGCCTCGACGCTGGAGAGCTACACCGACACGCGCCGCGAGGAGGGTGCCGCCAACGCCACGATCGCGAAGGAGGTCGGCGCGGCCCTGGCCATGCTTCGGTACGCGCGGAAGCTGGACCTCTGGACCGGCGACATTGACAAGGTGCGCCCCGACATCCCGACGGGCTACACCCCCGCGAAGGCGAGCGCTAACGCCCTGGGAACTCTTCGGGCTCGTGAACTACTTCTGTTCGCGCAAGTTGGAAGGCCGACCGTGGTTCCACGAAGAGGGCAAGGCGGCCATGATCGGGTTCATCGTGGCCACGGCATGCCGCTGGGGTGAGGCGTGCAGGGTGCGGCGAGAAGACGTGAAGGCGCGACAGGTCGATATCCGCGGCACGAAGACGCCGGGCGCGGCTAGGTCCGTTCCGAGGGGCATCCCGCTCCTAGAGCACATCCTTCGTTGGTCCCTCGATCACGCCGATGGGGGGACGTTGCTCTTTCGTGCGTGGCCTAACGTGCGGCGAGATCTCGCCAATGCATGTGAAGCGCTCGGCATCGATCCCGTGAGCCCGAATGACCTGCGCCGCACTTTCGCGACATGGCTCGACAACGAGGAGGTCCCTCACTGTCACATCGCCAGGGCGATGGGCCACGTAGACACGCGAATGGTCTACCGAGTCTACGGTGCGCCGACGACGGAGGAACTTGGCCGCCTGCTTGGCGCTCGCGCTGAACTGCTGGAGGGCACGCCTGACGTGGTGCCCGATCGCGAATCGCCCGACGATTCGCAGCAAAGCTCCGGGGTCGCTTCTGAACTGTTGTTGAACTGTTCGGGAGGCAATTCGGGGCACTTTGAGGCACCCCTGGCACTTGAGGAATCTTCTGATTCCCTGGAAATTCCCGCGATCCTAGTGCCCAGAGACAGAATCGAACTGCCGACACGGGGATTTTCAATCCCCTGCTCTACCAACTGAGCTATCTGGGCAACGCGCGCGAAATTACTCGAGGACCGGTCCGCTCGCCAAGTCCTTTCCGCGCGAACCGCGTCGACCAGCGAGATCGGTCGCTTCCGGCGTACCCTCGTCTCCCCGTGCTCGGTCCACTCTTCGCTCGCCAACGGCAGCCGTTCACCGGAGACGATCTCGCCCGCACGCGAGCAGCCTTCGCGGAGGCGAAGCCGCTTCCCGCTGCCGTTTACACCGACCCAGAGGTCTTCCGGCTCGAGCAACGCTCGCTGCTCCGCGAGGGCTGGCTCCCGATGGGCCGCGCCGCCGATGTACCCCGCCCCGGCGACTTCATGCGCCCGCCGTCGCCGTGGAACGTCCTCGTCGCGCGCGGCGACGACCTCGTCGTGCGCGCGTTTCAGAACACGTGCCGTCATCGCGCCGCAGAGCTCGTCACCGCTCCGCGAGGTCGAGTCGCGTCCTTTGAGTGTCCGTACCACGGCTGGTGTTATGCGAAGGACGGCAGGCTGCGCGCCGCCCCCTACGCGCCCGCGGGCTTCGACGCAGGGACGCGTGGACTAATCCCCGTGGCGCTGGCGACGCTCGGCGACCTCCTCTTCGGGCGCCTTCGTGAGGGCGCGGCGCAGGCGCGCGACGTCGCGCCCGTCGACTCGGCGCCTTCGTGGCTCCGCGAGACCGAGCTGCGCCACCTCGTGCGCGTCCACGAGGCCTCGTGGAGCGTGGCGGCCAACTGGAAGCTCCTCGCGGAGAACTTCCAGGAGTCGCATCACTTCACGCGCGTGCACGGCTCGCTCGAGCGATGGACGCCCAACGACGACGCGCGCTCGGTGCTCAAGAGCGGGCCGTGGCTCGGAGGCACGATGGAGCTCGTCGACGAGGCGGAGACGGTGTCGGCATCGGGGAAGCGGCTGGGGCGCCCGTACCTCGTCGCGCCAGCGCTCCGGCGCACGGTGCACGACGCGATGTTGTTTCCGCTCCTCCTGACGAGCCTGCAGCCCGACTACCTTCTGACCTACCGGCTCGTTCCCAAGGCGCCGGGCCAGACGGAGGTCCACTTCGACATTTTCGCGCATCCCGAGGTCCGCTCGCCTGAGGCGATCGTCGACCTCGTCGACTTCTGGCGCCGCGTGAACGCTGAGGACGGCGCCATTTGTGAGTCGCAGCAGCGAGCCTTCGAAGGCTGTCCCGATGCGAGTCCGGCGTGTTACGCGTCCGTCGAGGACGGCGTCCACGCATTTCAGCTTTGCGTCGCCGAAGCCTACGCGAGCGCCGTGGCGGAGGAAGCACCGTGAGCCAGCTCCACGGCATCTTTGGGCGCCCGTATCTCGATCTCGAGTCGCTCCTCGGCCTCGAGGACCAGGTCCTCCGGGAGGTCGATCGCGAAGTCGGACTCGCGCTACCTCTCGCGACGACGAGCTACACCGGAGGAAGCCTCAAGTGGATGGGCGTCGTGGCCCCCTGGGCCGAGCACGACGGCTACCGCGACTACGGTCATGTCATCGAGGCCATGAGCGATGACGCGTTCGTCGACTTCGTGTCACTCGGCGAGAGCCCCGAGCGCTTCGAGCTGGCGCGACGACGCGACTACCGCTTCGGCGACGAGACCGACAACCCGTTGACGCTCGCCCAGATGCGCCATCTCGAGATGGCGCACGGCGTCTATTTTCCCTGGAAGCACTGCTACCACCTGCTCGAGAACGATCGCTGGGACGACAAGCACTCGGGCCATGGCAAGGCTTTCGGCGAGGAGGCGCGACGGCTCTTCCCGAAGACCCTGGCCTTGCTCGAGGCCCTCCCCTTTCGCGAGATCGGGCGGGCTGTGATCTTCGGCGTCGCCGCCAACGATCACGCCCCCGCCCATCGCGACTCAGAGCCGGGCCGAGCGCTCAGCGTCGCCCAATCGATCTCCATCGATCCGCGTGGCGACAAGCGCTTCTACCTAGTGGACGCCACGGGCGAGGCGAAGACGCGCGTCGACGCGCGCGCCTATTGGTTCAACGACATGGACTACCACGGCGTCGAAGCCGCGCCGGTGTTTCAATATTCGCTTCGCGTCGACGGCACCTTCGCGGCGGGGTTCGTGGAGCGGATGGAGCGCGCCTTCGGGCGCCGCTAGAGCGACCCTCGCACGCGCTCGCGCAATCACTTGAGGGCGGGACTGCCAGACGCTCCCGCCGGCGTCGGCTCGGGCGTGCACACGTTCGCCGCCGGCGGCGTCGCGCCTCGGTAGTCGACGACGAGCGAGCCCGACACGGCCAACTCCTTCGCGAAGACGGCTCCGACAACGTCGACGCCGCCGGAGAACCCGACCCGCGCGTGGGGCGCGTAGAGCAACCCGTGGAGCCGCTGACTGCCCGAGTGAGCCACCTCGGTTCCGCCCACGTAGACGCGGAAGGCGCCGGCCTCGGCGCCCTCGCCGAGGGCGAGATCGCCAGAGCTGGCCAGGTTGCCTGCCACGAAGAGATCGAGCGACGCACCCTTGGCGATCTCGATCGCCTCGGCCCCGGAGACGACGAAGTCGCCGTCGACGTGGAGGGCCACGGCCCCGTCGATCTTGAGCTTGTGCGAGCCCGAGGTGGAGAGGCTCTTCACGTAGTAGTTGCCCGTCGGCAGGGTCAGCTGGCCTTGCCCGCTCGTGACGACGTCGTCACCGACCCCTGTGACCTTGCCGTTGTCGTTTTGTGCCTTGGCAGCGGCGACCCGCGCCTTCACGTCGAAGAGCGTCTTGCCCTCGCAGCCGCAAGGCTCCATGACGGGCGCTGGGTAGGCGGCGCGCGCGCCCACGCTGCTGGCGCCCGACGTCACGAGCTCGCCGCCGAGCTTCAGGGCGCCACCGACGTGCAGGTCGCCCGAGCTCCACACGTTGCCGCCGCCCACGAGATCGCGGGTCACGCGAAGTGACCCCGAGTCGACGACGTTTTTCGCCGTGGCGAGATCCGTCTTCACCTCCACATCGCCGCTGATCTGGACGCCATCATGAGCGATCAGCGCCCCGCCGATGCGCGCCGTGGATGAGGCGCTGAAGGCACCGTTGACGCCGACGTCGGCAGCGCCGCCGAGCGTCGCTTTCGTTTCAAGCGAGCCGGACAGCGAGAGATCGTTGCAGACGCAAATGGCGCGCTGGAACACGGCGTTCGCCGGCGCGTAAGGACAGGTGCCCGAGACGAGCTTTGTCGAAGGAACCTCTTCCGGGGCCCGCAGGAAGGTCGGACCGGCGGTCTGCGGCCCCGAGGCGCCGTCGACATCAAGCGGACCGGAGCCAGAACATGCCGTGAGCAACGTCAGGGCAGCGGTGAATTTTGTCGTGCGGATGAGCATGGAACCTCCGTGGGGCTCCGGCACTGTTGCGAAGGCTAGGCCAAGGTGCGCCACAACGATCTCGGGAGGTTGCGAGACGGCAGCTGCGTCGGACGCGTTCCGTTCGGGCGCGCCGCGCGGCGTGCGGCGCGTCACCGGCGACGCAGCCGGTATCGCGAGGCCGCCGCTACGGCGGCACGATGCGCGTGTACTCATGTGGAGGCGGCTCGCAAGGACCGTCACGCCGGAAGAGCATGAAGCCCCGACTCTCGGGCCCCTCGCGGTAGTCCTTGGGCTGCTGAAACTCGCGCCGGGCAATGAGGACGTTGGCAGACCGCAAGTTCCGGGGCGAAAACGCGAAGAGCAGCGGCACATCGCGATGCAAATACGCAAAGCCACCGGTCGACGACCAAGGGATGTCCTTGAGCACCACGCCGCAGGTGTCGTCCGCCGCGCCGGCGGCCCATAGCAAGCGATTGATGCCCTCGGCCGCGTGCCACGGACTGTCGTTGTCGAAGGCGAGTCCCGCCGCGAGGCCGTCTTCGTGGCCGAGATCACCGAAGGTCATGAAGGCCGCTCGCTCTCCAAAGCCCGCCACCGACAGCACAACAAGTGCGACCGCGAGCGCCGCTGCCACGGGCCGGCGCGCGAGCGATGGCCACCGGCCCGTGACCCACGCCGCGCACACGGGCAGCGCCATCGACAGGCCAGCGGCGGCCACCGTCAAGGCGAGCGGAACCGGCGGCAACAGGTAGCGGTACTCCTTGTGCGGCACCGCCGAATGAACGAGAAAGTAGACGCCCACGAGCGCGACGTAGCGCCCCCACGAGCGCCAAGCCAGGGTGAGCCCCGCGAGCACCACAAGCATGACGACTCCGCCGGAGCGCCAGGTCGTCTGCCAGTAGTAGCCAAACGGAAGCGCGCCCCACGACGCGCCGCCGGTCTCCGCGTGAAAGCGTGCGTACTGCACAAAAGAGTAAAAGGGACGGCCCCAGGTGACGTAGTCGAGCATCCCGCCTGCGAGGCCGGCGATGGCCGCTCCCGCGGCAAAGGCCCCGGCGTCGCGGAAGCGTCGTTCGGCGAAGAGCACGCCAGCGAGGCCGACGACCACGAGACCGTTTTGGTAGCGAAAGAACACGGCGACGCCGGCGAGCGCGCCTGCCGTCGCGAGGCGTCGCCACGACACCGCATCGCGATCACTCGCCGAACGGTGGGAGAGGAGCGCGCCGGCCAGGAGGAGCGGCGCGCTTACGGTCTCGGTCATGCACTTGCTCCCGAAGAGCACCGTCGCTGGAAATAGCGCCACCCAGGTGCCCGCGAGGATCGCCGCCCGCGGTCCGGCCATTCGGAGCGCGAGGCGCATCGCGAGCTCCGCCGTAACCACCGACGCGGCCACCATCGCGAGCTTTGCCGCCACGACGAGCGTCACCGCGCTCTTCACACCAAGGGCCGAAAGGAACTTCCAGAGGAGGCCGATCAGGCCGGGGAAGAGCCAGGAGCGCGCGCCCTCAGCGAACTCCCACGGCACGATGCCGTAGCCAAAGGCGAAGCGGTGCGCCTGCTCAAGGCTCTGGAAGAACTCGTCGGGCCAGAAGAGTCCTTGGTCGGCGAAGGCCGCCCAGAGGCGCGGCGCGAGCGCCAATGCGAGGACGGCGCCGCGCGCGAGCGGCCCGAGGTGCGGCCGCTCGTTCATGGCGACGGCGAAGGCGCCGGCGCGACGAGGACCGGAACGCTCAGCGCCGCCGCGTCGGTGGCCGTGCCCGCGGGCGATGTCCGCGCGTAGAGGCCCGCCGCTTGGCCGGCCACGACGTAGACGCCGAGGTTCGTGGTCTCCCCTGCCCCGGTCCGCTCGGCGTCGAAGTACCGCTGCGCCACCCACCGCCCGGGCCGCGCGAACACGATGGTCTTCTCCCACTGCTCCGTCGTCACGAGCCGCCCGATCACGACCTCGTCGCCCTCGGCGCCGTAGTCGCTCTTGATGACCGACTCGTCTTTCTGGGCGAAGAGCTGCTCTTCGTGGACGTTCTCGAGGCGACGCGTCACAGGCACATGCGCCTCCACCACGCGCGCCGCCTTTGGGGACAGCCGATGGATGTGCTCCCAGAGAAACGCCATCATTCGCTTGTTCTGCGGAAGCACGGAGCCAAACGGGTTCAAGACCGCGAGCCGCCCCTCCAGCTCGGCGCGCAGCACGGTTCGGAGCGGCGCCTCGAGCGCAGCGGCGTCGGGGATGTCCTCGTCGGTCCACGGGGAAGCGCGCTCCCCCCACCAATCGGTCTTGTAGTGCCGCAACATCACGCTGATGGGCGTCCCCATGAGATGCACGCGACCGTCGTCGCCATCGGTGAGGTTGTAGGGAGACCCGAGCACTACGCCCCAGCCCGCGGCTTCGAGCCAGCCTCGGTAGAGCCTCACCAGCGAGAGGTCTTCTGTGAACTCGGTCGGGTAGACGAGGCCGACGGTCTTCGGGTGCGCGCCGCCAGAGGCCCCAAGCGACGCGGCGACGGCAAAGTCGAGCATGGCGAGGAAGCGGGAGCGGAGGCCCTCGTTGGGATCGATGAGGGCCGGTCGGTCCTCCTTGGCGAGGCCGCCCAAGACGATGGCTTCCGCTTCGCCGGTTGGCGTGTCGCAGTTCAGCTCGGCGATGACCGGGCCGTCGCTCGTCATGAACACGTCGACGCGCGCGAGTCCGTGCCAGAAGGGCTTTGACGAGAGCCACATGGTCTTCTGCGCGGGTGACATGCCAAAGAACGTGTCCAGGACACCGTCGCTCTCGTCGACGAGGAGACACGCCTCATGAAACGTCTCGACGACGTCTTCGGCGACCTTCGCCAGGAGCGCGGCCGTCTCGGCTGAAAGCACGATGGGCTCAGAGCGGAAGCGCGGCGCGCCGAAGAGCCACGGATCGAGAATGATGTCCGACGCGAGTACGCGCTTCGCGAACCGGTCGTACGCTTCAACGTCCACGACGGTTCACGCGAGCCGAGCCACCGCGAAGGCCGTGGCGAGGTAGGAAACGGCCTCAATGGCGGCGATGCCTTCGCTGCGCTCGCCGGCTACCGCTCGATCGATGAAGCCACCGTGCAAGGAGAAGCCCCCGCCGAGCAGCACCATCTGCACGAAGACTTGCCGCACCGGATAGAGCGCCACGAGCGTGACGAGCACGCCGGCGTAGCCGCGCAACGACGACGTCCAGCCGGTGAAGTTTCCCTCAAGGGCGCGAGCGACGATGATGGCGATGGCCAAGGCGACGCCCCCATAGCTGATGGCCGCCGCCATGTTCTCTCCCTGGATTTGCTCCGCGTCGTCGTAGCTGGTGACGATGCGAAACAGGGTCACGAAGACGTGCAGCGTCACCTGCGCGAGGGCGAAAAACGCGAACGAAAGGGCCAAGCCCCGGAGGTCCGAGCCGGCGATGGCGCGCGACGTGATGATGCCGGTGGCAGCAAAGTGGGCGCCCGCCGCGAGGCCGGCAGCGCTATTGCCGCGCTCAATCTCCTTGGGCAACTTGGCCGCCAGCAAGAGCCCAAGGCCCAGCCGCCCGACGACCACCACGAGCACCGTGCCAAGCACCCCTAGCGCCAGCGACCACGCGAGATCGCGAGAGAAGGTCGCCCCTTCGGCCGCGTTCTTGACGGCCGACGAGGCCACGAGCAGCGCCGCGAAGACCTGACCCATGTAGAGGAGCCGGGAGGCGCCGTTGGCGCCCTCCCCCACGGATTTCGCTCCCGTGACGGCTGCCAAGACGCGAAGCGCGAGCACGTTGGCGAGCGTGACCACGAGCACGAGGCCGGCGGCGTAGAGCGGCGGCAGGTCCATGGGGAGCGACGCTACACCAGAACGAGGCTTTGGCGACCAGCGACAATCGCGTGGCAGGGAGCGAATGTGACGATGACGTTTCTCGCTCAACCCCGCCCGCTGCTCGGTCTAGGCTGGTTCTGGTGAGCCCCCCGTCTGTGTCCGCGTCCCCGGAGAGGACGGAGCTCCACGGCGTCTTGGGACGCGCCTACATCGACCTCGAGCCGTTCGTCGATCTCGCGCCGCTCGACGCGATCCACGAGGAGGTCTGCTTGGCGTTGGCCCAACTGCCCGTCGACTACACCGGCGGCAGCCATCGCTCGATGGGCATCATGCCGCAGGGCTACGAGAGCGAGGCCCTCGTCGACTACGGAGAGATCATCGAAGGTCTCTTGGCGGACGCCTTTGCGACCTTCCGCGAGCTGGCCGACGACCCCGCCGCCATCGACGCTTCGCGGGAGAGCCACCAAACCTTCGGGGAAGAGCGTGATGTCCTCCTGTCGCGAAGGCAAATGCTGTGGCTCAAGGTTCGCTTCGGCGTGTATTTTCCCTGGAAAGCCTACGTCGAGCTCATGCCCAACCGCTCCTGGAGCGATAAGAGCAGCGCGGCCGGAAAGGCCTTTACGGCTCGAGCGAAGGCCTTTCTCCCGAAAACCGTCGCCTATGTGCAGACCCTACCGTTCCGCGAAATCGGACGCTGCAACATCATGGGCCTCGAAGGAAGCGACCACGGCACAGTCCACCGGGACGGTGATCCCAGCGAAAAACCCGAGGTCGACCACTTCATCGTCCTCTGCCCCGCCAAGAACAAGCGGCTTTACCTCCTCGAGCCGGAGCTGAACCGTAAGACGTACATCGATCGGCGAGCCTACTGGTTCAACGACAGCGACTATCACGGCGTCGACGCCGATCCGTTCTTCCGGTACTCCATCCGAGTCGACGGCATCTTCGAACCGTCGTTTCTGGAGCGCATCGCCCGCCCATGACACTTCCCGCCCCCTTCGTCCGTGACGCCTTTGTCGCGAAACCCGGCATCGTAGGCGCCCTGTGGTGGCAGGCCAGCGTGCAAGCTCCCGTCGGAAGGCGCGTGGCGCTCGCCATGGCGCTAGGCGGCGCCGGCATCGTCGGCGCGGGCGCCATCTTTCTCTTGGCGAGCGGGCCTTCTCCATCGGAAGAGGTGAAGACCCTCACGAAGGGCTCCCTCGAGATGCAGCGCGAGTACGGCTGGAGCTTCGGCGCCGCTGACGAGACCACCGCCGCGAGCACAGGCCCGCTCCTGACGCCCGATCTTACGCTCCTCACGAACCTCCCGGAGCACCTGCGACCCTTGCAGCCGCGGCACCAGCCCTACTACGTGCCGACGCTCTTTCAGGCCCCGGCGGCGCTGCCGAAGAGTCTGCCCGTCGGCGATGCCGTCGCGCCCAAGCCGCTCACCGACGTCGTGCGCCCTATCGCATCGCCCTCGATGCGCACGTCCTATCAGCAAGGCAAGGCGCTGAGCTCGCTCTTCGATTCCGTCGGCGCCGAGACGGCGATCATCGTCGACCTGCCAGGCGTGGACGCGGTGGCCTTCGCTGCCGGCGCGGCGACGGCCTTTGAGCCCATCTTCCTCTTCGACAACTGGCCGCACCCGCGCGGCGTCGTGGCCTCCCATCAGACGCTCGCAGCCGCACTCACTTACGGCAAGACGTTGACGTCGGCTGCCGCCGGACGCCTCGCTCGGCCTTCGAAGCCGTCCGCCATGTTCGTACTCGATCGGCAGCGCCTCGCGACGTACACCGACGAGGCGACCCAGTTCGACAATCGCTACGTCGCCAAAGTCCCCGACGCGACCAAGCTGAAGGCCATGGGGTACAAGTCCGTCATCTACGTGGTCCCGAAGGACGGCGACGCGGAGCTCGACGACCTCAACGAGGATTTCGTCGCCTACCAACAGGCATCGATTCCCGTGCGCATTCTCGCGCTCACGACCTTCTTGCCGAACCCCGCCGTGCCGCCGCGCGATTTTGCCGCGAACCAGCCCTTCGACGACGGCATGACCTACGCGTACGGCGGCAGCGACGCGACGCATACCTGGTTCTGGACCGACTACGGCCTCGGTCGGTCGCCGCGACCTGGCTCCCGCGCCCCCACGTTCACGAACACCGGCAAGACCTTCACACCAACGCCGCGCCGCACGGCCTTCTCGAGCGGCACGACGGCGACGACATCCCCGGGCGCTCGCCCGCGCCCCAGCGGCTTCGGCCTGACGCCGGTCGTGGTGGGTGTCGCCACGGGCGTCATCCTCGGCAGCAGACTGAGTCGGAGCGGCTCTTGGAACCGCAGCGGCGGGTCGGCGTTCGGCTGATGGGTCGCTCCGTCTTCGCCCTTGAGTTGTGCTTTCGGAACCTCCCGGGCTCACCGCTGCGCGCGGCACTGCATCAGCTCGTCGTCTCGCATCCGGAGCGGGCCGGGCACCAAGATCGGCACAACCTGTACCGCCAGATCGCCGACACCTTGTGCCAGCACTTGAACCTCGCGGAACGCGGCTGCTGGGACTACTTCGATGACCACGAGAAGGCCAAAGCGGACTTCAAGATGTGGTGCGACGGAATGACGACCGAAGAGGGCGTGCGCGCGGGCCCCAGCGGCGCCCTCGATCCGTACCGACCCGAACCGCGCTACCTGACCTTCACCCTGGCCATCTTGCTCGTCAACGGTTCGCCAGCCGACCTGGCGATGCGCCGAGCTTGCGCGATTCCCGATCCCGAGCTTTGGCACAAGTCCTCGTTCCACCGCGTCCTCCAGGGGATGAAGTTCGTGAGCTTCGCGAGCGTCGAGTCGGACGTCATCTACCTGATCCCCGGCGACGACACCTGGTCGCTGACGCACGACGACCTGGCGCAGCCAAAGTTCGAATACCTCCGCCCGCTGGTCAACGCCTGACGCCGGCTCGCGCTTCGGCCCCGTTCGCGGTAGACCAGAAGGCGTGAACGACGAGGTCGACGAACGGCAAGAACTGGTTCCGACGGCTCGCCTGCTCCGTGGCGCGAACGTCAAGGGGCACGCGTCCGTCGCGCGCCTCCCGAACCAATGGTTCATCGTCTGCCTGTCGCGCGAGCTCGGAACCAAGCCGCGCAAGGTCACGCTCTTTGCCACGCCCATCGTTCTCTTTCGCGACGGCGACGGCAAGGTCGGGGCCTTGCTCGACCGGTGTCCACATCGCAACGTTCCGCTCTCCATGGGCCACGTCGCCGACGACGGGACGTTGCGTTGCCCGTACCACGGCTGGCGCTTCAATCGCGCCGGCGGCTGCACGCACGTACCGTCGCTGGCAAACGACGGCGACGCGAAGGAGCAGAAGGCAAGGCAAGCCTCGGCCTTTCCCGTCATCGAGGAAGACGGCTTCATCTGGCTGTACTCGACGCCGACCGACGACGCGACGTTGCCGGCGAGCCGCCCTCACCGGTTCGCGTTTCTCGGTGCGAAGGACTACACGACCGTCGTTCAAGTCGTCGAGGCCGATGGCACGCTCTACTCGACGCTCGAAAATGCGCTCGACGTCCCGCACACCGCCTTCCTGCATCGCGGGCTCTTTCGCTCCGAGAGCCGCGGCATCACCATCACCGCAAAGGTGCACCGCACGAAAGACCGGGTGGAGGCCGAATACGTCGGCGAGCCGCGGCCCCCGGGCCTCATCGGAAAAATCCTCTCGCCCTCGGGGGGCATCGTCACGCACTACGACCGCTTCATCTTGCCGTCGGTGGCCCAGGTCGAATACCGCATCGGCACCGAGAACCACATCCTCGTCGATTCGGTCATGACGCCCGTCGATGACTTCCGGACGCGGGTCTTCGCCGTCGTCAGCTTCCGCGCGCGTCTGCCCCACTTCATCGTGAAACCGTTCGTGAAGCCCCTCGCCCTTCGCGTGTTCCAACAGGACGCCGTCATCCTCAAGAGCCAGACGGACACCATCCGCGCCTTCGGTGGTGAACAGTTCGCATCGACCGAGATCGACGTCCTGGGCAAGCACATCTGGCGCCTCTTGCGGGCCGCCGAGCGAGGGGGCAAGGCCGGCGAGGAGCACGCGAGCGTTCCCCTCGTCGTCTGAGCGGCGCGCCTTACCGATGCGAATCCTCGCCGCCCGCGCCGCCCTCCTAGCAGCCGTCGTCGGCGCCGGCGGCTGCAAGAAGCCCCTGCCGCCGTCGCCGGCCCCGCTCGAAGTCGAAGCGCTCGGGTGCGTCACCGTGCATCAAGGCGGCGTCCGCCTCTGCGAACGACGGGCCGGAAAGCTGCGCGCCCTCGTCAAGGCGCGGAAGGTCACCGTCTTCTCGGACGGAGCGCCCGTGGCGGTGACGCGCCTCGCCGACGCGGCGGGCGAGCAACTCATCGAGGTCGACGCTCCCGTGGGAAGCTCGAGCTTCGCCTCACGAGCGATGAGCCGCCGACCGCGGCGACCGCTACGTTTCGATTGACGTGGCCCACGCGCGCGAAGCTCGACCAAGCGCTGACGCTGCGTGAACAAGGCGACACGACCCGCGCCAGCGAGCTCTTGCGAGACCTCATGGCGCACGGCGACGCGGCGGAGCGCGCCTTGGCGCGGGGGCAATACGCGCGGATTGCCCTCGGCCAGGGCCGCGTCGAAGAGGCGCTCTCGGGACTGCGCACGAGCGTCGCCGAACATCGCGCGCTCGGCCGCACGAGTGACGAGGTCGACGACGGACTCGCGCTTTGTTTTGCGCTCGTCCAACGGAGCCGTGGCTACAGCGAAGCACGGCAGCGGCTGAACGAGCTGGCGAAGGCCGCCGCGCTGGTGCCCGAGGGACGCGCTCGCTTGCCGTACTACCGCGGTGTCCTCGAGGCCGAGCTCGGCGATCGACGCTCCGCCATCGTTCACTTCGCCGAGGCGCGGGAGCTCGCCAAACGGTTCCAACTTCCGCGGCTGACTCGCAATGCGACGAGCGCCCACGCCCTCGAGCTTCAAATGTTGGGGCGGTTCCGCGAAGCCGACGCCGCCCTGACGTCGCTCCTCCTCGAGGCCGAGGCTTCCGGCGCACCTCCCTGCGAGAGGGTCGAGATCGCCACGAACCTCGGCTACGGCGCGCTCCGCGAGGCCGAGGCCCAGCTCGGCGCGAGCGGCGCGACGCTCGCTGCGAGCCGCTTGCTCGAGACGGCGCGCTCAAGCTTCGAACGCGCGCGCAGAGAGGGCGATGCCGGAAAATGCGCCGACCCCCACCTCGTGGCCATCGCCCTTGGCAACCTCGCGTTCGCGCACTACCGCGCAGGACACGTCGAACAGGCTCGTGCCGGACTGCGCGATGCACGAGTCCACTTGGCCGCGCCACGCGGCTCCGAGGAGGTCTTCTGGCTCGAGCTCGATGCGCTGCTCGTGGCGGAAGAGAAAGGCAAAGACGCGCTCGCCCGCGCCGGCGAGCTCTTGCAGCGGGCCGGTGAGATGGCGCGTTCTTTGGGCCTCCCCGAGCGGCAATGGAGCGCGCTCGTCGCGTCAGCGACGCTGGACCTTCGCGCCGGGAGCCCCGCGCGCGCCGAGACGTCCTTGGTCGCGGCGGAGGCGCTGCTCGATGAGTTGGCACTCTTGGTCCCCCTCGACACGGGACGCGGCACGTTCTTGCGGAACCGCGGTGAGCATGCGCCTGCTCATGGATGCGCGCCTTGCGCGCGGCGACGCAGCGGGCGCGCTGGAGGTCGGACGTCACGCGCGGGCTCGGATCCTCGCCCAGGTGAGTCGAGCGCTCCGGCAAAGCCGCCTCGCCGACGACGAGCGGGCACGATACGAGCGCGCCATCGCCGCCTACCGCACGTTTCGTGAAGAGGCGGAGGCGGCGCGCGGGGCGGATTGGAAACTCTCCAAGGAGAGCCTCGCACGCGTCGAGGCCGAGCGCGGCGAGCGTGAGCGACGTTGGCGAGCTGTCATCGACGAGACGCTGGCGGCCTTAGGCAAGCGGCCGGTGGCGCGAGCGCCGCTGCCCGACGACCCGCCCACGATGTACGTGCACACTGCACGCGCCGAGGCGGTGCTCTTGCTCGCGGCGCAAGGACGGGTGACCGCCACGCGGCTCGCGGGGGCTGCGCCGCCGGAGCTCGCAACGGCGCTGGGCCGGGAGCTAGAGCGGCGGCTCCCAAAGGGCGCGACGGCGCTACGCGTGCTCGCCGCACCACCGGGGATCGATCTCGGTGCGCTGCCGTACCACGGGGCCGTCCTCGGCGAGCGCATCGCCTTCGAACACTCGCTCGACCTGGCCGACGCGGGGCCATTGGGCGTGCGGCCGCTGGCGGGGCCCAAGGCCGCGGTCAGGAGCTCGACCGACGATCGCGTGCTCGTCGTCGCGGATCCGCTGGGCGATCTACCGCTGGCGGCGCAGGAGGGTCGCCTCGTGGCGGAGCGATTGGGCGGCCGCGCCACGCTGCTCGTTGCGCCGATGGGCACGGTCGCCCGCGTCCAGAGCGAACTCGCAAGGCACGACTCCTTCTATTTCGCTGGCCACACGGTGCTCGCCGGGCACGAAGGTTGGGACAGCCACCTCAAGCTCGCCGGCGGCGGACGGCTCGACCTGGCGGACCTGCTCACGCTTCCACGGCCGCCGCGGCGCGTCGTGCTGACGAGCTGCGAGGCCGCGCAGTCCGTCGACCTGGGTGGCCTCGGCGGCTTCGGCATCGCGCAGGCCCTCGTGCTCGCGGGGGCCGAGGCCGTGCTGGGGCCCGTCAGGCCCATCACAGACAAGAGCGCCGCCGCGCTAGGCGCGCGCCTTACCGAGGGCTTTTTCCGCGGCCCGCCGCTCGCAGCGGGAGAAGTGGTGCGAAGGGCGGCGGTGCTCGACGGCAACACCGCCAATAACCCCGACGACGCGGTCTTTGCGAGCGAACGCTGGGCTCTTCAAGCGATTGGGCCCTAGCGGTCACGAGCTAAAATCCGCTGAAGCGGCGAATCCGCATCTGACCTTGTCAGGTTTTCCTTCCCCCGAGCGAAAGCCGATCGGGGCAAGCCATGTCGTTGCGTGTAGGACACCGAATGCTAGACCAGGGCGTGGGCATGCGGCGAACGTCGTCGAGGCGGGGATGGTGGCGCTCAGGCGCGTGGCTACTCGGCCTCGCCGCCGCGGGATGCGCCAGCGGGGACGACGTCCGCGTCGCCCCCGAGACGGGAGCAGACGATGCCATCGATGCGCTGCTCGGCGGAAGCTGCAGCGAGAGCGACGCGCCGAAACGCTACGAGGCGATCCTTCAGGGCGAGGCGCGCTGCGAGGACGTGACGGCGACGGACGGCACCTGGCTTGCGCGGCCTCTCTTTGCCGATGCGCCCGCCGACATTCGCGACGGGAGCTGCCGCTTCACGTGGCGCGCCCGTTCCCGAGGCGCGGCGCCGGACGCCGCCGCGCTCAAAGACCACGTGGGAGCGACGAACTTGCTCCCGAGTTGCTCGCGCGGCGCACCGCCGCGACTAAACGGCGAGCGCTACGAGTTCGACCCGAGCGACATCGTGCCCATGGGCGGCTCGGTCGGCTGCGACGTCTGCGGGGTCATCCGGCGACGTGAGGGTTTCATCGTGCGCCCGCCCAACGTGGACCGCATTCGCTTCCACGCGGCGCTCGCCGACGCCCGCGGCCGCCCCGTTGACATGATGCCGATCACGGTGCCGCCGACGCGTGCGCGTTCCATGGTGGTGACCCTGCCGGAGCCGCCTCCGGGCCTCCACTACGTCGAAGGGCGCATCCCGCTCCAGCTTCGCTGAGAGGCTTGCGGCGCAATGAATCGAGGCCCCGCGTCCGAGAGGCTCGATCGCGCCTCGAGCCACCTCGAGCCAGCGCTCGCGGGGGACGTCGTGGCGCGACGCGCCCTCATGGTCGCGCTGATGCCCGTCGTGCAGGCGCGCGTGGCCCGCATGTTGGCTCGAGCCCCGGGGCAGCATGGACGCGAGCCGCGGCAAGAGCTCATGGACTTGATGCAAGAGGTCTTCCTGGCCCTCTTCGAGGACGACGCCAAAGCGCTGCGCGCTTGGGCCCCCGATCGAGGCTTGTCGTTGGCGAACTGGGTGGGGCTCATCGCAGAACGCCAAACGGTCTCGATCTTGCGGAGCGGCCGCCGAACCCCCTTCAAGGAGACCCCGACCGAGCTCGACGACCTCGACGACGCGCTCGAGCCGACGGCTGGGCCAGAGCTTGGCCTTCTCTCGCGGGACCTCCTGACGCGACTCGCAGACCGCCTGCGCGAGACGCTCTCTCCGAAGGGTCTCGACCTCTTCTACCGCCTGTTTGTCGAGGAGACGTCCGTCGAGGACGTCGCCCGCGAGACCGGCATGACCGCCGACGCGCTCTACGCGTGGCGAAGTCGCCTGGCCAAGCACATCCGGGTGCTGGCTCGCGAGCTGTCCCCCGAGAGCTCGAAAATGTCAGTCCAAGGCCCCGCGGCGCGTAACCCATGAGAGAGAGTTCGTGAAAGAACGAGAATCCGAGTCCCTCGCCGTGGCCCAAGCGCTCGCCGAGCACCTCCGCCAGGAGAAGGGCGAGCTATTGCCCTTCGAGAAGCACCTCTCGGACGAGCTCTCGGAAGACGAGGTTCGAACCATGTCCGCCGCACTCGATTCGCAAGTTGTCGGTAACGCTACCGGCCCCGCCACCGTCTCGCCCCGCCTCGAACTCTACCGACCGCTTTCCGACGAAGAGGAAGACGGGGTGCTCCGCTCCGTGGAACAAAAACTCGGCACCGCCGAGGGCGGCGGCCCGCAGCGGACGGCGCGCGTGGTCCCACTCTTCGCGCGCCGCGTTCTTGGGCCGTTGGCCATCGCCGCGGCCGTAGGGTTCCTGTTCGTTCGCTCGAGCGGCGATGCGCTTCCGCCCTACGTCGTCACGGCCACGGGCGGCGAGAGCGAGCTGCGGGGCGCGTCCGCGCAGGCCGCCACGCCGGCGTTGCGGGTTCGCGCGGGCTCACCGTTCGAGCTGGTGCTCCGCCCCGAACGCGCGGCGTCCGCCGCCATCGTGGCGCGCATCTTTCTGGAGCGCGGCGGCCGCACCACGGAGCTCGTCGAGATTGCCACCGAGACCTCCGCCGAAGGCGCCATCCGCGTGCGGGGCCGCATCCCCAACTCGGCGACGGCCGAGACACTCGACGGCGGCGCACTTGTGGCCTTGATCGGTGAGCCGCGCGCCGTCGCCGCCGGTCTACCGGCGAAGGGCCGCAACGCCGTCGAGCGACGCGTCACCTTAACGCTCGCGCGGTAAGAAAAGCGTCGCGCGCCCTGTCAGACAAAGTGCGCGCGGGTCGTACTCCACACCGAACGCTGGAGGCGACGACCATGACGCGAGTTCTTTCACTGGCCCTTGTCCTTTCTCTTGGCTCGTTGGCGTGTTCGAGCGCCGACGACACCGACGTCTCCGACGGCGACGAGACGACCACGGAGGACGCGCTTCGCGCCAAGATCACGCCCGGCACGTTCAAGCTCTACGACGCGCCGCAACGAGGCCTCACGGGACGTGCGTGCGACGTCTTCACGGCGCTCGAGCTCGCGGCAACGTCATCGGGCTCGACGGCGAAGCTTTCGAACGTCGCCGAAGGCCTCTGCGCGGTGATGCTCGCGCCGAACCCGCGAAGCTTCCGCCTTCGCGAGACCGCCGGCAGCTGCGGCATCAAGACTTTCACGGGCTCGAAGACGCAAGGCGGGCACCGGCGTGCGATCAAGATCACCGACTATCGCCTCGCCACCTGTGCGCTCGGCGCGAGCCCCCTCGTCGTCGAAGAGACGCTCGCCGACGGCACGACGAACACGCTCTACTCCGCGAGCACCGCGGCGCCGACGCCCGGCACGCCCGGCGTCTGGCTCACCTACGCTCCGCGGCAATGCCAAATGAACCCGTGGAACGGCGCCATGCCGATGCACGCCCTGGCCTCGTCGCTCCCCGGAGAAGCGGGCGACGTTGACTCGTACTTCCGCTCGCAAAACGTCGACCTCGAGGAGGTTGGCTTCCTCGTTCGCCCGACGCCGATGGCCGTCTGCGCAGCTTGCCAGTGCCCGCGCGGCGACGAGCTCCTCGTCAAAGCGAAGGACGCGGACGACGCCAAGCGACTCGTCGACGACTTCGGGTTCCAGCTAACCGACGACAAGGCCGTCGGCACGAGCGCGAAGTCTTGCAACACCAATCCCTGGGACGGCCCAGGCGGCTCTCGCGGCAGCGCCGCCGACCTCGGACACTGGGCCGAAGGCAAGGGTGCCTCGGTCCACTACGCGGGGTTCGTCGAACCCACAAAGCCGGCCATCACGTGCATGGCCTGCGGCGTTTGTCCCCGCGGGGATCGCGCCGTCGTGTTGGCCAAGTCCGCCGCCGGTCGGGCGAAGCTCGAAGCGCTCGGCTTCGCGGGCCTCGACTAAGCCGACGCGAGCAACGCGCGGACCGTGCGGGTCGCCTCAGAACCAGGTCTCCCAGCGGCCCGCCTCGACCTCAGCCGCGTGCACCGTCGCGCTCACGCGATGCGCGGTGCCAGCGAACGGGAGAATCTGGTGAAGCACGTAGCTATCGAAGAGGACGGCGTCGCCGGCACGGCTGTGGACCGTGACCTTGGCTGCGCGCGCCTGCGACCGCCGGGGCACCGCGTCCTGGCCCTCGTACCGAACGTCCCACAATGAGAGGCCGCCACCTTCCGAGGGCGCGCTCAGCATGAGCACCAAGCTGAGCGCGGGCTTCTTGAGCGTGCGATGACGCGCCGGAAGGCCCTCGGTGTCGAAGTGAACGACGCCCCCCTCGCGCGCGACCTTCTCCTCTGGCGAAAAGATGTGAACGCCAGGCCCGCAGAAGTCCCGTCGCGCGACGACGTCCGCGCCCGTCACGCGCGCGACGAGCGCACGCATCGTCGACTGGAGGCCCGGCGCAGCAGCCTCCACGCGCTCGTCGGAGCGGGGCGCATCGGCGAAATACTCGTCGAGCGTCCCTTGCTCGAGATGTGTGTAGAACGCACGACCGAGCGAGTGTTGCTCGCCTCCGAAAGCGGCGGTCCAGTCGCTCTTCGCTCGTAGCACGCCCTCGGCCCACGCCGCGGCGACGGTCGCCTCAACGGCCTGTTCGATGTGGACGGCGAGGTCCTTCGCGAGGCGCTCCGCGGCTCCCTCGCCACGCCCGCGAACCCTCGACGCGCTAGCCATGGGGCCAATCATACTCGGCCCCGCAGCCGGTGATGCCGCCCGGTGTTCCATGTAAGCTGCCGCGCATGATGCGCATGACGCCTGCCTTCGCCCTGTGTCTCGCTGCTGCCACCGCGTCCGCCTGCGGCGGGTCCGTGGCGGCCCCCAACGCCGCCGCGAGCAACGCAGAGCCAAGTTACGCGCGAGTGAGCGCTGCGGCTGCCCCCGAAGGCACGCCCGAGAAGATCAAGTGGGCCATGGCCGGCGAACACCGTACCGAGAGCCGCGCGCGCGACGCGCACCGCCATCCGCTAGAGACGCTCATGTTTTTCGGGCTCAAAGACGACATGACCGTCGTCGAGCTCTACGCGGGCCGCGGCTGGTACACCGAACTCCTCGCGCCTGTGCTCCGCGACCGCGGTCGTCTCATCGTCACGAACTGGAATCCGGCGACCAGCAAGTTCGGCGCGTCACTCGACCGAAAGCTGAAGGCGTCACCGGCGCTCTACGACAAGGTCAACGCGGTCGTCATCGACCCACCCAAGAGCATCCCGCTGGGCCCCGACGGCTCCGCCGACCTCGTTCTCACGTTCCGCAACATTCACAATTGGCTTGGCGATGGCGACACGGAAGCGATCTTCGCGGCGGCCTTCAGGGTCCTCAAGCCTGGCGGAACCTTAGGTGTCGTGGAGCACCGCGCCGCTTCTGGCACCACCTTGGCCCAGATGCAGCAGACCGGCTACGTCACCGAGGACAAGGCCGTCGAACTCGCCAACGCTGCGGGGTTTCAGCTCACCGAGAAGAGCGAGATCAACGCGAATCCGCGGGACACGAAGAACCATCCGAACGGGGTCTGGTCGCTCCCGCCTTCGCTCCGGGGCGGCGAGGTCGACAAGGCCAAATACCTGGCCATCGGCGAGAGCGATCGAATGACGCTCAAGTTCAAGAAGCCTTGAGCTCAGGCCTTCGGCGGGGCGCAGAGCCTCAGCTGACGCGTCACCTCGAGAACCCAGCCTGACGGTGCGCCCGCCGACACCTCACGCGCCACGGCAGACCGAGCCTCGGCGAGGGCTTCCGCGCTTGCGACCGAGCACGCGGTGAAGGCCAACTGCCGCGCGGCTTCGCGACGAATGCGCGCCGTGGGCAGCGGCCCCCTCGCCGCTCGACGCAGCGCCACGAGGGCGTCGCCGGTGGCCTTCCCCACGAGGTTTCGACCCAACAGGTAGTCGGCGAACGGGTCCTCGGTCTTCGCGCGCCACGCCGACACGCGAGCGAGCGCAACGGTCATGTCGGGCCCGCGACCTGGCGCCCCAAGGAGCAGCGCCTCGAGCGCGCTGCGGGCCAGAGGATCGTCGGCCAAGAGCGCCTTGACCTCAAGCGTTCGGCCCACGTCTTCGTCGAGCACGCGCGCGGCGATGGCCCGGTAGCGCTCGCTCGCGGAGCTGAATCGACCCTCATGGAAGTCGAGATCGCCCAAGAATTCGTCGGCCTTGTCGCGCGTCGTTCGGGGGGCGCCCTCGTCTTCTGCGAGCGCGCGGAGCAGGGTGCCGGCGCGCTCGAAATCGCCTCGCTTGAGGGCCGTCACGGCGCGCCCGAGGAGCGCTGGCATCTCACGCGCGTGCCTTCCGAGCGCCTGCCCGTAGAGCGCCTCCGCCTTGTCGAAGCGCAACGCGTCACGGCAACGCACAGCTTCGTGCACAAGCCCGTCGATCTCGTGAGGACAGCGACGGCGGAAGACCGCGGGGCGATCGAAGCGCGCCTTCGCGTACGCCCTAGCGCTCGCGCCGACCGACAGGCTCATGAGGTGCGCGCGAAAGGCTTCATCGAGCGTCGCCCAGCTCGCGCCAAAAACCGCCTCGGGAGCCGCGCCCCCATAGAGCGCCACGACCTTATCGCGTCCTCTCGTGTCGGCGAGCCACTGCACCGCGGCCCCCGCGACGGTGTAACTCTTGGCCGAGGACTCCCCCAGAAAGCCTAGTGAGAAGACCACGTCGAGGCGCGGCAAGATGCCGAGGTCGAGCATGACCCGCGACCACTCGAGATCGCTGAGCACGTCGTGATCGGGAGCCGCGGCGACAGCGACACCTTCGATGAGGCCAGGGTTGGGCAGGAGGCCGCCGTAGCGGCCCGCGACGCGAAACGGCCCGACGCCGAAGGCCCCCGCGACGACATGGGCGAGCTCGTGCGCCAGGACCGGGTGCGGGTACGGTGCAGTTTGCAGGTACACCTCATGGCGCCAAGGCTTTGCGATGTACGTGTCGGCGGCGCCCATGAGGAGCTTCTTCTCCGCCGCGTCGCGAAAGAAGAAGGCCGTGACGCGCGGCGGCCCTTTGGCGCCCAGCGATTCCTCCACGCCATGCAGCTGCTCTTCGCAATCGCGCAGCATGAGTGCGGCCAGGTCGCGCGGCGTGTCGTCAGGGAAGACGACGTCGCACCGCGGCCCAGCGACGACGCCTCCGAGAGCGGCGGTGATGGATTGCTTCGTGTGCCAGTGGCCGAGCGATGGCCCGAGCAACGTGATCGCGAGACTGAGCCCGGCGGCGCCGGCGGCAGCGACCGCCAAAGCGCTCCGTCGCGCGCCGCTGGCGGTCACCACGAAGGCGACGCCGCCATCGGCACGTCGCTCGAAGAGCGCGCATGCGAAGAGCGACGCCGAAATCGTCGCCAAGGTGCCGAGGCGATAGGTTAAGAGCGGCGTTCCCGCCTCGACGACGGTGTCGTAGAGCGTGCCGGCGAAGTACCCGACGAACGGGTCGTAGCCGAAGACCATGGGTGACCCGATGAAGCGGGCGACGCCGACCGCAATGGACAACAAGGGTGCCGCCAGACCGAAGACGGTCGCGTGAAGCCGGGGCCGCTTCGCGCGGCGCGCGCCTTCAGCCACGAACGCCCCCCATGCTCCTCCGAGAAGACTCCCGACGCCGGCCGTGAGCAAGAAGTGAAGCGACGCTGCGCCCACGCCACAGAACCCGACGCGCAGACCATGGAGCAATGACGAAGCGAACGCGGCCGCGGCGACGAGCGCCCCGCCGCCGAGACCGAGGAGCAACTGCGTGAGCGGCGCCTCGCGGCGGCGCGCGAGCAAGAGGGCCATCGCGACGGCGGCCGTCGGCGGCGCGACGAAGCCCGTGACGAGTGCTTGCTCGTACCCCGGTGGACCAAAAAGCGGAGCGAAGCCGACGACGAACGTGACGAGAAACGCGACGAGCGCCCCGAGGCCCAAGGGACCGGGCAGCAGCGCCCTACGCCACACCGCCCGGAGCTCCGCGAGCCTCAGACGGTGGCCTCACCGCCGTCACCGCTGGTAGGCGGCGACTTCAGACTCGGCGGCGGGCTGTCGGGTGGTGTCTCGAGCACGATCGGCAAAATCTCGTGCACGCGGTTGATCAGGTGGATGGTCAGCTCGGCGCGAACGTCTTTGGGAACGTCGTCGAGATCGCGCTCGTTGCGCGCCGGAATGAGGATGATCCGCATGCCGGCTCGGTGCGCAGCCAAGAGCTTCTCCTTGATGCCGCCGACGGGAAGCACATTGCCGCGCAGAGTAATTTCCCCGGTCATCGCCACGTCCTTCTTCACAGGAACTCCCAGGAGCAGCGACGCGACGGCCGTGAACATGGTCACGCCGGCGCTCGGGCCGTCCTTCGGAGTGGCGTGTTTGGGAACGTGGATGTGGAGGTCGATGGTCTTCAGGAACTCCGGGTCGAGCCCCAAGAGCGCCGCCTTGCTCCGCACGAAGGTGACGGCCGCCGAGGCCGACTCCTGCATGACGCTCTTCAAGTTGCCGGTCACCGTGACCATGCCCTTGCCAGGCATCTTGGACGCTTCGATGAAGAGCACGTCACCGCCGCTCGGCGTCCAGGCGAGGCCCGTGGCTACGCCGGGCGTGAGCGCCTCCTCGATGACCTCACGTGTGAAGCGCGGCACGCCGAGGATCTTCTCGACGGTCTCCTTGTTGGCGACGATGTGAAGGTCCTCGCCCTCGGCCAGTCGCATGGCCACGTGACGGCAGACCCCGCCGATCTCTCGCTCGAGGCCGCGAACGCCGGCCTCACGCGTGTACTCGTCGATGATGGCGTCGATGCCCTCCACCGTGAACTCGAGGCGCTCCGGCGTGAGGCCGTGGGCTGCGAGCTGCTTGGGGCACAAGAACTCGCGGGCGATGTTGCGCTTCTCCATGCGCGTGTAGCCAGGGACCTCGATGATCTCGAGCCGGTCCCACAACGCCTCAGGGATTGTGTCGGGGTTGTTGGCCGTCGCTAAGAACGTGACCTGCGCGAGGTCGAACGGCGTGTCGATGTAGTGGTCCTGGAAGGTCGAATTCTGCTCCGGGTCAAGCACCTCGAGGAGCGCTGCCGCCGGATCGCCCATCATGTCGACGCCCATCTTGTCGATTTCATCGAGCACGAAGACGGGGTTGCGAACGGCGACCTTCTTGAGGCCCTGGATGATCCGGCCCGGCAGCGCGCCGACGTAGGTTCGTCGATGCCCGCGCACCTCCGCTTCGTCACGGACGCCACCGAGCGCGATGCGGTGGTAGCGACGGCCCATCGACCGAGCGATGGACCGACCGAGCGACGTCTTGCCTACACCGGGCGGACCGATAAAGCAGAGGATCGGGCCCTTCTTGTCGCCGCGCAGCTTGCGAACGGCGATGTACTCCACGATTCGCTTCTTGACCTTCTCGAGGCCGAAGTGGTCTTCGTCGAGGCAGCGACGCACGTCTTCGACGTCGAGCTTGTCGGTCGTCAACTTGGACCACGGCAGGTCCGACAACCACTCGACGTACGTTCGCGTCACGTTGTATTCGGCCGACTGCTGCTGCATGCCCGCAAGACGCGAGAGCTGCTTGCGAGCGATCTTGAGGGCGTCTTCCGGCAAGCTCGCGTTGCGTACGCGCTCGCGGAGCTCCTCTACCTCGTCGTCCTCGGCGCCCTCGCCGAGTTCTTCGCGAATGGTCTTCATCTGCTGGCGAAGCACGAGCTCGCGCTGGCTCTTGCCCTCGCTCTCGACCATGGCCCCTACCTCGCGACGCACGCGGAGCACCTCAAGCTGGCGACCCACGATGGCGTAGACGGCGCGCACGCGGGTCTTCGCCTCGAGGGTCTCGAGGATGTTCTGTTTGTCGGCGACGGTGGCCTGCTCGATGGTCAGGTTGGACGCGATGAGATCGGCCAGGGCCGCGCTCTCGCGGACGTTGTCGAGAATGCCGGCCGTCTCTTGGGGAAGGTTGGGCATCAGCTGCAGCACCTCGCGCATGGAGCTGCGGAGCTGGCTGCCGAGGCGATCGAGCTCGGCGTCGCGCTCGAGGTCTTCCGGTAGGCGCCGCACGCGCGCGCGCATGTACGGGTCGATGCCGGCCTGCGCTTCGAGCCTCATGCGCGCGAGGCCGTGGAGCACGACCGAGTAGTTCGACGCACCGAGGCGAATGATCTTTACGACGCGCGCTACAGTCCCGACCTCGTAGAGATCGGCGAAGCCTGGTTCGTCGACGTCAGCCTCACGCTGACTGACGATGCCGACAACGGCGCGCTCTTGACCGATGAGATCTTCGACGAGGCGCACGCTGCGCGAGCGCCCGACGTTGATGGGAACAACGCTCGCGGGAAAGACGACGCTGTTGCGGAGCGGAAGGATGGGTAGGAGCTCGGGCTCCTGAATTTTGCTATCGACCACGGCTACCTGCCCTGGTTATACACGAGCCAAGGGCCCGTCTCGGCTGAGAGATCGTGCCCGGTGGCCGCCGCTGCGCTGGCCTGTCGTGCAGAGCCGCCTGAGCCTGCGAGGGCCTGCGGACCGCCGCGGACCCGTGCTACCTTGCGCATCCGATGCCCACGGGCCCTTCCGCGACGCTCCATCGTGCCCCCGGCCGCCGTCGACGTGTGGCCGCGTGTGTCGCGGGCTTCTTGCTTTTGTCGGGCTGCGGCGCCGCGCAGACGGAGAGCCCAGAAACGGTCTTGCGCTCGTACGCTCGCGCCCTCGAGGAAGCGCGGCCCGACGACGCCTACCGATTTCTCTCGAGCGAAGCCCGGCGCGGCGTCTCGCCGGAGGCGTTTCGCCGCATGCTCGCCGAGAACCCTGACGAGGCGCGCGAGCTCGGCAAGGCGCTGCAGCGCGGGGCGGCTCCGGCCGTCGTCACCGCGACGGTGAGCGGACCCTCGGGCCAGGAGCTGGTGCTCGTGATGGAGGGAGGGCGCTGGCGCATCGACGCGGCGGCCATCGACCTCTACGGGCAAGACTCTCCGCGGCGCGCCGTGCAGGGCTTCCTCCGTGCCCTCGAACGCCATCGCTACGACGTCGTCCTCAAGTACGTCCCCGACGGTCACAAGGAGGGGCTCGACGTGAAGAAGCTGAAGGAGTGGGCCGAGGGCGCCGAAAAACAGGAGGTCGCGACGTTCATCGCGGCCGTGCGCCAGGCGATTCCAACGGCTCCTTTCGAAGAGGCTGGCGATCGGGCCACGATGACCTACCCCGGCGGCATCCTCCAACTCGTCCGTGAACGCGGCGCCTGGAAGGTCGAAGACTTCGACTGACCGCGAGGGTTGGGGACAGCACGTCGGCGCGCCACCGCCCACCCGAACGGCCCGTCCGAAATCCGCGCGGCGGCTGCCCGCCGTCGCGGAGCACCCGCCGGAGGCGCAGGTGCGGCAGGGGGAGGCTCGCGAGCTCGCTCGCGAGGGGGGGCGCAGCCCCCCTCTAGGGAGACATGATGCGCCCCGGCGCGCCGTTGACCCCGGCGGCCGTATGGCACGCGTTGCAGTCGCCCGCCGTGACCGCCGTCGCCATGACGCGCTCCTTGCCGCCGCCAACGACCTTCACCTTGAACGGTGGGGCAATTCGCCCCTTGAAGGAGAAGTTCCCGGTGCCCCGCACCGGCACGTTGGTCACCTTCCCCGTCGCGTCGGTCACGACGACGGTCACGCCGGCGTTAACACCGTTGCAGTCGTTCGGTTCGTGGGCCGACGGATAGACGGTCCCCGCTACGACGTAGTCGGGGCCCCCCTCCATGGTGTGGCACGTGATGCACGCTCGGCCGGGGTACATGTCCGGCGACTCGCGACGACCGCCCGTCCACGTCTTGCCGCTCGTGCACGTCAAAGGTGTATTGTACACGCCACCGCTCGGGGCCGCGGGTGTGCCCGGCGCCGGCGTGCACGACGCGCCCTTCGGCGAGCCGGCCTTGACCCAGTTCTCGAGGACCGCGATCTCCTCGACCGTAGGCAAAACCGCCGGCGGAGGGGGCATGGGGCTCGTCGCGCTCTTCATGCGATCCACCGAGGTCTCGGCCATGGTCTTGCCACCGACAACGCGGGGTCGCAAGAGATCGTCGTAGGTGAGCAGCGGCGGCGGCGAGCTCGAGAGGTGACACCCGATGCATCGATTTTCGAGGAGCTGCTGAACGTCACACGGAAGGCCCGTATCGGCACCGCTGCCCGCGCCAGCACCGGTCGCGTTGATGCCCGCCATGTCGTCGGGAATCCCAGCATCGATGACGCCACCGGAGAGGCGTCCCGCGGGCGGCGCGAGGGTCTCGTCGACCGTGCCGCACGCGCCGAGCAACGCGAAGACCGCGAGGGTGGCGCCGCAAGTCCCCGACGGGCCGAACACTGCCTTCCGGATTTGCACCCCTACCTGTACCTAAGGTCGCGACGGACCAGGCAGCGCGCAGACTTTTCCCGCGGTTACGGAACTTTCCATCAAAGAAGCATGGGCATCTCGGCGGGCGGGGCTGCCGGCGATGCGGGCGTAGCCGGCTTGACCGGCGCGGGTCGCTTGCCTGGCGGAGCAGCCGCAGGCCTTGCCGCTGGCGGTGCGGGCCGCGCCTTCACCGGCCCCGCCGCAGCGGGCGCGTCGACGGAAGCGGCTGGGACGACGGATGCTGACGGAACAGGGGACGGCGCCGGCTCCACCGCCTTGGGCGCTTCGGCGGTTGCCGGCGGCGCCGGCTCCATGGCGGGGGCGCTCGTCGGTGGCGTTGGCTCGGCCGAGCTGGCCGGTGAGATCGTCGCCTCCGGCGCCCTCACACGCACGAGCATCACGCCGACGGCACCCAGTGCCGCGAGCGCGGCGAGAAAGACGACGAGCCCAACGACGAGCCCCTTCTTTGACTTCGCCGGATCCGGCGCCATCGCAGGCGCGGCCGTAGGGCTCGCGCTCGACGGCGTCGCGGCAGTTGAAGCCCGCGGCGCGTTCCGAATGAAGGAATCAAGGACCTCCGCGCCGCTCTCCACCGGCAGGTCGACGAACGGAATCGTCGGCGCCTGCGAGCGCACTTGCATCGTGCGGCGAACAGCCGTGAGCGCGTCGCGTAGCTCCGTCGCCGTCGCAAAGCGCGCTTCCCGATCCTTCTCCAAGCAACGGTGAACCAGGTGCACCAGCTCGTAGGGCAGCTCGGGCCGCAACGCGTCGAGCCGCTTCGCTTCTTCGTTCACAATGGCGACGGACATGCCCGTGATGCCCTCGCCTTCGAAGGGCAGCGCGCCCGAGAGCGCGCGAAAGAGGAGCACGCCGAGCGACCAGATGTCTGTTCGCACGTCGACGTCACGGGGCGACCGAACCTGCTCCGGCGACATGTACGCCGGCGTCCCCAGGCTGGAGCCGGTGCGCGTGACCTCGTTGCCCTCGAACTTCGAGATGCCGAAGTCCATCACCTTGACCGTGTGGCCGGTGGCCGTCGGAACGAGGAACAGGTTCGACGGCTTCAAATCACGATGCACGATGCCGTGCGCGTGAACCGTCGCGAGGCCCTCGCAAGCTTGCACCACGAAGTCGATGGCCTCGAGCGGCGGAAGCACCTGACGCTTCCGGAGCTCCGCCGACATGTCGTGGCCTTCCAAGAGCTCCATGACCATGTACGGCGTGCCGTCTTCGAGCACGTCGACGTCGCTGACGGCCGTCACGTAGGGGCTCTTTAGCGCCGCCATGGCGCGGGCCTCGCGCTCGAAGCGGTCGACGATGTCGGAGTCGCGAACGAAGAACGGGTCGAGGAGTTTGATGGCCAGCCGCTGGCGCAACTTCTGGTGCTCAACCTCCACCACCACGCCGACGCCGCCGCGGCCCAGCTCGCGCACCACGCGGTACTTGCCGGCGATGATGTCACCCGGCTGCGTCGGCGCTCGGTTGTTGAAGGCTGAGGAAGCGGACACGTCGGGCCTCACCGCGGAATAACCTTGAGAATACGGGAGAACTAGAAAAAGGCCTGAACGATCCGCTTTTCTCCCCGTCGCCTGGGCCACTCCTCGGAAATCCTGCGGACATCTCTTCGCCCACACGGGGCGCGAATATCCCACGCCACCGCCACGCCGCTAACGCGTGACGTCGGCGGGCCTGACGTAGTCCGGCTCGACGGTCTCGGCACGCGCGGCGGGTGCCCGCGCAGCGAGCCTCGCAATGGCCGACGCGCGCGGCACATCGTGGGGCCGGTCGACCAAACGACGCGCGCCAGCGAGCTCGACGTCTGCCGAAGCCGCCCCCACGAGCAGAGCGGTCTCTGGCAGCGTGATGCGCCGCCCAAGGGTGCCCGCAACCAAGCCGGCGGCCTGGTAGAACGGCGCCTCGCCGTCCACGCGCACGTAGAGCTCCCCCTTCTGCGCGTCGAGCAGCGCGACGACCCGCTCGCGCCGCTTCGCATCAGGCGCGACATCCAGGCACAAGGCGTCGAAGGCGCTGACGCCGACGAGCTCGGCGCCGGTCGCGAGCACGATGCCCTTCGCCGTGGCGACGCCGATGCGCGTTCCCGTGAAGGAGCCGGGCCCCACGCCCACGGCCCACCGCCCCACGTCGCGGGGCCCGAGGCCGAGCGACGTCAAGACCTCGTCGACGAGCGGCAGGAGGCCTTCGCCATGGGCACGGTCCATCACACGCTCGACGTTGGCGACAAGCTCGTTCTTCGCGATTGAAAAGACCGCCACCGACGCGAGCGGCGTGGAGCTGTCGAAGGCGCAGACGAGATCGCGATTCACACGTTCGCGTCCACGATGGTCGCCGTCGCTTGGCCGAAGCCGATGCACATCGTCTGCAAGCCGTAGCGCGCACTGCGATCTTCGAGCGCGTGGAGCAGCGTTGTGGCGAGACGCGCGCCCGACGCACCCAAAGGATGTCCGAGGGCGATGGCACCGCCTCGCACGTTGACCTTGGCCAAGTCAGCGCCGACATCTCTCTGCCAGGCGCCGACGACCGAGGCAAAAGCCTCGTTGACCTCGAACAGATCGATGTCCTTCATCGAGAGACCGGCGCGAGCTAGCACCTTGCGCGTCGCGGGAATGACGCCCGTCAACATGGTCACCGGGTCGACGCCAGCGGTGGCCGTCGCCACGATGCGCGCGCGCGCCTTGAGGCCGTACCTCTTGATGGCGGCTTCGCTCGCGAGGAGAACCGCTGCCGCTCCGTCGGAGATCTGTGAGCTGTTGCCCGCGTGGACGACACCGCCCTCTTTGAACACCGTAGGGAGCGCGCGAAGCTTCTCCATGGACGTCGCCTCTCGCGGTCCTTCGTCCAGTGCAAAGGTCTTCCGATCGCCGGAAGGGAGCGTCACGTCGAGGGGAACGATCTCACGCGCAAAGGCGGCGCGCGCCGCCACCGCGCGGCGGTGACTTTCGAGCGAGAGGCCGTCGAGTTCCTCCCGCGACAGGCTCCACTTCTCCGCGATGAGCTCGGCGCTTGTTCCCTGGAGGACGAAGTCGAAGGGATACTCAGGCGGCGCCGGCGGCCAAGGTTTCGCGCCGGCGAGGCCGTCGTGCCCCATGGGAATGCGGCTCATGCTCTCGACGCCGCACGCAACCACGAGCTCTTCCTGCCCGGCCATGATCGCGTGGGCTGCTTGATGGATCGCTTGCTGGCTCGAGCCGCACATGCGGTTGACCGTGACGCCGGTGACCTCAACGGGCCACTTGGCCTCGAGCACGGCCATGCGCGCGAGGTTGTAGCCCTGCTCGCCGATGGGCGTGACGACGCCGGCCACTACATCGGAGATGGCTCCCGGATCGATCTTCGCGCGCTCGACCAACGCCGAGAGGAGCTTCGAAAGGAGCACGTCGGCGCGCATGCCTGAAAGGGCGCCGCGGTCGGCCTTGCCGACGCCGATGGCGGAACGCACGGCCTCTACGATGAAGACATCTGCCACGCTGACCTCCTCAAATCTGGGCGAAGCGCCCGCTCTTGAACGACGCGTCGAGAAGCTGATCCACGCGCTTGACGAGCTCCGGGGCGCGCGCGTCGGGCAGCTGCGACAGGGCGGTTTTGATCTCGCTCAAGGCCTTCAGCTGGCTGAAGAGCTGAACATCGCCGAGCGCGCCGCCGCCGATGAGCACCTGCCGGATGCGATCGATCTCCGCGGCGAAGCCTTCGATGCCCACGCCGAGCGTCGAGGCCCGGCGCGTCGCCGGGTGTTCGCGGAAGTGGGCTTCCAACACCGGCGTGACGATGCTCTCCAAGATCGCCGCTTGGTCCTCGTTGTTCCAAACGTGCTTCAGGATAAAGAAATCGGATGCGTCGGGCTTGCTGCGTCCGTCAAGGAAGGCGCTCGCCGCGAAGAGCTTGAGCAGCTTGACGACGCGCCGATCGGAGATCGAAATGCCCTCGGCACGAATCTGGAACGCGAGCCCCTTGTACGCCGACAGGAACTCGTCGGTGAACGACAGGCGCGTCGCAAACGCGCGGTGCAGACTGCCCAGCTCCTTTGCCGAAGCGAGCGGCCGCACCGGGGCGCCGCCCATGGCGAGGACCTCATGCTTGAGGCCGCGCTGGAGGAGCTCCTGGAAGTGGTACGCGTCAAGGTTGTCGCTCCGAATGCGGAGCAAGAAGCGATCGTAGATGGCCGCGAGCGACTCGTCGGTGGGCACTTCGTTCGAGGCGCCGAAGGCCGAGAGCAGCGGGCACGAAAGGACGCGGCCGCCACTTGTATAGCGGCGCTCGTTCAAGAGCGTGAGCAGCGCGTTCAGGATCGCCGAATTCGACTTGAAGACCTCGTCCAGAAAGACGATCTCGGCGTCGGGCAACATGCCTTCGATGCGTCGTTCGTAGCGGCCCTCGCGAAAGGCCGAGATGTCGACGGGGCCGAAGATCTCGTTGGGCTCGGTGAAGCGGGTCAAGAGGTACTCGAAGTAGCGAGCGTCGAGGAGCCTCGAGAAGAGGCGCACCAGTGCCGACTTGGCGGTGCCGGGGGGCCCGATAAGGACGGCGTGCTCGCCGGCGATGACCGCGATGAGCAGGAGCCGCACGACCTCTTCTTTGCCGAGGAACGTCGTCTCGAGAGTGCGCGAGATCTCGGCGAGACGGGCGCTGAGCGGCGTGGACGGGACTTCGGTTTGCATCGAGCGTCTGTGCCGGCAGGCTACCACGGGCACGACGTCAACTTGGCCCGACGGCAAGGCGGACACCAAAGATACCGGGCCGCCGAATTTCCCCACGCGCCGGAAACGGACTGCACGGCGGAGCGCTCCCGGGCTACCCTGCCCCCGTGCGTTCTTGGCTCCCTCTTCCGCTCCTCGTTCCCTTCTTCACGCTCTTCGCCACAGGCGCGGGTACTGGCCCAGCGCTTCTCGCCTGCGGCTCGAGCAAGGTGTGCTCGCTCTTGGCCTGTCAGAGCGCGGCGACGGTGCGCATGACGGCGACGGTGTCGGCGGCGGACCTGGCGCGCGCCACCGTGACCGCGTGCCGCGGCGACGGCACCACGGCGGCATGCGCCAGCGGTCGCATCAACAACGTCCCGGCGGCCCCCGGCGATCGGTTGCCGTTCAACCTTTCCGGCTCCGTCGACGTCAAGGGCGTCGCCGGCTCCCCCGACGCGACGGGTGGTTACCTCCTCGAGTTCGCCTACAACCTGGAGGGCGCGCAGCCGCGCGCCGGCGACGTCTACGAAGTGAAGGTCGTCGTCGACAACGCCGCGGTGGCGCAACTCCAAGAGCGCGCCACCTACGAGACCAGCCAGCCCAACGGCGCCGACTGCCCGCCCGTTTGCTACAACGTCACCATCGACAAGACGAAGAAGTAGCGTTCACTTCTTGAGCGCCGGCTCCTTCTTCGGTGCACCGGCCTTGGGCGCGCTGGGCTTCGTGTCCGTCTTGCTCGGCGCGGCGCTCGGTTCCTCTTTCTTGGGCGCGTCAGCCTTGACCGGTTCGCCAGTGGCGTCGCGAACATCCATCGGACCGAGGTGCAGCTTGTCGAGGTCCGCCTCGAGCTTCGCCTTGTCCCCCACAACCACGACCTTCATGGCCTTCGGGCGCAAGAGGTCCGTCGCCACGCGCTTGATGTCCTTGGCTGTGACGGCCTCGATGCGCGCGACGCGCTTGCCAAAATCATCAGCAGGCAGGTCATAGACGGCGAGATCCTCGAGCGCAGAGGTCACCTCGGAGACGGTCTCGAAGCGCCCAGGCATGGCGAGCTTCATCTGCTCCTTGGCGTTCTTGAGCTCGTCGTCGCTGACCTCGACGTCTCGCATCTTCTGCACTTCGGCGAAGAGCTCGCGGATGGCGACCGTCGTGGCCGCCGCGAGGCCACCGCCGTCTTTCGCCGCCATGGCGCCACCAGCCGTGAAGGAACCGGCGCCGCGGTAGAGCCCGAAGCGTGAGCGCGCCCCGTAGGTGATCCCCTTGTCTTCGCGCAGGTTGAGGTTGATGCGGCTCCCGAAGGTGCCGCCCAAGATGGCGTTGAGCACCGAAATGACCTCCCGATCGGGGGACCCGAACGGCGCGCCGGGCTGGGCGAGGAGAACCTGGGTCTGGGTGGCCTTCGGCAGGTCAACGAGGACGAGCCGCGACTCCTTCTCGCTCAGCTTCGGCGTTGCGGGCGCTTTCGGCGCCGCGCCTGCCGTTGGCTTCCAGCCGCCAAAAGCCTTTTCAAGTTTCGCGGTGACGTCGTCTTTCGCGACGTCGCCGGCGACGACCAGGGTGGCGTGCTTGGCGTTGAAGAGCGTTCGGTAGGCGCCTTCGAGGGCACCCTTCTTCACGGCTTTGACGTCTTCCTCGCGGCCAACGAGCGCGTGACCGTAGGGGTGCTTGCGGCCGAAGACCGTGGCGGAGACCGCGTTGCCGGCCATGGCGCCGGCGCTGCGTCGTTCTTGAACCAAGTTGCCGAGACGCCGCTCCTTTTGTCGCTCGATCTCCGCCTCGGGGAAGGTCGGCCGCAGCGTGACGTCGGCGAGCAGGTCGAGCGCGCGCTCGAGGTGCTCCGACATGACCTTGACGGCCACGTAGGCCGAGTCCCAGTCGACGCCGGCGCCGTGTTGCGCGCCGATCGCCTCGTACTCGTCGGAGATCTCGAGGGCGCTTCGTTTACCGGCCCCTTGCTCGAGCATCGATCCCATGAACGAGGCCACGCCGGGCTTGAAGTCGTAGTCGCCGGCGCCCCCTTTGATGACCACGCGAACGCTGACGATGGGCAGGTCGCGGCGCTCGACGAAGAGCACGCGGAGGCCGTTCTTGAGCTTCAACGTCTCGATCTTCGGCGGGACAAACGTCACCGAACCGTCGGCTGCTGGTGCCTTCTGACGAAACGGCGCATCAGGCGTCGTGAGGACGACCGGCGGCGGTGTCTTGGCGACCTTGGGCTGTGAAACCGGCGGAGGCACGATGGGAACCTCAGGTTCCGGCGACGCGGCACCGCAGCCGACCAAGAGCCCTAGCAAGAGAAGGGACCCGAACCGTCGCGAGGTCTTCATTTCGCGCCCCCTTGTGCACCTTGGGCAGCCGCGCCTTGAGGTCTGATCGGCGGGGCTCCCGCCGGCGGCCGCGCCGGGTACCCTCCCGTCTTGCTCCGGACCTCGCCGGCGAGGGGCGCTGCCTTGTCGGGCGTGACGCGCAAGACCACTCGCTGAGCGCCGAGCGATGCCTTCGCTGCGTTTTGCACGCCCGCCTCCGACACCGCCTCGTAGCGCGCGAGATCTTGCTCGAGGTAGTCGGGACGGCCCGTGTAGTGATTGTACGTGTTGAACATGTTGGCTCGTCCACCGACGCGCTCGACCTCGAAGACGAGGCCGGCGGTCACCTCGGCGCGGGCGCGAGCGATCTCGCCCGCGCGAAGGCCTTCCTTGCGAACCTTGTCGAGCTCATCCTCGATGGCCGCCAAGAGCTCGTCGGCGGTGTGGCCGGGCTGCGCGAGCGCGCCGATCTCGAACATCGAACCGAGCTCGCGCGACGCCTGGTACGCGTAGACCTCTTGCGCGATGTGCATGTCGTAGACGAGGCGCTTGTAAAGGCGACTCGTCTTGCCCGACGCGAGCACGTGGGCGAGAAAGTCGAGCTCGGCGTCGCCCGGCTGGAAGAATGACGGCGTGTTCCACGCGATCTCGACGCGCGGGAGCTCGACGTTGGCCGCAACCTCGAGGCGGGCCTCGCTAGGCAGGCTGGCCGAAACCGTAGGTCGCGGCGCGCCGACGCACCCGGCCCGCGGCTTGGCCAAGGCGGCGCAAGGCAGCGGCGAACCTGGGATCGGGCCGAAGTACTTCTCGACGAGGTCGAGCGTCTTCTTGCGATCGATATCGCCGGCGACGACGAGGGTGGCGTTGTTGGGCACGTAGTACGTGCGGAAGAACCCTTTGACGTCCTCGAGGGTGCCGGCCTCAAGGTCTCGCGGCGTGCCGATGGTGAGGCGATGATAGGGATGCTCCGGCGGGTAGAGGGCCTCACTCACGAACTGCGGAACAAGCCCGTAGGGTCGGTTCTCGTAGCTCTGGCGCCGCTCGTTCTTCACGACCTCGCGTTGGTTCTCGAAGCTCTTGGTGTCCACGTGGTCGAGGAGGAAGCCCATGCGATCGCTCTCGAGCCACAGGACCAGCTCGAGCTGATTCTTCGGGACCGTCTCGAAGTAGTTGGTGCGATCGGTGCTCGTCGTGCCGTTCGTGTCGGTCGTGCCGACGCGCTCGAGGTAGCGGAAGAACAGGTCTTCGCCGACGTGCTTCGACCCTTGGAACATCATGTGTTCGAAGAGGTGCGCGAAGCCGCTGCGGCCTTCGGCCTCGTCCTTCGAGCCCACGTGGTACCAAAGGTTGACGGAGACGACGGGCGTCCGCGGATCTTCGTGAAGGATGACCTCGAGCCCGTTCGGGAGCCGCGTCCGCTCGACAGCGAGCTTCGGCTTGGCGGCCGAGGACGGTGGCAGCGCCTTGTGGCCAATCTGGGCGGACGTGGATGACGGACCGGCTAAGAGTGCGAGCGCAACGGGAAGGGCGAAGGCGATAGCGCGCATCCGCCCCTCATACCTGCACCGCTGGCCGATGAGAACCGCGCGCTTCGGTTCGACTGGTCACTGGGGCGACCAGCGCTCGCGCGGATTGCCTCGTAGTTCCACGCTCCTGGGCCTATTTTCGCTGGAAGCCGAGCGCCTGATTGCACGGTGAGATCACACAAGTGGATCGCCCGCTCCACGACGCCTGCTCACACGGGCAGGTCAATCTTTGTAACCACCTGAAATTGCTTATTAGACGCACAACGTTCGAGTGGGCACGCGCCGTGCTCCAATGTGCTGCTAAGTAGGACATGAGCGCACCCTCCCCAAAGACGCCTGAACAACGAATCCAAGAACAGAAGCGATGGCTCAAGCGACTGGCCGCCGAAAGGCGCGACGGCTGGATGATCGCAGTTCGGCCACGCTCGCTCGACGGCGCGACCGCCATCGAAACCAAGCGCGAGGTGATTCACCTCGAAGACGGCATCGTAAGCCGCGTGTCCCCTCTCGAAGGCGAGCCTTCGACGACGAGCGCGACGAGCCCGCTCGTCGGCATGCGCGTGGTGGCTTGGGCCGCCGAAGGTGGTCACGTCTACGGCGAGTACGTTCCCGGCGCGCGCGCGGTGCTCTGGAGTCGCGGCCCCGATGGTGAGCAGACGTCCTTGGCGATGACCGGCAAGAGCCTGTGCTTCGTCGTCGTGCGGCGCGCGGTCACCGGTTCGCTAACCGTCCCGGCCCGCGGCCCCTCGCAGCGCCAGCGAGCCGCCAAGCCCCGCAGCGGAATCCATCGGGCTTCGACGCGCGCGCCGCTCTCCCAGTCGAGGTAGCAGAGCAGTCGAGGTAGTAGCTCGCTTAGCGCTACGATGCCGCGCATGCGGCTTGCGCGGGCCTCCGTCTTCCTCGTTCTTTCGCTCGACGTCTTCGGGTGCGCCGGCGCCGGAACGCCGGACGCACGCCCCGAGGCAAGCGTGCTCGCTCCGCGTCCCGTGGCCGCGGCCGGCCCCGTCGTGACGGGCGTCTCGATGGGCGGGCGGCTCACTCGCGAGGTGCGGCCGCGCGAATACCGACTGCGCCTCGACGTCGACCCCAACCGCGATGGCTTCGCGGGCCACGTCGACATTGACCTTGAGCTAAGCGCCGCGACCTCCGAGTTCGTCCTCCACGGTCGCGACGTCACGCCGAAGCTCGTCGACGCAACGTCACTGGGGCTTCTGCACCGAGGAACTCTCGTCGAGCGGCGCGCGAGGGCGGGTCGTCCCGCCGACGAGTTGGTCTTGCGCTTCGAGCCGGCCTTGCCGCGCGGCGCCGCGACGGTGCGCATCGACTACACAGGGGCTGTGTCCTCGAGTCTCTCGGGCCTCTATCGCGCCGAGAGTCGCGGGCAACGCTTTCTCTTCACGCAGCACGAACCAGCCGACGCGCGGCGCCTGATGCCGTGTTTCGACGACCCGCGCGAGAAGACGCCGTTCGAGATCGCGGTCCACGTCCCAAAGGGAGTCATCGCGCTGTCCAACGGACCGGAACGCGAACGCAAGGACGACGCCGCGGGCACGCTCTTCGCGTTCGCGAAGACACCGCCTCTGCCAACGTACCTCGTCGCCCTCGCCGTTGGAGACTTCGACATCGAGGCCCACCCCCGCGACGCGCGTCTTCGCGTCGTCGCGCCGCGTACGATGGGGCACCTCGCCCGCGGCGCCCTCGAGCCTGCCGCCGCCATGCTGGCGTCCCTCGAGCGAACACTCGGCGTCCCCTACCCCTACGCCAAGCTCGACCTCGTCGCGGTCCCCGACTTCGGCCCCGGCGCCATGGAAAACGCTGGGCTCATCACGTTCCGCGACGACCTCCTCTTGCTCGACGGCAAGAAGGCGTCGCCTCGTGCCATCGAAGCGCGCGACCACGTGATGGCGCACGAGCTTGCGCATCAGTGGTTCGGCAACCTCGTCACGATGCAGTGGTGGGACGACCTTTGGCTCTCCGAGTCGTTTGCGACGTGGCTCTCGGCCCGCGTGATGGATGAGGTCCGGCCGGAGACGCGAACGAGCGTCGAAGCCGTCCGCAAGACGGCGTGGATCATGGCCGCCGATGAGCTCGCCTCGGCGAGGCCGCTTCACCGCGCCGAAGGCATCGAACCGGAAGACGCCTTCGACGCGCTCTCTTACGACAAGGGCGCGGCGATCCTTTCCATGACCGAACGGCGAATGGGGCGCCAGAAGTTTGCCGAGGCCCTCCGCGGCTACCTCACCGCCCACGCACACGGCTCGGCGATGGCCACCGACTTGTTTGCGTCGGTCGCCGCGAAGGATCCCGACGCCGCGCTGGTGCTCCGCTCCTTCGTCGAGCAAGCGGGCGTCCCTGCAGTCTCCGTAGAACGCGAGTGCCATGGCAAGACCGCCTCGTTCGTGTTGTCGCAGTTTCCCTGGGCCCCGCTGGGTGGCGCGCCTCCGCCACGGCCGCTTCCCCAGTGGGTCATTCCATACTGCTTTGGCGCACCTCCCAAAGCGGAGCGCTGCCAGGTCCTCAGAGAGCACCGCACAGCGGTGACTGTGGCGGAAGGTTGCGGGGTCCCGATCCTCGCCAACAAGGGGCGTGGCGCCTACGTGCGTTCGTCGCTTCGCGCCGAGCACCTGAGGCAACTCGTGAGGGACGTCGCCAAGCTCGACGTCGAGGATCGCATCGGACTCGTGGCGGACGCGTGGGCCATGACCCGCGCGGGCGACATCGACCCCAAGCTCTTGCTCGCGACACTGGAGGCGTTCGACCAAGAGCGAGACCGGCTTGTTGTGCAGCAACTCATCGACGTCTTGTACGAACTCAACGAATACGCAGCGGCGGATGCGCCCCTGCTGCGTGACTTCGTCAGGACGCGCCTCGCGGCTCACCGGCGCCGCCTCGGCTGGGGGAGCGCTGACGCGCGTTTGGGCCGCGTCACCCCGCGCGACGGCGACGGGCCCCGTGAGACGGCGCTCCTTCGGCAAGCCGTCCTGCGGGCCGCGGGCGAGCTCGGCGATGACGACGATACCTTGCGCGACGCCGAAGCTCTCACGCGCAGATGGCTCGCCGGGCAGGAGGGCCCTCCCATGGAGCTCTTGGCGCTCGCAGTGGAGCTGGCCTCACGCCGCGCGTCCGCGGAGCGATGGGTTGACCTGACGGCGCGACTTGAGAAGGCGACGCTGCCGGAGGAGCGCGTCTTCCTTCTGCGCGCCCTTGGGACGTTTAAGGATGAGACCCTCGTCGTGCGCTCGCTCGATTTTGCGCTGGCCAAGCTGTCCCACACGGACTTGCGGAGGCTCTTCGATGCGGCCGTATCGAGCCGCCGCGCGCGGCCGACCTTGCTCGCGTGGACGCAAGCGAACTGGGACCGCCTCAACGCGCGGTTTGAAGGCGGCGGCGGGCGCCGCATCACCGAGTTGCTGGCCCGCGCGTGCGACCGCGGAACCATCACCGACATTCAAACGTTCCTCCGGGCGAGGCCCTGGCCCGAGGGGCACCAGCGCGTTCGTGAAGCCACGGACCGCGCCCAGCGCTGCGTCGACCTCTCGCCTGCGCTTGCTCCCTTGTTGACGACGGCGCTCGCAACGCCCGCCGCATCGCCGCGCGGCACGTCCCGGGACACGCCCCCCTGAGGACGTGCGTTCACCCCCCGGCGGATTCTCGCTGAATTCGTGGTGTGACCAGGCGGCACAGTCCTTGGATGTGGGCCCCCCGCGGCGCGTCGCCGTCGAGGGAGGAACGAAAGCCAATGCGAAGTGTTTGGACGTTGGGGTTGGTGGTTGGGCTGAGCGCGCTCGGCGCCACGGCGTGCTCGATCGAAACGTCGGACGCCGAGAAGTACCGCGAACCGCTTCCCGCCGAGGGCTCGGTCGCCCTTCGCGTTCCCGGCGGCAGCGGCGCATCGGCAACCTCGACGCGCGATTTGAACGGCGGAGGCGGCCCGTCGGCGACGGTCTCCGACGCGAAGTTCTACAGCTTCACGCGCGAACTGACGAGCGCGATGGACCAGAACACGGGCGCCATCTTGGCCATCATCTGGGCCGTCGCCCAGACGACCCCAACCTCGGTCTACCCGAACCGCGCGGTGTGGGGCCCCTACCAAGGCACCGCCCTCGAACCGGTGACCTGGCGCCTCGTGGTCTCCGAAGGCGGCTCCGGCGAATACGACTACGCGCTTGAGGGGCGAGCGCGCAACTCGACCAACGACGCCGACTTCCGAGCGGTGCTCAAGGGCCGCGGCTACGGCAAGTCCCATGCGCTGCACCAGACGGGATGGCTTGAGGCCGACAACGAGGCGTTCCGAAGCCTCGACCCGGCGAAGGCCAAGGACTTCGGCAAGACCAAGGTGACGTACGACGTCCGCCAATTCCCCAAGACCATCGCCGTGGACTTCGTGCCCGACGACGGCGTCGGAAAGGCCACCGCAAAGGTGAGTCATCTCGCGCAGGGCGCCGGCGTGCTCGACGTAACGGCGAACGCCGACATCGAGAAGGACGCGGACAAGGACGGCAAGCTCGAGACCGTTGTCTTGAAGAGCCAGTGGAACGCGAGCGGTGCCGGTCGCGCGGACGTTTCCGTCAGCGGCGGCAGCTTCAACGGGACGCCGGTGGACATCGTCGAGTGCTGGAGCTCGTCCTTCTCGCTTGCCTACTACAAGGACAGCGTCAGCGCGCAGCCGAAGACCGGCGCCGAGAGCGCTTGCGCCTCGTTCTAAGGAACCTCGTCCGCTGCGTTCGTAGCGTCATGGCGCGAGGCCCACACGGTCTCGCGCCATGAAGTTTTGTGACGCTCTTGTGGCCACCCTCGGATCCAAGGCGGATCACGGAAGACACGCGAGGCATGTGGGCAGGAGTCGGGAGCTCTGCGAGCGCTTTCCCCGCTCGCTGTGACCGTCCAACGGGGTTGTCGCGAAGCGCCCGAATTGGCCCCAGAGCCGCTTGGCAAGGGATTCGCAGCTGCGGCGGCGTGCGCCCCATCCACCCCGCCCTCGCCTTCGCCGTTGTCCTCGGCCTCTTGACGCCGAGGGCTGCCCTCGCCGTCTCGACCGGACGCTCCGGCGCGACCGGAAAACAAGGTGCCGATCAGATCTGCAACATGTGCCACAGCGGTGGCGTCGCGCCAACGGTGGTGCTCACAGGACCGAACACGCTCACGCCGGGCCAGGTCGCGCAGTACAAGCTCACCATTACGCCGCCCGCGGGCGAGATGAATCGCGCGACAGGCATGGGCGTCGCGGCGACCGATGGCATCACGCTCACGCCAGGACCGAACCAGAAGCTGTTGAACGGCGAGATCGTGCACAACGCACCGCTCGATGTGCCTGCCAACGCCTCCAACGAATACACCTTCACGCTGACGGCGCCGGCGGCGCCAGGGGCCATCACGCTCTGGGCCGCGGGCAACAACGTCAACAAGAACGGGAACAACCAGGGCGATCTCGCCGCGACGACCAGTCTGCCGATCACGGTCATCCCCGCGTCATCGAGCACCAGCGACGCGGGCGTGGCGCCCCCGGCGGCAGCCTCCGCGGACGCCGCCGCCGCGCCGCCCGGCCAGAACCTGGCGACCAGCCCGACCGTCGCAGCGAGCGGCGGCGATGGGGGCACCTCGCCCTTCTACCTTCGCAACGCCGACGAGGAGACGGAGCCGCACTTCGCTGACACGGGCCTTTCGTGCAGCGTCTCGCGAGGCTCCGGCGGCGCGTCCGGCTTCGGCTTCGGCATGGCGCTCGTCGGCCTCCTCTTGCGGCGCGGAAGGCGCCGATGAAGTGGCGCGCCTCTGCCGCCTCAGTGGCGCTCGTGCTTGCACCATCCATGGCGGAAGCCAACCCGCTGGGGCTCGACGGCTACACCGGAAAATATGGTGCAACCTGCAACGAATGCCACTCGGGCGGCACCGCGCCCCAGGTGTCGTTGACCGGTCCCTCAACGTTGACGGCGGGTCAAACGGCCGAATACACGCTTAAGGTTGCGAGCGGCGCCGCCATCGTCGGAATGGGCGGCGCGGCCTCCGACGGGGCCGAAGTGAGCCCCGGCAAGAACACGAAGCAGAAGTTCGCCGAGGTCGTGCATGCCGCGCCGCTCGCGCCGGCGAACAACGCCGTCTTCTCGTTCAAGGTCAAAGCGCCCACCTACAACGGCCCCATCACCGTCTACGCCGTGGCGAACGCCTGCAACAACAACAACGGCTCGTCGGGGGATCGGGCGGCGGAGACGCTCATGACGGTCACCATCACGGGCGGCTCCAACGCCCCACCGCCGCCACCCCCGTCGTCGCCGGTCGACGCGGGAGCGGGCGGCGTACCGGTGGCTGGCGGTGCCTCGCCCGCAACGTCTCCGGACGCATCACCGCGCGCGAGCACCAGCGCGTCGCCCGACGGCGGCACGAGCGGCCCCTCCAACGCGCCGAATGGCTACTACGTCGTGGAAGGTGACGACGCCGGCCCGGGCCTCGCTTGCTCCGTGCAGCGGGCTGGGCGTCGCGTCGGACCTGGGAGCGCGCCGATGGGCGCGCTCGCGGCGGCCTTGATGTTGTGGCGACGACGCCGCGCCCGAGACGCTACGCGCCCGGGTACATGACGTTGATGAGCGTATCGAGATCCTGGCTGAGCTCGTTCGCCGTGGGATAGCGACGCTTGGGGTCGCGCGCCAGTGACTTGGTGAGGATCGCCGCGAGCCGCGAATCCATGTCGGGCTTGATGAGCCGCGGCGGGCGGACCTCTTGCGTCGCGACGCGACGCAAGACCTCCTCGAGCGGACCCTTCAAGTCGTGGGGGTGTTCGTTGAGCAGGAGGCGATAGAGGAGAATGCCGAGCCCGTAGACGTCGGTGCGCGTGTCGACTTTGCTCGCGCGACCGGCCGCTTGCTCCGGCGCCATGAACGCCGGCGTTCCGACGACGAGGCCTTCCTCCGTCAAGAACGCGCGGCCCTCGTCCAAGGACATGAGCGACTTCGCCAATCCGAAGTCGACAATCTTCGGCTCACCGCCCTTGGTGACGAGCACGTTTCCCGGCTTCAAGTCGCGGTGAATGATGCCGCGCGCATGCGCGTGACCGACGGCGGCGGCGACCTTCTGCATGAGCCGCATGATCTCGCGCTCGCCGAGGTTCTTCTCCTTGACCCAATTCGCGATGTCGACGCCGTCGACCAGCTCCATGGCGTAGCCATAAACGCCGTCCTGAACGCAGCTCGAATAGATGCGAACGATGCTTGGATGATCGAGCTTGGCCGTGAGCTCCACCTCGCGGAGGAAGCGAGCCTTCTCGTCCTCGTTGACGCGTTCGATGCGAATCAGCTTGAGCGCGACCTCGCGGCGCGTGCCATTTTGGATGGCGCGGTACACGATGCCTCGGGCGCCCTTGCCGAGGGGGCCGATGATTTCGTAGCCCTCGACGTGAGGCCCCGGCGAGGCCATGGGCGAGATGACGCTGAGAATGCGAACGCCCACCGCGAGGCGGCTTCGGAGCTCGCTCGACGAAACAGGCTTCGTCAGGAAGTCGTCGGCGCCGGCGTCGAGGCCTTGAACGATGTCCTCTTTGCCGCTCTTGCTGGTGAGCAAGATCACGTAGACGTAAGGCATCTCGGTCGACTGCTTGAGCTTCTCGCAAAGCGCGAGTCCGGTCATGCCGGGCATCATCCAGTCGAGCAGCGCGAGCCGCGGCCCGTCGGCCTTCTTGAGTTCTTCCCAGGCCGCGATGCCGTCGGCCACGGCGTGGACCTCATAGCCCCACTTCTCCGCGGTGCCTTCGAGGAGCTTCCGCGTGAGACCATCGTCGTCGGCGATGAGAACCTTCAAGTCATTACTCCGGCGATGGTTTTCGCGAACGTCAGCGCCCCGTCATCCTACAAACTTCGGCGCGCCACGGCAGGAAAAAATCGGCGCCCCTCAGCCGTCGCGGGGGACGGGCCGCGGCGACAGAACGGCCTCGCCATCGGGAAAAATAGACAGCGCGCCGAAGCGCGCGCGGTCGGCGCCGGTGACGCCCTCGAGGCGGCGGACGAGATCCTCCTTGCGAAGGTAGATTTCGCGGCGGCGACCGTCGTCGCTCTCTTCCTTGAGCGAAAGCTCATGTTGGTTCGGGCTGCGCCGCGCCACCTCGTTGGCCGTTGGGGCAAACATGGTGACGACGCGATCGACGACCTCACCCATGCGGTCGGTCTCGAAGGCGTCGACCATATCGAGGTGCAACGACGCGAGGCGGCGGCGGTGGGGCAAGAGGTCACGGGTGCTCTTCTTAATCACCTGCCAGAGGCGCTCGAGGTGGGCCCGGTCCTGAGGCTCGACGTTCACGGACAAGACCTGGTCGAGCTCCGCGTCATCGGGGTGGCGCACGTCGGCCGTGAGGCCGCTGTCGACGCGACGCAGGTTGAAGACGAGGCTGTCGTCCTTCTGTTCGGCGCGCTTGCGCAAGCGGAGCTCGGCCGTGTCTTCGTCGAGCTCGAACCCCGAAAGGATGAAGTCGTCGAGCTTCACGACGTCGCGTTGCACGTTCTTGTTGAACCAACTGCGCTTGGCCCCGACGAGGAGCTCAAGGTTCGGCGCGAAGTCGCCGGCGCGGCGCGGGTGACGCCACTCGGCGACGGCGCTGGGATCAAGCTCGAGCGCGGTGATGATGCCCAGAGGGTGCGTTTCGACGACCTTGACCTCGTGAAACGCGTCCTTTGAGCCGCCGCCATGCAGTTGCATCGAGAAGCGCGTCTCGAGCACCGGCAGCGTCGCTTGGACGAAGAACCGGGAGAGCGCCGCCTGCGCGTCTTCGCGACGCCGCTGCACGTCGACGGCCAGTTGCGCGACCTCGCGCTCGGTCTTCGCGACGGCCACGCGACGCGTGTCTTCGACGTACCGCGTCGCGCTGTCGCTCACGGCCGTCGCGTAGTCGAGCACCTCGCGATCGAGGCTCTTCATCGAGCTATCGCGCATGGCGCGCAAGACCGTCTGGTGAAACCGCTCGAGGCTCTCCACGGAGCGAGCCCGCGCGTCGGCGTCGGCATGGACGCGCTTCTCCTGCTCCTTGGACTCGGTGTCGAGGCGCACGACGTCGCCACCGCACGCCATGAAAGCCTCGAGCGTCGCGAGGAAATCGAACGTCAGGGGAAAGGGCGTCGAGTCTCCGAAGAGGTATCGCATCGTTCGCCGGCCCAAACCGTAGCGAACGGCGGGCGGACACTGCAATGGTCAATCCGCGCGTGGCGGTCCGGTCTCGCCTCGGGCCGCGTCTCAACCGGGGCGCAGCCCCTCGGTCGCGAGGGCCGACCGCAGCGCCGCCAGCGCCCGCGCGGCCCGGGACTTAATGGTGCCGAGCGGCAAGTTTTCACGCTCCGCGATCTCCGGGTAGGACAGCCCCTCGAAGAACGCGGTTTCCAGGGTCCGCCGCTGCGCCGCCGGCAAGGTGGCGAGGGCCCGCTCCACACGCACGCGTTCGCCTTCGAGGGCGACGAGCGTTTCAGCGTCCCGCACGCTCGGCGACGGTTCGTACACGAGGACATCGTGCGCGATAGCGCTCCGACGGTCGCGGCGACGCGTCCGGTCGATGGCGAGGTTGCGCGTCAAGGTCACGAACCACGCCACAACGCTGCCGCGCTCGCTCGAATAGCGGCCGGCGCGATCGCTCAAGGCGACGAAGGCGTCGTGCACAACGTCCTCCGACTCGGCCCGATCGCGCACGATGCGAAAGGCGAGCGCCAAGAGGAGCCCCGCGTGCCGATCGTAGAGGAGCCCCACGGCGGCGACGTCGCCGGCCGCAACGGCACGGACGAGCACGTCGTCTGCGACTGTCGGCGGCGCGTCGTTCATGGGCCTCGAAGCACGCTCCGCCTCATGGCGCCTCAGCGAAGGCCCGGAGGCGCGCCGCGCGCGCCGGCCCGTAGGGAGCCATGAGAGCGATGGCCGTGAGGGCCGCTCGTTCGAGCGCCTCGTGGGCTCCGGCCTGGAGCTCGCGCGGCACGGTCACGGCGAACCCCCTTTCGAAGCCGGCCGTGGCCGTGGCCATGATGCCGAGTTCGGTGAGGCAGCCGGTCAAAATGAGCTCGTCCACGCGGAGCTCGTCGAGCACCTCGCCGAGCCTGGAGCCCGTGAAGGCGTTGTAGGTCGACTTGGCGATCACGGGGTCGCCCGGTATGGGCGCGAGCTCAGGCCAGACCTCAGCCCCGTCGGTGCCGGCCAGGTTATGAGCGCCCCAGCCGTCGATGAGATCGGTGTCGGTGTCCCAGGCCTCGTGCACGTCTACGACGTAGACGACCGGCATCGACGCGGCGCGGGCCGCTTCGATGCGAGCCCTGAGGTCGGGGACGATGGCCCGCGCTCGCGGAACTTCGCCCCCTCCGCCGGGTCGCAGGTGGTCCACCATCATGTCGAGCACGACGAGCGCCGGTCGGGCGGGCCGAGCCCGCGCGCTGACACTCCGGAGGATGCGCTGCCGGAGGCCCGGAGGCGCAGGCGCCGGTGCAAGCGCGAGGGCCAACGCGGCGAGATCTTCGCGCACTTGAGGCAACGCGGACGCTAGCGCTGGCTCGTACGCGACGAGCGCATCGGTGACGCGCTCGGGGCGCGCGCCGAGGGCGAAGGCCAACAAGTCGGCCGCAGCTTCGTCCTTGGGATCCTCGTCCATGCGCGGGCCTCCAGCCTACCAGCGTCCGGCACGTGCTGCAGCCGCACGTGGGTGCGACACGGACCCAAGAGCTACGCCTGAGCGCTCGTTCCGGTTCCGAAACGAGCGCCCGGCGGGCAAATTAGGGGCCTCTCGGCTATTGCTCGACGACCGGCACGCCGTCCGCCAAGAGCTCGCCGATGCGGGCCACGGCGCGCTCCGCGTTGAACCGCGACGCGTAGGACTCGCCGTGGGCCACAATCGCGCCGTTCAAGGCCAGCAGGCGGATACGTACCGAACCTTCATCGCCCTCGATCAGGTCGAAGCGAAGCGAGTCTTGCCCGTTTTCGACGACCGACGCGATGCCGTTGTGCGCCGACGCTTTGCTCGCGTAGGCCTGCGACGAGAGCACCAACTCGCCGTTGGCCGCACGCAGGCGGAAGCGCGCCTTGTTTTGCGCGTCGCGGTAGAGCTCGAAGCGCGGAGTCTTGGGCGCAGGCGCGGTAACCGGGTGACCGAGCGCGACGAGAAGGGCGCGCGCGGTGCGAGCGCCGCGCTGGGCGTTCGAGGCGGTCCCGTAGAGCTCGCTGGACGACACCGTCTCGCCGTTCTTGGCCACGACGTTGAAGTAGAACTCGCCGTTCTTCGCTTCTTTGATGCGATACGCCGACGCGTCTTGGCCCACGCGCATGAGGCCCTCGATGCCGCGCTCGGCGTTCGAGTGGCTGGCGTAGCCCTCAGACCGAAGCACGTTCTTGCCGTTGCCGGCGATGAGCTCGAAGTAGGACTTGCCGTCGAAGCCGACGAACGTCTCGAAGCGGGCGGTGCGAGCGTTGAGCTCCGCTTCGGATTCGGCCGCGGCCTCCTCTTGAGCGACCTCTTCGGGGGTCCCTCCGCAAGCAAGGGCGGGGACACAGAGGGCGAGGATCAAGGCCAAGCGGCTCGATTGAAGGGTGAACATGACGAATCTCCGATGAATTTCTCTCCTGGGAAATGGCACCGGTGCGCGCCCTCGACGGGCGAGCGCAGCCGATGGGGCCTCCGCGGGCCGCCCGCTGGCGAACCGCAAACACCTTTCGCGTGGGGTTTCACCGCGACGCGCCGGCGTAGTAGCAGGTAGGCGATGCAGCGCAAGATTCTTCTGCGCGCGGCGAGCCCTGCTACGTTTGCGAAGCGATGAGCCTCACGCAAGGAGACGTTCTCGACGGCAAATACGTCATCGAGCGCATGCTGGGCAAAGGCGGCATGGGGGCCGTCTACGTTGCTTACGAGGAGCACCTCGGTCGGCGCGTGGCCATCAAGGTTTTGCTTCCCGAGGCCGCCGCCAACGCGGAGGCGGTCACCCGCTTCGAACGCGAAGGACGAGCCGCCGCCGCGCTCGAGAGCGATCACGTCACGCGCATCTTCGCCGTCGGCCGCCTCGCGAGCGGCTCGCCGTACATCGTGATGGAGCTGCTCGATGGCCACGATCTGGCCGAGGCGCTCACCAAGGGCGGTCCGCTCTCGCCAAGTGATGTTGTCGCGATCATGCTGGACGCCTGCGATGCCCTCGCCGAGGCACACGCGCGCGGCATCGTTCACCGCGACATGAAGCCAGCGAACCTCTTCTTCTCGAAACGCGCCAACGGCACGCAAACGATCAAGGTGCTCGACTTCGGCATTTCCAAAGCGACGGGCGCCGGAGCACCGCAGCAAGGGCTCACCGGCACGGCGATGATGGGCACGCCCTATTACATGTCGCCGGAGCAAATTCGCGAAGCGCGCGACGTCGACGGGCGAACGGACATCTGGGCCCTTGGCATCACGATGTACGAGCTCTTGGTGGGCACCCTGCCCTTCTCCGGCAACAGCCTCGCCGACTTGTGCGTGGCGATCTTGACGACGCCTCACGTGCCGGCGGCCATGCGCCGCGCGGATATTCCGCCGGAGCTCGACGCCATCATCAATCGCTGCTTGTGCAAGGACGCCGCGGGCCGCTTCGCCAATGCCACCGAGCTACGCGCCGCGCTCCAACAACTTGCCGGCGGGCACGTTTCGTCGCCTCAGCTCTCCGTCAGGTTGGCGTCTTCGCCGCAGTTTGGCGGCGCCGGCACAGGGCCCGGAACCCCCTTCCCACCGGGCGCGCCCTTCGCGCACGGCACGCCGTTTCCGCAGGGTGGCGGGACTCCGTACCCTGGCGCTCCGAGCAACGGGGGCTTCGCAGGCGGGCACCCCGGCTCGCATCTCGGCTCGCATCCCGGCTCGCATCCCGGGACCGTCGACCCGGTCTCGCAGACGCCCAGTCCTAAGCCACCGACCTCCAACGCAGGGCTCGTCGTAGGCGCCGTCATCGCGGGCGTCGTGCTGCTTGGTGGTGCCGGATTCGCCGTCCGCGCCGCGCTCGCCCCAGCCACGGCCCTCACCGCCAAGCCGGCAGACGCGGGCGCGGCGCTCGCATCATCGGCCGAACCTCTTGATGCGGCGACGGCGCCCTCGATCCCGACGACGCTGGCCCCGCTCCAGAGCGCCGATGCACCGGCGCCACGCAGGCGCCCGGCGAGTTCGAGCGCTCGGCCCACCGCGTCGGCGCCAACGCCCTCGGCAGGGCCCTCGGCGCCGGTCCCCCCCACGCCCCCCCTAACCACGAAGCCTGTTACCCTTCCGGCGGGACCGCCGCCCATCCCGATTGATCGACGATGACCCAACTTCGCCTCGCGACGTTCGTCGCACTCGTGACCTCGTTCGCACCTGCCGTGGCGCTCGCCCAAGACAGCTCAGGCGCGGCCGCCGCTGACGTTCTCTTTCGTCAGAACCGTCAGCTGCACGAGGAGAAGCGTTATGCGGAGGCGTGTCCAAAGTTCGCCGAGAGCTTCAAGCTCGACCCCGCGACGGGCGCGCTCCTCGCGTTGGCGTCTTGCCACGAGGCGGAAGGAAAGCTGGCGAGCGCCTGGGCCGAATACAACGACGTCGTCGCGCGGGCGCGCCGCGACAATCAGCCGGATCGCGCCGAAACGGCGCGCCAACGGGCCGCTGCCATCGAGCCCAAGCTCGCCAAGTTGACGATCCTGCTCGCGCCCGGCGCCGGCGAAGTGCCGGGCTTGCAGGTGAAGCGAGGCACGCTCGCCATCGGCTCCGGCTCCGTCGGCACCGCGCTCCCGATCGATCGCGGCGAGCACACGGTGGAAGCGAGCGCGCCGGGCTACCAGCCGTACTCGACGCGCGTCACCATCGCCGATGGCGCTTCGCAGGTGCTCACGCTTCCGCGGCTCGTCGCCTCGGCCGCGACGACGGCGCCCGTCGTGACGGCGCCACCGGTCGTCAGCGGGCCCCCGCCGCAAGCTGCGCCGCTCGCTGCCCAGCCGCCGGCGGACCGACCGGCCGACAAGCCTGGCGCGAGCGGCGGGTCGGTGCTGAAGCCTCTCGGCATCGTCGCCATCGTCGGCGGCGTCTTGGCGGCGGGGGGCGGCACGTTCTTCGGCCTCCAGGCGATCAGTCGCTACAACGACTCGAACGCGAACAACCACTGCGACGCCATCAGCGTCTGCGACGCCGAGGGCAAATCGGCGCGCCTCGACGCGCGCAGCGCGGGCAACTTGTCGACGGGTCTCTTCGTCGCTGGCGGCGTCCTCTTGGCGGGAGGCATCACGATGGTCGTCGTGAGCGGAAGCCAACCGAGCGCGCCGCGCGCTGCGCTCACGCCCACCGTCAGCACCCAAGGCGGCGCCCTTTCCCTTCGCGGAGCGTTTCAATGAACCCTCGCCATCACGTGGGCATGTGCGTCGGCACCCTGGCGCTCGGCGTCGCTGTCATGCTCGGCGTCACGGGGTGCAACCAGATCATCGGCATCGACGAGCCGAAGGATCCGGCCGGCACGAGCAGCGGGACAGGGGCCGGAACGGGTACCGGCACGGGGACGGCCACGGGCAAAGACCTCAAGGGATTCCTCGGCAAATGGCGGAACACAGCCGTCTCGCTTCTGGTATGCGGCAACATCCAGCCGATTGACCCCAACACTGATCTCATGACGGTCTCCGCTGGCTCCTCGAGTGATCTACAGACCTCCGACGGCACCTGCACCCTCGCCTTCAACGTCGCGGCCGATGGGGTGACGGCAAACATCACGCGAGCGCAGACGTGCACCGACGGTAGTATCGGTCAGAACTACACCACGCTGTCCTTCAAGGTGGTGAGCGACGGCGCAGGAGTCGCTCGGGGAGCGGGAACCCTATCAGGGCTCAACTGCGCATGCAGTCCGTGCACCTTCACGTTGGAGCAGGACTACGCGAAGGTCCCCTAGGGGCACCTTGGCTGGCTAGAAGCGGCGGGTACCGTGTTCCCACGCACCCCTGCGTTGCGCTGGCCTCGCCGCCCCGTCGCCAGCGCCGAGACGCTCGCAGCGTTTCGTATCGCCGTCGGCATTGCGCTTCTCTTCTCGACAGAGCTCCACGCCGGTTCGAGCTTTGCGGACCTGCCGGCAGCGATGCGCATCGCGCCCGAGGGCCTCGGCTGGTTCGTGGCGGTCGCGCCCATCAGCAAGGCCATCGCCCTAGCCGTCCGTGCCGTCGCCGTCGCGGCGGCGGCGGCGACGATCCTTGGACTCTACACACAAGCAGCGACGCTCGCGCTGTGCTTCTCGAGCTTCTACCTTCTGGCGATCGGTCAGCTCGGTGGCACGGTCGTCCACAACATGCACCTCGTGTGGTTCGCCGCGATCCTCGCCGCGAGCCCCGCCGGCGACGCCCTGAGCGTCGACCGCTTCAGAGAGTCTGTTCCGTCACCCGACGCTCGCTACGGCGTCCCCGTGTGGACCGCGCGCATCCTCTTCGCGTGCGTTTACTTCTTCCCCGGCCTCCACAAAGTCATGACGCAGGGCCTCCAGTGGGCGAGCGCCGAGAACCTGTCGCTCCAACTTTACTGGAAGTGGTTCGAGTGGAACGAGGTGCCAGCGTTCCGCTTGGATCAGCACCCGACGCTCCTCCAACTCGGCGGCTTCGCGACGCTCGCGTTCGAACTCGGCTTCCCCTTCCTTCTCGTGAGCCGCCCGACGCGCCTCGCGGCGGCGGTGCTCGGCGTCGCGTTTCACATGGCGACCGATCGGCTGCTCCACGTCGCGTTCTCGAGTCTTTGGATCTGTTACCCCGTGCTCGTCGATTGGCCGCGCCGACAGCGCCACCAACCGGACACCCGTGGCACCGCGTCACCCTGGCCTCGCGCTGCGGTTGCGGTCGGCGCGCTCCTCGTCTTACCGACGCTCGCTCAAGGCTTGCGAGGCAAGACCGACGCGTTTCCCTTCGCCTGTTACCCGACCTTCGCCCATCGCGCGTCCGACACGATCCCTGATCTGACGATCGTGTCCGTGGGCGCCGACGGCGCGCACACCGAGATCGCTCACGGGCGCGACGCGCGGGGCCTTCGTTCACAAGCCCACTGGGGTCTCGTTTGGGCACTCGTGGGCGCGACGGCCCCGCTCGACGAGGCGCGGCTCCACGCCTACGTCGCAGGCCTCGGTCCCGGGTCGATGTGGCCGCCCGGCGGCACCGTGGAGCTGTGGCGCAGCGAATTCGCCGTCTCGCCCGACGCGCGGGGGCGGCCCGCCGTGCGGGCGACGAAGCTCACGTCGCTGAACGCGACGCGGCTTCGTCCTGGGCCGACCACGCCATGATGGGAATGGAGCGCTCGCGCAGCGGCCGCACGACCTTATCGGTCATCGAGCGACGCGCCAGGTCGAGGTAAGCGCCTGTCTCCATCCAACCGAGGGCGTTGCCCTTCGCGTCGAAGCCCGAACGGCCGCGACCGCCGAGGTGCTCCCACTGCCGCTTGATGGCGGCGATGGCAAGGTCCGCGTGACGCCCCACGTGTGCAAGCTCGCGCTCGGACATGCCACCGGTGGCCCAATCGAGAAACGTGAAGCCAAAGGTCCCGTGGGCCGCCTCGTCGCGAACGATGCGCGCCAGGACGGCGCGCGGAAGCGGATGCTCGGATGCGTGCCACGTGCCACGAATCAGCGGGATGGAGAGCGCCTCACCCACGCAAAAGAAGCGCGCGACGAGCTCCGCCGCTCGCACCGTCGGGCGCTGCGACGGATCGGCGTCGAGGACGAGGTGGGAGGGATCGAAGCGTATCTCCGTCCCGCCGCCGAGCTCCATCGCCATGCGCGCGCAGAGCTCCACATGAACCATCTCGTCGAGCGGAAAGCGCGTCGCGAGGGCCACGAGATCCACGGGCGCTCCGCACTCGAGCAGTGCGCGCAACGTCGCGGTGCATGCGATGGCCGTTCGATACTCCTGAAAGGCCGCACCGGTCCAAGCCTTGCGGGCCGAAATGAGCTCGCTCTCCCGGATGCCGCTCACATCGAGGGTGCCCCAAGGCATCTCCGCGCACTCGGGTCGCATGCGACGAAAGCGCCGCTCGTAGGCGCCGCCGATCATCTCCAGCTCAAAGAGGACCCCCTCGCCCGTGGCGGCGTCGAAGCCGAGGCCCGTGAGGCCGACGGAAGGCTCAGCCTCCGCCATCGGGCCCATCCGTCGGGGCATCGGCGCTCGCGTCGGAAGGCGGCGGGGGCATGAGGTTGCCCGAGGTGATGATGCCCGCGTCCGGCTCGGCGTCCTTGCCAGCGTCCGTCGGCGCGGCATCGGGCGGGATCGCCATCAGGTTGCCAGACGAGACGAGGACATCGAGGGCGCCGTCTTTTGCGGTGCCGCCATCGGCGCTCGACGACCCGGATGGTGAGGTCTCCCCGCAGGCGACGACGTACGAGACGGCGCCAATGCCGACGGCAGCGGCGAGGAGCTTCTTCGTCACGAGCCTTCGCTTCACTGGATCACTGGCCATAGGAACGCAAAGGGTCCCATCATCGGACCGGGCTGGCAACACGCTCGCGGCCACCGCCAACCGGTCCGCTCCCGCGCGGGTGGGGTTCCTCCCCACATCTCTGCGTCCTCCGTGCGCGCCGACCCTTGCGATGCGTCGAACGACCCCTGTACGACCCCGGTGCGGCGAACTCGCTGCGCTCCCTGGAGATCCTGAATGAATCGCTCTTCTCTTCGTGTGCTCCGTACACTCCTCGCAAGACACGCCGTTCTCATCGGCCTCGTGGCCCTCGGCGCACCGCTCAGCGGCGTCGCGTGCGGAGGCTCCGACCCCGTAGCGACGACGACGACGGAGGAAGACTCGGGCACCGGCGACGGCGGAACCACGAAGAGCGATGGCGGCACGACGCCAGGCGACGGCGGAACGACCGACAGCGGGTCGGACAACGACACCGGACCGGGGACCGACGGCGGGGCTGACAGCACGGTCGATGACGCGGCCACGGATGGCGCGGCGGATGGCTCCACCGACGACGGCGCGGTTGACGCCGCGCTCCCCGACGGCGGCACTCTTCCGACACTCTCGGTGGACAACGTCGCCATCGACGAAGGTGCCTCTGGGAACGCGTCGTTGACGTTCAATGTGACCCTCTCGGCTGCGTCGACGGACACGATCACGGTGGCCTACGCGACCGCCGACGGCACCGCGACCGTCGCCGATGGCGACTACACGGCGACGACGAGCACGCTGACCTTCGATCCGGGTGACACGACGAAGACCGTGACGGTTCTCGTGGCCGGCGACACCAAGAACGAAGCCGACGAGACGTTGTCGCTGCAACTCTCGGCGCCCACGAACGCCGTCATCGCGACGGGCACCGGCACCGGGACCATCACCAACGACGACGCGGTACCGAGCGTGTCCATCGGCGACGCGCTCGTCGTCGAGGGCAACTCGGGCACCACGCGCACGAACTTCACCGCGACGTTGTCGGCGGCGAGCGGTCAGACGGTGACGGTCCACTACGCGACCGCCGACGGGACGGCCGCCGCGGGAGGCGACTACACCGCGCTGCCGGATACGACCCTCACGTTTGCCCCGGGCGAGACCTCGAAGGTCGTCTCGGTCGACGTCGGCGGCGACGTCGACGTTGAGACCAACGAGACCTTTACGGTGAACCTCACCTCCCCCGCCAACGCCACCCTTGGAACGGCGACGGGCACCGGAACGATCCAGAACGACGACGGCGTGGTGTTGCCGAACCTCACCATCGGTGACGTCTCCATCGCCGAAGGGAACGCCGGCTCGAAGGTGATGACCTTCACAGTGACCCTCAGCGCGACGCCAGCGCAGACCATCACGGTCGACTACAAGACGACCGATGGCACAGCCTTGAGCGCAAGCGACTTCGGCGCGACCAACGGAACCGTGACCTTCCTCAGCGGCGATCCGACGACCAAAACCATTTCGGTCAACATCACGGGCGAGACCGCCGACGAAAGCGACGAGACCTTCACCGTCGATCTCAGCAACGCGACCAACGCCCTCATCACCGACGCGCAAGCCGTCGGCACCATCACGAACGACGACTCGGCACCCAGCGTCGCCATCGCCGCGGCCCAAGTCACCGAGGGTCAGGCGGGCACGGCAAACCTCACGTTCGACGTCACCCTCTCGGCAGCCAGCGGAAAGACCGTCACCGTCGCCTACGCGACAACCGATGGCACGGCGCAGGTCGGCGGGTCGGCGGCGACGGGCGGGCAAGACTACGTAGCCGCAAGCGGCACGCTGACGTTCACGCCGGGCACGCTGACCCAAACCATCACGGTGCCCGTCAATGGCGACCTTCTCGACGAAGCCAACGAGACCCTGACCGCCACCCTCAGTGGCCCAACGAACGCGACCTTGGGGACCGCCACGGCGACGGGCACCATCAACGACGACGATGACTCGCCGACACTTGCAATCGACGACGTTCAGGTCAACGAAGGCAACCTCGGCAACGTTGCGTTTACGTTTACCGTCACCTTGAGCGCCCCCAGTGCGCGCACGGTCACGGCGAACTTCGCCACCGCAAACGGGACGGCCACGGCAGGCTCCGACTACACGGCGGCGAGCGACTCGCTCGCGTTTGGCGCCGGCGAGACCGCGAAGACCATTACCGTTCAGGTTTCCGGCGACACCACCGCCGAGGGTCCCGAGACCTTCGACGTGAACATCACCGGCGCAACCAACACGGCGAACGCGACCGCGACGGGTACCGGCACCATCCAGAACGACGACGGTGCGTTGCCGCTCCTCAGCATCGACGACGTGACGGTGGCCGAGGGCAATGCGAGCTCCAAAACGGCGACCTTTACGGTGACCCTGTCCCAGGCGTCGGCGCAGACCATCACGGTCAACTACGCCACCGCAAACGGGACGACTCGCCTGGGCTTTAGTCCGGCCATCTCCTGGGGGCATCCTTGCCAACGGCGGCCAGGACTACGTCGCTACGTCAGGGACGCTCACCTTCGCGCCAGGGGACCTATCCAAGACCATCGCAGTCACCGTCAACGGCGACACGGCCGATGAGCCCAACGAGAACTACCGCGTACTTCTATCGGCACCGTCGTCGAATGCCGCCATTGGGGACGGCACCGGGGTCGGCTTCATCACCGACAACGACGCCACCCCGACCGTATCCATCAACGATCCGGCTGCCGTTGCAGAAGGCAACGCGGGAACCGGCTCCATCAGCTTCAACGTGACGCTCAGCGCGGTCAGCGGCCGCAGCGTTACGGTGGGCTACGCGACCTCGAACGGCACGGCTACGACGACGGGTCTGCCGTCGCAGGAGGCACGGACTACGTCGCGAAGAGCGGTACGCTCACGTTCGCGCCGGGGCAGACGTCAAAGACGGTGACCGTCACCATCAACGGGGACACCACCGACGAACCCGGGGGTGCGGAGACGTTTCTCGTCTCGCTGGCCAACCCCGTCGGGGCTCTCATCAGCGCGGCTAACCCCAGCGGCACCGGACGCATCACCGACGACGACGCCACGCCGACGCTGAGCATCAACGGCGTGAGCGCCCTCGAAGGAACGCCGGCGCCCAACACCGCGAACACGACGCCCTTTACGTTCACGGTCGTGCTCTCGGGTACCAGCCAATCCACCGTCACGGTGAACTACGCCACGGCCAACGGCACGGCAGTTCAGCCGTCCGACTACGTCGCGCAGGCGGGCACGTTGACGTTCTTGCCTGGCGACCTCTCCAAGACGATCACGGTCCAGGTCAACAAGGACGCGACCACCGAGCCCAACCAGGCTTTCACGGTCAACCTGTCGGCGCCGACCAACGCGACGCTTCTCGTTGGTGGCAGCTCCGGAACAGGCACGATCCAGAACGACGACTGACATCCGCGAGAGAACCACTCGCAGACGGCGCTCGGGCCCGCCCGCTCTCACGAGCCGGCGGGCTCGTCGCTTTGCGGGGAAGCCGCTCGGCTCGCGCGCTCGCATCGCGCGCTGGGCGAACGGCTCCGGCGCCCAGCTCGCGCTCGCCCCCCTCTACCCTTCACATGCGACGGTGAGGCGCGCGAGTTGACTCTCAAACGCGTTGGCACGCGCGCGGTCCGCGTTGCCGAAGTAGAAGAGCTCGAGCACTCCATCGCGGAGGAGCGCGCTCGGGCCGCCGATGAAGAAGCCATCCCACGCGCCTTGTCTCGGCCGAAGGATTGGAGCGGCCCCACGGGTCCACGTCAAACCGTCCGTCGAGAACGCGTACCCGATCGAGCCCGGCGTATAGCCGTCGCAGGGGCCCGCTTGGCAGATGGCATCCTCGGCGGCGCCGTAGCCGTGGAAGAACATGTGCAGCCCTGGCGCGCAGGCATCAGCGACAACATTGACGTGACTCACGACATGCGAGTCCCACGCACCGACGGCGCCGGGCACGAGGACCGGGGACGCCGCGCGCGTCCACGAGAGCCCATCGGGCGACGTCGCATAGCCGATGCGGTACGTCGCAACGCCGCCGAGCTCGCCGACCGCCGCGTACCACATCTTGTACGTCTTGGTGGCAGCGTCCCAGAGCACTGACGGCTCGAGCACGCCACCCCAGCGACAGTTGCACGCCGCGTCGCAACAAGCACGCTCCCAGGGCAACTCGGGCTCGAAGACCGGGGCGGTGGCGCGCTTCCAGGCGATTCCGTCGTCGGACTCGGCGAGGCCGATCGCGTCCCAAGGCAGCGCTTGCCCGGCGGGCGCACGATGCCCTGTGTAGAACATCCGTAGTCTGCCGTCGTGGCCGCGCAAGACGGACGCCGTCTCCATGCCCGTCTCGTCCCAGGCGCCCGGCGGAGGCTCGGCGACGAGGGTCGTGAGCTCTGTCTGGCTCTGAGGCAAAAGAAACGGCGTCCACGTCGCGCCGTCTGCGCTCTCTGCGTACGCGATTCCTTGAACGAGGCACTCGTACCAGGCGCCCGCGCAGGGCGTTCGCTGGCGGCTCGACGTAAACCACATGCGATGCTTCCCGTTGTCGTGCATGACGGACGGATCGCCGATAAATCCTCGCGGGTGCAGCGCTCCGCCGTCCGCGAGCGAGATGGGCGACGCGGCGTTCGTCTGCGTTGGCAAGACGACGCACGCGGGACGCGCGCCGGAACACGTAGCCGTCGCCCCGTCCGAGTCGAGGGCGGCCCCGAGCATGGCGTCGGCGGCGGCGCCGGCGTCGTGCCCCGCGGCCGAAGCGGTTGGTGGGTCGGGGGCGACGCCGGCTCCGGATGTGCAGCACGCGAGCGCGACGAGGATTAGCGAGTAGACCTTCACCATGCGGACGCGCGATACACAGGACGTGCCGTGCGCGCCGCGCGCCGCTTCGCGGCGTTCCGCGCCCGCGGGCGGCCCGCTGCCCGGCAAGGCCTGGCCGCGATCGGGAGGACGTTGCAGCGATGCTCCGTCGCAGCGTCCCCGATCTGACGAGGCGCGGCGCGAGCGAAATCAACGTGCTGAGGCGCCGGTAGCGGTGGTGCACGGCTGGCACCCGGATTGCTCACGTCGGGCGCATGCGTCACCAACTCGTAGGGCCGCTGAACCGGCGGTCCGCCCTGCTTGGGGTCCTCATCACGGCCCTGGTGCTCGCCTGCGGCGGAGCCACTGACGAACACACGGGCGAGGTCGGCGTCGGGGTGGCCTCGCAAGGGCTCACGCCAACTGACAGCATGCCCGCAGCGGGCACAGTCGTCGCTGGCACGACGCCCGGCGCGCTTCAGATCTCGCGGCTGGGGCAAGCGAGCTACTCGCTGCCCATCGTGGTCGCACCCGGCCCCGGTGGTTTCCAGCCGAAGCTGTCGATCGAATACACGAGCGACGACGCCGATGGCGTCTTCGGGCTCGGCTTTTCGCTCGGCGGGCTCTCCGGCATCAGCCGTTGCACCAAGACCGTCGCCCAAGACGGCGCGCCGGACTCGCTGCGGTGGGACGAGGTCGACAGGTTCTGCCTGGACGGACAGCGGCTCGTGGCCGTCGGCGGTGAATACGGCGCCGCCGACACCGAGTACCGAACCGAGGTCGAGACGTATTCGCGGGTTGTGTCACGAGGGACCGCGCACGGCGGCCCCGTCTCGTTTGAAGTGTGGACGCGTGACGGCCGCCACCTCCAATACGGCGCGACAGAGGACTCGCGCGTCGAACGATGGCAATCCGGCGTAGAGCACCCGGGCCACGTGTTTCGCTGGCTGGTCAACCGCGTCGCTGACCGTGTCGGCAACGGCTACGACATCTCCTACTACGAGCACAACGGCAGCAGCACCGCGGTACCGACCGCGATTCACTCCTTCGGCGGCACGGGCGCCCGCACCGGGCAAAGCGTCCAATTGACGTACGAGTCACGGCCCGACGTCAAGACGGTGTTCCACTCGGGAAACTTCTTCCGGCCCCACCAGCGCGTCAAAGAGCTCGTCACTCGCGACGGCTCGCGTGTCGTCCGCCGGTACAAGCTTGCCTACGACAACGGCGCTGCGGGCGGACGTACGCGTCTCATCTCGCTTACGGAGTGCGGCGAAGGAGATGTCTGCTTCTCGCCAACACGGTTCACCTGGTCGCTGCCCGCGTTTCGCTACGACCGCCGGTGGTTCGGGAACGAGGGACAAGGAGGCCTGCTGACGGGCGACTTCAACGGCGACGGCAGAGCCGACGTCTTCACGTGGCACAACGGCGGCTGGACCGGTTACGTCAACTACTCGAACGGCTCGAGCTTTACAGGTTGGCAGGCCCCCATCGGCGATCTGCCTCCGCAGCGCGTTCCAGTCGTCGCCGACTTCAACGGCGACGGCAGGAGCGACCTGCTGACGGCGTACACCGACGGGCGCATCTTCGTGTGGCTGTCGAACGGAGCGGGTTTTCAGCCGCGGCAGACTTGGAGTCAACGGGCCGACCTCTTTGGCAGCTTTCAGGTTGCTGACTTCAATGGCGACGGCAAGGCAGACCTGGCGGACGTGCAGCGCGGAACCGTCAACGTGTGGATCTCGAGCGGCGCCGGATTCTGGGGGCCCGGCGCGTGGGCCTCCACGAGCGGTGAGCTCTCGTTCGGTGACTTCGACGCCGACGGTCGCACCGATCTGATGGAGGTTCGTGACCACCAAGTGTTCGTACGTCGCTCTGACGGCAGCGCGACGGGCTTCGGGCCCGAATCGTGGTGGGGCACCCTGCTTGGCGGCGCTCGGCAGCTCACGGACGTAAACGGCGACGGGACGACGGACCTCATCGTTCGCGACAGTGGCGGCACCTCGCACGTGTATTGGTCGACGGGGACGAAGCTCGTCTACACCCAGCCGTACGCGGCCGTCGGCGCCGAGGACGTGTTCGTCGACGTCAACGGTGACGGGAAGGCTGACGCGCTCGGCTTCTCCGAGGGCGTCATTCGCGTCGGGCTCGCGACCACGCACAGCACCGGGTTCGATCACGTCCCCGCGTGGAACGTTTGGTACGACGCGCACGTCGGGCCAAACAAGACCTTTCGGCTCCCCACCCCGTGGCTGACGCCGTCCGGCGCGTGGATGCACGGCGGGGCGACTTTCATTGGGAGACGTCGACGTGCCAAGAGCTCGGCTATGCGCCGGCCAACGCTGGGTTCGAGTGCGGCTTCCGCTGGGGCAACGTCGAAGGCCGCACCACGGGCTCCTACCAAACCTGCACCCAGAGCGCCGAAGGCAGTGACTGGTGCACGCCGCAATGCGCTGACCAGGCTGCGCCATTTCGGAGCCACGGCAACGGCCAGAGCGACCTCTGGACCCCGAGCTTGGACTACACGCCGGTGCAATCCAACTGCCGCGAGGTGTGCACGCAGTATTGCGATACCGGTGGCGAGAGCGGGGGCCAGTACTGCTGTGGCAACGGGACCGTGTGCGACACGTCCTACTGCAACGCGGGCGGGTGCGATGCCTCCCCGGCACCACCTGGCCCTTGGCTCGAGAGCACGCAATACCGCGCGAACGGCGCCTGGTCCGCTGTCTTTAACGGCCAAGTCCAAGACGCGCGTTGCGATCTTACGATCCCCGCCGGTCAAGATTGCTGGGGCAATGCCTACGTGGCGCACGTGGGCAAGCTGGCCGCGGTCCATTGCCAAGCGCCTGCAAAGCCGATGGCCGCCGACCTGAACGGCGACGGCCTGCTCGACCTCCTCGAAGTGGATGGCGGCGGCGCATTCTGGGCCAACATCGCCGTTGGGCGAAACGCCGACGTCGTGGTGAAGATACAAGACGGGCTCGGGCTCGAGCACGAGCTCGACTACGAGAAGCTCAAGGACGGCAGCGCGACCTACTCCCGTGCCGCCGAGTTCCATCGGAGCCCCGTGGGCCAGAACATCGAGGTCGTCACGGCGGTGCGTTCGAGCGACGGCGTCGGCGGCAAGCGGGCCGTTTCCTACGTGTACGAAGGAGGAGGCGTCGATCCGAACGGCCGCGGCTTCCTCGGCTTCCGCAAGATCACGTCCACGGATCAGTCGACGGGCCACGTGACGGTCAAGACATTCCACGGTCCCTTCCCAGCGACGGGCACCGAGGACCGGGAAGACACGTACGCCGGTGGCGCGCTGGTCAAGTCGACGCAGCACACCACCAACTGGACGAGCTCGGCGCCGTATGTGCTCACGCGCACGCGGACGGACGAGTCCGAGAGCGAGCTCGACGGCACGCCAATTCGCCACATGACCACGAGGTACAGCGGCTACGCCTACGGGTTCCCCACCACGGTGAGCGTCGACACGCGCCGTTCCGCCGGCGACACAAGCGAGGTGGTCACTTCGACGACGACCAACACGTTCGCGCACGACACCGCGGGATGGATTCTGGGTCGGCTCACGCGCGCGACCACAACGAAGTCGAGGACCGGCGCGACCCCGGAGACTCGCACGTCGTCGTTCACCTACGCGGCGAACGGACTCCTCGCGAGTGAGACCATCGAACCCGACGACGCGTCGCTCGCGACGATCACGTCGTACACGCACGACGCCTTCGGCAACCGACTGACGGCGACGGAGACGGCGGGCGCCCTGACGCGCTCGAGCTCGACGAAGTTTGACCCCACCGGGCGCTTCGCCGTCGAACGAATCAATGCGCTCGGGCACGTCACGCGGTACGTCTACGACGGCAGGTTCGGGACCGTCACGTCGACGACGGACCCCAACGAGCTCGTCAGCACCGCTGCGTACGATCCGCTGGGGCGCAAGATCGGCGAAACGATGCCCGACGGGCGCGTCACGACCTTCACGGTCCAGAAGCACGCGGGAGGCGACCCCACGTCAGCCGCGCTCGTCTCGCGCACGACCACGAGCGATGCAGGGTCATCCACGGTCTACACAGACCTGCTGGGCCGCACCGTTCGAAAGACCACCGACGGGTGGGCCGGCAAGCCCGTGTACGTCGACACGACGTACAGCGCCAGCGGGCTAAAGCTCCGAGAATCACGCCCATACTTCGCGGGCGACCTCAAACACGACCACGTCTTCACGTACGACGCGCTCGGCCGCGAGCTCAGCGCGACGACGCCCGACGGAGCCGTCGCGCGCTTCGCCCATAAGGGCCGCACCGTTACGGAGGTGGACCCGCGCGGCCATGTGAAGTCCAAGACCTCGACCGTCGACGGCAAGCTCGCGGCGGTGTCCGAGGTGCTCAGCGACCGAGCGCTGACGCTCACGCACACCTACGACGTCCACGGTCAGCTCGTCGCGTCGAAGGACCCGTTGGGTGTGGAGACGACGATCACCTACGACAAACGAGGCCGGCGAACATCCATCGCGGAGAAGAACGCGGGAAAGCGCACCTTCGTCCTCGACAGGTTCGGCAGGGCCGTCCAGGAGCTCGACGCGAAGGGCCAGCGCAAGGACCACACGTTCGACCTTCTGGACCGCACTACGCGCACGCTGGAGCGCACCGCGAACAACACGATCGTGCGCGACGTTCGCTTCACCTTCGACACGGCAACCGCGGGCACAAAGACGCTGCGCGGGCTCTTGGCCATCGCCGAGGTGAAGGAGCTGAAGGCCGGTGTGCTTGCGACGACATCCAAGCGAACCTTCGCGTATGACACGCTCGGCCGGGAGATCGGCGAGACGCGCATCGTCGACGGCACGAGCCTGCGAACCACGCGCGCCTACGACGCGGCGACGGGGCGCCTTGCCTCCATCACCTACCCGGGCACGCTCGTGGCGAACGGGCTCAAGCTCGTCCCCGAGTACGACTCCACGGGGCGCGTCGTGGCCATGCGGCGAGGTTCCGCGAGCGGCGCCAGCGTCTGGCGGGCGCTCGACGCAGACGCCTCTGGAGCGCTGCTTCGGGAGACGCTGGAGAACGGACTCGTCACCACGCGAGAGTTTGACGCGCGGACCGGTCAGCTGAAGAGCGTCAAGACGCCGCGCAAAGACGGCTTGTCGTGCGTGCCCGCCGCGTGCACCCCCAACATGGCGACGTGGAATCCAGTCACGCGACGAGACAACGTTGGCTGCTTCTACAACCCCGACAGCGCGCGCAACGAGAAGCTTCCGGCGGCTTGTGCCGGCGAAACGCCGCAAGACATGGAGTTCGCCTTCGACCCCATGGGGAACCTCACCCAGCGGAAGGACCGGGTCACGGGCCTCGTCGAGGCGTTCCAATACGACGAACTCGACCGGCTGACGGGCGTCACCGGCCCGTCCGCTAGGACGCTTACGTACGACGATGCCGGCAACATTCTATCGAAGAGCGACTTCGGCGCTTACACCTACGACGTCGCCCGCAAGCACCTTGCCACCAGCGTCAAGCGGGGCGGAGCGGAGGTCGCGACCTACGCGTACGACGCGAACGGGAATACGACGACGGGGGCGGGCCGCACGCTCTCGTGGACGACCTTCGACAAGCCCGCGCGGATCGAGTCGGGTGCTGCGTCCATCGACTTCGCGTACGACGATGCAAGGCAGCTCGCGCTCAAGCACACGTCGGACGGCGCGACGACGCGGTACGCCGGAGACTTCGAGCTCGAGACCAAGGCGGACGGCACGCGCGAGAGGCGCACCTTCGTGACGGTCGGCGGCGTGGTGCGAGCGGTTCACCGCGCGACCGTGGCGGCAGGCGCCGCCACCGAGACTGACAACGGGCTCAGCTTTCTGCTGCACGACCACCTCGGCTCGACGAGCGTCGTGACCGACGCCGCGGCCACGGTCTCGCAGCGACTGTCGTACGACGCCCACGGAAAGCGTCGCTTCACGGTCGGTACCGACGACCTGTCAGGTTTGCTCAGAGGCAAGGCTACCGACAAGGGATTCACCGGGCACCAAACCCTCGAGGAGATCGGCCTCGTGAACATGGGCGCGCGTGTCTACGACCCCATGCTCGGTCGATTCCTTTCGGCGGACTTGGTGGTGCAGTCCACCGACGAGGTCAACGGGGTTCATCGGTACGTGTACGGCGGCAACAACCCCATCAGCGTCGTCGACCCGAGCGGCCACATCTTCAAGAAGCTCTGGAGGTCATTCTCCAGCATCTTTCGAGTCGTCGTTCGCGTGGTGCTTGTCGTCGTCTCGGTCGTCGTCGCAGTCGTGGCGCCGTACTTGCTGCCGGTGGTGGCTGTCGTGGGAGGAGCCATCAATGGCGCGATCTCCGGGGGCATCAAGGGCGCGCTCATCGGCGCGATCTTCGGGGGCTTCACCGCAGCGATAGGTGCCATAGGGTCTCAGATCGCCGACCCCTTCTTCCAGATCCCGTTCAAGGCGCTCGCGCACGGCCTCGTGGCCGGCGCACAGAATGCGGCCTACGGCGGAGACTTCGTGCACGGCTTCATCGCCGGGTTCGCGCACGGAGCGTTGGAGCCGCTCATCGGTCTGGGAAAAGACGCGTTCCAGCGCGTCGCTATCTCCGCCGCGGTTGGAGGCGTTGCGAGCAAGCTGGGTGGCGGGAGCTTCGAGAATGGCGCCATGACCGGCGCGTTTCAGCAACTCTTCAACGGCGAGCTGAGTCGCTTGATCCAATCGTTGAACGCCTGCACGCCGGAGCACCCGAACGGCCGACCGGCGGCGGGCGACGGAACGAGCGTCCGCAACGCCTCGCCAGACTTCGTCGAGGCGCGTCGAGGTTTGCAGATCACAAACGACGACATAGAGCGCATGGCGTCGTTTGGCTTCGGGCCCATGGCGGTGCGCAACACGGCCGCGAGGGCGGGGCTCGTCGTGGCCGAGAGCACCTTCTTGCGAGGGGCCCTTCGTTGGCTCGGTAGCGGCTATCGCGAGCTGGATCCTGGTGTGTACCGCTCCTTGGACGGCGCGCGAGTGGCGCGGTTTACGACGAGCGACCTACTCGGCGCGCACGGGCGCCTCGGCCCCCACGGTCACCTTCAGCGCGTTGGACCCGACGGTCGAAGCTTCCTCGAGAATCGCCATTTCCCGCTGCGACCCGACCGCTGACCCTGGAGAACTGGCGGTCAGCGTTCGCGTTCGTTCGGGGGCGACGCTCCCCTTGAGTCACGGGGGGAGCCGGCGCCGTTGACCGCGCGGGCCTACCGAGCGCCCGACTCGAGGTCAAGTTCGGGCGACACGTCGAAGTCGTACCGCGTCGGCTCCTTGTACGCCATGACTTGGGTCGGCTTGCCGGTCTTCGAACCGTCGGAGACGGTGAGCTGGCAACGCCCGCTCGACGGCAAGCGTACGAGGTTCGCGTGGTAGTTCGCCTCGCCCGACGCGAGGCCACTCGCATTCGGGCTCCCGTACTTCGTTGCGGCCGTCGACCTCTGCTCTTCTGCTCCGGGGCACTGGGTCACGAGCGTAAGGGTCGGTGGCAATTTCCAAAGACTCTGGGCGGACCCTGGCGGAGCCAGGTTCTTGCCGCGGAGGTTTCCGAAGATGACCGTCGATTGCGGGCTCCCCTTCGCCTCGAGTGCCCCTTCGGCTTCCTCGGCGGCCTCGTCGGAGCTTCCGACTCCGCAGCCAGAGACGAACAGGCTGAGCCCCAGTGCGAAGAGACCTGAAAGGCGTATCGAAAGCATGCACAGGTTGGTGCATGGAGCGCGCCAAGACCGCGACGCCAAGAAGATGAACCAGGAAGGAAGCCGCACCTCGAGCGCCGCGCAACCAGCGATCTCAGTTTGCGCGTCCCTCGCGAGGCATCAACGCCCGACGAAACCGTAGCGCTTCGGTCTCGCCCTCGGCGCCGCTCTCGGGAGGCTCTTTGCCCCCTGGCGAAAAGGTCCAAGGTGCCCCGATTTCGCCGAATGGCACCTATGTTTTCAACCCAGTAGCCCCGCCCGGACTCGAACCGGGACGCCCTTTCGGGCCGCGGATTTTAAATCCGCTGCGTCTGCCATTCCGCCAAGGGGCCTTCCGCTTCGCTCGGCCAAGAAGGTAGGACATTTTGCGCCCGCGCGGGCGCCGACCTCTCACGCCACCTTGCCGACGCTCCGCTCCACGGCGCGGACGAGCGCTTGGCTCTCCACCAACTCGGCGATGGCCGCGCTGTCTTTGTAGAGGGGCCGGTCGCCAACCATGGGCGCGACCTTCTCGCGGACGCACGCGAGCCCCGCCGCGACGCCGCGGCTCGGCTTGAGGGGCCCGCGCTGGTCGAGCCCTGCTGCCGCCGTCATGATCTCAATGGCGAGCGCGTTCTTCACGTTGGTGACGACATCGCGGAGCTTCTTCGCGCTGACGCTGCCCATGCTGACGTGGTCTTCCTTGCCCGCCGACGAAGGAATCGAGTCGACCGAGGCCGGGTGGCAAAGGACCTTGTTTTCACTCACCAGCGAGGCCGAGGCGACCTGCGCGATCATGAAGCCAGAGTGGAGACCGCTGTCTTTCGCGAGGAAGGCCGTCAGGCCGCTCGAGAGCGCAGGGTTCACGAGCTGCTCCACGCGCCTTTCGCTGACGTTGGCCAGCTCGGCGACGGCCATCGCCGCGAGGTCCAACGCCAGGGCGAGCGGCTGTCCATGGAAGTTCCCATTGCTGACGAAGTCTGCCTCGCCGGCGTCATCGAGGAAGACGCTCGGGTTGTCGGTGATGCTGTTGACCTCGCGCTCGAGAACGGAGCGAACCCACAAAAGGGCGTCGCGCGTCGCGCCGTGAACCTGCGGGATGCACCGCAAGGAGTAAGCGTCCTGCACCTTGCCGCAGTGCTTGTGGCTCTCCATGATCTCGCTCTCGGCGAGCAAGGCGCGCATGTTGGCGGCCACAAGCTTTTGGCCCGGATGCGGCCTCGCTTCGTGCAGTCGCGCGTCGAAGGGGCGCAGCGACCCCTTGAGCGCCTCGAGGCTCATGGCGCCGGCGATGTCCGCTACCGTGGCGAGCCGTTCCGCGGAGAGCAGCGAGAGCGTCCCGAGCGACGCCATGTATTGAGTGCCATTGATGAGGGCCAAGCCCTCCTTCGCCTCGAGCACGACGGGCGCGAGCCCCTTGGCCGCGAGGGCGTCGCCACCTTCCAGGTAAGGCGTGCGGGCCTCGGCACCAGGCGCGTCGACGGACGCCTCACCTTCACCGATAAAGACCAACGCGAGGTGCGCGAGCGGAGCCAAGTCGCCCGATGCGCCAACGGAACCTTGCGTGGGGATGCGCGGATGCACGCCAGCGTTCAGCATGTCGACGAGCAGGTCGACAAGCTCGGGGCGCACCCCGGAATGGCCAAGGGCGAGGACCTGCGCGCGCAGCAACATGATCCCGCGCACCTCGGGGACGCCAAGGTCCACGCCGATGCCGGTGGCGTGCGAACGAACGAGGTTCCGCTGCAGCTCGCGGATGTCCTGCGCCGAGATCCGGGTCTCGCTGAGGGCCCCGAAGCCGGTGTTCACTCCGTACACGCGAGGAGCGCTGTCTCCCGCGGACGCGATGCGGTCGATGGCCGCGCGGGAGGCGCTCACTTTGGCGCGGGCCGCGTCGTCGAAGCGAACGGCTCGACCGCGAACGGCGACGTCTTCGAGGTCAGACAGCGTGAACGGGCGGCCGATGGAAACGGGGCTAGACATCGAGGCCAGTCCGTAACGTGCCCACGGTGGGCCGGCAACCGGGAAAAATGCGCTCTAAAGCGGCTGGCACTGGAACGACAGATCGCAGACCGGCCGCGTCGCGGGCAGTCGGCCCCGACGAGGCACTCGACGCACACGCCCACCGTGCGGTCGCAGCGGCGCGCAGCCCCGGAACAGTCGCCGGCCTCGTGGCACTGCACGCAGAGGCCGATGTCCTCCTCGCAGACCGGCGTAGCGCCGCCGCACTTGGCGTCGGTCTCGCATCGTCGACAGCGGCCATCCTCGCATTCGGAGCCGCTCGGACATGCTCCCGGCCCCGCGTCCGCCTTGCACGTCCGGACGCAGCGCCGCGTCTTCGTGTCGCAGATGCCTCCCGGGCAATCACCCTCGGAGCCGCACTCGACGCAGCGGTGCAACGCCGTGTCGCATCGGGGCCTTTGCCCCGAGCAATGAGCGTCGTCGGTGCAGACGACGCACGACTGCGACAGCACCTCGCAGTGAAGGCCAAAGCGGGCGCAGGCTTCGTCGCTGGAGCATCCGGCGCTTTGCAACGCGGAGGCATCGTTGACGTCGGCGGCGAGCGCGTCAGCGGCGCCGGCGCCGCCGTCGGCTCCGCCGTCGTTCAGCTCGTCAAAGCGAAACTCCCCGTTGCACGACGCAACGACCAGGCCCGCGACGAAGCTCGCCGAGAAGCAGACCCGCGGCGCCGCCGACGACGAAGACCGCAAGGTCGGCCAGCGCACGAGCCGTCGCTTCAACGACCGCCCTTGGCGGCGATGGCTTCAGCCTCCGCGCGGGCAAAACCTCGCGGAAAGCGCGACAGGTAGTCCCGCGCGGCCGACGCCGCGCGCCGAGCGTCTACGCCGTCGAGGCTGCGCATGCGCTCCGCCGCCGCGCTCTCCGCCAGCGGCCCCTTCGGGAAGCGGCGTGAGTATTCGGCGAACCCATCGGCCGCTTCCAGGGCGCGGCCCGCTTGCTTCGCCGCGGCGGCCCGGGCGAAGAGATCGTTTTGTTCTTCGAGGCGGCTGCCCACCGCGCCCGTCGCCCTCGCGGGCATGCGCTCCGTTGCCGCGCGCGCCATCGCCGGCGCCGCTTGCTCGGGGACCGCGGCAACGGTCTTTGCAGCGCAGTCGCGGGGCCAAGCGTCGCCGGCCCGAAGCACGTCCTCTGTTCCGCCGTTGCGAACCACGACCACGCCTTCCGTGACCTGTACCCGCGTGGCGGTACCGCCGCCGCATGCCGGATTCGGCGTCGTTCGCTCGACGCGAAATACGGTGCCGCGAACCTCAACCTCGGTGTCCGCCGTGCGCACGAGGAACCGTTCGTCGCCCTTGAGCTTCGCGACCTCGGCGTGCACGGAGCCCGCCGAGAGCGCAAAGACCTGCGCGGCGCCGTCGGAGACGAGATCGAGCTCGGCGCCCTGCGCCAGCGACAGCTTCGTACCCGTCGAGAGCGCCAACGTCACACCGCCGTCGCTTCGCGCCACCACTCGGCTGCCGCGAGCCACGAGCACGCCATCGACGAAGGGCGCGCTCTTGCCGTCGTGCTCCACAGTCGCCCCGATCGCGTTGGCGTGACCGGTAACGCTGACGACGCCGCGCTCACGCGCCACCGGTGACGGTGACGGCGCCGCGACGCGGCCTTGATCGTGCCGAGCGAGCGCCGCGACGCCAACGCCCGCCGCCATGACGGCCGCCACCGCAAGCGCTCCGAAGGCAACGCGCTGACGGGAGCGACGCGTACGCCGAGCCACCAGCGCCTCCTCGATGGCGGCGATCGCTCGCGCACGATCGGCCTCCGACGGAGCCGGCCCGTCGCCGCTATGAGCGGTGGCCAGGAGTCTCGATGCGCGTTCTGCGAACTGCGGGGCGTTCATGTGGTCTCCCCCATGTCTTCGAGTCGTTTGGCGAGCTCGGGGTCGGCGGCGATTCGTTCGTGGACTTCTCGACGACCGCGCACGAGGCGGGTCTGGGCGGCGGCAACGCTGACGCCCGTGATCTGGGCGATCTCCTTCAAGTCGTAGCCGCACACGTCGTGGAGGACGTACGTCCATGCCTTGCTCTCGTCGACCTGACGGATGGTGTCGACGACGCGAGCCAGCAAGTTGCGCGCGAGGGCCGTTCGGCCCATCGAGACGGGTGCGACGGCTGTGACGTCGTCGGCGGCCGCGTAGCCGAAGAGGCGACGCTCGGTACGGCGACGTCGAATGTGCTTGTAGACGATGTGGGCCGCCACGGTGGAGGTCCACCCGTCGAGCGAGCAATCGCCGCGAAAGCGGTCGATGGAGGAGACGATCTCGATCAACGTCATCTGGACGAGATCTTCGTGATCGGGATCACCGGCACCGAGGAGGCGACGCACTGTGCGGTCCACCTGCGGACGAACGCGGTCATGGAGCGCCGCGGCGGACCCGCGATCACCCTCGCGAACGGCGCGGAGCAGCTCGCTGTCGTCGAAGGCCGGCGACGAAGGGCGGGACGGCTCAGGCGCGGGCGCCGGCGCCGGCACGAGCCGGAGGTGAGGTTTCTGGGCGACCGCCGTTGACACTGCCTTTAGAGTACCGAGGTCTTCCCTGGATCAGGCACGAGTCAGCTTTGGAACCGACGAAAGGATTGCCGCGGCCCATCTAGCTAGAACCGGACACGAATTCCTGCCTCGGCGAGGGCTCGACCGGGTGGGACAGTGGCGACTTTGGTGCTCCGGAGGAACACATCCGTCTTGCCGAAGGCCACCTCGGCGCCACCGGCGAGAAAGATCCGGGCACCCGACGAGAGGCGCAGTCCCGCCTCAACGAGCGCCGAGGCCCCCGGGAGCCAGCGGCTCTCCCGCACCGGCTCCGGCTCGTCGGAGAGGTGGCTATGCGAGTGGAAGAGCGCGAGAGCGTTCACGCGTGCCGCGACGAAGATTGGCTGCACGGGTCGCGCGACCACCGCCTCGAGCGACACGCCGGGGCCAACGCTCGCGACGAGCGAACTCGCAGAAGCCGGCGGCACTTCGCCCGTGCGCAAGGTGCCATCGACGCGAAGCGCCACGCGCTCGCCCGCGATCCACGCCAGGCCCGCACGGCCACCGAAGCCGCCCGCGTAGCCGCCGAGCCCGGCGGCCGCGAAGACCGCGCCGTCGAGGTACACGCGGGCCGCCGCGTCGGTGGCGCGCACGCCGGCGCGATCCTTCGCTTCGGGGGCGTCGGCCGGCGGCGTCGACGCCGCGGCCGATGTCGGCGCAGGTTCTGATGGCGCACCGGGACTCGGCGCAGCGGCGCCGGGATTCGTCGCCGCCGGCGTCGAGCCCCGCGCAGGCTCAGCGGGGGCGACCAAGGCGAGCGCCGGCGAAGCCTCTGGGATCATCGACGCGAGGGCAAACCCGACCGTCCGCCCCTGCTCCGCCGGCGCGTCGGACGCTTCAAAGAGAATGTTGCGCTCGAGGAACCGCGCATCTTCGCGCCGATGAAGGCGCAGGCGGACTCGGCGCTCGCCGCCCTCCCAGCTCACGATGGCCACCGCGCGCGCGGCTTCCCTCTCCTCGAAGCGGAGGGCCTCAGCCTCCGTCGGTGCGCCGTCGAGGTTGCGGACGACGACCGACGACCCCACCGGCAGCGTCGAGCTCGCGGACCGCACCGTGGACTCGTCGGCGCGCTCGTGCCCGCGACCGACGATGAGCACGACGAGAACGAAGGGCGCCGCCATCGCGCCCGATGATACGCCGTCGTCGGACGCGCCGGTCGAGTTCGTATGCGTGCTACACAGGCGTGCATGGAATCGAGTTGGGTCATCGTCGGCCTGGTCGCCGCCGCGCTCGCCATCCAAGGCCTCTGGACGCTCATGCGCCGGCGCCGAGAAAAGAAGGCTGTCGCGACGCTCGATGACATGTCGGCGCTGGGCGAGCTCGTGCCCGACACGCTTCACCCCGTCGTCGACGTGTCTCGATGCATCGCGTCGGGCGCATGCGTGCAGGCTTGCCCGGAGAAGAACGTCCTCGAGGTCATCGCGGGCAGAGCGACGCTTATCAACCCGCTCGCGTGCGTGGGACACGCCGCGTGCGTGGCGGCCTGCCCCGTGAAGGCGCTCAAGGTCGTCTTTGGCAGCGCCACGCGCGGCGTCGAGTTGCCGCTCGTGGATCCAAACTTCCAAACCTCACGTCCCGGGCTCTACGTCATCGGCGAGCTCGCCGGCATGGGCCTCATCCGAAACGCCGTGCGTCAAGGGCGGCAGGCGGCTGACCACGTTGCCTCGGGTTCGCGGCGCGGCGGCGGAGAGGTCTACGACGCGATCGTCGTAGGCGCCGGCCCCGCCGGTGTGAGCGCGACCTTGCGCTTGCTGGAGGCCAAGCTCCGCGTGCTCCTCTTGGACCGCGAGGGGCTCGGTGGAACGATCCTCCACTACCCACGCGCGAAGGTGGTCATGACGGGCGCGCTCGAGTTTCCTCTCATCGGCACCGTCAAGAAGAAGAAGATGAGCAAGGAGCAGCTGATGGATCTGTGGGCTGACATCCACGAGAAAGCCAAGCTGCCGATGCAGACGGGAACGTTGGTCGAGGGCGTGACCGACCGTCCCGATGGCACGTGGGAGCTCGCCACGAGCCAGGGGAGCTTCCGCGCCGCGAATGTGTTCCTCGCCCTCGGGCGGCGCGGGACGCCGCGCAAGCTCGGTGTTCCGGGCGAGGAGTCGGCCCACGTGCACTACCGGCTCCTCGAGCCCCGTGAGTTTCAAGGCAAGCACGTGCTCGTGGTGGGCGGCGGCAACAGCGCCGTCGAAAATGCGCTGTCTTTGGCCGACGCCGGCGGGTGCGCGTCGGTTTCGATTAGCTACCGACGGGCAGCGTTCGCGCGGTGTCGCGCGGAAAACCGAAAGCGAATCGACGAGTGCATCGCCCAGGGCCTCGTGAAGCCCCTCATGCCCAGCGAGCTGGTGCGCGTCGCGCCGGGTCAGGTCGAGCTTACGGCCGAAGGAAAGTCGCTGACGTTACCAAACGATGCCGTGATCGTTCAGATAGGAGGCACGGCTCCTGCGGAACTCCTGGCAAAATTCGGGGTCGAGCTCGTCACCAAGCGCGGTGAGGCCTGAGTGGCGACAATCCGCCCCGCCCGTAACAACGCAAAGTTGCAGTAATAATGAGGGGTAATATCCGACGAACTTGACGCCCGTTTGCCTGCTCCACGCCCCGCGTCGGTACGTCCCAGACCGATGAGCCCGCCTACGCTCCTTTCCCGCCATGCACCGCTCGTGGGTGCGTTGGCGTTGGCGGCGGGCCTCGCCCTCGGCGCCTGCGGCCGAACGGTTGATTTTCACGAGACTGGCGAGGTCAAATCTCAACTCTGCGTCTCGTGTCACCAAGGCGCCTACGACGCCACACGCAACCCGAAACATGCAGGGCTGTTCCCTACAACCTGCAACGATTGCCACGGGACGGTTCAGTGGGTCCCCGCCAAGGCGCTCAAACACGAGTGGTTCCCCCTTAGGAACCGCCATGCATCGGCGACCTGCACCGACTGCCACACCAAGGGGTTCCAACCGGGCGCGACCCCGAACAAGTGCGTCGGCTGTCACCAGAAGGACTTCGACGCGGCGAAAGCGCCGCCGCACGCGGGCTACTCGACCGACTGCGCCTCGTGCCACACCGATCAAGGCTGGCGCCCCGCGAGCTTTGAGCATCCGTGGGCGCTCGAAGGCGCGCACACCAAGGTCTCTTGCTTCAATTGCCACACGGGCACGCCGCCTACGTTCAAGGGTACGCCGAAGGATTGCGTAGGCTGTCACGCCGACGACCACAAGAACGCGCCGTTCCCCAACCACGCGACCTTCGCGACGACGTGCACCGATTGCCACAACACGACCGCGTGGAAACCCTTCGTCCACGCCTACCCGCTTGATGGCGCCCACAAGACGGCGAACTGCACCGGCTGCCACACCGGGAACCCACCGAAGTACAAGGGCACCGCGAAGGACTGCGTCGCTTGCCACGCCGACGACCAGAAGAACGCGCCGTTCCCGGGCCACGCGACGTTCCCTGCAACCTGCACGAATTGCCACAACACCGCGGCGTGGAAGCCGTTCGTCCACGCGTCCCCCCTTACCGGTGCGCACACGACGGCGGCCTGCAACGGCTGCCACACGGGAACGCCAGCCGTTTACAAAGGCACGGCGACGGCCTGCGCGTCGTGCCACCTCGCGGACTACCAAGGGAGCCCCTACCCAGGGCACTCGGCGTTTCCGCAGACGTGCCTCGATTGCCACACCACGGGGGCCTGGAAGCCGGCCGTCGGCGGCGCCCATCCCGACAGCAAGTTCCGGATCTCGAGCGGCTCCCACAACAAGCCTTGCCTCTCGTGCCACAACGCGAGCCTCGGCTCTTCCGTCGGCGGTGCGAACACCGACTGCGTCTCATGCCATTCGCGCGCGAAGTACGACGCCATCGGCGAACACCGGAACAACCCGCAATACCCGAAGGGCGCCGCACCTGCGAACTTCTGCCTTGATTGCCATCCAACAGGAAGAAACTGATGAGCGTTGCCCGCCGACAGAACGACGAAGCTCAGGTGCCCAGCGAACGCACTCGCGCAAAGTTGGACTCGCTCGCGACGCTCCTTGAGCCCGCGACCCTCCCGCCGCCGGCTCCCCTCACGGTCCCGGCGCCGCAGCCGGGCCTCGTCTCTGGCGTCCGGCGCCGCGCGGATCTGCCGAAGGGCGAACCCCGCTCCTACGCCATGTGGATCACCACGGTCCTCGTGTTGGCGCTGGCCGGCGCCCTCGCGGCGCGCGGCTACGGCTACTACGTCCTCGGCGCGGAGGCGCGGCTCGACCACGCCGACCACCGCATTCTCAGCTCCACGGGCTTCCTGGGTCAGGGCTACGGCGTCGTCGGCACCGGACTCATCGTCCTCAATCTCCTCTACCTCGTGCGCCGTCGCCTCGCGAAGTGGGCCCTCGGGTCCATGACGCTTTGGCTCAACATGCACGTGTTCACGGGCCTCACGGGCAGCGTGCTCATCCTATTTCACTCGGCGTGTCACCTTCGAACGACCATCGCCGTCGTGACCGGCGCGAGCCTCGCCGTCGTGGTCGCCACGGGCCTCGTCGGTCGGTACCTCTACGCGCTGCGGCCCACCGGAACGCTAACGCTCGAGCAACGGCTCGAGCAACTGAGCGCGATGTTCCCCGACTTCGTGACAGCGGTGCGCGGCATCCTCGCGCGCTCCACGCTCAAGCACGTCGCCGCCGACCCGTCGCTCTTCACGGTGCTCTTGATGGTTCCTCGCTGGGTCGTTGAAGCGCGGCGCCGTCGTCGCGCCGTTCGCCTTGCCGCCCGCAGCGACGCGCAACTGCAGCGTGTGAGCGCGAGCGAAACGGAGTTCGTGGCCAGCATGGTGGGCGAAGTGTGCGGTCTCGCGGCCGGCGAAATCGACGCCCTCGCCGGCGGCGCGCTCCTACGCACGTGGCGCGGCCTCCACCGGTTCATGGCCATCCTCATGCTCCTCGCCGTCGCCATTCACATCGGGGTGGCGTGGCACTACGGCTACCGCTGGATCTTCTCGGACTGATTCATTGGGCCAGTTCGCTCGCCGCGCGTTCGCGCTCATCGTTCTTTTGAGCTCGCTCCTCTTGGCGCTGCCGGCGCGTGCGCAGCTCCTGTCGCCGGGGCCTCTGTCGAAGGCGCACGCCGGCGCCGAAGGCGACGACCGGTGCAACGACTGCCACGCCTCCGGCAAGCGCATCGACACGGCGAGCTGCGTCAACAAGTGCCACAGCGACCTCGGGGCTCGCATCAGCGCCGGCCAGGGGCTCCACGGCCGCGAGTACAAAGGAAAAGCCTGCGAGAGCTGCCACTCGGACCACCTCGGGCGCAACGCGCGCCTCGTCAGGTGGGATCCCAAGCAGCTGAACCACGCGCAGACGGGGTGGCCGCTCGAGAACGGCCACAAGGCCGTGGCCTGCGAGAAGTGCCACAACAAGTCCAACGCCCGCGGAGCGCCCACGTACCTCGGTCTCGGGACCAGCTGCGCGAGCTGCCACAAGGATCAGCACGAGGGGCGCTTCGGTGCAACCTGCAACCAATGCCACAACGACGTGTCCTGGAAGAAGGTCAAGCTCGACGGCTTCAACCACGACCTCGCGCACTTCCCGCTTAGGGGTTCACACCAAAAGGTGACGTGCGAGAAGTGCCACCACGAGCCACCGCAATACAAGGGCATTGACTCGGCGACCTGCGCTAGCTGCCACAAGGATCCCCACGCGGGAAAGCTCGGCCCCAAGTGCGCAAGTTGCCACAACGAAGACTCCTGGAAGAAGGTTCGCTTCTCCGGCGTCGGCCACCCGGGCGTCAGCCTCGGTGGCGGGCACGCAAGGGTCGCCTGCGGCACGTGCCACGACAAGGGCAACCAACTTGCGCCCTCCAAGGGCAGCGAGTGCGCGTCGTGCCACAGGCCGGTGCACGAAGCGCCCTTCGGCCGTGGCTGCGGCAGCTGCCACGGGAACATCGCGTGGCTCAACTTGCCGCGGCCGGTGGGGCTCGCGGCCCACAGCAAGACCGCCTACCCGCTGACGGGAGAACACAAGGAAACGCCCTGCGCCTCGTGCCACAAGCCCACGCTGCCCGCGCAGGCCCGCTACCGGGATCTTCAATTTGCAGAATGCAAGGACTGCCACAAGGACTCACACAACGGTGAATTCCAGGCCCGCGGCGGTGGCGAGTGCAAGGCCTGTCACGCGACCTCGGGATTTCGTCCGGCGCTCTTCGGTGTCGCGCTTCACGGTTCAACCAAGTTTCCCCTGACGGGCCTTCACTCGGTGGTGGCCTGCAGCGGATGCCACACCGGCGCGCGACCTCGGCTCGACCATCGCGTGAGCAAGCAGGCTTGTGCCGACTGTCACGAGAACCCGCACGGAGCCCAATTCGCGACCGAGATGGCCAAGGGTGGCTGCGGCCAGTGCCACCAGACGAGCGGGTGGAACAACCCGAAGATCGACCACTCCACGTGGCCGCTCTCAGGAGCGCACGCGCAGGCCGCGTGCGAGGGGTGCCACAAGCCCTCCAAGGAAGACAAGACGCTGGGCAAAGGCGCGAGCTATCGCGGCGTGCCTCGCGCCTGCGGCGGATGCCACGACGACACCCATGCCGGGCAATTCAGGACGTCGGCACCTGTGCGCGAATGCGATTTCTGCCACAGCACAACGGCCTTCAAGGTCCCCGCCTTCGAACACGGGCAGAAGACCCGCTACCCGCTCACCGGCGGTCACGCGAAGGCCAAATGCGACGGGTGCCACCTCAAGGAAACGCTGACCAGCGGCGCCGTCGCCGTCCGCTATCGCTTGCCGTCAACGGACTGCCGGACGTGCCACGCGAACCCCCATGACAAAGCGCTCGGCGGCGGAGGTCCCAAGTGATTCGCCTCCCCTCCCCGGCGCTTCTGCACGCGCTCGTCGCGAGCCTCGTTGCGCTCGCGCTTTCGTCAACATCCTGGGCCGACGCGCCGCCACCACCGCCGGCGCGAGCGGCGCCTGCAACCGCGGCCGCGGCGCCGCCTCCAACGGCTGCGCCGCCGGCACCGGCGGCTGCGACCACGGGCAAGAACATCGCCGACGCCGTCCCCTGCAGCGCGTGCCACTCGACGGTCGCTTGGCGCCAGAGCGACGCGCGTGGCGCCGGCGGCTTCGATCACTCCACGACGGGTTTCCCGCTGACGGGTCAACATCAGGTGACTGCTTGCAACCAGTGCCACGGCGGTCAGCCGGTCAAGCGGGCGTGCAACAGCTGCCATGAGGACGTCCATCGTGGTCGCTTGTCGCGAAGCTGCGACGAGTGCCATTCGGCCGCCGGCTGGCAGGTGACCAAGGCCATCGACATCCACCGGAAGACGCGGTTTCCGCTCACCGGCATGCATACGCTTGCAGACTGCAGTCAATGCCACCAGCGAAGCGGCGATCACCAGTGGACCACGGCCCCGGTGGAGTGTTTCGCCTGCCACGGGAAGGAATACGGACGCACCGACATCCGGCCGGTGCATACGGGGACGACCCTCACGGCGCCCTTCCCGCGCGACTGCAGCCAATGCCATCGCTCCATCGCGTGGGTCCCCGCGCTCTTCAAGGCGAGCCTCGTGACAGCGGCGGCACCGGCGGCGCTCTCCGGGCGCCGGTGAGGTCGCGCCGCGAGGCCACGACCTCCGATTCCCCATCTCCTTCGGGCCGCACCGGACGGCCGCGTGCTCCGACTGCCATTCGAACCTCGCCGCGCCTCGCTCCGTGCGGTGCGTTGGCTGCCACGCGCACGACCCCGCTCGCCTGGTCGCTCAACACAAGGGCCCCATGGCAACAGGGGGCGCCTCCTGCTTGAGCTGTCACCTCGGGGGGGCCCGCCGATGACGGCAACGCGACACCTCCTCATCGTCGCGGCCGCAGCGGTCGTGTCGTGCGCCTCAGCGAGCCCGCTCTCCGCAGCGCCCAAGAGGCGGCCGAAGCCCGCTGCCAAGCCCGCGGAGGCGGCTCCCGCGCCCTCCGAGGCGACGCCGGCCGCGCCGACGCCGAAGCGAACGGGCCGCGTGGAGGTGGTCGTTGTCGATGTCGCCGGTGATCTCGTCTACGTGAAGCCCGGCGCAGCGATGGGCGTTCGTCGCGGCACGAGCGTGACGTTGCGGAACAAGCGCTACAAGGTCGTCGGCTCCACGGCGTCCTACGCCGTCATCGTTGGCGCCGCCGACGGCCTCAAGGAGAACGACAAGGGCGCCGCGGCCAGCTCGGAAGAAGCGGAAGAGCAACGGACTGCCCTTGCCCCGCCGCAGCCTCTCGGCGCATTTCAGAACGTGTGGCCCGCCGCCGTGGCGCCCGCGTCGACGCAACGCCCCCGTTATGTGCCGCTCGGTGAGGTGAGTCGCGGCTCGGGTGCTTACCGGATCCTGCTCTCGTCGTCGGGCATGGCGCTGTTGCCCTTCGACGAGCGGTCGACGGGGGTCGCGCGCGGCGAGCTTAGGGCCCGCGTGCATGCTGCACCTTTTTCGGCGCCGCGCACGCTCGACCTCGACGCCGCCGTGCAAGGCTACGCTGCGCCGGACCTCTCGGCGCGCGAGGGCTCACGACCGCTCGTTCGCGTTCGCGAGCTCCTCCTCGGCTACGGACGACCGAGCTCCTTTCGCGCGGGCCTCGGCCGAATGAGGTACGCGGCGGCGACGCTGGGCACGCTCGACGGCTTGCGGGCCGACGTGCCGCTCGGCGCTGGCTTCAGCGCAGGGGCCTTTGGTGGCCTATTGCCCGATCCGCTCACCGGTGGGGTGGCCGCCGACGCGCAGCGGTTTGGCGTCGATGCGCGGTACGCGGACACGTCGGCCTCGCTGCGTCCCGAGGTGGCGCTCGTCGGTCATGGCTCGACCTTCAAGGGACAGCTCGACGAGAAGCGCTTGAGCGCCATCGTCGGCCTCTACCCGGGTCAGTCGCGCCTCGGCGGGCACGCCGAGCTCTCGGGCTTCGAGTCGTCAAACCCGTGGAAGGCGTCACCGCTCGAGCTCACAGCCGCCGGCGTCGATGCATCGCTGCGTCTCGGCCCGGTCCAAGTGGGCGGTCGCTTCGACGTGCGCCAGCAAGAGCGCTCGGCGTACCTGGCGTCCTTCCTCCCTCTCTCGTGGTTCTGCGCGACAACGCTCGCGCCGGCCGCGGCCGGCACACCCGCGCGCGACGTTTGCGTCGACGGTCGCGGCAGCCAGCGCCTCCTGGAGGCTGCCGACGCCACACTCGAGCTTGGCAATTTTGGCATCGGTGTCGGCGGCACCGCGCAGCAAACGAGCGGCGGCGGACCCAAAGCGCTCGGCGGATTCGCCAACGCGCGGCTCGTGCGCATCGCGCGGCACTTCCGCATCGAGGCGGCGGGAAACCTTTCGGCGGGGACGTACGTCGACCTCCTGGGCGCTTCCGCGGGGCCCGGACTTTCGGTCTTCGCCGATACGCTCGACGCATCGCTCTACTATCGCTTCGCTCAGCTCTCGTACCGGGCCGCGCCCGACACGACGCTCCGGCAACACGCCGCTGGCGCCATGTTCGTCCTCCTGCCCGCCTCCGAGTTCGTCCTGACGCTTCAAGGCGAGGGGCAAACCGGCGACGACGTAAAGGCTGTGCTCGCGCTTATGAACGTGCTTTGGCGACCGCGCTTGTGAGCGAGCCCGCCGCGGTCTTCAGCGCTTGAGGTCGACCGCTTCGACGAACTCCGCGGCCGGAACGGTCTCGCCAACCTCGTAGCTATCGACGGCGCCGGTGGGCTTCGCGCGCGGGGCGCAACCGCCGCCGTCGCCGCGCACAAAGAGCGACGGCACATCGACCTTCACGCCGCGCTTTCGAATCCGTAGGTTGCGTGAGCACGACGCGTTCGGGTCGGCGTATTCATACGCAAAGGGCGACGGTGCGCCGCCACAAGGCGCGAAGACGACAGCCCTGGTGCAAGCCGCATCGGCGTAGGCGCTGACGGGCCCTAGGCTCGTCGGCAGGCACCGGCGCTTTCCGTCTTCCGCGAGCGACACCTGGCATTCGGTCTGCTTCTCGGCGTCGTAGAGCCCCTTGCCAATGGGGCCGCCGGGCGCGCTCCACCGCGTCTCGTAGATGCGGTAGTCGCGCGGCGGCGGGACCTCGAAGACGCGAGGCAGGTCGGCCGGAGCGAGCTCGCCGCCGACTGGGTAGACGCGCGGCGACGAGCCTAGGGGAGCGCACGCCGCCTTCGTGCCTGACGACGGACTCTTCACGCGCGGCCCGACGGCGAAAACCTTGGCTCGGCCGCCGCAGGCGTCGGCCTCGACCGCCACAAGGGGCTCTTTGCAGGCCACCGTGGCGGCCCCTCGCACTGCGCACTGAGCGTCGGCGAAGACCACGCTGGCTACCGTCGCAGCGTCCACCGGTACACAACGCACGGATTCGTCGAGGAGCGTCCGCGGCGTACAGTCGGCGTTGCGCTTCGCGTCGCGGAACACGCCGAAGGCGCGGCTGCCGTCGTCGCCATCGAGCATCACGGTGGAGAGCCCTTCGTCGGTGAAGACCTTCGGCTTCGTCGCGACGAACTCCGTGGGCGGCACCTCGTCGCCGAGGCCGTAATAGGTCGTGTCGACGTCGATGGGTTGCGGCGCGCACTCGCCCGTCGTGCCGCGACTGTAGACCACGGCGGGGCGCGTCTCCCCCGCGAGGGCGTGGATTTTCGTCGTCGACGGGCATGGCGTCGTCGCAGCCGCGAAGGTGGATGGCTTGCAAGGAGCTCTCGGGGCCACCACGAGCCGGGTCTCGCAGCTCGCGTCGGAAAAGACGTCTTCTGCCGAATACGTGGCCGCAGGCAGGCAGCGCGTCGCGCCGTCGCTCGCCGCCAGCATGTGACACTCGATGCCCAGCTTGGTGTCGTAGAACGTGCGAAAGACCTCGCCTACGGGGCCGAACGAGTCGAAGCGCGCCTCAAGCCTCGCGCCTCCTCGGATCGCGACGGGCAGCGTTGAGACGCCGCCGACGACCGGGGCCGCCGCAGAGGGGGTGGCGTCCGAGCTGCACGCGCCGAAGAGCAACAGGCAGGCTCCGCCAACGCAAAGCACCTCCCTCGCTCCGACATCACGTCTCGATTCGTCGTGGTCTTTCAATGCCAGCGCCTCCCTTGGAGTTGCGTATGAATCGGCCACACCGGGAGTACCGCGAGGCCCCGCGCACCAGGCACCGGACGGCGAACAAATCGCCTACAAATTCCTTGGCATCCTGCGGCCATGGCGAGGGGTCGAGTGTTACGCTTTCCGTCGGGAGGCGACGCGTGGCGCGAGCCAAGCCGCGAACGATTCTTTCAGCCGGCATGGTCGTCGATGGCAAGTACCGCATCGAACGCGTCCTCGCCAAAGGTGGAATGGGCGTCATTGCCGCCGCGTGGCGCGACGACCTCGCCAGTCGCGTTGCGCTCAAGCTCCTCGTGGACCACGACGGGGAAGCACGAACGCGCTTTGCACAAGAGGCGCGAGCTCTTTCGCGCCTCCGCAGCGAGCACGTCGTCAAGGTCTTCGACGTCGGGGAGCTCGCCGACGAGACGCCCTACATGGTCATGGAGTTTCTCGTCGGCGGCGACCTCGACAGCGTCCTTCGAGAGCGCGGGCCCTTGCCCGTGGAGACGGCGGTCGAGTGCATCCTACAAGCATGCGAAGGCATCGCCGAAGCGCACTCGCACGGCATCGTTCACCGCGATCTAAAGCCGTCGAACCTCTTTCTCACCAAGCGCCCCGATGGAAGGCCGCTCGTCAAGGTGGTCGACTTCGGCATCGCCAAGCAAGTGGGTCCCTTGGCGTCGCCCGGCCTGACGCAGCCGCTCGACGTCATTGGTTCGCCTCAATACATGAGCCCGGAACAGACGCGTGGTGATGTCGTGGACGCCCGTACCGACGTCTGGTCTCTCGGGGTGTGCCTGTACCAACTCCTGACCGATGAGGTGCCCTTCCCCGGCCAAACGGTGGCGACCATCGCTGCCGGCGTTCTCCGCGATGCGCCGCGGCCGCCGCAAGCCTTCCGGCCAGACCTGCCGCAACGTGTCGTTGACGTGATCTTGCGATGCCTCCAGAAGGCGCCTGAGGACCGCTTCGCCGACGTCGCCTCGCTGGCCGCATCGCTTGAGCGCCACGCGCCGGTCTCCGGAGAGAGCGCCGCGCGCCGCGTGCGGAGCGCGCTCGAGCCGCAAACGCCTCTCGTACCGATGCTCCCGCCGGGCGGCGTCGGCGATGGAACGGGCAAGGCCAAGCGCCCTGGCGGCCGGCGCCGCGCGGTCGTGGCCGGCGCACTGCTCCTCGTGGGCGCCGGGGTTGGCTTCGCGCTTTACCGTGGCGCGGGTGCCATTCCCGCGCGGGCAGCGTCACCACCACCCGACGTCGCTTCACGAGAAGCGCCCAGCGCTTCGGTTCAAGTCGTGACCCGAATGACGCTCCCAGAAACCGTACCCGCGGCCGCCGCTGCGCCCTTGACCCCCGAGTCTCCCCAGCCGCTAAAGGATGGGCCTGGCGTGTCGGCGCCCTTGTCGCCGCGGCAAGGGAGCCGGAAGAATGTGGACCGACGCGCCGCCCCCATCCTCGCAGGCGCTGCGGCGCCGAATGCGGCGGCCCCGCTTGGCGCGCCGCCGACTGGCCTGCCGCCAGCGGCGCAGGCGGCGGTCGCCGCGCCGCGCGCGTGGCGCTTTCAATCGACGAGCGTGAGCGAGCCGGTCGCCACCACGGCGGCGAGCGTCCAGCGAGCCGTGTCTCCCGTCGCGTCTCGCTTGGCGGAGTGCGCGAGGGGCGCCGTGGCGTCACAGACGTCGGAGCCGCACGCCACACTGCGAGTGGACACCGATGAGGAGGGCGTCATCGCTGTCGTGAGCCCGAACGCGCTCTTGCGCAGCGCCGCACCGTGCCTGTCAGCGACGCTCGTCGGGAGGCGCGTGCCCAACGTCGACACGGGTCGGGCGAGCGCCATCGTGCGACTCGTCTTTGCGGCAGACCCGTGACGACCGACCGTGACGAACGCTCGTTTGGCGAGTCCAAGGTCTGAGCATCACGCTCACGCTACGGCACGACGGTGAGCTCGCCCGTCATGCCCTCGCCGCGGTGCACGCGGCAGAAATACGGGAACACCCCTGCCGCGTCGAAGCGATGCTCGTAGACGGTCCCTGCCGGTGAAGACGGCGCGCTGCCGCAGTTCGTGTCGCTCACCGAGCAGAACTTGCCGTCGGCGGCGCCGGCGCTGCCGCTGGTCACCGTATGACCCGATGCCTGCCACACCCAACGCACCGTGTCGCCGACGCGCAGCGTGAGCACCTCAGGAGCGAAGCGTTGGCCGGGCCCGACCCTCACCTCGTGCAGCGTGGGGGCAGCGTCACCGCCGGACTCGCCGCCGTCTGAAGCCGCGCCGTCGGCCCCCGCGTCGACGGCGCCGTCGCGCCTCGTCGTGTCCGCATCCAAACCGACCGACACATCGAGGGGTACGTTGAGCGGCCCGACGACGGGATCAAAGGCGCCACATGCGGACGCCATCGCGCAGAATGCCAACGCGACCGAGCGCACCATACGAGCATCGTACCGGACCACTTGGCCATGCGATATACACGGACGATGCTCCGCGTGAGACGCCTGATCGTTGGCGCAGCCTTGCCGCTGACGCTCGCGTGCTCGGCGGGGCCTCGAAGCGAGTCAGCCTACGCAGCCAAGGTTCCGCCGGAGCTGCGGGAGAGCTTCGACCTCTTCGCGCACCGCTGCTCGAAGTGCCACGGCCTCGGGCGAGCGCTCGAGAGCGGCATCTCCGACGACGACCAGTGGGTCAACTACGTGCGGCGCATGCGCCTGCAACCAACGAGCGGGATCTCAGAGGTCGATGAGGCTGGCATCTTGCCGTTCTTGCGGCTCTACGCGGCGCGAGAGCGAGCGCGCAAGGCCGCTCCTCCGCTGGCGGCTGGCACCGACGCAGGTTCCGTGGCGGCCCTCCCCGCGAGCCCGGCGAAACCCGAACCCGACGGTGGCAGCGCGCCGTGATGCCGACCTTTCTCACGCGGTGGCGCGTCCTCGCGACCATGCTGATGTTCGTCATCGCCTCGGCCACCTCGGCGGCAAGAGCTGTCGAGCACAACTTCGCCGGGTCGGTGCAACTGGACCAGCACTTCGTTCCGACCGCTTCTCCGGCCGACGCGCGACGGCTGGGCTTCGCCGGCTTCACGCTCGAAGCGGCGGGCAAGCTGGCCGTCGACTTCTCCGAGCGCGTCTCCGCCAACGTGAAGGTCTGCTTCGGCTGCCATGGCTTCGAGACCGACATGGCTCACTTCGACTATCGCGCGTCGGACGGCTTCCGCGTCCGTTTTGGTCGGATGAGTCCGACCTTTGGCTTGTTCAACCTTCGCCACGATCCGGCCAATCACAAGCTGAGCAGCAAGCCCTTGCCCTACGACATGGGGCGGATGCTGCGCCATCGCGCGTGGAATCAGGGCGTTTTGCCGAGCCCGTTTCCCGACAACGGCGTCGAGATCAGCGGGGCCCACGCGGGCGAAGCCGTCACCCTCGAGTACGCCGCGCACGCCGTTTCAGGCATGAAGGCCGACGCGCGAGCGCTCGATTTGGACTTCGTCCAGTCACGCACCGGCGGCCTGTATTACGTGGACAACAACGCGCTCCCCACGGTGGGGGGACGGGTTGCGGCCAACGTTCGCCTCGCCCCGAAGGTGGAACTCGGCGCCGGGGCCTCAGGGCTCGTGGGCACCTTCGATCCCAACAACGAGCGCACCTACGCGGTGCTCGGCGGTGATCTCGCGTTGCGCATTGGGCGCACCCAATTGCGTGCAGAGTACCTTCTTCGGCGGCAGGAGTTTGACACCTCGGAGCCGTCGCGCTTCAAGTACGTCCTGTCTCCGCGCGGCGAGTTCTTCGTCAAACACGGCGCGTACGCCGAGATCGAGCAGCCCTTGTCTTCGTCCGTTGATGCCGTGCTCCGCGTCGACGGCATGATGCGCGTCGGCAACCTTGAGCGCCCGCCTCCGCTCGATCCGGCGCCGGAAGGTGAGCTCTCGCGTCGAAGCAGCGTGGGCCGCGTCACCGTCGGTAGCGTGTGGGCCGTGGACGCGGCCCTTCGCCTCAAGACCTCGGTCGAGGTCACGCACTTCTCCGATCGCGATCTCGCCGGAAGGCGTGACGCCGTTGGCGTGCACGTCGCGGGCGTCGGCACGTTCTAGCGCACGCACCTTGTTGGGGCCTATTTCGGCAATTCCCGCGGGGCGGCTGCCGCGTGGCGCAGCGGGCGGAAGATCAGTTCCGTTCCATCTGGGAGACGCTTGCTCTATATCGCGCCTCCCATGGTCCCGCGTCGCTTCCCGTCTCGCGCCCGCCACCTCCACGCGGGCCTGGCGGTCGCCTTGATTTGCACGGCCCATGCGGGCCCCGCAGGCGCACAGGGCACGGAAGCGCCCGCCGACCCGACGCCGACCTCGCCCTCGCCCTCGCCCTCGACCCCGACCCCGACCCCGACCCCGACCTCGACCCCGACCTCGACCCCGACCCCGACCTCGACCCCGACCCCGACCTCGACCCCGACCCCGACCTCGACCTCGACCTCGACCTCGACCTCGACCTCGACCTCGACCCCGACCTCGACCCCGAAGACGCCGCTGGAGCTGCCGCGGCTCATTTTTGACTCAGGTCGACCGGTCGTGCGCAAGGCGGAGCCCGATGTGATTCGCCTCGAGCTGCACGGCGAATACCAGGCTCGCTACCAGCGGCAGCCCAACTTGCGCCTTACGCCGACCGCGACGCGCATCGACGCGATCCCCAACCTCGCGCTCGATTCCATCGGCCAGACGGAGCATGCGAGCCACTGGCTTCGCATGACGCCGGTCCTGCAGCTTGGTGCCCGCGTCGAAATCACGGGCCAGCTCGACTTGGTGACAGGTCAGCTCGCGGGAGCGAGCACGCGCGGCGTTTCCGCTGACGAGAGCCCGCGAGACGAGCTCGACGGCTTCAAGAACATCCAGCCCCGCTGGCTCTACGCGACCTTCCGCACCGACTACGGCGTCCTGCGGGTGGGTCAGCAGTCGAGCCATTGGGGCATGGGCATGTTCATCAACGACGGAGATCATCCCTCGTTGTTCGGTGACTACCGCTACGGGAACCTCTACGAGCGCGTCGCGTTCTTGACGAAGCCGCTCGGCAAAGACAGCCCGCTGCTCGTCGGCCTAACGGGCGATCTCGTCTTCCGCGACGCGAACGCGCGGCTCGTGGACGGCGACATCGCCTTTCAGGGCGGCCTGATCGCGCTCTACGAGCGAGACACGAACAACTCGCTCGGCGTGGCGGCCATCTACCGCAGTCAGCGGCGCGACAAGGAGAGCGGCCGCGAGCTCTTCACCTACACAGAAGGCCTCGACGTCGTCGTCCTCGACGCGACGGCGAAGTTTGCGGCGCGGGCGCCCGGCTCGGACGACACTTTCGTCTTCGGCGCCGCCGAGCTGGCCGGCGTCTTCGGTTCGACGAACATGCTCCGACGGACCATCGCGAGCCAGATTGAAGACACGACGGTCCGCTCCTTCGGCGGGGCGCTGCGCGCAGGCCTCGTGCACCGGGCCAGCAAGGCTAGCCCGCTCGATCGCGCTGGCCTCGAGGGCTACGGCGACTTCGTGGGTCAGGTCGAGCTCGGGCACGCCTCCGGCGACGCCGACCCTTACGACAACGTTCAGCGGCGCTTCGCATTCTCCACCAACTACAAAGTTGGTCTCATTCTCTTCGACGAGGTGATGCGTTGGCAGACGGCCCGCGCCGCCACGGCAGCGCAAGACCCGCTCCTCACGAACGCGTCGCGACCAACGCCCGGCGTCGACCGCCTTCCGTCGAATGGGGCCGTGTTCGGCGCCCAATACCTCTATCCCACCTTTGTCGTGCGGCCGCGGCAATGGCTCGACCTGAAGCTGGGCGTGCTCATCGCGCAGACCACCGCCGACCTCGTCGATCCGTACCGGCTCACGGTGACGGGCGCCTACGTCAACTACCAAGGCGGCTCCCCCAAGCGGCATGATCTCGGCGTGGAGCTCGACACGGGCGTGGAAGCACGCGTCCCGCTCAACACAGACCTCAACCTGGCGCTAGGTGCGCAGGGCGGCGTGCTCTTCCCCGGCGCAGCCCTCTCCGACGCGACCGACCGATCGCTCAAAACGCCTTGGCTCGTCGTCGGGCGCCTCGGCATCCTCTACTGAAAAGCGGCCCGCTTGACCCAAGCCGCTTCGTGGCGACTCCACCTGGCGCCCCACCTGGAGTAGGGTGAGCCATGCGCTATTTCGTCACGCTCGGCGAAGGTGAGCCGATCGCCGTCGATGTCCTCGAGTTGCCCTCTGGCGCCCTCGACGTTCGCGTCAACGAGCGCGTCCTCGACGTCGACGTCGTCGACGTCGCAGGCGCGGCCGGCGCTGTGAGTGTGCGTGTCGACGGGCGCGTCGTGGATCTGACCGTCGAAGGTGCGCCGCCCGACGTGGGCATCGTCGCGAGCGGACACCGCTCCTACGTCAAGGTCGAGAGCGCGCGCTTGCGGGCGGCCCTCGCCGCGAAGAAGCCCGGCGGACAGGGCGCTGAGAAGCTCCTCAAGTCACCGATGCCGGGGCGCGTCGTGAAGGTGCTCGTGGCCGCCGGCGACGAAGTGGCGGCAGGGCAAGCGCTTCTCGTCATCGAGGCGATGAAGATGGAGAACGAGGTCCGCGCGAAGGGACCTGGCGTCGTGAAGGAGATCTTCGTCGTCGCCGGCACCCCTGTCGAAGCGAGCGCGCGACTCATCGCGTTCACGTGAGCGAAGAGCCCGCCCAAAGGGCCGCCTCGGCGACGCCGGGCAGGCGCACTGCCAAGGACGTGGCCCTCGTGGGCGTCGCCTCGTGGGCCGTCATCCAAGGCATCGGCGCCGTCCTCGCCACGAACGCGACGGGCAGCGTGGTGTTGCAAGCGCTCGCGGCAGAGGTCGGCGCGGGCCGCGCTGGCGTGGCCTGGTCCTACGGCAAGGCGCGGCGCTTGGCACGACGCATTCTCGAGGGCTCCGGCGTCGCCGCGGTGCCGGTCGTCGCCATTGTTGGCCTTGGGGCGATGACGGGAGGCCTGCGTGTGGCCACCGCGAGCTCGCCATCGCTCGCCACGCTGCTGCTCGGCGCCGCCGTCGCAACAGCCGCCGCCGTGCGGGACGAGCTCATTTTGCGCGGCGTTCTCCTTCGCGCCTTCGCGGGCCTTATGGGAGCCCCTCTCCTGTACCTCGTGGCCGGGGTTGTTGGCGCCGCCGGGAGCCAGAGCGCCGCCGTATGGGAGCTCGCGGCGCGCTTTGCGTGGGGTGTGTTCGCGACGGCGTTGTGGAGGAGGGACCGCGGCGCGGTGATGGCCTGCGCAGCCCACGCGACGCTTCACTTCTCGCTCGGGCCCTTGCTCGCCGGAGGGCTGGCTGACGTCCAAACGGTCAAGGCCGCCTTCTCGGGCGCCGGCGGCATGGCCTCAAGTCCCGTCGCCGCGGGGATCCTCGCGCTCGCGGCGGCGGCCTTGGCCTTCGCCACCGAGCGACGACGCGCTGCGTCGTAGGCAATCGTGAACGCGTCGGTGCTCGGGGCGCGACGAGGGGGGGCGCTGGGATATAACGAGGCGGTGAGCGATCAGGCGAGCCCCACGAGGCGCGAAGAGCGCCGCCAGAAGCGGCGCTCCCTCGCCGAGGACGCTGTCAATTTGCCCAACCTCCTCACGATGGCCCGCATCGTGATGATCCCTATCTGCCTCTTCTTCCTCGACCGCGACACCCCCATTGACGGCTTTTGGGCGTGCATGGTCTTCACCTTGGCCGCCATCACCGACGTGCTCGACGGTTACCTGGCGCGCAAGCTCGGCGTCGTCAGCGTGCTCGGCAAGCTGCTCGACCCGCTCGCCGATAAGCTCATCGTCATGGCCTCGCTCGTGTGGATGGTGCCCATGGGGCGCATCCCTGGCTGGATCGTCATCGTGCTCCTCGCCCGCGAGATAAGCGTCACGGGCCTCCGCAGCGTCGCCGCGAGCGAGGGCGTCGTCATCTCCGCGGGGCAAGAGGGCAAGACGAAGACGGCGCTCCAGATGATCGGGATCATCGCCCTCTTGGTGGGCTACCCGTACCACGTGCACTACGGACCGCTCGACCTCGGCGTCGTGGATCTCGTGCAGGTCGGACGCCTGCTCGTGTACCTGTCGCTCTTCTTCTCGGTCGCGAGCTTCGCGCAATACGTGGCGCTCTTCGCCATGGCGGTCGAAGCCAAGGACTCGAAGCTGAAGGATCGCCCATCGACAGGCGACATCGGCTGAAGGCGGCGCAAGGCGAGCGCTCGATCGAGTCCCCATATCCGTTCCCATTGAAGCGGGGCCTTTGTCGCAATAAGGGTGCCCTCGATGTCTCGATCCCGTCAGGCTCCCCGTCCCGGGCCCCTCGCCTCCGCCGTGCTCGGAGTTCTGCTCGTGGCTCTCGTCAGTTGCACCGGCGAGGAAGCGCCGGCCACGAGCACGCTGATTCCGACGCCGGTCGTGACGCCGCCAAGCAACCCCAAGGCGCCCTACGATCTCGGCGCGTGCAAGACGTGCCTCGCCAAGACGTGCACGCCCGAGCGCGTCCGTTGCTTCAACGTCGCCGGCTGCACTGCCATCTCCAACTGCAGCGACGACACCAACTGCAACGCGAAGTGCATCCAAGAGTGCAGCCTGAAGCAGAGCGCCCTCGGGCGGCGCGAGTGGCTCGCCCTCAGCAACTGCGAGTTTGAAGCGGCGTGCGGCGACTGCAACGATCTCTGCGGGCAGTCGCCGCTCTGCGTCCTCAAGAGCCCCGCGGAAGCGAAGCCGGCGGAGCCGCGCACCTGCCGCGATTGCATGACCGCTCGCTGCCCCGACGCCCTCGCCAAGTGCGAGCCAGGCACGGCTTGCGCAGCCTACTACGCCTGCACGACGCCGTGCCCCGAGCCGCGCGACCGCTGCGTCAACGTGTGCAACGACCAACAACCGGTCGGCCGCGTCGACGGGCAAGCGGCCTATGAGTGCGCACAGACCACGTGCAAGGCCGCGTGCGTCTACTGAAGCCGCGTTCTCTCCTTGTCTGCGTCCGTCCGCTAGCGCGTCTCTACGAGGCTCCGATGTCCTTCAATCTCCGGTCCAAAGTCACCCTCGCCCTTCCCCGCTGGTCGACGCTCTGTGCCGCCCTCTTGCCCGTCGCCGTCGTCGTCGCCTCGGGCGCCGGGTGCTTCGTCGACACGGCTCCCGCTGGCCTTCGCGAAACACCGCCGGGGCCGGGCGCGCGCGTGGTCTTCGATCCGACGCGGCGCCCGATTCCCGAGGTCCCGCTGCCGAACGACATCGCGACGTTCCCGGATCCGACGAGTCGCACCGGGCGCCGCGTCAACGTGAGCCTCTACGGCAAGCCGTCCATCGAGCAGAACGCGCGCGTGGGGCTCACCGAGATGGAGGGCTTCGGTACATACATGCCGATCTGGGCCGCGTTCCAGAAGCCCGAAGGCGCCGACGCCCGCGTCGCTGCCTTGGACCTCGACGCGCTCCGACGCCGCATGCCGCGGGGCGACTACGAGTTCCCTGACGACCCCGTCTACGTCATCAACCTCAAGACCGGCGTTCCCATTTTTCTCGACATGGGCTCGGGCAACTTTCCGAGCACCATGCCCCAGCCGTTTCTTTACGGCGCCAGCGACCCGCATAGCCGAGCATCGAACATTCTCTTGGAGACCCGCGAGGAGGGCGCCGGGCTGATGCAGGCCGATTATCGGCTCGAGCTCGACATCGACTTCGACGGCGTCATCGACCACCCGAACACGTACGGGCAGGGCATCAAGCCCGGCTACGACGACTTGCTCACCTGGTACGAGCGCGAGACGGACACGCTGATCATGCGGCCGCTCATCCCGATGGAGGAGAAGACCGAATACGCGGTCGTCCTCACGGACCGGCTCATCGGCTCTGACGGCCGCCCCGTTCGTTCGCCCTTCCCGTTCGTTCACCACCCGCAACAGCGCGATCCCGTCGGCCGCCTTCGCGACATCCTGACCGACAAGAGCCGCGCCAACTACTACGGAGACCTGGCGGGCACAGGCCTCGACCACGTGGCGTTCACCTGGACGTTCACGACGCAGCCGACGCAGGAAGATCTGCTGCTCCTCCGCGACGGGCTCTTTGGCAAAGGCCCCTTCGCAAAGCTCGCCACCGACTTCCCGCCGAAGCTCGACGTGCCGCGCGCCGCGGGCCGGTCCACGCCGGGTTGGGAGTCGGACCCCGGTTGCAAGAAGCGCCTCGAGACGCCGAACATCCTCAACCTTCAGGATCCGGAGGTCTACAACTTCCTCCTCGACGTCATCGTGAAGGCCGGCGGTGAGGGCGAAGCGGCGCGAGGCTTCTTGAAGAAGGCGCTGTCGTCGATGTCTCACGTCGTCGTGGGCACGTACGACACGCCGTATTTTCAAGGCGACCCGGCCACGCCCGACGAGGACGCTCGCTTCCACCTCGATTTCAGAAACGGCACCGGCGACATCCGCCGCGACAAGGGGCACTTCTGGCTCTGGATCCCGAAGGCCACCGAGAAGGTGAAGCAGCCCTTCAAGACCGTGGTCTTCGGTCACGGCTATGGCGGTTCGTCGGCGGATGTCTTCGCGTTCGCCGGATTTTTCGGCCAGCAGGGCATGGCCACCATCTCCATCGACTACCCGCAACATCGGGTGAACTTGCCGTCGGAGCAGCTCAAGCTCATCGGCGAGATCCTCGGCGGCGCGTGCCTCACACCGCTCGCCGAGTCGGTGCTCAAGGGCCGCGCCTACGATCGCGACGGCGACGGTCTCTACGACTCCGGCTGGTGGTACTGGACGCCGCACCTCTTCCGGACCCGCGACAACGTGCGGCAATCCATCGTGGACCTCTTCAACATCTCGCGCATCATCGGGACCTTCGACGGCAAGACGCGCGGCGACGACTACTCAGGCGATGGCGTCGCCGATCTCGCCGGCGACTTCGACGGCAACGGCACCCCCGACCTCGCCGGCGAGGTCGTGAGCACCATGGGTGTCTCCATGGGAGGCATCACCACGATGATCTCGGGCGCCCTCGACCATCGCGTCGACGCCGTCGCGCCGGTCGTCGGCGGTGGCGGTCTAACAGACATCGCGCCCCGCTCCTTCGGCGTGTCGCAGTCGGTCATGCAGAAGACGGTGTCGCCGCTCGTCTTCTCGGTGCCCGTCATCGCCGGGTCGCCGCCGTCGGTTGGCTACTCCGACACGCCGGTCACGCCCCCCAGCCCCTTCGACGACGCGCTCTACACCGAGCGCGACGTCACAGCTTGCAAGCCGGGGCAGCGGAGCGTGCGCATGCACGGCGCCAACGGCTACCGCTACGCCTACGTGGAGGTCGCGTGCCTGAACCCTGAGGAGGACGGACCGGACATGACCGTCCTCGTCACGAACCTCGTGACGCGGGAGACCAAGTGCACCGGAACGCTCGCCGACGGTCGCTTCCGCGTCGGCATCGCCGCGAGCAAGGGCGACCGCTTGGACGTCCAGTTTTACAACACGCCCCACGCCATCAACTCCTACAAGGCGTGCGAGCTCAAGCCCGGCGCCGTCGCAGGGCGGCGCGTTCAGAGCTTCGAGCAGGGCATGGAGGTCTACCGCCGCAACGCGGACCCAGAGAAGCAGTGCCCGGAAGGCACCACATGCGCGCAGTTCCTCGATGACTTGTATCCCGTGGGGACGCCCCTCGTGGCTGTGCAAACGGGCCTCGGCCTTCACCGCAACTCACCGGACCTGCGCCGCTTCATCGCGCTCGGCCAAGCGGTCCTCGATCCAGCGGACCCCATCAACTACGCGGCCTTCTATCGACGTCGGCCGCTCTACAGCCCCGACGGCACCCTCGTCCCGAGGAAGGGCCTGCTCAACATCCCGCACATCGGCGACACGTTCGTGAACACATCGACGGGCCTCGCCTTCGGGCGCGCCGCGGGCCTCATTCCGTTTTTGCCGCCCGGCGCCGAGAAGCGCTACCCAGAATACGCCGAGTTTGCGACGCCGACGGTGCTCCACGAATCGTGGGGCAAGAAGACCGCAAACCAAGTCCTCGTCGACAACTTCGTGCCCGAGGGCATCAACTTCTTGGCGCGCACGCCGGCAGGCCCGAAGTGCAGCCCGGAGGGACGCAAGTCCGGGTGCCCGTACCTCTGGAGCGAGCGCACGTGTCGCGAAACGCTCTTCGATCCCGACTTCCTCTCCGAAGGGATCATGCCGTGGGACCAACAACATCCCACGATACCGCTCCGCCTCGCGCGACTCGCCGAGGGCCCTGCGCCGGGAGAAGACTCCTCCGTTGCGCTGGAGCGTTCGTATCAGCCCCGCATCCAGGGTGAGCCCTTCAGCAAGCGTGGCTGGAGCGGCGAAGGCAAGCTCCAAGCTCACCTCACGTACTTCACGTTGCCGGAGGGCTCGCACGGCGGCGAAGGCATCAGCATCTACTGCGAGAAGTGGGCGAACTTCTACTACGAGGCCGCGCTCATCGGTCGGTTTCTCTCCACCGGCGGTCGCGACTTGCACTACCTGACGAACCCGTCCGGGCACACGTGCCTCGGCGACCTCTCGTGCGACTTCATTCGCTTCTGGAACGACCCGCAGTAGGCCGGGAAGGCGCGCAAATCGCGGCAATGACGCGGAAATCCGTTTGGGCGCCCGGGCCGATTGCGGCGCGCCCGGGCGGGACTATGCTGCGCGGGCCGTGACGACCCACGCCCCCGCAGAGCCGCTCGCCGACGAGGCTGCGCCGTCCGCCCGAAGGGAGCTGAGGAGAGGCGTAAGCGAAGACGAGGCCAGGGGCGCGGGCGCGCACAGCCGGCGCACCTGGATCTGGGGTTCACTCTTCGCGCTGTGGGCCCTCGCGGTCCTCGTCTTCTGGGCCTTCGAGGCGCTCCCCTTTATGGACCTGCCGGCGCACGCGGGCCTCATCGCGCTGCGACATCGCTTCGAAGTGTCGCCGTTTGACCAAGACTACTTCGTCCTCGCGTCACGGCTCGGCCCCTACTCGCTCTTTCGCTTCCTCGGCGAGGCGTTCCACCGCGTGCTGGGCCCCGTTGGCGCCGTTCGCGCGCTCGGCACGTTGCCGGTCCTGGCAACGCCGGCCGCGCTGTACTTTGCACGCAAACGCCTCCACGGGGACGGTTCGCCGACGACGATCTTCCTCGGCATCGCGCTGTCCTTTGGCCTGATGACGCTGCTCGGCTTCGCGAGCTACCTGCTCGGTCTCGTGGTCATGCTGGTCGTCTTGACGGTCTGGTTCGAGCTCATGGCCGTTGTTGACGAAGGCGCGCGGACTTTCGCCAAGGAGGCGTGGCTCGCGGTGGGTGCGGTGTTCCTCTTCGTGGCGCACGGTCACGCCTTCGTCCTCGGGCTTGGCCTCATGTCGGTGGCGACACTCCTCGGCGCGCGCGGCACGGAGCGACGACGCATCGCTCGCGTCCGTGTCTTCGTCCCCGCCCTCCTCCTCTCGTCGTACGTGGCCTGGACGACCCGGCTCGGTTCGCTGCCGCAAGGTTCGGCGCCCTTGCCCGAGGTCGCGCTCAATCCTGTCTTCGAGGGCCCCTTGGAGAAGCTCGCCTTGTTGGTCACGACCACCATGACGACGCGGACGGGCCTCGATGTCCTCGCAGGCCTCCTCTTGTGGGCCCTCGTTCTAACGGGCGCATGGCGTACGGCCCGCGCCACCTTTGGACCCCGGGGCGCGGAGATGCAGGACGGCGCAGCGGCCCGCGAGCGGCACGCGCGAACGCTGCTCCTCCTCGCGGCTCTCACCTTCGTGGTCTTCGCCGCGTTGCCTCACTCCATCGGCTGGTTCGGCTTCGTCGACGGTCGCCTGGTGCCGCTCATTTTGTTCCTCCTCGTGATGGCGTACGGCGAAGGGCGTGCGCCGCGCTCGATGCGCGTCGGTGCTCCCCTCGCGGCGCTCCTCGTCGTCGGTCTGGCGCTCGCCGGCTCGTACCGTTTTCAGCACGAGGCGCGCGGGTTCAAGGAGGTCCTCGCGCACGTGCCCGCCGGTGCGCGCCTCTTGAACCTCCCCATCGACCCGAACAGCGACGTCTTCACGGCGCACCCGTTCATTCACTACGACAAGCTCGTCCTGACGGAGCGGCCCATCGTCGTCAGCGACGTGTGGTTCCACCAGGGCACGGCGCTGTACCCAACCGAGAAAAACCCCGCCCTTCGGCTGCCCAAGACGTACAGCGAGAGCAACCTCGTACGCATCGACTGGCCCGAATACCGGCTCGCCGATTGGACGCACGTGCTCATCCGGACGCGGCCCGAGGGCGCCCCCGGCCCCCTCCCCGACGCCCTGCGCCTCGCGGCCCACGAAGGCGGCTGGTGGCTCTACGAAACGGCGCGCTAAGGGCACGCTCGCGGGACCGCTAGACTCTGCCACAGCGCGGCACTAGCGTGCCGCCATGCGCCTCGTTGCACTTGGGGTTGGGTACGTCGGCCTGGTAACCGGCACGGGTCTCGCGGAGTTGGGCCACGACGTGCTCTGCGTCGACATCGACCCTGACAAGATTCGGCAATTGAACGACGGCGTCGTTCCCATCTACGAGCCCGGCCTGAGCGATCTCATCCGGCGCAACGAGCGCAGCGGTCGCTTGCGGTTCGCCGTCAGCGTCAGCCCGCCCTACGACGAGGCGGACATCTACTTCATCGCCGTGGGCACGCCTCCGGGCCCCGACGGTGCCGCCAACATCGACGCGGTCCTTGCCGCGGCGGAGCAGATCGCCAAGACGGCCAAGAAGCCCGCCCTGGTGGCTATCAAGAGCACCGTCCCCGTGGGGACATGCGACGCCGTGCAACAGAGGCTCGACTCGCTCGGCACCGTACGGCTCGAGGTGGTGTCGAACCCGGAGTTCTTGAAGGAAGGCGCCGCCGTCGCCGACTTCTTCCGCCCCGACCGCATCATCTTGGGCGCGAAGAGCGAGGGCGCGCGCGAGCTGCTCCGCGAACTCTACGGTCCGCTTCAGCTCTCTGGCGAGCGGCTCGTCATCACCGACACGCGCTCCAGCGAGCTCATCAAGTACGCCTCCAACACGATGCTCGCGATGCGCGTCTCGTTCATGAATGAGCTATCGCGGCTCTGCCACGTGACGGGCGCCGACATTCACGCGGTCCGCCTCGGCGTCGGCTCCGACGGTCGCATCGGCAAGCGCTTCCTCTACGCGGGCCCCGGCTACGGCGGCTCTTGTTTCCCGAAAGACGTGCAAGCGCTCTCCGCCCTTGGAAAGAAGCATGGCGTGCCCATGCGCATGGCCGAGGCCACGCACATCGCCAACGAGGAGCAGGGCGACTTCCTCCTCGACCTCGTGGTGCAGGCGCTCGGCGGCGACGCCACAGGAAAGACGGTGGTCCTTTGGGGCCTCGCGTTCAAACCAGAAACCGACGACATCCGCGAAGCGCCCTCGGTGCGCCTCGCCCGCGCCTTGCTCGACAAGGGCGCCTGCGTGCGCGGTCATGATCCGGAAGCGGGACCCAACTTCTCGAAGGCCGTCGACGGCAAGGTCGCGCTTTTTGATCGCGAATACGACGCCCTCGACGGCGCCGACGTCCTCGTGCTCCTCACCGAGTGGCGTAGCTACCGCGCTCCGAACTTCACGGAGATGCGTCGTCGCCTACGAAACCCGGTGCTCCTCGACGCGCGCAACATCTGGCGCGCGTCGGAGGTGGTCCGCGCGGGCCTTCGGTACGTCGGCGTTGGGGTGCCGGCGCCGCTCCCCGGCGCGATCCCGAGCCGCCCGTGACGCCGGCCGTGACCGGGCCCCGCCGGGAGCGCTGGCTCGTTACCGGCGGCGCGGGCTTCATCGGCTTCCACGTCTCGCGAGAGCTCCTCGCTCGCGGCGCCGAGGTCGTCATCCTCGACGACTTCAGCGACGCTCCCTACCCGCGGGAAGAGAAGCGGCGCAACGTGCGCGATCTAGAGGCCCTCGGAGCGCCGCTCCGCGTCGTCGAGGGCTGCATCACGGACGAAGTCGCGGTGCGAGGGGCCATGGAAGGCGCTGCGCGCGTCGTGCACCTCGCGGGGCTTGCCGGCGTCCGTCCGTCGTTCTTGGCACCGGCGCGGTACGCGCGCGTCAACGTCGAAGGCACGGCGGTCGTCCTTGAGGCGGCGCGGGCCCTCGGCGTCGAGCGCGTCGTCTTCGCCTCGAGCTCGTCGGTCTACGGAAATTCGACGCCCCTGCCGGCGCACGAAGACGCCGCATGCGTCGTGCCCGAGTCACCGTACGCCGCGTCGAAGCGCGGCGCCGAGCTCGTGGCGAGCGCGTTGCTCAAGCAGGCGCCCTCGCTGCGCTGCGCAGCGCTCCGCTTCTTCACCGTGTACGGCCCGCGGCAACGCCCCGAGATGGCCATCACGCTGTTCGCGCGGGCGGCGCTCGCCGGCCGCGCCGTGCCGCGCTTTGGTGACGGCTCGATGCGCCGCGATTTCACGCACGTGAGCGACATCGTCCGCGGCATCCTCGCCGCGTCAGACCTGGCCCCGCCGGGCTTCCGGACCTACAACCTGGGCTCAGGCCGTCCCGTCAGCCTGACCGAGTTGGTGACCGCCCTTGAGCAAGCCACTGGAAAGCCCCTCGCGATCGAAGCGTTGCCGCCTCAACTTGGCGACGTCGAGGCGACGTTTGCCGACATTTCGCGCGCCGGCGCCGAGCTCGATTGGGAGCCGCGTGTCGCTCTCGACGAAGGCTTGCGGACCGTCGTCGAATGGGTCGGCCAGGATCGTTCGGAGGATCGTTAGCGGCATCCTTCGCGCTGTTGCGAGCGAAAGGTGGCGGCTCGCCGGGGGCGCGGTACGCTCTTGTGGACTTCACCCCGTCGTGAGCCTCACGCCCTCGGCGTGACGAGCTGCCAAGAGATCCATGTTCCCTTCCTTTCGCTCTACCGGCGCGCTCTTCGCGCTCCTCGTTTTCGCCGCGTGCGGCAGCGCCACGTCGGACGACGCGTTCGGTCGCGGTCAGCCGCAAACGACCGAGTCTAAGCCCGGCGACGTGCTCGCTGAGAGAACCGACGCGGGGGCCCTTGCGTCCGATGCCGGCGCCGTTCGCGAGGCCGCCGCACCGCCCACAGCCGATGCAGCCGCAAGCTCGTCCTGCCAGGCGCTGCTCGCTCAAATCGATCAGCTACGCCCCAACGCCGCGGCGTGTTCCTTCACCGACCCTGGGGTTCAGTGCGCGCAGTCGGTCGCCGACGTCTGCTGCCCGCTGTTTGTGACGAGCAAGAGCACGCAAGCCACGAAGAGCTTCATCGCGGCGGTGGAAGCCCTTCGCAAGAGCAAATGCAAGGTCGACTGCCAAGCGATCGATTGCAGTGGCGGTCCGAGTCTCTGTCTTCCATCGAGCGGAGCTCGCGGTAGCTGCCAGCAGTGACGCCGACGCTGGAGCCCGCCGCCACAGCCGAGTGGAACCGCGTACCAACGGCGCTCGGGGGCCGTGACTAGCTCTGCAGGAGGGGACGGCGGCGCCACACCGTCGGCGTTGCGGTCCGGCGTCCGAGGTGGCGCAGTGGCCACGTTGCTCGACGTCGCCAAGAGCTTCGTGACGCCCGCTCGCCGCGGCGAGCTCGATGCGCTTGAGCAACGCCTCCGCCACGACGACGAGACCGAGTCGGCGATGCGGAGACGCCTAAGGGAAGAGCTGAAGAGCGCCCTGCACACGCGCCTCGTGGGACGAGAGGTCGAGGACCTCGCCCGGGCCCTCTTGGTCATGCAAACGGCGCGCAGCGAAGGCGAGCTCTTCGTCGCCGAGCGCCTCGGTCAACTGCTCGGCGCGGCTGCGGCTCGCGAAGTCGGCGACGCGACCTCGCGGCTGATGGCCCTCAAGTCGCGCAAGGCGACCCAGCTGCAAAAACGCTCGCTCGCCGCGGCACCGGACGTCGGGCCCGTCATGCCGCTCATCGAGCTCGCGCTCGGCAGCGACCGAAACCACGAGGCGAAGCTGCTCGGCGCGCTCCTCGGCGCGACCGACTTCGCCTCGCTCGAGCCTTGGCCTCTCAGCAACACGCTGAGCGCACTCGCCGGCTATTTGGCTCGCGCGACGCCTTCTTCGCGTGACGCGCTCGCTCAGATGCTCGCGCTGCCGCGGCCTTAGCCTGCGAAGTGCTTCTGAATCGCGACGGGCTTCGCTTTGGCAGGCCGCAGGTGGCCCAGCACGTAGAGCCCCGCCATGACCGACGTCCACGGCTGGAAGTGACGGAACGTCGTGTACCAGCGGAGCGGAAGGGGCCCTTGCGCGACGGCCCGAAGGCCGCAGGCGGCGGCGTGGTCTTGCGCGGAGCGAAAGGCCTCAACAACCTTGCCCTGCACGGCGCGCGGGTGCGCCCGTTCGCGTGCGATGCGGGCGGCCGAGCGTCCCAAGCCAGCGCGACGCTCGGGGTCGCGAATGAGGGCCACGACGGCGCGACCGAAGGCCGCGTCGGCGCCCTCCTTTCCTTCGCTCCGCGTGCCGGGGGCGAGGAGCACTCCGTTGACGCCGTCTTCGATCTGCGAGCTCACGCCCATGCCGTCGGCGAAGGCGACGGTCGGAGTGCCGCACCAAAGCGCCTCGCCCATCACGTTGCCGTAGGTCTCGCTGAGCGAGGTGTGCACGAAGATATCGGCGTGCGCGTAGTAGTCCGCCATCTTGGCGAAGTCGACCTCACCGAGGAAGTGCACGCGCGCGGCGACGCCAAGGTCAGAAGCGAGCACCTTGAGCTTCTCCGTCTGCGGCCCGACGCCCACGAAGGTCAACGTCGCGGTGGGCTCCGCCGGCGCCACGTGCTTGGCGAAGATGCGAACGAGGCGATCGGGGGACTTCTCGCGCGTGTGGCGCCCCGTGCAAAGGAGGCGCGGGCCGGCTTCGGCGCCGAGGAAGGTGAAAGGATCGTCGCCGATGGGGCGATCGAAGACGGCGGTCTGGACAGCCCGCGGGATCACGTGAATCGGCGCCGTCACGCCGCGCTCGCGCCAATAGCGGCGGAGGCCGTCGGACAGGACGATAAGGCCGTCGCTGTTGTTGAAGATCTTCGCGAAGCTCTTCTCGAAGGGACGGCGCAGCGTAAGCTCGAGGCCCGCGTGCACGGCGTCGATTTTCGCCAGGCGCTCGGGCAGAAGCACGTCGTACGCGGCGACGAGGTGGGTCGTGTTGACGCACAAGAGCGGGATGCCCTTCATCTTGCGGAGCCAGACGCCGAACTCCATCAGGGTGGAGGTCGTCTGGGCGAACACGATGTCGAAGTCCCACCGCTCGGGGTCGTAGACCCAGGCCGCGAGCGGCATAGGCAGGTTGACGCCCGGGTAAGTCTTTAGCGGTAGGCTGGGGAGCTCGATGGTGCCGGGGGCAAGGTCTTCCGGACGCCCGTCGGGGTCATGCGGGCCAATGACTGTGACTTCGTGACCACACCGACGCAATTCTTGATACAGGAAGCGTGTCTGGAATGCTGCACCATTGGCGTAGGGTATGCGCGTGAAGTCACTCAGGATGGCGACCTTCAACGGGCGCCCGTTTCGGGCGGTGAGCTGCTCGAACGGGTGCGTTTCATCGTTTGATTTCGGCAACTTGGCCGAAACGTCGCGAAGCGCGGCGCCGCGATGAAGCTCGTGGACCTGACCGAGTTCTACTCGCAAAGGGGAGGCGGTGTTCGAAGCCATCTGTCCGCGAAGGGTCATGTTTCGTGCCAACTGGGCCACCAACACTGGGTGATTGCGCCAGGTCCTGAAATCACAAAAGAAATCGCTGTTCCCCCGGCCAATGCTGGCGGTGGCTCTAGCATACTACATGTGGGTGGTCCAGCTCTGCCGTACGACCCGACCTATCACCTGCTGTGGCGCCTCGGTCGGGTTCGGAAGCTCGTTGGACGGATCCGGCCGGACGTTCTTGAAATCCATTCGCCCTATCTCGCGGCGATTGGTGCCATGGCTGTGCCGGCGGCTCACTTCGGCATTCGAACGTTCGTATGGCACGCCGACTTCATCGACACGTACCTTCGCGGCGGCCTCGAGCGCTCCGTCATGGGCCTCCCGGGCCGGCCGAAGGCGACGACCGCCGCGCGGGCCGTGGACGCCGCCGTTGAACCGCTCTGGGCGTGGGTCCGGACGATTGCGGCGAGTTGCTGCGCGACGTTCGCCGCGTCGCGTTTTCAGGCCGACAAGCTGAGGGAGCATGGCGTTGCCCGCGTGGAGCTCGTCCCCTTCGGCGTCGAGAAGGCCATCTTCCGGCCCGACCAGCGCGATGAGTCCCTGCGGCGCGAGCGCTTGGGCGAGAGGCACGGGCCGCTCGTCGTCGCCATCGGGCGGTTCGCCGTGGAGAAGCGCTGGGACGTCATCATGGAGGCCTTCGACCGCATCGCCCTCGCGAAGCCGGGCGCCAAGTTGCTCGTCTTCGGCGACGGCCCCGAACGAGCGCGCATCGAAACCTGGGCCAAGGCGCGCGGCGACGTGGAGCTCGTAGGGTTCTTGCGCGGACGCGCCCCCTTGGCGCGCTTGCTCGCCAGCTCCGATCTTCTCCTCCACGCGTGCCCCTTCGAGACCTTCGGGCTCGGCGTTGCCGAGGCCATCGCTTCGGGGCTTCCCGCTGTGGTCCCCGATCGCGGCGGTGCTGCCGAGTTGGCGCGCGGCGAGAGCGTCGTCACCTACCCTTCCCTCGACGCGGCAGCCGCGGCCGCGAGCGCGCTCGCGTTGCTCGAGCGGCCTTCGAACGCGCTTCGGAGCGCGGCCGCCGACACGGCCGCGAAGGTTCACTCCATGGAGGACCACTTCAAAGCGCTCTTCGAACGCTACGAAGCGCTCCTCACAGCGGCGAAGACCGCTATATAGGCGCCCGTGCCGGTCCACGTTTCGCTCCACGACGTCAGCCCCGCCTGGTCACGCGAGGTTGAGCTTGCGCTCTCGTTGGCGCACGAGGTTGGCGTCAAGCCGAGCCTCCTCGTCGTGCCGAACTTCCACGCGAAGGCGCCGCTCGGGGATGCGCCAGCGTTCGTCGACCGCCTCCGCGCGCTCGAGCGCGACGGGCACGAGATCTTGCTCCACGGCTACTACCACCTGAGCGGCGTCGCGCCCCTTGTCTTAGGCGGCGGAGGTCGGCCGGCGCCATCGGGCCTAAGGCGGCTCTACGCGCAGCACGTCGTCTCAGGGAGTGAAGCCGAGTTTAGCGACGTCGGGGAAGCCGAGGCGAGGCGACGAATCGAAGACGGCCTCCGCGTCCTCGCGGACGCCAAGCTCTCGCCCGTCGGCTTCGTTCCGCCGGCTTGGTCGATGCCACCGTGGATGCTGGATGTGCTCGCGTCCTTCGGCCTGCGCTTCACAGAAGATCACGTGCGGGTCGTTGATCCAACCTCCAGGGCGTCGCGGCGAACGCTCGTCCTCAACTACTCCAGCCGTACGCCGGGGCGACTCGCGACGAGCGTCCTCGGCGTGCGAGCGCTCTCACCGCTCGAACGCTTGCTTCCCGCAAGGCTCGCCATGCACCCCGCCGACATGGGCTTCTCGTTGCTCCGCAGCGAGACGAAGACCGCGCTGGCCTGGGCGCGCTCGCGCGGCTTTCTACCTACGGTCCGCAGTCTGTTTTGACTCGCCCTCCACGAACGAGGGGCGGCCACCGCGCGGCTATCGTGTGATCTGATCGGCGCTGTGGACCTCGCCGGGCTTGGCCTTCCACAGGTGCAAGAGCGAGGGCAGGACGAAGAGCGCAGCGATCAGCGTGGCGAACTCGCCGACCATGGCCAGCCACCCGAACGACTCGAGCGCCTGGTTGTCGTTGAAGATGAGAGAGCCGTAACCGACGATGGTCGTGTAGCTGCAGAGCGCAACGGCCCCGCTCACGCGTCGCACCGCCGAGCTTGCGTCACCGCCGAGCAGGCGACTTCGGTCAAAGACGTTGAAGGGATACTCGCAACCGATGCCGAAGGTGATCGGGAGCGCGATGAAGTTGATGTAGTTGAGCTGCATGCCGTGATAGGCCGCACCGCCGACGGTCCAGATGACGCCCATCACGAGGGCCGCTATGACGCACACGAAGCCTCGGAAGCTCATGGTGGCGAAGGCGATCACGAGGACGACGGCAAGAAACGATGCCACCGTGGCGAGAGGGCCGTCGCGCTGCATCGACTTGATCATCTCGGCGAAGATCGTCGGCCGACTCGCCGTCTGCACGAGCGTGCCGTCGGGCAACGTGACGTTCGAGGTCGACGCGCTCATGCGGAGCAGGTTCCGTCCGTCGGAGTGAGAGACGTCGTTCTTGTACTTGACGTAGAAGACGTTGATGTTGCCGGCGGCGTCCTGGAATCGCCGCTTGAGTAGCGCCGGAACGTCGGCGGGGCCGAGGACCTTGAGGCTGTCGGGCGGCCGGATTTCCTCGACGCGCGTGCGCTCGTCACCCTCCAAGCCGTGCATGACGGCGGGCGTGAGTCGGTCGCGAATGCTGGCCAAGATTTCGAGCTTCGCCTTCTGCTCAGCGGCGGTCCCCGGCAAGAGGTCCTCGATGGTGGCGACCTCGGCGATGAGTTGTCCCTTCTTGTCGTTCGCGTCATTCAGCAAGATCTGCTGCTTGACCAACGGCACCTGCTCGGGCGTGTCCGCAAGCATGAGCGCGCCAGCGACGTTCATCTTGCCGCCGAAGACACGCTCCGCCTTGACGGACCACTCTCCGGCGCCGCCGACCTTGCTGCCCTTCGAGCCGAGCTTGTCGAAGTTGTATTCCCAAGGATCCTTGAAATAGGCCGGGAGCTGCCACGCGGCCACGACGGTGGCCACGAGCGCAAGCCCCACGAAGACGCCGGGGAACCGCTCCGTCACGTAGGCGAGCGCTCGCGGCAAGCGACGACTTCCGTCGGCATCGACCTTCGGCGCGCGCTCCTTGAGGAATGGAATCCGCTCCCCGATGCGTTCGCGCACGACGATGAGCGCCGGCACCAGCGGGATCATCGCCAGCCACACGAGGATCATCCCCAAGAGGCCGATGGTGCCGAACTGGCTGAAGCCGCGAAAGCGCGTGAGCGTGAGCGAGCCGTACGCGATGGACGCCACGAGCGCGCCGACGAGCTCCGCACGAAATGCGTTCCACACCGCGTCGCGCCGCGCGACGTCGGGCGTGAGGCCGCGAGCCCGGAATTCGCGATACCGGGAGAGCAGCACGATGGGGTAGTTGACGCCGTTGCCGAGGATGATGGCGCCGAGGAAGAGCCCAACGGTGTTGACGTAGCCGATGGAGAGCTTCGCGTAGCTGTAGGCGCAGCCAACGCCGACGAGCGGTGGAACGCCGATGATGACGAGCGACCAGAGCGACCGAAAATGGATAACGACGCCACCGAGAATGAGGAGCGCCGCCGCGAGCGAAGCCCAGGCGGCCTCGCTGACCAGCGACTCCTTCTCCTGGATCGCGTTGGGCACGTCGCCAGCGAAGCCCACCTTCATCTGCCCGTGGAACGACGACGGGTTCGTCTCGTTGACGAGCTTTTGCACGCGACCGAGCAAGCTCTCCCCACTCGCGTCACCAAGGCCCGTCGTCGTCGACACGATGCGTAGGCCGTGGGCCGTGCCCTCGGGGTTGGCGAAGTACCCGGTGGGGAAGTCGTCGTGCTTGTTGGCCTTCTTCTTCCAACGATCGCGGTACTCGTCCATCCCGAGCGCCGACTTCTTTTCGGTGTTGTTCTTCGCGCCGGCGTCGCCGCTGGCCGCCGCGGTTGGGGCACCAGAGCCGGCGTCCGCCGTTGGCGCAACCTTTGGCTCGTCGGACATCAGGTCCTCGACGAGGCCGCTCTTGATGGCGATCTGCCGATCGAGCGTGCTGTCGGCGTCCTCGAGATCTTTCAGGTCGGCGTAGAGCCATTTGTTGTCTTCGAAGAACTGCCGGACGTCTTTGGTGCCGCTCTCGATGTACGAGATGAGTCGCGGCCCGCACGCCAGGCGGCAAGCGTCGTCGCCGCAGGCGGCCTCGCATTTCTTCTGAGCGTCGACGCTGGCGCGAAGCTTGTCGGCGAGCGCGTCGATGAAGCGCTCGTTTGAGGCGCGCTCCGGCGACTCCGCGATCACGATGAGGGTCGCGCCGCCGCCGACGCGGCCTAACTGGTGCTCAAAGGCTTTGAACCCCGGGCTGTCGCGCGGCAAGAGCTCGCGCAAGTCGGTCCGGAGCTCGAGGCCCCTGCCCGGCGTCGCGTAGCTCCACGTGCCAAAGACTACGGCGAGGCCGACGAGCAAGACGATGAGGGGAAACCTCCCCGAAAAATCGACGATCGCCGACAGGAACCGTTTCATGCGCCAGCCCCACTGAGCCCCGCTGCGAGGACGATCTCGTTCTGAATCAGGCGCCCGTGAACGCGGGCGTCGTAGCGCGCCTCGATGCGCGTGCGCGCGCTTACGCCGAGGCGCCTTCGGAGGTCCTCGCTGCGGAAGTAGCGGACGAACTCTCTTGCCATATGACCCACGTCACCCACCGGCACGAGGGACCCGCAGGAACCGTCTTCGAGCATCTCGCCGACGCCCCCCACCTCGAAGGCGATGACGGGTTTGCCCATGGCCATCGACTCGATGACGGCGCGAGGGAGCGGGTCGGGGTAGACGCTCGGCACCACGGCGACGTCGAAATCCGCGACGTAGGGTTTTACGTCGGAGCGAAAGCCTACGAAGTGAAAGCAATCCTCGAGGCCCAAGGAGCGAACGAGAGCGCGGCACTCTTCAAGATGGTCCGGGCGAATGTCCTCCGGCGTGTCGCCGAGAACGACGAACTTGCAGCGCGCTCGCTCCTTCGCGTCGAGGGCGCGCAGCGCTTCGTCAGCGGCGCGAACCATCTCCACGTAGCCCTTGCGGGGCAGGATCCGCCCTTGGCTGCCGAAGACGACCGCATCGGGCGCAAAGCCGAGCTCGCTCCGCAGAACGGGCGCGCTTAGCGCCACGCTGAACTCGTCGACGTCGAGCGCGTTGTGGATGACTTTGACCTTCTCTTCGCAAAACGGGAAGAGCGCAGCGGCTGCCTTCGAAACGCAGACGATGCGGCGAACGCCGCCGCTCTTCGCGAGCGCATCGTGAATGGGTGCAGCGGCCTTGGGGATCGACGTGTAGCGAACGTGCCAGATGGCCGGCACGCGACTCGTCTGGGCCAGGAGGCCCCCGGCGAAGTCGGCGTTGGTGCCGTTGCAGTAGATGACGTCGAAGCGGCCGCGACGGAGTAGCCGGGTCATTCGCGCGAGCCCGAAGGTGGCTCGTCCAACGTTGAGGGCGAGCCGGCCGGCGCGCAGCGCGAGGGGGGCGTCGAAGTCGTCGCGCTCCATCGGTCGATGGGCCGGCTCGATGGGATTTTCGATCAGGTTCGGCTCGAAGTAGAGTTCGTCGACGACGCCGCCCTTCACGTAGAGATCGCTGATGACCCCGCTTCGCGGCAAGAGGACAGCGCGGTGCACCACCGCGGGATCGAGGAACTTCAGGATGTAATAGAGGCTCCGGCCGGGCCCTCCGTTGCGAGCCGTGTCGTTCACGAACAGCACGCGCACCTTGCGGCGCGCCGACACCGCCTCGACGGGAGCGGACGCGGGGCTATCCGGGGCGGGGACCATGCCGGGCCTTATACCTTATCTTTCGGTGAGTTCGCTGCCTCTCGCTCGGGCCGGCGGCGCCACGACGCGGGAGCGCCAGGCGCGCCACCCCGTGATCGTGTGGGCCCCGCACCATCAGGGCAAACGCGGGCCCCGAAGAGCGCTATAGAGTGGCGCTCCGGCCTCGGTTTTCTTCATGAGCGGCAGCCGCGTATACCTCTCCATCAGCATCGACTGCGAATGCGACAAGGGCCCCCAGTGGCAGGTCGCGCGGCCCCTCTCCTTTCGTGGGGTGAAGGGCGGTATGGCGGAGCGGCTGCATCCGCTGTTCATGAGCCATCGCGCGAGGCCCACGTACCTGCTCTCGGCGGAGCTCTTCGACGACGCCGAGAGCCTCGAGGTGCTCCGCGACCTTGGACGAAGCGCAGAGCTCGGCACGCACCTCCATGGCGAGTTTGTGCCGCCCGACGCGTTCGTGCCCAACGAAACCAAGGCGTTCCAGCGCGACTACCCGGCCGCCCTGGAGCGCGCGAAGCTGACGGCGTTGACCGACAGCTTTCGCCGGGCCTTCGATCGCAAACCGACGAGCTTTCGCGCCGGGCGCTTTGGCATCGGTGAAAGTAGCCTCACGATCTTGCGCGAGCTCGGCTACGCCGTCGACTCGAGCGTCACGCCGTTCATCGACTGGTCCGACAAGGGGACGCCGCTATCCTTCGATGGTGCGCCGACGCAGCCTTACCACCCCGACGAGCGCGCCCCGGAGCGCGTGGGCGACTCGCCGCTGTTGGAGGTGCCCGTCACGATTCGCCCCGCACGTCTCCGCGGGTTGCCGGCCATCGGGCGAAAGCTCGAGCCCCGCTGGCTGCGCCCCTCGTGGGGGACACCGGAGGGCATCGTTGCCGTAGCCATCGACGAGATTCGCGCGGCGCGACGCTTTCAGGCGGACCGCGTCGTGGTGCTGAACGCGATGTTCCACAACGTCGAGGTCGTGGCCGGTGCGAGCCCTTACGCAAAGGACGAGGGCGGCGTTCGCGCCATCCTCCAACGACTCGACGCGTTGCTCTCCTTCGCGGCGCGCGAGGGCATCGACGTCGTGGGCCTCACGGACATTGCGGAGCTCGTCGGGTCTTGACGAAGCGCGGCGGTCTCGTTCGAACCACGCTCCTCCTCTTGCCGGTTCAAGTCATCTTTCGCGCCGGCGAGGCGCTCCTGCCGCTCCTCTTGGCGTATTGGTTCGGGCGGAGCCACGCCACCGACGTCTACAACTTCGCCTGGGCCGTCTTCCTCTTCGCGGGCTCGCTCGTCTTCAGCGCGTACCACGACTCGGCTCTTGTCCCGATCTTGGCGGAGGCCAAGCTGAAGGAGCCGGCGTCCGTCAACCGCATCTGCGGGTCACTCCTCGCGTACACCTGGCTCATCGGCGGCGGCCTCGCGCTGCTCGTGGCCGCCTTCGCCAGCGGTTGGTTTCGGCTGCGCTACGACGGCGCCGACTTTCGCCTCGCGATCATGATGGTTCCCGCCTTCGCCTTGCAGCTCATGTTCATGAGCACCAAGACGTTCTTCGCGGCCACGCTGAGCGCGCACCACGCCTTCGTTCCCTACCCGGTGGCGAGCGCCGCGGGCGTCCTGACGACGTTGCTGTTCATTTGGTGGAGCAAGGCGTCGCTCGGCCTCTTGTCGGTCGCCGTCGCGACGCTCCTCGGCGAGGCCGTCGCGTCGCTCATCTTGGCGACGGTAGCGATCCGCTACTTTGGCATCTTGCCACGGACTCACCCTCTCCAGACCGGAGCCGGTGCTCCGCTTCGCGCGACTCGCGGCGTCGGAGGTCGCCGGCGGCGCGGTCACGCGGGTGAACCCCGTCGTCGACCAACTCATGGCGGGCCTCGCGGGGATGGCGGGAGGGGCGACCCTGCTTCGCTATTCCAACGACGTCTCGTCGCTGCCCACCTCGATCTTGCAGGTCACGTTCTTGTCGGTCTTGCTCGCCCACCTGGCTGACGACTTCGCTTCTCGTGACATCGCGCGCATCAAGCGCACGGTCAGTAGAGCGACGGCCTCCGTGCTCCTCATCCTCGGCGCCGCGTCGGTCGTGCTCTTCGTCGTTCGGCGTCCGCTCTTGACCCTCGTGTTCTTGCATGGCGAGATGGACGCGGCGGGCATCGATCGGATGGCCGCGATCTTCCCGTACCACCTCGTCGGCCTCGCGCCTTTCGGAGTCCTTCTGGTGCTGGCGCGGGCGCACGTGGCCATCCAGAACAGCGGCATCATGTTCGCCATGGGCGTCCTAAACGCGGGCCTCAACGTGACGCTCAACCTCGTCCTCGTGCGCCACCTCGGCGTCGAAGGCATCGCGCTGTCGACTTCGCTGGTGCACACGGCTATCGCCATCGCCTTTTGGATCGCCTTCCAGAAGAAGATTCTCACCGTGGGCGCGCCGCGGGCGCCGGAGACCGCGTGATTCGCGTCGCGCACGTCGTCGTCGCAGGCGAACTTGGCGGCGCCGAACACATGCTGCGTTCCCTCGCTCACGACAACGGCGGCGGCGCGGCACACTGGGTCGCGGTGTTTTCTCCGTCGACGGCGCTCGTCGACTTCTTCCGCGCGGGAGGCCTCGATGCGTTTGACGGCGGTCGGACTTCGGAGTCGCCGTTTCACTCGCTCCTTCGCCCCTTCGACGGCGGCGCTGCGCGGCGACTCGCCGAGGAATTTCGCGCCCGCGGCGCCGACGTGGTTCACCTTCACACGTTCCAGTCGCAGGTCCTCGGAACGCGAGCGGCGCGGCTCGTCGGCGCCCCCGTGGTCCGAACCGAACACTCCACGCGCGTCTTCGATGACCCCACATGCTGGCCATTTTCGCGCTGGTCGCTGGTGCGCGCTCAAGCGTCCGTGGCGGTAAGCGCCCACGTGCGTGATGTCTTGCTCTCGAGGGCGCCTTTCGCCGCCGACCGCGTTCGCACGATCCACAACGGCGTCGACGCGGACCGGTTCGCGCCGCCGCGAGGCCGCACCGCCGAACCGTTCACCTTCGTTCTCGTGGGTCGCCTCGAGCCACGCAAGGGCGTGGACCGCGCGCTTCGAGCCCTCGCCCTGGTGCCGCAAGCGCGCCTCGAGCTCGTCGGCGACGGCGCCATTCGCGGCGACCTGGAGCGCCTGGCCCGCGAGCTTGGGATTCCGAGCCGCGTAGTCTTTCACGGCGCACTCGCGGACCCGAGACCCGTCCTGCATCGGGCGCACGCCACCGTGGCCGCGTCGCGAAAGGAGGGCCTGGGCATCGCGTTCCTCGAAGCGATGGCCACGGGGCTTCCCCTCGCCGCCGTGCCCGTCGGCGGCCTCGTCGAGATCGTCCGACCTGGGACCACGGGAATCCTGGCGCGCGAAGACAGCGTTGAGGGCCTCGCGGTCGCCATGCGCGAGCTCGCGTCCTCGCGCGAGCGGGCCCAGCTCATGGGCTTCGCCGCGCGCCGCGACGTCATCGAGCGGTTCTCCGCCCAGCAGATGCGAACGGCCTATGGCCAACTCTACGCACGACTCGCGGGCGGTCGCGGCCGTTAGCGGGCGCTCAGCCCATCAGCCCGACATGCGCGCGGTGACCGCCTCGACCATCGCGTCGAATCGCTCGCGATTGAAGCCGGCGCCGCTGCACAACCAATCGCGGTGCGGGACGGCCGCCGCGTCGCCGCGCGCGCCCCCCTTCTTGCCGCCACGAAAGTGTCCCAGCACGTCGAGGTGATCGCCGTGGCCGGCCCACGCGACCTCGCCCCAAACCTGCGATCGTGTCGGAACGACGCCGTCGCTCTGCCCTGGCTCCGGGACAGAGCCGAAGGCGCGCCCCAGCGCGAACCGCTGCGCCTCGTTCAGCGGGGCCGTGCATGGGTATTGTTCGTGGGTGCGCGCGCTGATCCGCCAGAGCGCGGCGAAGAGCGCGGTCGATGCCACGCTCCACGCGCCAGATATCGATCGGAGCGCGCCCAAAGCGGAAGGCGCTGGAGCCATGGTCACCACCGACTGGTAGTGAACGAACGCCCGGTCTTCCACGCCGACTTGAAAGAGGTCCATGGCCTCGGGCGTCAGTTGAATCACCGAGCCTTGATCGCCGCGAATCGCATCGAGGAAGTTCTTGATCTCCTTGCGCGGCGCGTCGTCGAGGACGCGGAGCAACGCGTCAGTGGCGCGGTCGAGGGCGCGAAGTTCGAGGCCGAGGGCCCGGTCGGCGCTGCCTATGGCGACGACGAGGGCGCTCGCGGCGGCCATGGGCGGCGCTGAGGCGGTGAGCGCCATGATGGTGAGCGCGCTCATGGCGTAGAGCATGCGCTGCCCCGAGAGCGTCGCGAAGAAACTCGCGAGCGGTGTGCCGCAATGCGGCGTGTTCAGCGTGGTCACCGTCTTGAGCCGCGAGAGCCACGCGAGCGCGCCCGGTGCGCAGGGCAACAGCGCGCTCGGCGATGCCACGAGGCGCGCGTCGAGGCCGCCCGTCGAGTGGCCCACGAGATGGATCGGCCCGTCGTCCTCGGCGGTCCGTGCGACGAGCTCCGCCAACACCGTCGCGCGTCGCCGGAGCGAAGCCGTCGGCGGCACGTCGACGACGTACGAGACGGCCTCATGTCCGGCCGCGCGGAGGCGCGCCGCGATGGCCCGCTCGAGGTGCTCGAAGTAGTCGTAGGCACCAAGGCGACCAAAGCCAAACATGCCCGGAGAGAAGTAGAGGCGGTGGATCATGAAGCGGCCTTCCCTCGCGGATCACGGACGGCGGCGGTTCTGCGCACAAGTTGAGAGACGGAAATGCGACCAGTGGTGTTGAGTCGGCAGACGCCTACCTTGGTGCATAAACGTTTGGAGCTCAAACATTCGGGATTGTTGGTGTTCATACGGATTCCGCCGCGAACGCACGTATTCAGGCGTGCCACCCTTGTTTCGCACCCGGTCGATTTGGGGTTCCCCTGGGGATCGGAAGCGGTTTATCCAAGGGCCGTCGCGTACGCCGGTTCGCAGTCACGAGCCGACATGGTGTGCACGACGGAGGGTGACGTTGAGCCTTTCCGGAAGACACATAGCCTGGTCGCTTGTTGGTGGTGCCCTCCTCATGGGTGTCGCCGCCTGTGCAAGGCCCTTCCCCTCCCCGGCGGAAGCGGCTCATGCCGTGCGACCCATCCAGTCCTTCGAACGGGCTACCGTCGCCAGCCGCCCCAAGCGGGCCCCGCGCGAAGACCGCGGCGCTCGCCTCTTCGCCACCACGGAGAGCTCGATCCTCGCGGCCGCCCGCGGCGCCGCCGAGAGTCCCCTCGATCAGTTGCTCCGCACCGGCGAGGCCGCGACCAACGCTGCGTGCCCCCCCGAGATGGCGTCCATTGGCGACCGCTTCTGCGTGGACCGCTTCGAGGCGTCGCTCGTTGAGGTGCTTCCGAACGGCGAAGAGCGCCCCGTGTCACCTTACGAGACCGTCGACGGGCGAATCGTTCGCGCCGTCTCGGCCCGTGGCGTCATTCCTCAGGGCTACGTCAGCGGCCACGAGGCTGCGCGCGCGTGCGCACGCTCGGGCAAGCGACTCTGCAAGCCCGTCGAGTGGCGGCAGGCATGCACCGGCTCGAGCGGCAAGGGCTGGGGTTACGGCGAGCAACGCGAGCGCGGCCGCTGCAACGACCACGGCCGCAGCGCCATGGGTGTCTTGTACGGTCCCGGTCGCGATGGCGATCCGACCTACTGGAACATGACGAAGATGAACAACCCCGAGCTGAACCAGCTCGCGGGCACCGTCAGCAAGACCGGTGAGCACGAGGCCTGCACGAACGACTACGGCGTCTACGACATGGTCGGCAATCTGCACGAGTGGGTCGACGACCGCGGCGGCCGGTTCCAGGGCGGTTACTACCTCGACGTCACGCAGAACGGCGACGGCTGCAACTACAAGACCAAGGCCCACGAGAATTGGTACCACGACTACTCGACGGGCTTCCGCTGCTGCGCTGACGTCACGCTCTGACAGCCGCCACGCCGGCCGACGCGCCGTTCTACTTCGTCACCGAGAGTTCGCCACCGCAGGGCAGGTCCACGTTCTGAACCTTGCCGCGGCTACCGACCTTCACGGCGTGCTTGCCGCACGGAACCAGAAACGGGCCCTCGCCCTCGCCGACGACCCGGCCGTCCACGAACACGCGGTGCCCTGCGACCTTCGTGATCACGCGCAAGCTCGCCTTGCTGGCATCGGGCGCTGCGGTCCCTTCGGGCTTCGTCGGCTCGGGCTTCGTCGGCTCAGGTTTCGTCGGCTCAGGTTTCGTCGGCTCGGGTTTCGTCGCTTCGGGTTTCGTCGCTTCGGGTTTCGTCGCTTCGGGTTTCGTCGCCTCGGGTTTCGTCGCCTCCGGCTTCGTCACCTCGGGCTTCGTCGGCTCGGGGCCCCGTGCCGCCACCACCGCGACCGAGGGCGCGCTCGTCGCCACCGGGGCCGGCACCGTCACACGCGGCGTCCTCCGAAACAGCATCACAAAGCCGGCGGCGCCGATCGCGGTCGCCACGAGGAACACCCCGACGGCGAGGGCAGCGTTCGTCTGCTTCGGTTGCGGACGCGGTGGACGGTACGTCGGGACGGCCGACGGCGGAATCGGCTTAGACCACAACGGCGACGACTCGTTGGGCGTCGCCTCCACCGCTGGTGGTGCCGGCGAGAGGACCGCCTCGAGCGGTGCCAAGGGAACCCCCATCCCCGGCAGCGACCCCTGCGGCGCACGAAACGGATCGTCCGCGGTCGCACCGGCGGGTGTGAACGGCGCGGCCGGCGTTGGCAAGAGCTGCTGCACGGCCGCTTTCGCCGGCGTGACTTCCGGGAGCGCCGCCGGTGGTGAAACGACAGCGCCCGGCGGAGGCGTCACAAGGAGCGGCTTGAGCGACGTCACGTCGAAGTGCGACGGCATGGGCTCGACATGCGCCGGCGCCGGCGACGCCGAGGGCTCGCTCTCCGCCGGTAGAGGGGCGGGCCGCGGACCGTGTCGCTCCGGCTCCTGGGAGAAGCGTGCGTCAGGGATGGAGCCGGGCCGCGAGCTCGGCGGCGGCGTGAACCCGCCGCTCGGAGTGAGCGTCGGGGACGAGTTCCACATGCGACGCGGCGCCGGACGCGGCGGCTGCTTTCGGTCGACGGCGACCTCGCCGGCGGTGGGGCTGGGTGCGATCACGGGCAAGCTCGGCTCGCGACGCGGCGGCGCCTGCGGCGCTCCTGCCACCAGAAGCGCGAGCGCCTCCTCCGCTTCCGCCATCGGAACAGCGCTCCGAAAGACGCTCGCCGCCTCCTCGGCCGTCACCATGCGTCGCTCCACCTGCGGCTCGAGGCCGCGGGCCACGATGCTCCGCACAAGCGGAGGCAGGTCGGGCCTGAGGACCTCAAGGGAGACAAGCGTTGGATGCGCGAGCGCGCGCGCGAGCTCTTGTTCGGGGAGCGCGTCGTCGCGAACGGCGCGGCGACGCGCGAAGAGCTCCCAGACGACGAGCATGGCGGCGTAGACGTCGGAGCGAATGGTGACGACCTCGCCGCGGGCCTTCTCGGGCGGCAGGTAGGCGCGTGAGCCTCCCCCCTTGGCGTCGCCGCGAACACCGGTGATGCGCTCGAGTCCAAAGCCACCAAGCTTCACGGCTCCGCTCTTGCCCACAACGATGTGTCCCGGGTGGACGTCGCGGTGCACGATGGGGAGCAGGTTGCCGGACTGCGGATCGCGCGCCGCGTGAGCCGCCGCCAGCGCCGCGAAGACCGACGCGGCGATGGCGTAGACAGCCACGTCGGGAAGGACCTCGGCGCGGGCGCCCATGCTGAGGCGCAGCTCTGCGAGGTTCGTTCCAACGACGTGTTCGAAGACCATCACCTTGGTATCGGCGTTGGAGAACACGTCGACGAGCCGGACGACGCACGGATGATCGAGCTGCGACAGGGCCTGCGTCTCACGAGAGAAAAGCGTGTCAAACGTCGTGTCGCCGCGAAACGCCGGCGAAAGGACGTTGAGGGTTACGGTTCGCTCATCGCCGCCTTGGCCCTCGCGACGGGCGAGCAAGACGTCCACCGTGGCTTCACGCGCGAGCCGTTTGACGACGCGGTACCCGCCGATGGTGAGCGGCAGGCGATCGTTGCCTTGCACCGGGCCTAACCTCCGGTGCTCTTGAGATCCGCGTCGACGGTATCCATGAGCGCGTTGGCCTTCGCCTCATCGATGCCGAGGCCCTCCGCCAGGGAACCGATGGTGTCGTTCTCTTCGTCGGCGATGGTGCCGTCGGCAAAGGCGATGGCTGCCGCCAACACGAACGTGACCTCGGCGCGGTCGGCGTCGCCGCGGAGCTCGGAGACGACCTGTTCGAGGCGCTTGTCTCGACCCTCCGCCTCGAGGCGTTCGGCCGCGTCGTCGAGCATCTTCTCGATGTGAGCGGTGCGGAGCTCGTCGCCGGAGAGGTTGCGCAAGGCGCCACGCAGGACGTCGCGCTCCTCTTGGGTGACCTGGCCGTCGGCGGACATCATGAGGAACATCGCCTCGGCCAGCGGACCGTATTCGGCAAAGAGCGCCATCGCCTCAATGGCATCGGGCGAAGCCCCCGGCGCCGGCATCATGGAGGGTCGCTCACCGCGGGCCCGAAGCTGGTCTCGGAGTCGCGTCAGCGTGGAGTTCGAAAGCCAAATCATGCGCCGTAGCGTATCCGGCTCGGAGGCCCCTCGGCAGCCCTTTTCGTGACGAAGGCGACGAACGACCGCGCTGGCAGCGCGTCTGCGGCTCCCTCACTCGAAGCTAAATAGATCTTCGAGATCTTGCTTGGTGAGCTTCTTCGCGCCCCCGGCGTCTTCCGTCAGGACCGCGCCGACGAGCTCCCGCTTTTTCCCACCGAGCTCAAGGATCTTCTCTTCGATGGTCCCCTTCGCGATGAGGCGGTACATCGTCACGACCTTGGTCTGACCGATGCGGTGCGCGCGGTCTGTCGCCTGATCCTCGACGGCCGGGTTCCACCACGGGTCAAAGTGGATGACCGTATCGGCCGCCGTGAGGTTGAGGCCCGACCCGCCGGCCTTGAGCGAGATGAGAAACAGCGGCGGTCCGTCCTCGCGCTGAAAGTTCTCGACGTGCGCCTGCCGGTCCTTGGTGGACCCGTCGAGGTACTCGTACGCCACGCCGTCTTCGTCCATGGCGCGGCGAATGATGGTGAGCATGCTCACGAACTGGCTGAAGACCAGCACGCGGTGACCACCGGCGACGCAGGTCTGCACGAGGTCGCGCAGCGCTTGAAGCTTGCCCGAGTCGTCGTCGGTGAATTCGCGCGGCAGCCCCAGGAGGCGCGGATCGCACGACGCCTGCCGCAGCCGGGTGAGGCCTGCGAGAATCTGGATCTGGCTCTTGGCGAGCCCCTGCCGCTCGACCTCGCCCATGACCTGAGCGCGAACCTCTTTGAGCACCGCCTGGTAGAGGGCGCCCTGCTCACCGGTGAGCTCGCAGACCTGGTCGGTCTCGATCTTCTCCGGGAGGTCTTTTGCGACCTCACCCTTGGTGCGTCGCAGGATGAACGGGTGGATGGTGGCTCGCAGACGCTGGGCCGCCTTCGCGTCACCGGCGTCGATGGGGCGAGCGTAGCGCTCTTCAAACTTCTCGAGCGGCCCCAAGAGGCCCGGGCTCACGAAATCGAAGATCGACCAGATCTCCGACAAGCGGTTCTCGATGGGCGTGCCGGAGAGCGCGAGGCGACGGTCGGACTTGAGGCGCTTGGCTGCGCGCGCTGTGGCCGACAGCGGGTTCTTGATGTTCTGCGCCTCGTCCAAGATGGCATATTTCAGCGGGATCTTCGCGAGGAACTCCTCATCGCGACGGAGGAGCGCGTAGCTCGTGATGATGATGTCGGCGTCGTCGAGCTCTTCCTTCCGGTCCTGCCGGTCGACGCCGTGCCAGAGCGCGTAGGAGAGCGACGGCGCGAACTTGTCGAGCTCACGCGTCCAGTTGGTGACGACGCTCGTGGGCGCCACGATGAGCGCCTTCATCTTCGAGCCCTTGTCGCCGTCGGCCTTGAGGTTGGCCTTGACCGAGAGCAGGAGCGCGATCGTTTGGATCGTCTTGCCGAGACCCATGTCGTCGGCGAGGACGCCGCCGGAGCCGATCTCGTGGAGGAACGAGAGCCACTGGAAGCCCGCTTCCTGATAGGGCCGGAGCGACGCCTTCAGGTTCCGGGGCTTCTTGACGCCCTTGATTTCGTCGATGTCGTGGAGCTTCTTGAAGAGCTCCTTGGCGCCGTCGCTGACGAGCGTGCGCCCCACTTGCTGAAGCAGCTCTTCGATGCGGCCCGCCTGCGACAGGGGCAGCTTGCCGCCGTTGCCGCCGCCGGTGGCGAGGATCTCCGCCTGCCGCTGGAGCACCGCTTTGACCTTCTCGGCGTCGAGGCGCGCGAAGGAGCCGTCGCTCAGGCGCACGTAGCGGCGCCCTTCCGCGAGGCAGCGGCCGAGCTCGTCCTGCGACACGGCGACGCCTTCGCTCTCGAACGACATGCGAAGCGACAGCCAGTCGACGCCGCTCGACACGCGCACGTTGGCGCCCAGCGACTCGCCGCGCACTTGCACGTCGACGAGGTCGTCGGGGACGAAGAGATCCCACTCCTCGGGCAGCTCGCCCACACCTTCGGTCCAGAACTGGATGGCGTCGTCGCCGCGGCCGACGAAGCCGCTGCCTTCTTCGTCGGGGTGCAGCCCCAGCTCGCGGAGCTTCGTCGTCGCGAGCTGCTGAGCGGCGATGTCGGTTCGAATGCAGCGCGCTCGCTTCGAGGAGCCCGGCTCCGGCGGCTTCACGATGACCGGCGCCGTCATCCCGTCGGCGCGCACGTCAATCTCGACGTCCTCGTAAGCAGCTCGAAGCGCGACGCGCGCCTCGATGAGCGAGCCACCGGCGCGCATGCGGAAGGTCGGCACGAGGTCGACGACGTCCGCGACCTGCGAGAGCTCGGGAAGCTCGGCGCCCACTTCGAGGGCAACCTTGGGCAATCCTTGCGCGATGAGCGTGGGGAGGTTCTCGATGGGCTCGTGGATGACGGGCGTGCGCGTCAGCCGGCGAATGCTCGACGGTGACACGCGGCGATCGATGGGCCGCGCGACGCCTTCTTGAGGGTCGACGAACCAGCCCGGATTCCCCTCGAACCAAGCGCCTGCCAGCGGGGAGAACTTTCGCGGGTCGCCGGGCCGCTGGAACGAGGCCTTGACCAGCACCTCGGAGCCATCAGGCGAGAGGTCGAGATCGAAGCGCGGCCGGAGCGGCTCGTCGCCGAAGCGAAGCTCCATCATCTGCGGCTCGACGATGATGCGCCGGCCTTTGAGCAGCGGAAGCAGGTCGCTCGCCTCTTCGCCCCGGACCTCGATGCCGCCACGGCCGCGGCCGTCGCTCTCGAGGCGCGCCAAGAGCCGAATGGCCTCGCGGTCTGGCGTGGGGGCTTGCGCGTGCGACGCGAGGAGGGCACTCGGAAGAATCGGCGTGCGCGAGTCGGGGTCGAGGACCGTCAGCGTGAGTCCTGAGGCGCGGACCTGCAGGCGGTACTCCAGGGTCTTTGGAACGCGCGGCAGCGCCTCGCTGAGCCACGCGTCGATGCCGCCGCCGGAGCCGCCGGAGGACGAGCCGCCGTGACTCTGCACCAGACCGCCACGACCCCCGCCGCGAGCCGCGGCAAGCTTCGCGGCGCGAGCGGCGCGGCGCCGACGACGACCGCTCATGGAGGGCTCGCTGCCTTCCGCGAGGGGAACACTCTGGCCGTTGCCCTGTGGCTCGCGCTCGCGGAGCTCGCGGGCTTCGCGCGGCACCTTGCCGCGCGCCTGATCGCGCACCGCGATGAGGAGCGCGGCCACGTGTTTGCAGTGACCGTTGATCTTGGGAAACGCCGGGCAAGAGCACGTGGAATTGAAGCCGGCCGGGGTCAGCTGGACCTCTACGGCGTAGGGCGCCGGGTCGGTTCCGCGGACCTGCCCCGTCGCGCGCGCGGCCTCAATCGCGATGCCATCGACGGCGTGGCGCCGCACGTAGTCGTAGCCGCGGAGGAACGCGCGCGCACCGAGCAGTCGCCGGAGGGCCCGGTCGCTGAGCGTCGATATGGCTTCCGTAAAGGGGGTCGACAATGCCCTTCTCGTTCCGTTCTGAGGGCTCGGCGCGCGAGTTCGGTCGGTCGAGGACCGGCTGGACTGAGCGGGAGTCCTGTGGGGGCGTTGGCCCCACCAGCACAAACACTGTGCTCGGCTCGGCAACGGCCCCGCTGACGTGCGCGAGCGCGCCGCCGCCCACCTTCGGTACCACCGCCCCTCGTACGAAGCAAAGTGAAAGCGTTGCCTCGGCCAAATCGCCTGAACGGCGCCGAACCAGCGCCGTGCGCACGACGCGGAGCGGCGGACCGCCATTCCGCCCGGGACCGAGACCGCTGTAGCATCGGCGCGCCGCCATGCGCTCCCTACACTCGTCTCCCGTGGCTTCTCCGATGGCCTCTCCAGCGCGTTCGGCGACGGCGCGGTCTTCCTCGAAGGCCCGCGCAATCCTCGCCGCGGTCATCGTCGCCTGCGTCACCGGCTGCCATTCGCCAGTCGCCTCGCAGCTCGACGAACCGGAGGCCAATCGCGTCCTGGCGGCCCTCGACCGCGCCCAAGTTGCAGCCACCAAGGAGCTCGACCCCACGGGCGAGGGAAAATTCCGGGTGGTCGTTGGCGAGGGCGACGCGGCGCGCGCCATTGAGGCACTGAGGAGCGAGGAGCTCCCGCGGCGCCGCCCGTCGAGCGTGCTCGACGCGACGCAGAAGGGCTCGCTGATCCCCACGCCGCTCACGGAGCAAGCGCAGCTCGCGGCAGGGATCGCGGGCGACCTAGAACGGTCCCTCGAGAGCGTCGACGGAGTGTTGTCGGCGCGGGTGCATCTCAACATGCCGCCGCGCGAGCCGCTCCGCGACATGCTGCCACGCGCGAGCGCGAGCGTGCTCTTGGCCCACCGTGGGACGACACCGCCGCTCACCGAAGCCGCGATCCAGCGCCTCGTGGCTGGTGGAGCGCCAGCGCTCTCGGCCTCCGACGTGGCGGTCATCCTGGTGCCTCGCGGTGCGACGGCCCGCGTCGACGGCGCCGAGGGGCTCGCGCGGTTGGGCCCCTTCGGGGTCGCCCGTTCATCGCTTCGGCCCATCCAGGTCACCTTCGCGGCCATGCTCGTGGCCCTGGCGGCGCTGGCGGCCACGCTCGTCGGCGTGAGTTCGCGGCTCGCGAGGCTTCGCGCGGAAGACCCGCAGGCGAAGGTCCGTTGATTCGCGTCCAGGGCCTAAAGAAGCGCGTCGCGCGCCCCGGCGAGCCCGTGCGCACGCTCCTCGATGACGTCAGCTTCACGGTCCCCACGGGGTGCTTGTTCGGTCTCATTGGGCCCGGCGCTGCGGGCAAGAGCGTGCTGCTCAAGATGCTCTCGGGGCTCATGAAACCGGACGTCGGCGAGATCGAGATCGACGGCGAGAGCGTCGTCGGCGCCAACGACCTTCGTCTGCAGGAGCTGCGGAAGAAGATCGGGATGCTCTTTCAGAACAACGCCCTCTTCGACACCCTGACCGTCGGGGAGAACATCGCGTTCCCCTTGCGGCGCCTCTTCGCGCCACCGGACGCGGAGGTCCGCGAGCGCGTGCTCGAACGACTTGCCTGCGTCGCGCTTCGGGGCTTCGAAGACCGAATGCCGGCGGGCCTCTCAGGAGGCCAAAAAAAGCGCGTCGGAGTCGCCCGAGCCACCATCACGCGGGCGCCCTTCGTGCTCTACGACGAACCGGCGGCGGGCCTCGATCCGGTGACCTCGCAAAAAATATTCGACCTCCTGCGGGCCGAGCAGCGCGCGTCGAACGCGACCGTGGTGATGGTGTCGAGCGATCTCGATCGGCTGCTCACGGTGACCGATCGCGTGGGGATGCTGTACCGCGGCCGCCTCGTCTTTGACGGAACGACCGATGACGCGCGAGGGTCGACCGATCCCATGGTGCGCCAATTCGTGCACGGCCTCGTGGACGGTCCACTCTGATGGCCGACGTGCTCGACGTGGCGCTCTCGATGCTCGTCGGCACGCTGGGCACGATCCTCCTTGTCGCTTGGGACGAGCGGCGCCTCGATGAGGCGGCGCAGGACCGCGCGTGGCCGCTCTCCACGCGACTCGCGGCGGCGCTTGCCTTCGGCCCCTCTGCCTCCCGGTGCATTTTTGGCGCACGCGCCGGACGCTCGTCGGGACGCTCCTCGGCTTCGGCGCGCTCGCGCTCCTCGTGGCGATCGTCGCGCTCCTCTCAGAAGGACTGCACGCCGTCCTCGGCTAGTGCCTCGCCCCCCATCCCCCCTCGTCGGGCACGCCCCGGCGTGCTCGAAATTTTGCTACCGTGGCCGCCCATGGCCGAGCCCGCGACCCAGCCGAACGTCGCGTCGTCCCTTGGCGCCACGCTGGCAGACATCGGCGCCTCCTTTCTCTCCGTGGCGGAGACTGCCGGCGGCATGGGCCTGCTCTTCGGCAAGGTCCTTAGGCGACTCGCTCCGCCGGACATCGACGGTCCTGAGCTGCGGCGAACGCTGCACAAGATGGCCGTGCGCTCGCTCCCCATCGTCGTCGTAACGGCCATCTTCACGGGCGCCATCACCGTCATTCAAGCGGCGCCCATCGTGACGCGCTTCCAGGCCACGGGCCTCCTCGGCTGGGGCGCCGGGTTCAGCATCTTCCGCGAGATCGCGCCGCTCCTCACGGCGCTCATGATCTCGGGACGCGTGGGCGCCAACAACACGGCCGAGCTCGGCACCATGGTGGTCACCGAGCAGGTCGACGCGCTCCGCGCCCTCGCCATCGACCCCATCTCGTTTCTCGTCTTGCCGCGCTTCATCGGCATCGTCACGACGCTGTTCGTCATGACCATCTACGCTGACGGCGTCGCGCTCGTTGGCGCGGCGCTCGCCGCCGACGGCCTCCTCGGCGTGTCGCCGGTGAGCTTCATGAACGGCCTTACGGGGGGATTGCTCGGCGTCTCGGACGTCTTGAGCGGCCTCGTCAAGAGCTTGGTCTTTGGCCTCATGATCGCCATTTCGAGTTGCTACTTCGGCCTCGCGACCACGGGCGGCGCGCCCGGCGTCGGTCGCTCCGTCAACGCGACCGTCGTGGCCAGCGCCGCCGGCATCTTCGTCCTCGACTACTTCGTCAGCTTCCTCTTGGGCTAGCCATGAGCGACTCGGCCCTCCCCCTCTCGCGCCGTCCAAGGGAGGGCTTCATCACGGCGACGCTACGGCTCATCGGTACGACGGCGATGGAGCTCACACTCGCCGGTCGCGACCTGTTCTCCGTCTTCGCGCGGACGCTCTACTTCCTGACGACGCGGCGCCGCGATCGCGCAACGCTCATGCGCCAGGCTTTCGAGATGGGCAACAGGAGCGTCTTCTTCCTGGTCGTCACGATGGGGTTCATCGGAACGATCCTCATCTACCAAGGCGGACTGCAGCTCAAGCGTGTCGTGCCAGATTTCTCCCAACTCGGCGCGAACTTTCTTCAGCTCCTCGTGCGCGACATCGCAGCCTCCATCGGCGCCCTCATGCTCGCGACGCGCATCGGCGCCGGCATCGCGGCCGAGATCGGGTCCATGGTCGTGACCGAGCAGGTCGACGCGCTGCGCATGTGCTCGGCCGATCCCATCGATTTTCTCGTCGTGCCGCGCTTCGTGGCGGGCCTCGTGATGACCGGCTTCCTCATCGTCTTGGGCGGCGCCGTAGCCTTCGGCGCTGGCGCGTTGACGGCGCACATCGCCTTCGAGGTTCCCTTCGAGGTCTTCATCACGGCGCGCTCGGTTCGCTTGGGCGACTTGGTCACGGGCGCCGCCAAGTGCGTCGCCTACGGAGCCGCCATCCCCCTCGTCAGCAGCTATTGCGGGCTCTCGACCTTCGGCGGCTCCGAGGGAGTCGGGTGGGCGACGACGCGCGCCGTGGTGAACTCTTCCTTGGCGATCTTGATGCTCAACTTCTTCATCTCGGGCGTCGCGCTCCTGATCTTCCCGCCGTGATTCGCTTCAAGAACCTCGTCAAGTCGTTCGGCCCGAAGCGCGTCCTCGACGACGTCAGCTTCGACGTGCAGCGCGGCGAGGTCTTCTTCATCATCGGCGCATCGGGCGTGGGCAAGAGCGTGCTCATCAAGCACTTGATTGGCCTTCTGGCGCCCGACGGCGGTGAGATCTGGCTCGACGATCACGAGGTGAGCCGCCTCCCCGAAGAGGGCATGTTCGACGTTCGAAAGAAGTGCGCCATGGTGTTCCAACACTCCACGCTCTTCGATTCGATGTCGTGCGCCGAGAACGTCGCCTTGCCGCTCCGAAAGCACAAGCACCTCGGAATGAAGGACGCGCTCGCCGAGGCCCGGCGCCGCCTCGAAGTCGTCCACATGCAAGAGTTCGCCGACCGCTTCCCCTCGGAGCTCGGCGACGGAATGCGAAAACGCGTGGCCATCGCGCGGGCCCTCACGCTCGACCCCGAATACGTCCTCTTTGACGAGCCCACGACCTCGCTCGATCCGGTCAGCGCGAGGCGCGTGGACAAGCTCATCCGCGAGCTGTCCGATCGACTTGGCGTGACCTCCATCGTGGTCAGCCACGATCTCGTGAGCATCTTCTCCATCGCCGATCGCATCGTCATGCTCTACCGGGGCAAGGTGAAGAAGATCGGCACGCGGGAAGAGTTCAGAACCAGCGGCGACGCCATCATCGATCAGTTCATCCACGGTCGCGCCAGCGGCCCCATGGAGGCGTGAGCCATGACGCCGACAATCGCCGCACGGGACGCCGCGCCCATGCGCTATAACCACGGCGAGCCGGAGGTGCCGTGAGCGAGCGTTCTATCGAGGTGAAGGTCGGCTTGCTCATCCTCGTGTCGATGGCCCTGCTTGGGGGCCTCGTCCTCGTCATGAGCGGCTTGAGCCTCGAGCGCGCGTACCCGGTGTACGTCGACTTCGACAACCCGGGAGGGCTTCAGTCGGGCGCGCCGGTGCGCATGGCCGGCGTCCGCGTGGGCAACGTCAAAGAGCTCCGCTTTATGGGCGGCATCATCGATCCGAAGACCAAGCGCCGCACGCTGGTGCGGGCCGAGCTGTCCGTCTATCAGCGCGTCAAGGAGTCGATCCGCGAGGATGCGACCTTCTACGTGACGACGCAGGGCGTCCTCGGCGAGCAGTTCTTGGCGATCGATCCCGGCTCCCCCGAGCGCCCCATGCTGGCCGACGGCGCCATCGTCAAAGGCATCGACCCGCCGCGCCTCGACCTCTTTTTGGCCAAGGCCTACGAGCTGCTCGACGTCACCATCACGGGCATTCGAAACAACCGCGAGCTCATCGCCGAGATCGCGCAGAGCACGGCCACGCTCCTCAAGGGCCTCGCCAGCGTTGTCACAGACCAGCGCGAGCGCATCGATCGCATCGCGCAGAACCTCGAGGCGTTGAGCGTCGAGTCGACGGGCCTGGTGAAAGACGTCCGCGGCCGCGTCAACGATCCGCGGCTGACGCGCACCCTCGAGAACGTCGACCGCATCGCCGCCGACGTGCAACGCGACTCGGCTCCCCTCTTGAAGGACGCTCGCGAGACGCTCGCGAACCTCAACCGCACAACGGCCCTCGTGGGCGACCCCAAGGAGCAAGAGCGCTACAAGAAGGCGCTCCGCGACCTCGCCGAGCTCTTGGGCCGAGCCAACGTCACCGCCGCCGATGCGCAGACCGTGGTGGCCAAGATCAAACGGGGCGAAGGCACCGTCGGCGCCCTCGTGATGGACGAGGAGATCTACGACGACATCCAGGAGATGGTGCGGGACCTCAAGCACAACCCCTGGAAGTTCTTGTGGCGCGAATGACGCGGTAGCGACCGGCCGCGCGGCGGCGCTACTCGGGCGCCGCGTCGGGGGGCGGCGTCGACGCTTCGATGATCGGCGCGTCGGACGCTACGCCATCACGGGGCCCGTCGCGCGGCGCGTCGCGGGCTGCGTCAGCGGGCGCGGGCTGCGGAGGCGTCTGCGAAATAGACCGCAAGTCGGCCGTGCAGAGCCGGCCGCCCTTCTGCTGAGGAACGCACACGAGACCGACGTCGCAGTCGGCAGTGACGGCGCACGCGGCCCCCTCGCCCACGAGCCTCGGCGCTTGGCTGCATGACGCGAGCAGCACGAGCGCGGGGCCGAGGGCCACCGAGGCTACGAGGAGGACGCGAAACACGAGCCCAAAGGTAGTCGAAATTGCGCGCTACTGGAGCACCAGGAGCACGTCACCCTCGGAGACGGCCTGTCCTTCGGTGCAGGCGATGGATGCGACGGTTCCCGAGGCGGGAGCCTCAACCGGCATTTCCATCTTCATGGACTCCAAGATGACGCAGGTCTGGCCCTCCGAGACGGCTTCGCCGACCGTCACTTCGATCTTCCAAACCGTGCCTGTGATGTGGGCGCGAACGTCTGTGGCCATGGCCGGCGAAGCTAGCGAGTTTTGGAGGCCCTTGGGCCCAAAAGTGGGAGCCTTCCCTCGCCGCGTGACGCCAGCGAGACGGGAGGCGGCATTTCCCCAACTGTTTTCCTGGAGAAGCGAGGTTTTTCGGCCTCCGGTGCCCCATCGGAGTGGAACAGTCGGAAAGAACGCACGTCCCCTTTGCGAGCAGCGCCATCCCACGGTATTTTTTCGTACCGCTTCCACCTCACCGCGCTAGAAGGAGGGTCCGGCCCTGCGGCTTGTCTTTTTTGGCGTGTCCTTTTCTGGCACGCCTCCTATCGCGGTAGTTTCTTCTTAGCCTCGCCCGTCCCCCAGCACCCCAAACTCGACGAGAACATCCCATGGCGGAACAGAAGGAGAGCTCTGTCCTCTTCTCCCTCAAGGAGCTGATGAACCTTGAGGAGGATCGGATCAAGCAGGAGGAGGACGATCGCAAGCGCAAGGAAGAAGAAGCGCTCCGTGCGAAGCTCGACGGTGAGCGCAAGGCTCGGGAGGCCGAAGAGACTCGCTTGCGCGCCGCCGAAGAGGAGCGCCGCGTTCAAGAGCAACGCTCCCGCGAGGAGCAAGCTCGCATCGACGCCATCCGCCAAGGCGAGGTCGAGAAGGCGCGGCTCGACGCCGAGAACGCAGCCCGCATGGAAGCGATCCGGCACCAGCAGGAGCATGAGCGGCAGCTCGTGCACATGAAGGAAACGAGCGGCAAGAAGAAGCTCACCTTCATGATCGCCGGCCTCGCCGTTCTCTTCGTGGCCGGCGCCATCGGTGGCGGCATCGCCATCAAGAACTCCATGGACGACGCCGACCGCGTTCGCGCCGAGAAGGTCGCCCTTGAAGCGAAGCTCACGGAGCTCGACTCAGAGAAGAAGCGCATCCAGCTCGAGATCGAGAAGGCCAGCGGCGAAGAAAAAGAGCGCCTCATGAAGCAGCTCGCCGACAAGGAGCGCGAAATCGCGAGCGCCAAGACGACGCCAGTGGCAGGCCCCGCCAAGGCGCGCACCGGCGGGCCCGGCCCAGCCGCAAAGCCGAAGAGCGACAAGCCCTGCAACTGCCAACCGGGCGACCCGCTCTGCTCCTGTCTGTGATCTCGCTGTAACCAGCGCGCGCATCCTTCGGCCGGCCTCGACTTCGCGTCGGGCGCCGGCCGAATGCGTTTTGTGCTACCTGGCGTGGATGATCGCGAAGGAGCGGCTCATCTTCGCCCTCGACGTCGCGTCGCGAAGGGCCGGAGAGACGTTGCTCGACGATGGCGGTCTCGCGAGCGGCCTCGGGATGCTCAAGATCGGCCTCGAACTCTTCGTGGCCGAGGGGCCCGGCGTCGTGACGCTCGGCGCCGAGCGGAAATTGCCCGTCTTCTTGGACCTGAAGCTCCACGACATCCCCGAGACCGTCGAGCGAGCCGTGGGGCGCGCCGTCGACCTCGGCGTCCGATTCCTTACGGTCCACGCCAGCGGCGGCCCGAAGATGCTTGAACGCGCCGTGCGCCGCACCGAGGGCTCCATCACGAGCATCGTTGCCGTGACCGTCCTGACCTCCCTCGACGACGCCGATCTCGCCGCCACGGGCGTCGCCCGCGGCACTGCCGAGCATGCCGCGCTCTTGGCGCACGCGGCCTCCCTGGCGGGCGTGCGCGCCTTCGTCTGCTCCCCGCGAGAGGTGAGCGCGCTGCGCAGAGCGTTGCCATCGCCGGCAGCGTTCACTTTCATCACGCCGGGGGTACGCCTCGCCGGCGCCGCCTCGTCTGATCAGAAGCGAACCGCGACGGCCGCCGAGGCCATCGCCGATGGCGCCGACTACGTCGTCGTCGGAAGACCCATCCGTGACGCCGCCAAGCCCGCTGACGTCGCCACTGTCATGGTCCGTGAAATCGAGGAAGGACTTGCGCGCCGATGCGTCTGATCGTTGGAATGCAGCCGGTGCGCGAAGCCATCGCAGCGCACGGTGAGAAGCTGGGCCGGGTTCTCGTGGCCAAAGACGGAGGCCCCAAGGTCGATGCGCTTTCGCGCTTCGCGCGCGACCGCGGCGCCAAGGTAGAGACCGTGGAGCGACGCGAGCTCGACTCCATCGCGCGGGGCGCCTACCACCAAAACGTCATCGCCTACGCGCCCGAGCTGGCGTTCGTAGAGGCGGCCGATCTCGTCGTCCTCGACAAGCCCATCGTGCTCGCCCTCGACGAAATCGAAGATCCGCAAAACTTTGGGGCCATCGTCCGGAGCGCAGTGGCGCTCGGCGCTGCCGCGGTGATGTGGCCCGAACACCACTCGGCACCGCTCACGCCGGCGACCTTCCGCGCTTCCGCGGGCGCCATCGAGCACGCGCGCCTTTGCCGCGTGTCGTCTTTGCCGAGCGCGCTCGCCGAGCTCAAAGCGGCGGGCTTCGCCATCGTCGGCCTCGATGCCAACGGCGACGCGGACCTCTCCACCATGGCGCTCCGCGCGCCGCTCGTGCTGGTCGTCGGCGCCGAAGGCAAAGGCCTAAGGAAGCCGGTCAAAGGCGCCTGCGACGCGCTCGCGCGGCTCCCGATGCGCGGGCCGGTGGCCTCGCTGAACGCTTCTGTCGCCGCCGCCGTGGCGCTCTATGAAGTGACACGTGCGACGTGAGCGTGACCGGAGCTTCGGGACTGTTATGGCTTTCCCGAGAGCAACCTGCGCAAGCCGCTAGGCCAAGACGAGCGCGCGGATCTGAACTCTTGCGGCACTCCGGCGTGCGTCGACGAAGGCGGCGGTGCCGACATCGAGCCCCGTCAGGTGCTGCGCCATGCGGCCGATGGCAAACGGCATCACGTGGAGCCCGATGAGCGTGAGGAGCAACTGCGGGCGATCCTGGACCCGGAAGGCCCCGGCATCCATGCCAGCTTTCAAGAACGCGTCCGACGCCACGAGCACCGGCGCCACAAGGTCCGCGTGGCGCGCCTGGGCGAAAGCCCCCCAGTCCATCATCTCGCGGGCCACGATGCGCGCCGCGAAGGGGTGTCGAGAGAACGCGCCAACGACGCCGTCGGTCATCCGGTCGAGCATCTCCTCCCATGGCCCGCCCGGCGTGACGGCCGCCGCGATGCTCGAGCCGAGCTCCATCACGAGGCGCTCGAGGACCGCGCCGTAGAGCAGATCCTTGCTGGGGAAGTGGTGAAACAGCGACGCCTTGCGGAGGCCCACCGCCTCCGCGAGGTCGTTCATGCTGCAACCCGCGAAGCCCCGCTCCGCAAAGAGACGCGTCGCCTGGTCGAGGATCTCGTCCTTGCGGCCGCGCGTCCCTTCGAGGTTCATACGTCGTCCAGGATCGACGCGTCGCCGAAGGGGCCCGTCATGGATGGCTCGGACCCTTGCCCTTCCGGCACGCGCACCGGCTTCAGGATCTCGGTTACCGCCGAGACGAGCTCGGGCTCGACCTCGCGAGGCAGGATCGAGCCGGCGTGGAAGAGCGCGAAGCCGACGTACTCGTGCAGAAGCTGCGTGAGCCACGCGTCGGGGTCCTCGCCGGCGAGCGCCGCGAGGTTCTTGGCGACGCGTTCGGGCTTCAAGGTGCCGTCGGCGAGCGGCCCGGCGCCCATGAAGAGCGGATCGTAGACGCCGCCGCCGGTCGCGAAGCGCGAGAGGCCGTCGCGAAGCTCACCGCCCTTCCCCGACTCGTCGCAACGACGGTGAATCTCGGCGAGGCCCGGATTGAAGGCGTCGACGATGGCCTCGGCGCCTTCGGGGCGGGGAGCCATCATCGTGGCGAAGCCGCCGCTTAGGAGCTGGAAGACGGCCTGCGAGACCTCAAACTCGAGCTGGCCGATGCGACGGCCGATCTCCGCCACGCTCCGTTTGCCATCGACTTGCGCGAAGACCTCCGCGAGCTCGTCGGGGACCTTCTTGTCTTTCCCCGTCGGCACGACGATGTACGTCTCGCTCGGGATCTTTTCCCGAAAGTAGCGCATCTCGTCCATGCGCCGCGCTCCCTCCATCAGGAGGCCCGCCGTTGGCAGGTTGTGCCGCGTGAGCATCTGCGCTTCGTACCGGTCGAAGAAGTAGAACATGCCCTCGCTGACGAGCATCGTCCCGAAGAAGACCTCCTCGGCCTGGCGACGGATCATCTCGAAGAGTTCTTTCTGCGTGACGAACTCGAGCTCAAGGGCGGCTTCGCCGAAGCGCTTGCCCGTGGCCTTTGCCGACGCCACGGTCTCTTCGACCTGCGTGCGCGTCACGACGCCGAAGCGGTACAGCACCTCGCCGAGGCGCTCCGCCTCGACAGTGGTGGCGGCGCCAACAAGGTTTCCCTGGTCGAAGTAGAGCGACCGCATGCCCGTCTCGTCGACCACGACGAGTTCGCCATGCCAGTTGGACTGAGCGATGAGCGAAATGGTGTCGCACACGGCGCCCGGCGCCCTGACTTCACCGGCCAGCTTGAGGACAGGCCCAGCGCGATCGGCCCGCAAGAAGATGACGTCGCTCGGACTCCATTGGATCCGCCACTCGCCGTTGCGAGCTCGGAGCATCTGACTGGCCACGCGCCCGACTGGGTGCACGGTACCGGTGCTGTCGACGCGCAGGAGGGCGTCGTCGCGGTCCGCCATGCGCCCGAGAATACACTCCTCGTCGGTCAAATCGCGACATTGTGGGGGTTTCGTGACAAAACTGCGGGACCCATGGCTGATCCCGCCCCGAAAAGTGGCCCCCCGGCCCCCGGCTCCCCCGGCCCGGGCCCTGCGAGCACGCCGGAGGCGCTCGGCAGGGCCTTGGCTGGCGCGTCGTACCTCGCGAACGACCGACTCGCCCTGACGGCCTGGTTGGCGCTGGCGCTCGACAAGCCGCTGCTGGTCGAGGGGCCCGCCGGTGTAGGGAAAACGGATCTCGCCCGGGCCCTCGCCGAGGCCTTGGGCCGCGAGCGTCTGCGGCTCCAGTGCTACGAGGGCCTCGACGAGGCGAAAGCCCTCTACGAGTGGGACTACGCCAAGCAGATCCTCTTCACGCAGCTCCTTCAGGGGACGCTGGCGGCGCGGACCGCGGGCGCGTCCACCGTCGCCGAGGCGCTCGATCGCCTCGAGGGCGAGGCCTCGGCATTCTTCGGTCCCCGCTTTCTCTTGGCGCGCCCCCTGCTCGCGGCCCTAACAGCGGAGGCGCCTGTCGTGTTGCTCATCGACGAGGTCGATCGGGCCGATCCGGAGTTCGAAGCCTTCCTCCTCGAACTGCTCGGTGAAAAGCAGGTCACGATCCCCGAGCTAGGCACCGTTCGCGCGAAGCACTCGCCCCTCGTGGTCCTCACGACCAACGGCACGCGCGACATGACCGATGCGCTCCGAAGGCGGTGCCTGCACGCGTTCGTCGACTACCCTACCCCGTCGCGCGAGGTCGCGATCCTCGAGCTGCGCGTTCCTGGTATCGGACGGGCCCTAGCCGAGAAGCTCGCCACCGTCGCGGCCGCGGTTCGAGCCATGGACCTGCGGAAGGCGCCGAGCATCTCCGAGTCCGTCGACTGGGCGCGCGCTCTCGTGTTGCTCGGCAAGAACGCGCTCGACGCCGACACGGCGCGCGAGACGCTTGGGCTCCTGCTCAAATACGAAGAGGACCGGGCCCGCGTCGAGGGGAAGCTCGACGCGCTCCTTTGAGCCTTCCGTCATCGGCATAAGCGGGCCGCGTCCGCCGGCGCGAGCAACGCGAACTCGTTGCGCTCGCAGTCGTCGCCAGCCGCACGGCACGCGTTGTTGGCGAGGCACTCGGGCGTCGCGCTCGTGCAGCGACCGCCGGCCGCAGCCAGCTTTGCAGGTCACGTCACCGGCGCGAACGCAGAAGGACTCAAGCTCGGCCCGGCGGTAGCCGAGAGAACACGATGGGGTATTTGCCGCCGGACCGGCGTGCCGCACTTGGAAACCCGCGGCTGGCGGTACCGCGTTTCTCGGCCCGCGCCGGGGCGCCCGGATCAAGGATCGTCCGGAAGGTAATCTGCCTTTCTCGGATCAACCGCGCTGCATTGGGTCGCCCAGAAGCCGCCCACCAGTCTGGGGCGAGAGCCATCAGCGTTTCGAAGGTCAAGCTTCGCCAAGGGCTGAATCGTCTCCAGCGCGAAGTCGCGGTCCGAGAGCGCCTGATCGGCTGTGTACCCGATCTCTCGCGCGGCGGAAGCGACCCGCGCCATGTAGCCGCTCCAGTCCCATGCGGGGCCCGGATCCGTGTGACCGCTGCGACCACCGCAGATCTGCGTGGTCGCGCACGGCGTCGACTGCTCGTCGGTCTTGGGCACTTGGTGGTGGCCGATGATGTGCTCGCGGTCGAGGGGATGCGGTAACGCTTCGCGAGGTCCGCCACGTCTGGCGCTGCCGTCGTAGAGGGCGGCAGAATACGGCACGGCATGGCCGTTCCGGTCGACGCCCTTGGCGTACCCGTCGTGCTCGATGCCGATCGCGTAGGCGTTCATGACCGAGTGAAACGCGTGGTTGGCGATGTCGCGCTCCTTCACCATCTGCACAACGCCGCCCTTCGCGTACACCACGTAGTGCGAGCTCGACTCCCCCGTGGGCCTCCGAAACAAGTTGATCGCCGCGGAGGCCGGGCCCTCGATGTCGTGAATGACGATGTAGCGAATGAGGCCGGGGCGTCCCCGCTGGAAGGCGATGGGGCCCGAAGGAATGAACACCGAGCCAGGCGCTTCGCCAGGTCCCGTGGTCATGTCGGAGATGGACAGCGCACCCTCGTCGGACTCCTCTTCCGAGCCCGGACCGTCGGTGCTCGTCGAACAGGCCACGAGGGTCACCGTGAGTGAAGCGAGCGCGAAGACTCGAGTCCGAAGGTTCATACCGGACACGGTCGCAAGCGTCGTACCGCCCACCTGTGCCCGAAGCGTGCATATGGCTCGATGGGCAAGAAACGGCGGCAGCTTTCGCCCCCCTCCGACTGCTTCGAATCGGGAAGGTACAATCCCGGGCACCACCCTGGATCGCCCGGCACGACTTGGGCCGCCTAAGCTGGTATCGTGGCGCCCCAGGAAATTCTCTGCCGCCCAATCGGGCCTCCCCATCCTCGTCGTCTCGTTGGGCCTCGTGGCCTGTGGCGGCGGCGACGCCGTCACCACGCCGCCGGAGACCCCGGCCGCGGCCGCCAACAAGCCGGCGCCGAAACACCACGGCCCCGACGGGCAAAAGCCCATCGTCCACCTCGCGACGCCCGACGGGCGAGTCGGGCTCACGCTCGACCGCAGCGGCGCCAAGCCAAAGATGATGCGCGACGGTTCGAAAGACATCGTCGAGCTGACGATGGAAGAGGACCGCCACGCGGGCTCCCTTCGTGGAACGTATTTCGTCACGCCGTCGGGCTCCCGCGCGCTGCACCTCTCAACGCACGGCCACTACACGCTCTACGAAGGGCGTGACGAGTTGCCTTTGCGCGCCGATCGCGATGCCGCGGCGCTCGGCGCCGCCACCGTGGCCGGTGAGCCCAAGAAGGAGAAGGCCCTGTGGGAGCTCGCCGCCGCCGCGCTCACCCCCGTCGCCGTCCGGACGAAGATGGCGTCAATGAAGCCGGAAGACGCGAGCCGCCTCGCCAAGGTCGAGGAAGCCATCAAGGGCGCATCGAAGGAGATGTTTGTTCGCTACGTCGTCAAGGGCACCGAAGGCAGCGCGGCATCTTTGCAACCTACACCTAACAACTTCGGCGGCACGGCCTACGGCGGCGTCGGGCGGCGGTCCGACGAGAAGTGGGACGCGGCCAAGGCCAAGGGCCTGAAGAAGTTCGGCGGTGAGGCCCGCGGGTTCTCGCACCCGGAGAGCAAGGGCAACCACATCCAGGTCGTCACGCTCGACGGGTATCCGGCACCCTTGGCGTCGGGCACCCCGGGTCTCGTGTGGGAGGTCGATGAGACGCAGGCGACCTTCGTAACGCTCGACGGCGCGCGCTACGTCGTCTCGCTGAACCAAAAGGACATCGTCCTTGAGCCGGGCGCCGGGACCGACGACAAGTGGCCCGCGCCCGTGCAGCACGCGCTCATGGACATCTCCGATGCGACCGCGCTCGTGAAGGTCGGCGAGCTCCCCAAGAAGGTCGAAGAAGAGCTCTTCGCTCAGGACGACGAATGGAACAAGTGCGCCCAGAAGGTCTGGGGCGGCGTGCAACGGGCGATGGACACGGGCAAGTTCACCGAGGCCGATCGCAAAGACACGGTGAAAAAGGCCGAGAAGACCTGCGCTGCGGCCGTGCAGAAGCAGGAGAAGTCGTTCCTCACCCTCGTCGAGGCGCGAGCCAAGGCGCGCCAGGCCCTCTTCGAGACGGCGAAGGCGCGCGTCCGCGAAGTCTCCAAGAAGTAGACACAGGACACCGAGAGCACGACGCCGCACACCTTGCGGCACGCGCCTTGCTGCCGCAGGGGCCATGCGTAACCAAGCATGGCTCCCGGCCGCTGCCCCCCTGGTCGCGGCGCTTCTGCTCGCCGGCCCCGCACGCGCCGACGAACCTTGCGAAGGCGCGAGACCGTGCCGTGTCGACCCGGCCGTCGCCGTTCGAGTGTTGTCGGCCAAGGCTGAAGCGGAAGGCGACGCCCGGCTCGTGGGGGGCCTTGTCGTCGGTGCGATGTCCGTTGGTGCGCTCGCCGTCGCGCTGCAGACCGACCGCTCCGTCGCCGACGCAAGCGCCACGGTAGCGGTCACGGGGGCCCTTCTCACCCCCGCTCTCCTCTTCGTACGCGGCCCCCATGAGCGCCTCCTCGCTCGCTACAAGGAGCGCCTGGGAAAGGGCCTTTCGCATCAGGAAGCCACCGCGCGCACGGTCGACGACTGGGAGGAGCAGGCGGACACGGCGCGCAGCTGGCGCATCGGCGGAGGCATCGCCGCCATCGCGATCGGCAGCATCCTCGCCGGGGCTTCCGCCCTTGCGCTCGGCGCGAGCAAGAGCTCGGGCCCCGATCATTCGACGCGCGGCCTCGGTTGGATCTTCCTCGGAACGGGTGCGGCCGTCGCAGGTACCGGCGTGGTCTCGCTCGCCGTCCCGAGCCCCTTGGAGCGGAGCCTCGAGGAGCTGCACGGCGGTCGGTCGACACCTCACGAGGGCGCCACGCTAACGCGCCACCTGCCTGGGCTTCAGGTGAGCGGCACCTTCTGAATCGGCGCCGTGCGTGAACCGACGTTCGCGGGCGGAGGCCTCACAGCGCGGCCCGCACCACACCGCACCGCATCTCACGGCATGGCATGATGACGCCCCGATGGCGATCTGGACCATGCAGCCCTCCTGGCGCCGGGCGCTCGTGGCCGCGGGCGCGTTTCTGCTAGGCGGCGGCGCGGCCAACGGCTGGGTGCTCTTGGCTGGGCATGCGCCACCCATGAACGAGGCCGCGCGCGAGGGAGAGACGGCCCTTGTCCTCGCGGGAGGCCTCCGAGGCGGTCGCCCGAGCCCACTGCTCGAAGACCGGCTCGAGGTGGCCCTCGAGCTGGTGCGATCGGGCCGCGTCGCGAAGCTCCTCTTGTCGGGCAACAAGGCCTCACCCACCGGCGATGAGCCCGCCGCGATGCGACGCTGGCTCACGGAGCGCGGCGTCGCCGATGCCTCGCTCATCGTCGACGGTGAAAGTCACGACACGTTCACGTCGGTCTTCCGAGCGCGCCACGCCTACGGCCTCAACCGGTTGACCATCGTCACACAGCCGTTCCATTTGCCGCGCGCCATCTTCATCGCCAAGTCGTTGGGACTCGAAGCGCTCGCTTCGCCCGTTCCACCGGGCCGCTTTCGCGGCGACCTGCGTCACCCGGTGCGGGAGCTCGTCTCGCGAAGCGCGGCGGTCGTGGATCGACTCCGGGGCCGCGGCGCCGCGTCGTGATCGCTAAGGCTCCCTGGCGCCGGCCGGAGCCCGCACGTCACTCAAGGACGAGCGTGCCGAAGGCCTCGGGCACATGGAAATTGGGCTTCGGCGTTCGCGTAGGACTCCACGCGAGGTAGCGGCGCGGCGCCTTGCCCTCCATGCGGTAGAGGCCCACCGGCAGCCGCGCGCCGCGCTTGAGCGAGGCCTTGATATCCGAACTCCGTAGGGCCACCTCGATGATGGCGGTCCGCGGCGACGGTCCCAGCGTCGTAGCCACCGCGAGCCCCGAACTCCACGCGACGTTCGACACCTTCTTCGCGCGGTCCACCTCGAGGTCAAGGAAGTGCCCGTGCGGCCCCACCTCAACCTCGAAGTAACGTGTCCGCTGCGTCGCGTCGGGCGCGAGCATCAGCTCCACGCAGTCCTCTTCGTAGAGCTTCTCGCGCTCGACGCTCTTGTCGCGCGACAAGTCGGTGGACAGGCCCGCGTCATGAAGCGTAAACAGGGCATAGAGTCCGTGCTCGTCCCACGCGGCTCGAACCTCGGTCTTGATCCCCGTCGCAGCGCCGCTCCAGTCGGTGTCGAAGACCACCGGACTCGCCTTCGTCCACGGGGCGTCGGAGCCCTGCCCGTCGATGCGCGGAGCGGCGGAGGCGCGCACGGCGTGCAACTCGGGAAGTGCTGCCCCCGCGTCGCCGGTCGCGGACGCCGGCACCGCCGCCCGCGCGCGCGGCGGCGTCGAGGCGCTGCCGTCGGAGTGCAGGGAGAAGCCGCCCATGCCTTCGAGGTGCACGGGCCGCTTGCTTGCGAGGAGCGCGGCGCCGTCACCGGCGACGGGCGTCGCCGCCGCGAGGTCGATGGCGAAGCGCCCAGCCGCTACCTCAAGGAGCGGCGAGGTCTTGTGTCCCAAGAGCTCTCGCCCCAAGTCCGCGTTGTCCCAGAAGCCCAAGAGCTCCGCCGCGACGCGGTCGACGAGCACGGGATTGGTGCCGCCGACGACGAACTCTTCCTTCGACGGCCACTGCTTCCCGAAGCCGTCACCCCCCATCGCGGGGAGGCCCTCCGCCAGCACCGCGTCGGGCGCCTCGAGCTCGAGCACGTCAGCCATGCGCTCGGCGAAGAGCTCGAGCGCGGCCACGTATCGCTTGCGCGCGTCGGCGTCACCACGCTTGATGGCCTTGAGCGCATCGCCGAGCTCCCTGTGAGAGCGCCACTTCTGATGGAACGCGGGCTTCGCGTCGCTGTACTGAATCGTGCCCTGCATGCCCTTGATGGCCACGGAGAAGACCGAGAAGCGGTGCGCCTTGATCTTCGGCGCTGAAATGAAGAGACCACGCTCGAGATGGTCGGCGAGGACTTTCGGCATCAGCAACGTCGGCACATGCGTTTTCTGGAGCCCTTTGACGGCGAGCGGAAGGCCTGGCTTGTCGCCTTCGACGTCGAAGACGCCGTCGTCGTCGAGGGCCACGAGCCTTACGTTCTCCTCGCGGGCCAAGGCGTCGTAGCCAGTGGCCTTGACGAGGCGAACCCACTCGGCGTGGCCGTGACCGAAGCCGTCGGCGATGGTGATGGCGGCGTGACCGCGGGCCTTGAGGCAGCGAACGATGCCCCGCACGAACTCGCGGTCCGTGGTGCGCCCCACGACGCCATCGTCGCCGTCGTTCTTCGCCGGGTCCTTGAACCACTCCATGCCACCGAGGTTGGGCTTGATGAGCACCGGCGTTTCGGCGGCGCGTTTGGGGACCACCGCCGCGCAAAGCCGCTCGCCGAGCACCGCGCGCTCGTCGCCACCACCGCCGGCGCGAAGAATGGTAACCGGCGACCGATCCTTGGTGAGGCGCGCCTTGTGCGTTCGACGCAAGGCCTCGCCGTCGACCTCGCGCCCCGACGAGACGACCGGCGCTCCGGCGTCCCACGCCATCGTCGACGCGCCCGTGCCCACGTCTGCCGTGGCCCCAGCCGGCGGGAGGACACCCCTCGCCGCTGCCGACGGAGCCGCGGGCTCCTGCGCGATCGATGGGGACGAACCGCCCTCGCTACCTGGCCGTGGTGGCGCGCCCTTGCAGGCGAGCGGCAAGAGGGCACAGAGAAGCGCGGCCTTGAGCTTCAAGGCTCGCAGCAGATGGTCACGGGATTGGACGGCGTGACGGTGCCCGTCGGTGCGCCGCCGCTCGCGGGACACGTCACAGTGGGCGGCGTTGCCGTGGCCTTTAGGTAGTAGGCCGTGTCGGGATCGGTTCCGTTCGCGCGGTAGAGGCAAGTCCCGGCGCTTCGCGCCGTGGCGCAGTTGTCGGCGGAGCTGAGGGCCGTCACGTCGCACTGCGCCGCGTTGGGAGCGCCGCAGCCGCAGGTGCCGCAGTCGCGCGTGTCGGAGGCGGCCTTGTAGTAGAGCGCGCGGTTCGAGTACGGCGCGCCGGGGCAGCCGGCGATGTCGCCGTCTTTCGCGATGCAGAGCTTTGCGTTGAAGGGGGGCTCGGGCGTCTTCGAACAGACTCGGCCTGCGGTGCAGCCGGAGGTCGACGGTACCTGCGTTGTGCACGCAATGGCCGTCATGTTCCATGTGTAGCCGGGCTTGCTCGGCGTCGGCTTGGCCACCGTGGGCGCGCAGCTGCCGCCGGTCACGGCGGGCTTGCCGACCTTGACTCCGTTGGCCGCGTAGCCGTCGGGGTCGATGAGCGTGCCGTAGGACCAGTACTCGCAAGCGCCCGAGGTGAGCAGGCCGCCATTGCCCGTGCCCGCGCCAAAACAACCGCCGCGCGCGCCCTCGATGGGCACCTTCGCGCAGCCCGTTCCCGTCGCCGCGTTGCACGCGCACGCGGGACAGGTGGCGGCCGTGACGCCGGCGAGCCCCGAATACGCCGTGAGCACCTGCGTGACGGCGCCGCATGATGGCGCGCTCGCGAGGTTGCCTTCGTAGAGGCCAAAGGGCCCCGTCCACCCGGCGGGCGCGACGACGGCGCAGGAAAACCCCGCCGTCGCGCAGGTCGGAGGGGGCGGCGGACCGCTCGCCTCGAAGCCGTCAGGAGCGTCCATCGGATCGATGACCAAGGCATCGAGCGCGGCATCGACGACGGCGGCGAGGCCGTCGACCGACGATGCTGCATCGTGGCTCGCCGCCGCTGCGTCTAGCGTGACGAGCGCATCAAGGGCGTCGCCTGCATCCCCCGCCGCCTCGCCGCCTTGCAGGTCGCCGAGGCTGAAGCAGGCGATGACGGTGGCCGAGGCCGCCGAGGAGAGACAGACACCGACCGCGGCTCGCCAGCGCATCGCAGTTCAAGCTACCACGCCAACGCGGAATGTTTCGCGGCCTGCGTAGCGCACATTTGCGCACGCGAGCGCAAAGTGATGCCCCGACCCCGTGCTCTCTGCACGCGACGAGCGCTGGCGGAGCACGGTGCCGCTCGAGAGCTCCCACGCTCGGTATCCGCCGGGCGCGCTGCGCTATGCTGTTCGGCGATGCCCTCAATGCGCCGCCGCCTCCGCGAGCTCCTTGCGCTGGCCACGCTTGCCGCGCTGACCGCCTGCGGCACCCTCATCGGCTTCGACGACTTCACGGCGCCTCCGCCCAGCGAGCCAACCGACGCCACGACGGCGGAAGGGGCACCCCCGGGAGACGGAAGCAGCACTGCCGTCGCTGACAGCAGCGTGGCCGACGGTGCAGCCGCTGGCGACAGCCAGACGTCGCCCTTGCCATGCACGAGCCCCTTCACGGGGGGCTCGATGATCGTCCTCTACGGCGGGCGCCTTGGCGACGTGCAGCCGCTCGACGACGTCTGGACGTTCGACGGCACCACCTGGGCTTCTCAGCAGCAAGGGCCAAACCAGGTGACCCGTCACGCGATGGCCACGCGCGGAGCGCAGGCGGTCTCCTTCGGGGGAACTCACCTGGACGAGCAGCCGCACGACGACACGCAGCGGTTCTTCGCTGGGCCGAGGACCTGGGTCGCTTCCAGCCCTGCGCAGCGGCCGTCGCATCGCGCCGAGGCCGCCATGGCCCCCTTCGGCGACGAGCTCGTTCTCTTCGGCGGGACCGACGGAACCGCCTTCGGCGATACATGGCTGTCGGCGCCGACAGACGGCGGCGACCTCACATGGAACGAGGCAAAAAACACGGGCCCTGGGCCACGCCACGCCCACGCCATGGCGACGCTCCCGGAGGCCGGCACGTTGCTCTACGGTGGCCGACTCCAGGACAGTGGATTCGTCGAGGACACAGTGGTGTGGGATGGGCTCACTTGGCTCAAGCACGCTCACTTCACGACGGCCACCGACCACCCTAGCCGACGCGCCTATCACGCCATGGCGACGCTCGGTTGCAAGGTCATCATGTTCGGGGGCCTCGATGAATCGGGACCGCTCGGAGACACGTGGGAGTGGGACGGCCGCGTCTCGCCGAGCACGTGGGTGCGCAAGGCTCAAGGTCAGGCGGCGCCTACGCCCCGTTACGGGCACGCGATGGCCACGCTGAACGGCACGGTCATCCTTTTTGGAGGCCGCGACAAGAGCATGCACAACAGCGAGACCTGGACCTGGAACGGCAGCCGGTGGGACAACGTCACGAACAAGCTCGTAAGCACTCCTCCGCCGCCCCGCGCGCACCACGGGATGGCGGCCTACACGCAGTGACGGGCTGACGGCGAGCGCTGGTCCGGTGCCATCGCCGTCACCTTAGCTCCGCCGCACCGCTGCCAAAGAGCCGCTCGAGCCCCGACAAGAGCGGATCGCCCACCTCCACGCGATAGTCGCGCGAAAGCGCGAGCGTCGCTTCCGAGCCGTCGCTCAAGACGAGCGTCACGTCGACGCGCGTGTCGCCGGCGCGCTGCACGAAGAGATCGCGCATGGCCTTGAGGTGCTCGGGCTTGGCCCCGTTCTTCTCATGAATGCGAATGGCGAGGGCCTTCGTGTCCTCACGCACCATCGCTGAGAGGAGCTTCACGTCGTTCAAGAAGATGGTGGGCTCGCGGTTCACGTCATCGTCGCCCTCGGGAGCGTCTTCGTCGCGGCGTGGAAAGCTGACCTTGCCTTGCACCACGACGGGCTCGCCGCTCGTCAGCACGTGGGCGAAGTTTTCGATCTCCCGTCCCCTCACCTTCACGTTCACGCGGCCCGTGAGGTCTTCGAGCTCGAAGAACGCGATCTTGCCGCCGTTGTCGCGCAAGATCTTCTCGCGGTAGCCCTCGACCATGCCGGCGAGCTTCACCACGGCCCAGTCCTTCATGGTGGCGCAATCCGACGACGCGGCGAGCTCGAAGCGCGCGAACGAGCCCGCGCCTCTCAAGTACCTGTCGAGCGGGTGCCCCGAGACGTAGAAGCCCAGCGACTGGCGCTCGCGAACCAGAAGCTCCTTCTGGTCCCAAGGCTCGGCCTGCGCGTAGCCGCTCGACGCGGCCGCTGGTGCCCCCTTGCCGGCCGCTGGCGCCGCTGAGAAGAGCCCAAACAGCGACGTCTGGCCCACGTCACGATCACGACTCGCCGAGCGTGAGCGCTCGAGCGCCACGTCGATGCTCGCGAAGGCCCGCGCCCGAGAGATCCCTTCCGGTGCGAGCATCGTGTCGAAGGCGCCGCACTGCACCAGGGCTTCAAGCACGCCCTTGTTGATGCGCTTGGCGTCGACGCGCTCGGCGAAGTCGAAGAGATCCTTGAACGCGCCGCCCGCGCTCCGCGCTTCGAAGACCGCCTCGAGGGCGCCGCCGCCGACGCCGCGCACGGCGCCCAGGCCGAAGCGAATCTGCGGACCGAACTTGTCGCGAACGCGATCCTTCGAGCGGAGCCGCTTGTCACCGGCGGGGTTCGTGTAGACGACCTTGAAGTCGGTGTCGCTCTCGTTGATGTCCGGCGGCAGCACCGTGACGTTCATGGCGCGCGCGTCGGCGATGGTGCGGACCACCTTCTCGATGCGGTCCTTGTCGCTCGTCATGATGGCGCACAAGAGCTCCGCCGGGTAATGCGCCTTCAGGTACGCCGTCTGGTACGTGATGAGCGCGTAGGCCGCCGAGTGGCTCTTGTTGAAGCCGTAGCCAGCGAAATACTCGAGGAGGCCGAAGATGTTCTCCGCGTCGGCGTCGGAGACGCCCTTGGCCTTGGCGCCGTCGACGAAGAGGCTCTTCTGCTTGGCCATCTCCTCGGGCTTCTTCTTGCCCATGGCGCGGCGGAGGAGATCGGCGCCGCCGAGCGAATAGCCCGCGAGCGCCTGGGCGATCTGCATGACCTGCTCTTGGTAGACGATGACGCCGTAGGTCGGCACGAGCAGATGGTCGACGAGCGCGTGCATCGTCTCGACCTTGGCGCGGCCGTGCTTGCGGTTGACGAAGTCGGCGACCATGCCGGTGCCGAGAGGCCCAGGCCGGTAGAGCGCCACGGCGGCGACGATGTCTTCGAAGCTGTCGGCGCGCAGATCCTTGAAGAGCTGCTGCATGCCGCTCGACTCGAGCTGGAAGACGCCCTTCGTTTCACCCGACCCGAGCAGTTGGTACGTGGGCTTGTCATCGAGCGGCAGCGCCGCCAAGTCGAAGGGCGCGACGCCTTTGTGGTCGGGTCGCTCGTCGATGAGCTTTTGGGCGATGTCGATGACCGTGAGGGTCTTTAGCCCCAAGAAGTCGAACTTGACGAGGCCCGCCTGCTCGACGTCGTCCTTGTAGTACTGCGTGACGTACGCGCCGCTCTTCTCGTCGCGGAAGACCGGCACGTGCTCCCACAGAGGGCCTTCGCTGATGACGATGCCGGCGGCGTGTTTACCAGCGTGGCGTGTGAGCCCTTCGAGCTTCCGTGACTGGTCGAGGAGCTCCTTGATCTGCGGCTCGGTCTCGTAGCGAGCCTTGAGCTTCGGCTCGATGTCGAGGCTCTCGCCGATGGTGTACGTCTCGGCGGGCGTCTTGCGCGGGATCAGGTTGGCGACGGCCTGCGCGTCGATGGGCGTGATGCCCATGCAGCGGGCCACGTCTTTGATGACGCTCTTGGCCTTGAGCTCGGCGAAGGTGGCGATCTGACCGACGCTCTCTTCGCCGTATTTTTGCTGCACGTACGCGATGACCTGATCGCGCCGGTCCATGCAGAAGTCGACGTCGAAGTCCGGCATCGACACGCGCTCGGGGTTCAAGAAGCGCTCGAAGAGGAGGTTGTACGGGATGGGATCGAGATCGGTGATCCGCATCGAGTAGGCCACGATGGATCCGGCGCCGGAGCCACGGCCCGGCCCTACGGGAACGCCGACCTCCTTCGCATGACGAATGAAGTCCCAGACGATGAGGAAGTAGCCCGGGAACTTCATCTTCGCGATGACGTCGAGCTCCATCTCGAGGCGCTTCTTGTAAGCGTCGCGATCGAACTTCTTCCCCTGCGCCTCGCCTTCCTTGAAGCGGCGCTCGAGGCCCTCCCGCGCCACGTGACGGAAGTAGCCCTCCGTGTCGTAGCCCTCGGGGACCTTGAAGTTCGGGAGCATGGGCTCACCGAGCTTGAGCTTCACCTTGCACTTCTCGGCGATGGCGAGCGTGTTCTTGAGGGCCTCGGGCCACGCGGAGAAGAGCTGCGTCATCTCGGCCGGCGACTTCAGGTACATCTCGCTGGAGCCGTGGTGCCGCTCCTTGGCTTCGGCGTACGAGCGCCCATTCTTGATGCAGGAGAGGTAGAGGTTCGCCTCCGAGTCCTCACGCGCCGGGAAGTGGACGTCGTTGGTGGCGACGAGCGGAAGATCAAAGCGCTTGGCCAAGTCGGCGAGGAGGCCGTTGACGACGGGCTGCTCGACGAGGCCGTGGTCTTGAAGCTCTACGTAGAGCGAACCCGGCTCGAGGATCTCCTTCAAGCGCCCGAGCATCTCGGCGCCCTTGCCCTCGCCCTCTTCCAAGATGCGCATCGGCACGAGACCGCCGAGGCAGCCGGTCATGGCGACGAGGCCTCCCTTGTGGGCCTCCAAGTCTTCGAGCGTGATGGCCAGCGAGCCGGGCGGGCTACCCTCCGCCGGCGCGATGTGACCCTTGGAGACGAGATGAACGAGGTTCTTGTAGCCGTCGGGGCTCGCCGCGAGCAGCGGCAGGTGACGACTGTGCCCTCGATCGAAGACGTCGACCTCGGCGCCGAGGATCGGCTGCACGCTCGCGTCCTTCGCCGCCTTGTAGAACGTGATGGCGCCGAACATGTTGGCGTGATCGGTGACGGCCACGGCCTTCATGCCGCCCTTGGCGACGCGCTTGACGAGGTCTTTGACCTTCACGGCGCCGTCGAGCATCGAGTACTGCGTGTGCACGTGCAGGTGCACGAACTCGGGCCCGCTTGAAACCGGTGCTGTGGACGCGTCGTCCGCCATGGCTGACATCTCGTAACACGACTCGAGGTCACCCTCCCGACTTCCGTAGGGCGCACGAGAGCACGCGACGAACCTCTACTTTGAAGCGCGAAGAATGGCGTGAATGCTCGGCGGGACCTTCGTCGTCGTCAGAAGATGCCTCGCGCGCTAGCCGAGAGCTCATGGACCGGACCGGGCCTCCAAGGACCACCGCGGCGCCGCCATCGAGGGGCACGGCGCTAAGCGCCGGCGCGGCGGAGTTGCCGAAGTAGAGGCAAACGTCGTCGACCGTGAAGAGTTCCGCTCTCGGCGCCACCGAGCGACTCGCCCCACCATTGGCCGAGACCGCTCGAATATCGGTCTCATTGAGCCAATAGACGTCGCCCCACGCACCGCGATGGGCCGACCGGCGCCGCGCCCCGTCCGTCGCCTCGAAGAGCGTCGCGACGTTCCCCCGCCCGAACTTGAGAATGCGTCGGCTCGACGCCGCCATGTAGACGGAGACCCCGTCCGTGATCAGGCCGAGCGCGGAACTCGCTCCGAGGGCCGAGTCCTTGAAGAGCACGTCAAGCCCGTAGTCAGCTCGGGGGACGGCGAAGCCAACCTCGACGCCCGGCCCCGGGCCCGGGAAAGCCACGACGGCCAGCTTCGCGACGCCCGGCCCGTACCGTTCGGCGGCCGGGGCTGCTCGGTTCACGAAGGGCGGATTGTCGAGCGTTGAGAGGGCCTTGCCCACCTTCCGAAAGACCACGTCGGACGGGCCGGATGCGACGTACCAGATGGTGCGTTCTTCGGGGTCGGGCCAGACAAGCCGGATGGCTTCGCCGGAGAGCGTCTCAATCGAGCGGCGCACGAGGGGGCCACCCGCGGAGGCCGTCCACGAGGAGAGTTTCGTGGCCCCGCTGGAAAGCTCCTCAACGAAGTAGGCGCCCTCGTCGTCGGTGATGAGCAAGCGCGGGGTGCCCTCGAGGGCGAGGTCCACGGCGACCGCATCGAGCGCACACGGTCGCCCGGCTTCGGGGAAGAATGCAACGTCGCCGCTTGCGTTGCTCGCATCGGTCGTCGCGTTGGCTTCGGGGCGGTCGGTCACCTCCGCGAGCAAGAGCTGGCAAGCAGCCACCCACGGCAAGGCCGTCAGTGCGAAGACACGGCGGACGAGCACGCTCGGATCCTACCCCAGGGCGCGCATGAGGCGACCGGTTTCACCCGCAAATAGGCCTCTCTGCGCGCGCCCGCGCTTGCCGTTCGACATGAGCGCTCGTAAGGTTCGCGGCGCTTTCTGGGAGGACATCGATGAAGCACCGCCACATCCTTTCGCTTGTCACTTGCTCGCTCACGCTGGGCGCCCTTGCCGCCACCTCGCTGCCGGCCTGCTCCTCCTCGGAAACGACCCCATCGACGGCGACCGTGAAGAAGGCGCCGGCGCGCCCCGCCGCGCCCGCCACCACCGAGACGTCGACGCGAACCTTCGCCGTCAAGCAGCTCTTCTTGGGTGACGCCCCGCGCACCGGCGCGCCGACGAGCACAGCGTGGAAGAAGTTTGGCTACGACCTCGATGGCAAGACGTCGACGCAGGCGTCCACGGACGTGTGCAAACCGCCGGCCGGCGGAGAGAACGTCGCCCGTGAAGACGGCGACCAAGGCATCGACAACTCCTTCGGTCGAAACCTCATGCAGACGATCATCGGCCTCAGCCCGTCGGCGGCGACCGATGTGCAGACGCAGCTCGTCAACGGCTCCTTCACCCTGCTCTTGTCGGTGACCGGCCTCTCGGACGACCCGAAGCAAACGGCAACGGGCCTCAAAGGCTTCATGAACGCTGGCGGTATCTTCGATCCGTCGGGGCAGACCAAGCCGAACTTCGGCGACAAGGCCCTCGATTGGCCCGTTCAGGGCGACCTCCTCGCCGACGCCAAAGACCCCAAGTCGTCGCGCGTGAAGTTCGGCGACGCCTACATCGCCGGCGGCACCTGGGTGAGCGGCAGCGACTCGGTCATCTCGCTCACGCTCAACGTCGGCGGCCGCGCCCTCGGGCTCAACATCACCAAGGCGCAGGTCACCTTTGAGCACTCGGCGCCCAACGTGGCGTCGGGCGGCGTCATCGCGGGCATACTCAACACCAACGAGCTCATCGCTGCGCTCGCGCCGTCGTTGGCTCGTCTCGACCCGAAGCTTTGCTCCGCCGACAAGGCCTCGGCCATCACCGACACGATCCGCGGCTACTCCGACATCCTGACGGACGGCACGCAGGACCCGAGCAAGGACTGCAACGGCATCTCCATTGGTCTCGGCTTCGAGGCCGTCGAGGTTGCGAACCCGACGAAGGTCGCGCCCACCGAGCCGGCGCCGCCGGACCCCTGCACCGATCCCGGCGACGCGGGCGCGAAAGACGCGGCGCAGGGCGGCTGAGTCTCTGTGCACGTCTTCGGACTCACCGGCGGTCTCGCCTCCGGCAAGAGCACCGTCGGCGCCCTCTATCGATCGATGGGCGTCCCCGTCGTCGATGCCGACCTCGTTGCGCGCGAGGTCGTCAAGAAGGGTCTGCCCGCGCTGGCAGAGCTCGCGGCCGCGTTCGGGGCTGACGTGCTCCGCTCCGACGGCGACCTCGACCGGGTGGTGCTCGCGCGCCGCGTCTTCGGCGACGCCGAGGCCAAGGCGAAGCTCGACGCCATCATGCACCCCAAAATCCGCGCCCGCAGCGCCGAGTTGCTCAAGGCCCATGCCGACAGCGGCGAGCCGCTCGCCTGCTACGAGGCGGCGCTCCTCGTGGAGACCGGCATGGCCGACGCGTTTCGCCCGCTGGTGGTGGTGGCGGCGCGCCCCGAGCTCCAGCTCGCGCGCGCCATGGCCCGCGACGGCGAGGACACGGAGGCCGTAAAGCGACGCCTCGCCTCGCAGATGCCGCTCGAAGCCAAGGTGGCCGTCGCAGACTTCGTCGTCGAGAACAACGCCGACGAGGCCGCCCTCAAGGCCGCCGCCGAGGGCGCGCTCCTGGCGGTCTGCGCCCGCGTCGGCGTGGACGGCGCGCGCTACGGCCTCGCGACAGCCCGGTAGCGCGTTGCTCCGTCCAATCGAAGCTCGCGAGCCATCGCCCGCGAGGCCCGCTTCCGTGGTTCCGCCACCGGCCAATTCCCGTTACATTTCCGATCATGGTGACCAGCGCGACCGGCAAGTTGCGCACCGGCGTGGCCTCGGCTTACGAGGATGAGGGCGCGCGCGAGCGGACGCGAGGCCCCGAGACCTACCCCGGTCTCGTGCTGCTCTACGCGCCGAACTACGAGCAGTACCGCTCGGCGTACCTGCTCGACCGGCCCGAAGCGATCATGGGCCGTGACGCGGCCAACCACATCTTCATTCCCGACCAAGCCGCGAGCCGCCAGCACGCGCGCATCTCGCAAACGGCCGAAGGCTGGACGCTGACGGACCTGTCGAGCCGCAACGGGACGATGATCGCCGGCGCCTTCGTGACGGAGCGGGCGCTCTCACACCTCGATGAGATTCGCGTCGGCGATGCGATCTTCAAGTTCGTCGACACGGGCGCCGAACGCTTCACGGGCTACCGCATTGACGGCACCGTCTTCGGCGAGCGCCGCGCGAAGCTCTTGACGGAGCTAGTCGGCGGAGCGCAGATCGACGGGCTCGCCGCCGACATCGAGCGCATCGCCCCGACGGAGCTATCGTGCATGATCCTCGGCGAGACCGGCACGGGGAAGGAGGTCGTGGCGCGCGGCCTTCATCGCGCGTCGGGTCGCCGCGGCGGCTTCCAAGCGATCAACTGCGCCGCGATCCCGCAGAACCTCCTTGAGAGCGAGCTCTTCGGATACCGCCGCGGCGCCTTCTCGGGAGCCGACCGCGACAAGCCCGGCCTCATAAAGTTGGCCGACGGGGGCACGCTGTTCTTGGACGAGATCGGCGACATGCCGCTCGACGCGCAAGCGAAGCTCCTCCGCGTCCTCCAGTCGCGAGAGGTATTTCCCTTGGGCGGCACGACGGCGGAGCGCGTCGACATCCGCGTCGTCTGCGCGACCCACCGCGACCTCTACGCCTTCGTTCAATCGGAGCGCTTTCGCGGCGACCTCTTCGCGCGGCTCAACGATCACGCGGTGACGTTGCCGCCGCTGAGGAGCCGCAAGGAGGACATCTACCTGCTCGCGAAGAGCTTCGCGGGGCGCTACGGACACCCAGGCCTCGCGGTCTCCTTCTCGGCGATGGTGGCCATGTTGCACTACGCCTGGCCCTTCAACGTGCGCGAGCTCGAGAGCTGCATCAAGCGTGGCATCGCCCTCGGCGGTGGCGTCGTCCTCGACGTGACCCATCTGCCAGAGGCGATCACCGCGCAGATGAAGGCCTACGGCGATCGGAAGCGTCCGAGCGGCAGCGCCGGGAGCATCCCTCCTGCGGGCCCCGACGCCTCGCAACCGCCGCCGTCGGTGGCTCACCCCGGCGCCGACCAAGCAGGCGCACGACCGAGCGCGCCGCCCACGGAGGTCGAGCTGCGCAACCTCCTGGAGCGTCACCAGGGAAACGTCGCCGCCGTGGGGAGAGAGCTCGGCAAGGAGCGCATGCAGATCCACCGATGGCTCAAGCGTTTCGGCATCACCCTCGACAAGTATCGCTAGTGTCCTGGTCAAGTTCGCTCGCCGAATGTCGCGCCCCTCGTCGAGCGAGGCGCGCGAATTCGTCAGTCAAAGTCACAAGTGTACTCGGTTCCTGTCCTTGTTCGGCGTGGTGAATCTCTGATTCACCACACTAGCGCGCCGCGGGGCCTTCCAGCAGCGTCACGAGCTTTAGTCTGCCGGCCTCGACGCGCACGACGAAGACGACCGTGTCGTCGAAGACCTTCTCGCCGCCGGCGCGCAAGGGAGGCATCGTGACGCGCACGAAGAGATCGACGTCGCGCATGGCGTCGAGGCGCTTCTTTCCGAGGGCCTCCAGCTCCGCTCTGGTGAAGCGCTCGATGTGGTCCAAGGTCGCGATGTCGGCCGGCGAGAGCTTCGTCGCGTCGACGCTGCGGTAGCGACTCGCGAGGCTATCGATGAGGGCGTCGCGGTTCCCGTAGGCGGCGCCGGCCTCAAGGCGCACGGCGCCTTCCGCGACGAGCGCTGCAAGGGCGCCGCGATCACGGCGCCGAAACGCGTCGAAGAAGCCAAAGACGAAGTCCCGCACCGCTTCGTCGGGCGCTGGCTCGGCGAGCGCAACCAAGGTCCCCGACAGCGCCACGGGCATGACCGGCGGCGGCGCCGTGGGCGTCTCGAGGACGACGCCATCGGGAACGCGAGCAAGTGGCGCCTTGTCCGCAACGACGGGCGGCGGCGTGGCACCACACCCCAACCCGAGCGCGCAAAACGTGGCGAGCGCTCGCGCGGCGATCACAGCGGTTCGTGAACCGGCGAGGTGTCGCGGGCGAGCGTGACGAGGGACCGAGGCGGCAACGCACGGAAGCGAGCACCTTCGGGCGCACCGCCGTCGAAGTCGCTCGCGATGAGGACGAAATGCATGCTCGCGAGCTCGGGCGCGCGGCGGCGGAGGCCGATGTCGTCGCCGATGAGCATGTCGGCGTCGCCCTTGCCGGCGATCTCCAACGTGGCCATCGGCGCGCCCGCATGCATCGCCACCATGTGTTCGCCGTTCGTCATCAAGATGTTGAGCGCGACGTCTCCGCCACCGACCTCTGACATCATCGCGTCGAGCATGGCCTTCGTCGACCTTAGGGCGCTGCACACGGCGCGCGGGTCGACGGACGAATCGGCGAGCCTGCCGGCGTCGTGCAAGAAGGAGAGCACCACGTGAAACACGATCTCCGCGTCGGTCTCGCCGCGAATGTCTCCCCGCAGAAAGTCCGGGACGTTGAGCAAGAGCCGCTCCCGGAGCACGTCGAACGACGGCACCGTGCCGGTCTGCGCGAAGAGCCATTGGCGGTAGCGGAACGGGTGCGTGTTCTCGGTGCTCAGCGCGCCGACCGTCGCGTTGCGCACGTGGCCGAGGGCCACGTCAGTCCGCAGATCGCCGGCGTTCTGCGCGACATCGATGATCTCACGCTCGTCGATGGGGCGACGCCGCATGAGGACTTCGCCCCCTTGATAGAAGCCGATGCCCCAGCCCATAGGTCCTCGCGCCTTTACGCGGAGCGCCGGCGCTTCGTGCGCGAGAACTCGACTGGCGAGATCCGCGCGATTGCCGATGAGACCGAAGAGACGTGCCATGGGTTTCCTTCTGGCCCGGACAGCCGGACCGCCTCCTTCACCTTACGGACAACGAAGGGGTAGGCGCTACTTCGGAGCGCGAAAAGGTGGGACAAGGAGCCGAGACGTCAATTTGGTCGTTGACGAGCCCCGGGAGCCGATTTCCTGCTGCCGCCTCCAGCCGCACGGGCCGCCGAAGCCTAGCCAAGGCCCGCGTCTTTCTTGGCACGTGCGATGATGGCCTCCGTGCGAACGCGAACGCGGCGCTCCAGCTCCCTCGCGAAGGCGCGCACAAGAGTGGGTGATGCGGCGGCGATCACCAGAACGACGGCCCAGAGGGGAACCTTGTCCACGCCGCTCCTTGTGCCATAACGGTGCTTCGTTCGCACGGTCCTTGCGCTCGCCGCCGCGTTGCTCGCCATCGTGCTCGCCTGCCCCAAACTCGCCGCCGCAGAGGATGCGGCGGTCTCGCTCACCTACCGCGTCGGCGCCGCGCTCGACCACGAGCAGCGCGTGGTGCGCTCGCGGGGCGTCATCGTCATGGACCACGTCGGGCGCGACGAGAGAGACGCAATCCCTATCTGGCTCTACGGAGATCGACTCCAGAAGGCTCCGCCTTCGTTGACCGACGCCAGCTACGAGCGCCTGTTTCCTTACGGCGTCTCGCGCGGCGGCTACCGGCACGTTCGCCTTCACCTCGCCGGCTGCGACGCGATCACGCCGACCGACGAGCCGATCTCCTCCGTGCGCGGGCGAATCGTGCTGGTGCCCGTCTGCAAGACCGCCACGCGCCCGTACACCGTGGAGTTCGAGGCCGACCTCGCCCTGCCCCAGCGCTATGGCACCCTCGGTCACACGAGCGGCGCCACCATGCTCGCCGATCCGTTTTATCCGCTGGTCCTCGACCGGACGGCGGGGACGCCGCTCCGCGGGCGCCACGTGGTCGACTTCAGGACGAACCGCGGGCTCATCGCGTCGGCGGTGGGCGTCGCGTCGAACGGCGCGCTCTTAATCGACCAACCGGGCGTCTCGCACGCGCCGGTGACGATTCTCGACGGCGCGCACGTGCACGAGGAAGTCTTCGCCGGCGTGCGCGTCACGCTCGTCACCACGAGCCCCCCCAGCCGCGCCGAGCCGGAGCGGACGGCCGACGGGCTCGAGCTCCGCGACGTTTGGGAGGTCGACACCACGGGCTCCTTGCTCTCGCTTGTTCGCCGCGCCGTCGGGCTGCTGAGGCGCCTCGGCTTTACCGGTTCGGCGAGCGCGGCCGATCCAACGCGTACGATGGCGTCTCGACTCGTCTTGGTCGAAGGGCCCGAACGGGAGCGACTCGCGGCAGAGCTTCCGGGCATGGTCGTGACCTCGGACCGTGCCTTTCGTCTCTTGCCGCTGTCGCGTGTTCAGCGATTTCACGAGCTCGCGATCTTGCGCCGCATCTTCGCCGCGCTCGTCGCCGACCGCGTCGAGAGGTCGGAACCGCTCGCGGACCGCCACTGGGTGAGCGACCTCGACGCCATGTTGCTCGTCGACCTCCTCGTAGGCCTCGAAGAAGGCGGCCGCGACCGGGCCGAGGATCTGCTCGGCTTCGCGAGCTTTCACCCGGCCGTGGATCAGTTGCTCTACGCGCCCAAGGTCGCCTTCAAGAGCGCCTACTTTCATGACATCGAGGAGCGCGACCCCGATCGCGACGGCGCCGACCGCGCCGCCAATAGCCGCCCCTTCGGCCACTTGATCCTCGAGAAGCTTCGCGACCGCGTGGGCCCTCGCCTCGGTGGAGCTCTCTCCGAACACCTGCTCCGCGGCACGCCGCTCAAGGCCTCGGTGGCCAAGGTTCACACGGAGAGCCTTGACGTGTTCTTTCGCACTTGGCTCGGCCCGACGCCGCGACTCGCGTACCGCATCGCGTCGGTCACGAGCGAACCGTCCGGTTCGCTCCTTCGACATAGGGTGCGCGTCGAGCGGCTCGGCGACACGAGCGTGGCCGAGCCCGTCGTCGTCGAGCTCAAAGACGCGGCTGGCGCTAAGGCTCGCCTCGTTTGGGATGGCCCGGGCAGCGAAGGCGTCGTCGATTGGTCCTCGCAAGCGCCGCTCGAAGACGCGACCGTCGACCCCGACGGTCGACTCATTCAAGCCCCCGAGCTGGCGCGCGACCACCCGCGCTTCGACGACGAGCTGCGCCACTCCTGGCGACCGCCCATCTTGAGCACCTTCGCGGTCTCGCTCTCCGTGACCGAGAAGCGCCCCGACGCGGCCATCGACTTCGTCCTCAAGCGCCGCTACGACGTGCGCCAGTGGTTCGGCGTGACGGCCGCGGCGGCGGCCCGCGGCGTCGCTGGACGGCTGCGGTACGCCCGCGGCATTGGCCCGATGCGTGACCTCAACGCCACCCTCGGCGCCGTCGTCGTGGGCGTCTCCGCCTTGCGCTCCGACAACGGGTTCGGCGGGAGCAGCGCGGCCGTCACGGAGGTCGACGTCGGCGCGAGCGTGGTCTGGGACATGCGTCTCGATGGCGTAAGCCCGCAGCGCGGCTGGGGCGTCGGCGCGTCCATCTTTGGCGGCGCGGTCCGATAGGATCGCTCCGGCGCTCGCGACGCGCCGACCGACGCGAGCGTTCACCCGAGCGCGACCTTGGCCGTCCGCGGCGAAGCGGTGCACGCGCTCCATCCAAAACACGTGCTCGCGGGCGCCGTTGGCGCCGGAGCGACCGTGTGCCCCGCGTTGGCGCAGCAGCTCCAAGCGCTGAGCCAGCGGCGCGTCCTCCGCGCCTACGCGGCCGACGAGCTCATTGGCTGCAGCACCGCCTACGCAATTCTCGAATACCGCCTCGGCCTGATCTCGGGCCTGTACTGGAACGCCGCCCACCTCGCGCGCTTCAAGGGGCTTCAACTCGTGCCCTTCGCCGCGGGGGGACTCCTCTCGTCGCGCAGCGACGCGCTCTTTGATCGCTTCTTCGGCGAGGTTGGTGGCGGCCTCCGCGCGCTGGTCGATTGGGGCGGGGTGCAGCCGGGACTGTTCGCCGTTGACGCCGGTTGGCCGCTCTCGCGTTGTTCCAACACTTACGTGGATTCGAGCGGCCTCTTGCAGCGCCGCCCGCCGTTCGGCTTGTACCTCTCCTTCGACCAGGCGTTCTGACGAGCAACTCGCGGACGTCTGCCTTCCGCTCCGATAGAAATACGGTCAGCGGCGGCCGCCGAGGCAAGGCGCGACGCGGGGCTCAATGGAACCGCGCAGGTCCTTGATTCTTGGACTGAAGCGGTGTGGTTCGCTCCCGCCGTGGAACACCCATCGGCACCGTGGTATGAGGCCCGCGTGAGCGATCCCCTGAGCCGCGATCTCGCCTCTCTTCGCATCGAACGCGACGCGCCCGCCGCCGCCTCCGCCTCGGGCTCGAGCGGCTCGCGCAAAGCCATCGTCGTCGTCCTCGGACTCGCCGCCCTTGGCGCCGCCGCCTACTTCGGCGTCGAAGCGACGAAGGATCGCGTCTTCAAGCCCAGCATCGCCACGACGGAGGTCCTCCTGGTCTCTCCGGCGCAAGCCGAGATCACTGTCACGTCGTCGGGGTACGTCGTGCCGCAGACCACGTCGAAGATCGGCGTGAAGGTTCCGGGACGCGTGAAGTCCGTCGCCGTCAAAGAGGGCGACATCGTCAAGGCCGGTGACGTCGTCGCTGTGCTCGACGAAGAAGACCAAAAGAGCATCATCGCGACAGCCAACGCGCGCGTCGCGGCGGCACGCGCGCGGGTGCTCACCGCCAAGGCCAACGTGGCTGAGGTTGCGCAGCAAGCCACTCGCCAGAAGGCGCTCGTCGAGAGCGGCGCCGTCGGGCGCGCCACGTTCGAGGACCTCGAGGCGCGGCGCGTCGCGCTCGCCGAGGTCGTTCGCGCCGCTGAAGCCGAGGTGGCGGCGGCGCAAGCAGAGGTAGAGGCGCTCCGCGTCGGGCTCAAGGATCGCACGGTCACCGCGCCCATCGGCGGCACTGTCATCGGCAAACCCATCACCGTGGGCGAGACCGTCGGCGCGAGCTTCTCGCAGGGCGGCGTCACGCCGGTCGCCGAGATCGTCGACATGACGAGCCTGCTCGTCGAGACCGACGTCCCGGAGGCTCGCCTTCACCTCGTCAAGCTGGGAGCGCCCGGCGAGATCGTGCTCGACGCGTACCCGGCCAAGCGCTACCGCGGCGAGGTCGTCGAGCTGGGAAAGCGCATCAACCGCGCGAAAGCCACCGCCCTCGTGAAGGTGAAGTTCAAAGACACGCTCGAGGGCGTCCTGCCGGAGATGAGCGCGCGGGTGAGCCTCCTCCAAAAGGAGATCGACGCGGCGGCGCTGAAAGAGGCCCCCAAACGGGTCGTCAGCGCCGACGCCATCGCCGACCGGGGCGGCGGCAAAGCGCTCTTCGTCGTCGAGAGCGGCAAGCTGCGGCTCTTGCCTATCAAGGTCGGCGCACCCATGGGTCCGAACGTCGAGCTGCTCGACGGCCCAGCGCCGGGCACCCGTGTGGTCCAAAAGCCCGGGGCCACGCTCATCGACGGTCAGCGAATCAAGGAGGACGGCACGTGACGGAAGCCACTCAAGCGACGGAAGAGCCCAAGGGCACGCCCTACCGCCCCGAAAAAGGCGCGTCACCGGCGATCATCGAGCTTCGCGGCGTGCGCAAGGAGTTCAAACGCGGCTCCGAGCAGCTGGTGGTGCTAAATGGCCTCGACCTCGAGGTCCCCGAGGGCTCTTTCGAAGCGCTCATGGGCCCCTCCGGCTCCGGCAAGTCGACGCTCCTGAACCTCATCGCTGGCCTGGACAAGCCGACGGGCGGCTCGGCTCGGGTCGCCGGACAGGAGCTCTCGAAGATGACCGACGGCGAGCTCGCGAAGTTCCGCGCGCGCCACATCGGATTCATCTTCCAGGCGTACAACCTCATCCCCGTGCTCACGGCTCTTGAGAACGTCGAGCTGCCGCTGCTGCTCACGTCGCTGCCGGCGGCGGAGCGCAAGAAGCGCTCGCAGACCGCGCTCCGCGTCGTCGGCCTCGAGGAGCGGATGTCGCACTACCCGCGGCAGCTCTCCGGCGGTCAGGAGCAGCGCGTGGCCGTGGCTCGGGCCATCGTGAACGACCCGACCATCATTGTCGCCGACGAGCCCACGGGCGATCTCGACCGCAAGGCCGCCGACGAAATCCTCGATCTCTTGGGACGGCTGAACCAAGAGTTCAAAAAGACGATCCTCATGGTCACGCACGACCCGGCGGCCGCCGATCGCGCCACGGTCCTCCGGAAGCTCGACAAGGGCACGTTGGTCTAGGGCCATGAAGCTCTTCCTCATCAGCGCGCGCAACGTCCTGCGCAATCGCGGCCGTACGTTCTTGACGGTCCTCGGGGCCGCCGTCGCCATCCTCGCCTTCATCATGTTGCGCACGATCCTGTCCGCGTGGACCGTCGCCGCCGAATACGCGGCGAAGGACCGGATCGCGACGCGCCACAAGGTGACGTTCGTCATGCAGCTACCGAAGCGCTACATCGACACGATCCGCGAGACGCCCGGCGTCAAGAAGGCGACGTGGATGAACTGGTTCGGCGCGCGCGATCCCAAGCGCCCCGACGACTTCTTCGCCAACATGGCCGTCGACCCGAAGACCTTTCTCGAGGTCTACGACGAGGTCGTTGTCGCCGACGCCGACAAGCAGCGCTGGTACGAAGATCGCCAGGGCGCGATCATTGGCGCCAACCTCGCCAAGAAGATGGGCCTCAAGGTCGGCGACAAGGTCACGCTCGAAGGGAGCATCTATCCCGGCGACTGGACCTTCAATGTCTCCGGCATCTACACCGCCACGCGAAAGTCCTTCGACGACTCGCAGTTTCTCTTCCACTGGAACTACCTGAACGACTCCCTCCCGGAACGGCGGCGCGACGAGATCGGCTGGGTCGTGAGTCGCGTCGACGACCCGGGTAAGGGTGCGAGCATCTCGCAGGCGATCGACAGCGTCTTCGACCAGCGTGACACGCAAACGACGACCATGAGCGAGCGCGCCATGAACCTCTCGTTCCTCGGGATGTTCTCCGCGATCTTGACGGCTCTCGACATCGTCTCGGTCATCATCCTGGCCATCATGATGATGATCCTAGGCAACACCATCGCCATGGGCGTGCGCGAGCGAACGCGCGAGTTTGCCGTGCTGCGCGCCATCGGCTTCACGCCCGGGCACGTGCGCACGTTCATCATCGGTGAGGCGGCCTTCTTTGGCGTCCTCTCGGGCGTCGTCGGCGTGCTCTTGGCGTACCCCATCGTGCAGCAAGGCATGGGACGCTGGCTCGAGGAGAACATGGGGGGCTTCTTCCCGTACTTCCGCATCGAGCCCATGACCGTCGCGCTGGCGCTCGGTCTCTCCGTCGCCCTCGGCATCGGCGCGTCGCTGCTACCGGCAGCGCGGGCCGCCAAGCTTCCCGTTACGGAAGCGCTGCGGAGGGTCGCATGATTCCCGTCAGCTACAACCTCCGCAACCTCGCGGTGCGCAAGAGCACCACGGCGGCCGCCGCGCTGGGCCTCGCCCTGGTGGTCTTCGTCCTGTCGGCATCCATGATGCTCAACCGCGGCATCCAAAAGACGCTCGGGCGCTCCGCCAGCCCCGACGTCGCGATCGTCCTTCGGAAAGGCTCCGATGCCGAGCTGTCGAGCGGCATCGAAGACGCGAGCGCGTCCATTGTGACGGCCTCGAAGGAGATCAAGAAGACCGCGGAAGGTCTCCCGCTCTTCGTCAACGAAGTCGTCGCCGTTATCTTGCTCGAGAAACTTGGCACCGACGGCGGCCTCTCCAACGCACAGGTGCGCGGCGTCCCCGACGGGGTTCTGCGCTTTCGCCCGACGGTAAAAATCGTCGACGGACGCGCGGCGCAGCCCGGCAGCGACGAGGTCATCATCGGCAAGGCCATTCGAGGTCGCTTTCGTGGACTCGACATCGGCCAGACCTTCGAGCTGAAGAAGAACCGTCCCGTAAAGGTCGTGGGCGTGTTCTCCGACGAGGGGTCCTCGCACGAGTCTGAGGTCTGGTGCGATCTGCACCTCGTGCGGACGGCCTTTGGTCGGGAGGGGAGCGTGTCGTCGCTGCGCGTGCGCCTCGAGTCGGCGAGCGCCTTCGACACCTTCAAGGCCAGCATCGAGTCGAACCGTCAGCTCGGCCTCGTCGTCACACGCGAGACGGATTTCCTTGAGAAGCAGTCGGAGGGAACGCGCAACTTCATCACGGCGCTCGCAGTGATGATTACGCTCTTCATTTCCATCGGCGCGATGATCGGCGCGACCATCACCATGCACGCGTCGGTCGCGCACCGGCAGCGGGAGATCGGCACCCTCCGCGCGCTCGGCTTCTCGAGGGGCACGATCCTCGCGTCGTTCCTCCTCGAGAGCACGTTCCTCGCGCTCTTGGGCGGCATCGCAGGCGCCACGGCATCGCTGGGCATGGCCTTCGTGAGGCCCTCGCTGATGAACTTCTCGAGTTGGTCGGAGATCGTCTTCAGCTTCGAGCCGACGCCAAAAATCCTCGGGACGGCGATCTTCGTGGGCGGCCTCATGGGCATCATCGGTGGGTTCATGCCGGCGATCCGCGCGGCTCGCGTGAGCCCCATCGAGGCGATGCGGAACTGAGCGGCCGCCTTCGTCGGAGCGCTTTGGACCGGCTGCTTCAACACAACGTGGATCGGCCGCGCGCTGACGCCGGACGGCGACGCGCGGCACGGCGGGATCCATGACCGCTGCGGTCACAGGGCGGCCACGCTGAATTTACGCTGCGATAGCTCTCGGCGCGTCAAGCATCCCACCGGCACACACCTTGCGGAGCCTCGTTCGCGGTCGCTGGAGACCGCTCGAAAGGACCTCCGCCATGTCCCGCAAAGCCCTCGCTCCCCTGCTCCTCGCGGCCCTCGCGGCGTACCCGATCGTCGGCTGCTCTGCCGGCGCCGCGCCTGACGAAACGGTGGAGGACGAGGGCGCACTTCGCGACGACGCACTCATGAGTTCCGTCCTCGGTGAAGTGTCGCGAGGCCCCACGTTGCCAGCCAACTTCGCGTCGCGACCCGCGAACGAAAAGGCGCAGACCGCATGGGGCATGGCGTCGGCACCGGGCGAGCTCCGGTGCCACCTCGCTGGGGCGGTGTCCGGCGACGCGCTCGTCTCCGCCCTTCGCGCCTGCGCCGTCGGCTCGGGCTCCGATGAGCTCCGCGAAGCGACGCTCGGCGGAACGCTGGCGCGGGCGACCTACCAGGGCTTCATGGCGGCGCTCGGGGCCAGCGGCATGTTGTCGGCGGCATTCGACACCAGCGGCGATGAACTGCCGCGACTCCGCAAGAAGCTTCTCCACCCCTTCGGCTCCGTGGCGCGCGTCGAGCTGCGCGTGGCCGAGACGTCGTCGTTCACGGGCGTTCTCCGAGCCGGCGCCCGCGTGCCTGGGATCGCTCGCCTCTCGACCGGCGGCCCTGAGAACGTGATGGGGTTCGTCCCCGGCCTGGGCCTTAAGCTCTTCACATCCGGTGGGCCCTCCGTAGACCTCCACGCGCTGCACGAGCTGTCGGGCCAAAAGATGGCCGACGGCAAGACCGACGACAAGAACTACTTCCGCCACGGGTTCTCGAACGAGATCATCATGGGCGACGCGAGCGGCGCCGCGGCCATCGTCAACAAGATCTTCTCGAAGACGCATGACCCGGCCAACCACCTGCCCATCGACCACGTGGGCCAACGCGCCGTCGACGGCACCGTCGAAGCGTCCCCCGTGTCGCCGAAGGACGTGGTGTTCGAGCCGCCGGCCGAGCTCACGGCGGCCTTTCAAACGTTCCTCGATCAGAACCCGAGCGTCGACTTGCGCGTGGGGCTCGCCGCGGTCACCAAAGACGCGTCGCCCGAGAACCCGGTGGTGCTCTACAAGGTGCGCGTCGGAACGGCGGAGGCGCTCGACAAGGCGAGCCGCGAGACCGTGGATCGCGATCTGCCCGTCATCGCCACGCTCGTCGCGACGAGCGCTTTTGCCCTCCAAGTGGGGCGACGGGCAGCTCTACATTCGCCACAATCGCGGCTGCAAGCCCAACGAAATGGGCTCAAAGACGGCCGTCGCGCCCTCGCTCTGCAGCCGCTGAGCGGAGCGGACGCTCGCGACCTTGCTCAGCGCAGCGTCGCGAGCTTGGCTTTCTGCGGCGCCGTGAGCGCGTTCTTTACCCGAAGGAGCATCGCGAGGTTCGCCGCCTTGATGGACGCTTCGTGATCGGTGAGGCGCTTCGCGACGGCCAGCGCCGCGGTCTCATCGACGGGCTCGGCGTCGAGCAGCTTGGCGAGTGCCTCTCGCTGTCGCTCGAGGTCCCAGCGCACCTTGTTCATTTGCGACTGCGCTCGCTCGACCTCGCCCATGATGAGCGCGCGTTGCTTGTCGTCGAGGCCGAGCGCGACTTGGTGCTCCATGACGACCTCCGCCGGAAAGAGCCGGCTCTCAATGGCGCCTCGCGGTGGCACATCGCGCGCGTCGCGACTCGCCGCCTTTTCCGTGGCGGGAGCGATGCTCGGCGCGCGCGGCGGCGCGACGGCTACGGCGCCGTCCTGGGAGACCGAGTCGCCGGGCAACGGCGGGGCACCGGCCCTCGCGCACCCAAAGAGCAGAGCCGCGAGACCGACGAGTCGAAGGTGGCGGAGGACTGCACCAGGCCGGCCTGCGGCGGCGGGCAGCCGCGAAGCGAAACGTGTCATCGGAAGCCTCCTCGGGGCGGATCGTCATCGAACGAGAGAGCCACGGACGAGCGCGGCGGCTCGAGCAGAAACTCGAGCGCGAGCTCGGTGGGAATGAGCACGCGCGCGAGCGCGCGCGTCGTTGGCGCGACGCTCAACGCCGGGGGCGCGGCCGCCTGGTGCATGGATGGCCGCGTCGCGAAGTGCATTGTGATGGCTGCGGCGGCGGCGACGCCCGCGGCTGCCGACGCGAGCGAAAAGGTCGCGCGTCGTTTCGCGCGCGGCGCGGCCGCGTCACGCCACATCGCGTCGAAGGGCGGCGCTTGTTGGCGATCGCCGTCGCGCAGGGCATGCATCGCGCGACGCACGCGAGCGTCCGGGGCGGAGCGGTCGTCGTCCTGACTCATCGTTCGAACCCTCGTCTCTCAAGCAAGATCGCCATCTCCCTCTTTCCTCGATCGTAGTGAACACGCGCCGACCCGACGGAGACGCCCATCACGAGCGCGGCTTCCTCGAGCGTCAGATCCTCATAGAAGACCAGGTGAACCACCTCTCGTTGCCGCGGCGACAACTCGGCGAGGGCCGCCACGATGCGACGTCGCTGCTCGGCGGCCGCAGCGGCCGACTCGGGCGACGCGGCGGAAGGAGGCACGGCGGACTGTGCCGCGCGCTCGGGAAAGAGCCATTGCACGACGCGGCGCCTCGCGTGTTCGCGCGCGACGAGACGAATGATGCCGAAGAGCCAGGTCTTGAGCGTCGAACGTCCTTCGAAGCGCGCGCGGCCCGAAAGGATGCGCTCGTAGGTGTTTTGCAGGATGTCCGTCGCGTCGCTCGAGCGTCGCCCGGCGCACGCGAGGGCCCAACCGTAGGCCGCCTCGTGGAGCGACGCGAGGGCCTCGCGCGGCACCGCCTCTGGGCTCGGGCTCGGGCTCGGGCGCTCGTCGTGCAAAGCGGAGTCGAGGCTGTCATGGCCGTCGGAGTTCGGTCAACGAACGAGCTTGCGACGCGTGATGCGGAACGCTGCCCGGACCACCAGGGCGAAGGTCCCCACGAGGAGTAAGAGGACGAAGAGCGTCGGCCCCGCTTCCGCGAAGAGCGCGACGAGCCCGATGGTGACCGTGCTCGCGTGGCGCACGCCGTCGCGGGCCGCCTGGGCCACGCGCGCGCCGGCCCCCGTGGCCTTGGCAGACGAGCTGGTGACGAGCGACACGTGCACCGTCGCGAGCGCAATCTTGCCCTCGAGCGCCGCCGCTTGCGCCTCGTAGCGCTCCACCGTCTCGCGAACCCGAGCGAGCTCCTTTTCGGCGGCGAGCACGTCGGCGAGCGTGCCGGTGCGCTTGTCGAGCAGCTCCAAGAGCCGCTTCTCCTCGGCGCGAGCGTTGGCGAGCCGAGCGTGCCGATCGGCGCGCTCCTCCGAGACGTCGTCGACGCGCTCGTCTTCAGAGGTCACGTCACCGAGGCGCGAGACCTCGCTCACGAAGGCGTGCACGCGCTCCGAAGGGATCCGCAGGTCCAAGCTCGCCGATTGATCTTGCCGCGCGCCAGACCCGTCGCCGCTGGCGCTGAGCTGCGCCACGTGCCCACCGAAGCGCGCCGAAGCCTCCCGAAGCTTCGAGGTCGCATCGGGGACCGAGGCCACCGCCAACGTCAGACGCACAGTGGTGATGAAGGCTGGCGTGATGAAGGCTGGCGTGGTGAAGGCCGGGCCGGTCAGCTTGGGCCGATCCTGTGCCGGTGACGGCTCCGCCGTCGCAGCCGCGGCGGCGGCGGGTCGCGATGCCGGCGCCTCCGCGCGCGAGCAGCCGGTGGCGGCGAAGGCGAGAGCCACGCACGCCATGAGCGAGACGACGAGCCGAGCGGAGCGGGCGTGGGCCCAAGCGCGAGAGACGGAATTCATTGAGCAACCTCCAAGGTTGCCCTCTGTGGCGTGAGCCCCCTCACGCGTATGACAGCGCGCGGTCGATTTCTTGGGGCGCCACCGAATCACGCAATCCTGCGTGATTTCAGCCGCTTGGATGGGGCGCGCTTGTACCCGCGACGGCTACTTCCCGGTGGGCGTGACCACGAACGGCACCACGTGCTCCTTCGACTCGAAGGTGGCGCGGTACGAGGTGGCCGCCTGCTGCGACGGAAAGGGCCCGACGCGGACGCGGTGCCAGGTTCCCCTGCCCTGCACCGTGGCCTCCGAGACGTGCGCCTTGTGACCGCGCGCCCGCAGCTGCTCGGCGAAGAGGTTCGCCTCCGTTTGACTACGGAACGAGCTGATCTGGAGCTGGTAGCCACCTTCGCGCCCGGCCGCCGCCGACGGGCCCTGCGACGAGGCTGTGGCCGCGGACTCGGCGGCCGCCTTGGTGAGCGTGTCGCGCGGCTTGGTGACGACGGGTGACGGGTCGAGGACGGCTTTGGCGGGGAGCGGGACGACGGGCAGGCGATCGGTCGGCGGTGGCACGTTCAGCACGGCGCTCGTGGTGTTGGTCGTACCAGGGGCCGAGCCTTTCGGGTCGAGCGCGTCGCCGCGCTTCGCGGAGCTCGGCGAACGAATCGCCGCGAGGGCCGTCGTGGGGCTGTCCTTGTCGCTCAGGATTCCCGGAAAGGTCACGTCCTCAGGCGTGATCTCGGTCCTCGCCGGCGCAGCTTTGCCTTTCAGCGCCACGAGCTCGCCGAGCGGATCGGAGACCACGGCAGCGTGTGTCTTTCGGCCGCTCAGTGCCACCGCGGCAAACACGATCGCGGCGCCACCAAGGCCCACGAGCGCGAGCGCGAAAAATTTCCCCGCTCGTCCGCCGCCATCGGACTCCTGGATCTGCTCGAGATTGCGAACCGCACCTTGCTCCATCGGGTTGCCTCCGCGCGATTACGCACGGAAGGCCCCCTCTGGGACAAGTTCTCGACCACAAGTTCTCGGGCGATAGACGCCTGCCTCAGACGGGCTCGCCCTCGACGAGCGCGGCGTCGGCGGGCCGATCCATGCGCTCCGGAGCGGAGACGCCGAGGAGCGCCAGCGCGTTCGCGTAGACGATGCGGATCGCCTGAATCCAAGCCAACCGCGCGGCCGTCTTAGGAAAGTCCCAGCGGCCCTCCCATCCTTCTTCGCGCCGAAGCGAGTCGGGCGGAAGGATCGGATCGGCCTTGAGGCGCGTGAAGTAGCTCTGAAACTCCCGCGCAAGCTCCTGAACGTAAAAGGCGATGCGGTGCGGCTCGCGCGCGGCGGCGGCGTTCGCCACGACCTCGGGGTATTCGGCGAGGCGCGACGCGATGGCCAGCTCGTCGGCGTGCACCAGCGACTTCCACCCGTCGGCGGAGACGGCCTCGCTGGCAAGGCCCATGGACTCGGCCTTGCGAAGGATCGACGAGAGCCGCGCGTGGCCGTATTGCACGTAAAATACCGGGTTATCGAGGCTCTTCTTTTTGGCGAGGTCGATGTCGAAATCCACGTTCGAGTTGGCCGTGCGAAGCAAGAAGAAGAACCGAAGCGCATCGCTGCCGGCACCAAGGCGTCCCGCCGCCTCGTCGATCTCGTCGGCGACCTCCTCGATGGTCACGAAGGTGCCGGCGCGCTTGGAGGATTTGACGACGGCACCATCGCGGTAGATGTAGACGAGCTGGTAGAGCAAGGCCTCGTAGCGATCGCTCGGCAAACCGAGCGCCGTGAGCGCGTTTCTGACGCGGGCCACGTAGCCGTGGTGATCGACGCCGAGGACCGTGATGAGCCGGTCGTAGCCGCGGCCAATCTTGTCGGCGTGGTACGCGATGTCGCTCGCGAAATAGGTGTAGGCCCCGTCCGACTTCTGCACAACGCGATCCTTGTCGTCGGCGAGAGTCGTGGCCAACACCTCGCCGGCCTTGTACTGGGCCGGCTTTGGGGCTTCCTTCGCCGTGAAAAAGACCGCCCCGTCCTTCTTGAGCAGGTAGCCGTCGCGCTCCAGCTGCGAGAGCGCGGCGCGAACGGCGCCCCAGCGATGGAGCGACTCCTCGCTGAACCAGACGTCGAAGTTCACGCCGATGGAGGGCGAGCGTGCGACGAATGCCGGGCATGGACTTCGAGCCGTCGATGCCCCGAAGCATCCACGTGATGCACGTGCGGCAGAGCGCCTCCGGATCGGCCAAGGTCTCCGGGTAGTGCGCCTTCAAGAACAGGCCCAGCTCGCCGACGTATTCGCCTTGGTAGCCGTTCTCGGGGGTCGGCTCACCACGGGCGGCGGCCGCGACGCTGTCGGCGAAGAGGCGAACCTGGTTGCCGAAATCGTTGATGTAATACTCACGCGTCACGCGCGCGCCCGAGGCTTCGAGGAGCCGGCCGACGGCGTCGCCAAAGATGGCGTTGCGGCCCGAGGCCACGTTGATGGGACCGGTCGGATTGGCACTGACGAACTCGAGGTTGACGCGTTCGCCGACGCCCGACGGCATGCGGCCGTAACCGACGCCCGCGGCGAGGATCGACGCGAGCGCTTCGTGGAACGCCGACGGCGCGAGCCTCAGGTTGATGAAGCCGGGGCCGGCGATCTCCGCCGACGCGATCACGCCGCCTTGGCTTGCGAGCTCCCGCTGAAGGAGCTCCGCGAGGGCACGCGGCGCCATGCCGAGGCGCTTGGCGAAGACCATGGCGATGTTCGTCGCGAAATCGCCGTGCTCGGGGCGCTTGGGCCGCTCCACGGAGAACGGCGACGCCCCTTGAGGTGCCGCAAGTTTTGAGGCGGCGTCGTCGCCGAGGGCGCCCTTCGCCGCGAGTCCGTGGAGAGCTACCCCAAGCGATGCCCGAACCCGTTCCACCACACTCGCGCTCATCGCTTGTCCTTACAACGTGCGGGCCGCCGAACAAACGCGGAAGACGGGCGCCGGAGCCGTTCCCGAGGCGCTCTCCCTTCCGCGGATAGGGGCTTCCGCCGACGCCTCGACGGAAAGGGCCGCCGCTCAGCCGCTGACGCGGAGCAACTGCTCGGCCTTCCAACGTGTCTCGAGGGCTTCGGCCGCCGGCTCGCTGCCAATCACGATGCCGCCGCCGGCGAAGTATTCCCCGAGGCCTTCGGCGCGGTCGATGACGGCCGTTCGAATGGCCATCGCCAGCGTCGCGCCGCCGTCGCGGCGCACGGTGCCGATGACGCCCGTGTATAGGCCGCGTCGCGCCGACTCCAACGCGCGGATGATCTCCATGGCCCGGATCTTGGGAGCTCCCGTCACGCTCCCAAAAGGAACGAGGGCTTCGAGAATTTCAGCGAGGCCCTTGTCCGAAGCGACCCGCGCGCGGACCTCCGCGATGCGGCTCATGACCGTGCGACCGGACACGATGGTCGGCGCGCCGAGAACGCGCACCGAGCCGAGGCAGGCGATCTTGCCGAGATCGTTGCGGTGCAGGTCGACGGCCATCGTGAGCTCCGCGCCCTCTTTTTCGCTGCCCTCCAGGTCGGCGCGGAGAAGGGCGTCGCTCACCGCGTCGGTGCCGCGCGCGCGTGCCCTTGATGGGACACGTCCGAAGCTCGGCGCCAGACCAATCGAGCGCCAGCTCCGGGCTCGCGCCGGCGACGACGTACGCGCCGGCGTCGAGAAAGAACTCGAAGGGGCTTGGCGCAGCGCGCGACAGCGCAGCGAAAAACGCGAGCGCGTCGCCTTCGAAGGCGAAGGTGGCTCGGCGCGCGAGGTTGACCTGGTAGGCGTCGCCGGCAAAGAGCCAGTCGAGCACCGCGCGCACCTTGGAGGCGTGGGCCTCGTCGTCGTCGCTCCACGACGGCGTGCCAACACGAAACGGCATCGGCGACGCGGGAGCCGGTGCCGCGCGGGCCAGGAGACCGTCGGCAGCAGCCTGGCTATCGGCTTCCACGGCGACGACGCCCGTCGCGTGATCGATGCGGAAGACCGCGTCGTAGCGAAGCCAGCAGGGCTCACACACAATCGGCGGAGGGCGCGTCTCCGGGGTCACGTAGCTCGCTCGCTCGAAGCGCTGCGATTCGTACGGGACGAGGCCAACCCATCGCGGCGCCGCACGACGTCCGGCCCAGCTCCGCGCGTCACGCACATCGGGCGGGGCGAGCGAGGTAGAACGCTCCACCGGATCGGCCCCCACGAAGGAGGCCTCCACATCGGCCGCCGAGGCCTGCTGGACCGGTGACGACGAGAGCACGAACAGGCCCGGTCGGTCGCGGAGCCGCTCGGCGAGCGCGGCCGCGCTCGTGCGCCACGACGTCTCGATGACCACGGAGCTCATCGAGCCCCGGGAGGCGCGACTGGCTCGCGCACGCGCACGACTTGCCTCGGCGTCACGACCGCGTCGCAGAGCGGCGCGACGACGGACGCACCGGGCCATGCCACGATTCGCTCGAGGCGCCCCGCGCCGGAGACGGTCACGCCGGCAGGAAGGATGACGCCCTCGCCAACATCAACGGCGGCGGGCACTTGTGTGTGCACCATGCACGTAAGGCCTCGCGTGTTGAGCCAGCTCAGGTTGGCCTTCAAATACGAGGCAAGACTGCCCACATCCTCAAAGGGAATCGTCGTCTCGTGAGCGTTCAGCACAGCCCCTGCCCGCCCCAACGGGATGTAGACGTCGCCGACGAGGCAGCCTCGCGCCGGGAGTCTTGCCCGAAGGCCGCGACCGAAGACGTGAATGCCCAAGAACTCCCCTCCGCGCCGCTCCTCACCGCCGAGCCGCTCCCCGCGCAGCCGAACGATGCGCCCCAGGTCGTCTACGCCGACGTTTCCGGCGCCGCGCTCGCGGGGGCGGATCGCCAGCGTCGCGGACGCGTGCCCGCCGGCGTGCGCGGCCCACAGGGCGTCGGCATCCAGCGCCGTCATCATGTCGGCGTTCCAAACGAGGACGTCGCCTTCGCCCAAGAGCGAGCTGGCGTGCGCGAGGCCGCCGGCCGTTCCGAGAAGCTCCGCCTCGCGGGAGATCTGCACCAGCGGCTCTACCGCGAGGGCTGCTGTGAGCGCGTCCTGGAAATGATGCGCGTTAACCACCACGGGGCCGTGGCCGCGTGTCCGATCGAGCGCATGGAAGATCGCTGCCTTGTCGCCTATGGGAACGAGCGGCTTGGGGAGCTCATCGGTCAACGGCTTGAGGCGCGTTCCTAGACCTGCCGCAAGGACCAGCGTGGGCACCGAGAGACCGTAGAGCAACACGCTGGCCGAGGGAACGTGCTCGCGCGGGCCGTTGCGCCGGAAACTTGCTCCCAAGCCGGCGCGTTGTGTATCGCGAAGGGCATGCACCGCGCCGCGTGGCTACCGCTCTTCTTCGGCATCGTCCTCGGTGCCTGCGGCACCGACGCGCGCGGCATCGACAGCTGCCGACGCATCGAAGAGTCGCGGTGCCGCCGGGCCACAGCCTGCGGCGTCGATCTGGGCTTCTATCGCTTCGTCGGCGCGGGTGAGACGGCGGCCGTCGAAGGTTGCATTCGCTACTACCGCGAGGCCTGCCTCCATGGGCTCGTCGCGGAAGATCCGGGGCCCACGCAGGTGCAGGCCTGCGTTGACGCCATCAACGTGGGCACGTGCGACGTCGTGAAGGCGCCGGAGACGACGGCAGCGTGCGGCTGGCTCGTGCCACCGGCTCCTGCTCCCGCCCCCACGGCGGATGCTACCGTCGCGGCGACCGACGCCGGGACCGACAGCCCGTAGCGTCGGCGCAAGTCGCTGCAAAGCAGCTCAGCGATTCCTCTTGGGCTGCAGGCTGCACCGGAAACGTAACGACGGCCCTGGTTTCGCCGGCCGCGTTCTTTGGCCCACCGGGCGGATACGCCGGCGCGGCGGCGCGCATGCGGTTTGCCACACACTGCGCCACGGTCCCGTCACCTGCGTTGTCGTCGGCCGCCTGCGCCCTGGGCACCCCCGACTCGACGACATACAGCGAGACGCGCACGAGCTCTTCGCCGCAGCTGGGTCGGCGCGGGCCGAGCGTTGCCGCCGTCGCCGAGCACGTCGACGATGCGGTACCCCGCAACCTCCATGCGGATGTCGCGTGTAGTCGTGGTCCCCGGCGGCCGCTGGGCCATGGCCCACACGATAACAAACGAACGACGGCGCCGCGCCAATCGCTGTCCGGGGCGCGTTAGGTCGCCGCCGCGGACGTGCGCCGATCAGAGGCCTGCGACGATCTTGTAGCTCTCGCCGTCGGGCACGAGCTCGAGGCGGTTGTCCGCGACGGCGTGTTTCCACTCCTCGGCCTTCACACCGGGAATGCGCCAACTCGCAGAGAACGTGTAGTCGATGTACACGCGGCTCGAGGGCGTGACGGTGACTCGCCGGTAACGGATCTCGTAACGGATGCCTTCGGTTTTGGCGAAGTTCCCTGTGAGGAACTGCTTCAGACCTTCGTAGTCGATGTCGTCGTCGTCCTTCGTGTTCCCGCCGTCTTCGAAGTAGCGCGGGCTCACGAGGCCGAGGATCTTGCCGACGTTCTTCTCCTCAACAGCGTGGCGGTACTCCTCGCAGAACTTCACGATGCGTCGGTTGTCGCTCGTGTCCTCGACGTCGGTGTTCGGGATGAACGTCTTCGAACAGCCCGAAAGGACGCTGAGGCCCAGGGCCAGCGCGAGAACGGAAGGTAGGTAGGAGCGCATCGCCAAGGGGCCCTTGCGAGAATCGTTCCCGGCCGATTGGAGTGAGATGGGCCGGCTCAACGGCAGCGACGGTAGCCTTCTGCGGCGACAATCGTCAATCGCTCTCGCTCCTTCGGGCCCTCGAAGCGCCTCGTGTGACGATTTGGCAAGAAGCGTCCCGGCGCCGGCCCGCGATGCGCAAACTGTCAGTCGAACGCTGCGAGGTCAGCCCGCGCAAAGCCACCAAAGGGGCACGCCGCCTCAAGGGTCCTGGGAAGGCGCCCCGATCCGTCCGCCAAGGACGAGAGCGCTGCGTGACCCAAAGGCCCCATGGCGCTGGCTCCGTCGGCGGGACGACCGATGCCGGTCGTCACGTCGCGCAGCTCAGCCACCGCGTCTTCCGGTGACGCCGAAACGAGCACCGCGAGGGCGCCGCTCTCCAGGCGGTGCGCCCATGGGAATCCGGCGGTGAAGCGCGTCGTGGCGGGCCCCCCTTCGTCGACGGCGAGGACGACGATGCGATCGGCGTCACCGGCGCTCACGAGCTCGTAGGCGACGGCGAGCGCTTCGACGGCGCCGTGCAATCCGCCGCCGAGGGCGACGCCGGGCCCGGTCCATCCGAAGAGCGACCCGCACTCTCCGGCAACGGCGTTCGGCGAGGTGTACGGGAAGCGACGGGGCTCCACGCCGCGGGGCCCTCGCTCGCAGAGCCGCGTGGCAAAGATCGCATTGGTCTCGAGCGCCGCGAGCGAATGGCCGACGACGATGCCGGCGCCTGCCAGTCGCAAAGGGTCTGCGGCCCCAACGAGCGCGGCGGCCGCCGCGACGCCGAGGCGCACGAGCCCGTCCATGCGGGCCACGCGTTCGATCTCACGGCCCAGGAGCTTGGCGAGCTCCGGTGCTGAAGGCGCGCGGCGTTCGATGACCGCTCGTCCCACGAAAACGCGCCGAGCCGAGCGCGGTGGCGCGAGCGCGGGGGCGGCCGACGACTCGATGACGAGGGCGGCGTTGGCTCCGCCAAAGGCCGCTGACAGCTTGAGCGCGACCTTTGGTGCACCCGCTTCGGTGACGCCGAGGACGCGCGCCGGAACGTCGTCGTCGAGAGGCCCCGAGAGCGGCGTGGCAGGCAAGACACCGCTGCGCATGGCCAGCGCGACGGAGAGTGTTTCGAGCGCGCCCGCGGCGCCGAGCGTATGACCGATCTGTGCTTTGAGAGCATGGAGCACCGGCAGGGCGCCGCCCCGTTGCGGCGCGAGCACCGTCCTTAGCGCCGCGGCCTCGGCGGCGTCGTTGTACGGAGTCGCCGTCCCATGCGCGCTGATGAAGTCGACCGCCGCCGGCGACCCGCGACCGCGAGTGGCTTCCGCGAGCGCCGCCTGTGCGGCGCGAACGAGCCCAGCGCCTTCTCGATCGGGAGCGGTGAGGTGCCCCGCGTCGGCCGACGCTCCGAACCCTGTCACGAACGCCATGGCATGTCGGTGACGGCTCGCCGGCGCGAGGGCCATCACGCAGGCGCCTTCGCCGAGCGACATCCCATCGCGGCCCTGTTGAAACGGTCGCGGCGGATTGGTGCCCGTCGTTGCGCGAAGCGCCTCGAAGCCCGACGCCACGAAGGCCCCGACCTCGTCAAAGCCGCCAGCAAGGACCAGGTCACAAGCCCCTCGCGCGAGCCACCGCAGGCCCATGCCGACGGCGATCGTGCTGGCCGCGCACGCCGTGAGGACCAAGGTGGCGGGTGACGGCGAAAGGTCCAAGGCGCGAAGGGAGCGACATACGGGCGCAAAATAGGTGGTTCCCGCGAGCGTCTCGGGATCGATGGAGGGCCCCGGCGCGGCCAGCAACGACACGAGCACGTCTTCCGCCGCGAGCTCTGCGCCACACGACGTCCCGAGCGCGAGGCCCACGCGAAGCGACCGCCACTCGGGCAGCTCGCGCTCGAGCGACCGAACGCAGGCGGTGAGCGCGCGCTCTAGAAGCCACGCGCTGCGGCCGGCGCCTTCTGGGGCAAGGGCAACGCGGGCCGCGAGCGGCCTCGCAAGGGCCCGCGAAGCGAGGTGCTCGTCGATGGCGATGCCGACAGGCGCCGCTTCACCGAGGGTCATGGGCACGGCCTCTGCCCCCTCGCCGAGCACGGAAATCGCGCCAAAAGACAGGATGGCCGCGGTCATGCTCCGCCCAAGGGTTCATCGAACGCGGCCGCGTCGGGCGCTTCTTGCGAGAGCGCTTCGAGCTCGACGCGAAGCTCGACGCCCATCTTTGGATGACGGACCACGAGCTCGTCACCGACCGACGGCCACGCGCGCACGCCGCGCCACGTCACCGACTGGCCATCAAGCGCATCGCGGCGCGCGACGGTGTAGCGATTCTTGCCGCCACCTTCGGGCCGCACGCGAACCTCGAGCGCGCGCGCGCGGGGACCTTCGCGGCGAAGGACAAAGACGCGCTCGTCGCCGCGGCGCCCCGCGGCGAGGAGGCGACCCGCAAAGGGCTCCACCAAGAGATCGCGCAGGAGCGCCACGGGAAATCGCGCCTCCCCAGTCCCCGACTCCACCACGTCGAGGTCCGGGACGGAAACGCGATGCCGACGATCGTCGGCCCACAGGTCGAGGGCGGTGCGGCCCGCGGGCCCGACCAGGATCATGCGAAGGGCACGGCCCGGAGCCACCGCCACGGCGCCGCGACCTTCAAAGCTTGTTCCCGCCGGACCGCGCGCCCGAACGTGAATGAGCGTCACGTGCGGCTTTCCGGGAACATCGCGGCGCCACCGCGCGAGCTCGGCGCGGGCGAGAGACCACCCGGCCTGCTCCACCGCGACAAAGGGGGCGTTCGCGGCAGGCCTTGCGGCGCCGAGGCACATAGCCGCCGTCGCGAGCGTGAGCGCCGCCGCGCCGATCATGGACGAACCAGGCGGAGCGCGTAGGCGCGGTCCATCGTCGCCGAGAAGAACAACACCTCATCAACGGAGCCGCCCAGGAACAGCGACACGGCGCCCGCGAGCGCCACCGCGCCGAGGGCTTCGTGCTCTCCGCCCGCACCGTCGCAGGCTCGCACCTCCGCGTGACGCCAAGCGCTGCCTTCGAGCGCGGTCATGACTTCGGGATCGCGGTGCGGCACGACAACACACGCGCGCCCCTCCGCCGCCGGCGGTTCGACGCGCGTGACGAGCGTCGCCGCGTCGGCGAGCGAGGTGGCGCGATAGCTCCTGCGCTGGGCGACCTTCGCGATGATCTTGGCGCCTCGCGCCTCCGCCGCCTCTCGGTCCTCGAAGAGCACGACACCGGCCCCCTCGGCACGAGGCCGCGCCGCCTCGCCATGCCTCGCCTGAAGGACCGAGAGCCGCCGCTCGACGATGCGGCTCTCCTCCTCAAAGGCTCCGCCGAGCACCGCCGAGGCGAGCCCCGCTTCGACGAGCTCCATCGCCATGAGGGCGGCGCCCTCACCGCTCGTCGTGTAGTCGGCGGCCGCCAGCGAGGGGCCCTCCATGCCGAGGTAGATCGAGACGTGGCCAACGGGAGAGCTCGGCACGAGGTTGGGAAAGTCCGCTGGACTCGCGAAGCGAGGCCCGCGCTCGAAGACGCGGTGCATGAAGGCCGCCGACGCGTCGAGGCTCCCGAAGCAGCTGCCCATCACCAGGCCAAGCGTCGTTCCCTTGCCGTCGAGCGACGCGCCGCGAAGGGCTTCGATGGCGACGGCCGCTTGAACGCGAGCGGGCCGGTCGAGGCGTCGCGCCCTCGCGAGATCGAGGCCGAGGGTGAGATCCCTCGTAATCCGCGGGCCCGGCGCTCCCTCTTTGAGCACCGAGTCGGCGGTCGTGGTGGCACCAAAGAGCCCCGCCGGCGTGAGCGCTGCGGCGCCCGTCACGACGACCGCGCGCCGCGCCCACCGCTTGGGCGGCCCGAGCTCGGGGGTCGTGAAGACGAGGGCCGAGTCCATGCCGCCGAAGCCAAACGAGTTGGAGAGCACGGCGCGCACGGGTGCGGGCCGTCCGCGTTCGAAGACATGGTTCAGTGCGCAGGCCGGATCGACGTCGGAGAGTCCGACCGTTGGAACGACAGTCTGGCGTTCGACGACGAGCGCCGAGATGGCCGCTTCGATGCCCCCGGCGGCGGCGAGCGTGTGGCCCATCTGGCCCTTGGAGCTCGAGACGAGGACGCGCTCGACCTCGGCGCCGAGCGCCTGCCGCAGCGCCGCCGACTCCATCGGATCGTTGAGCGGCGTACCGGTCCCGTGGGCGCTCACGTAGTCGACCGATTCCGGTCCGATGCCGGCGCGCCGGATGGCCTCCGTGATGACACGCGCCGCCGTGGGTCCCGAGGCCTCGGGGTTGGTGATGTGGTGCGCCTCCGAGCCGAGCCCCCAACCGGCGAGCTCCGCGTAGACGCGGGCCCCGCGGCGCCGCACCACGTCGCTGCGCTCGAGCACCAAGAAGCCGGCGCCCTCGCCAACGTTGAGGCCGCGGCGCGTTCGGTCAAAGGGACGACACAGCTCCGGGTCGACGGCCGCGAGGGCGTTGAACCCGCTCAGCGTGAGGCGGCACAAGCCGTCGCTGCCGCCGGCCACGACGACATCGAGCTCACCGGACAAGAGCCAGCTCGCGGCGAGGATCATGGCGTTGGCGCCGCCGGAGCAAGCCGTCGACAACGTGCGCACGCGTTCGAAGGGCCCGAGCGCTCGGTGAAGGCTGTCGCCGGTCGCCGAGAGCGGGTGCGTCAGAAGCTCGAGGAGCGCGTCGTCACGCGACGGATCTTCGTGGAGCGCCGCGAGGTGCGCCTCCGTCTCGAACATGCCGCCGGTCGTTCCCGCGACGACGAGACCGACCTTCAGACCGGCTGGCGGAAGGTCCGCGTGGTGCATCGCTTCGCGGGCCGCGGCCAGGGCGAGCGCGCTCGTTCGCGACCACACAACGCCGGCGCCCGCATCGTCGCTGGGAAGCTTGAGCTCGGGGATGGTGCCGCAGAGCGCCGCGCGTTGACCCGTGGTGTCAAAGAACGTGACGGGCCTTATGCCTCGGGCGCCGTCGACGAGGGCCGCGAACGTCGCGTCGCGCGCCGGGCCTAGCGGGGTCACGAGCCCGATGCCGGTGACGAAGACGCGCGCTTCCACATCCACCATCGCGCTACTCAGCCGGCGCGCTTGGCGGTCACGTACTCCGCGAGGGAGGCGACGGACCGAAAGATGGGTCGTGCCTCGTCACCCTCGGGGATTCGAACACCAAACCGTTCTTCGATGCTCATGGCGAGCTGAAGCGCGTCGAGCGAGTCGAGGCCGAGGCCCTCCCCAAAGAGCGGCGCCTCGTCTTCGATGGAGGAAGGCTCACGGCCTTCGAGGTTGAGCTCCTTGACGATGAGCTCCTTGATCTCTTGGCGAACTTCAGACATCGCGCGCACCATAGCGCGGCGGGCGGCTCGAGGGGAGTGGCGAGTGGCCGAGGCGAGTGCCCCAGCTCTAGACGGGACACGGCTCGTAGGACTCGTCGGCGCTCGGCACCTTCGGCTCGGGCGGTGCCTCCGGCGGGGCCGCCGCTGGTGCGATGCGGGCCGGCGGGACAAAGGCGCCGTCGAAGCGGACCGCGGCGGTTGCCAGCGCCGCCGCCCACAATCCGAGCAGGAGCGCGACGCCAGCGATTCGTGGGAGTGACGAGCGTTGGGGCGGAGCCGCTTCCGCACCGTACAGAAGTCCCGTCCTCTCAAGCCCCATCCTCTGAAGCATAGGGCCCGATTCGAACGGCGCCAGGTGCCATGGCCCGACGACGCCGTGGCGCCGATGTGGGTCTTCGGGCCGACGCTCGCCAGCGGCGCCGCGAGTCGTGTACCGTGGCGTCCCCCAACTGGCGCGAAGCCACGCGAGAACGCAGGGAACTTCATGGGTACGCTCGTCAACTACTCGACCGACAAAGGCGTCGCGCTCCTGACGCTCAACGATCCTCCGGTCAACGCCTACACGCACGAGATGTTCAAGGAGCTCGACGCGTGCATCCTCGAAGCCCGCTTCGACGACGACGTGCACGTGATCGTCATCACGGGCCACGGCGAGAAGTTCTTCTCCGCCGGCGCGAACATCAACATGCTTCGCGAGGCGGATCCGAGCTTCAAATACTACTTCTGCCTCCACGCCAACGAGACGTTGCAGCGGCTCGAGCAAACGCCAAAGCTCTGCATCGCCGCGCTGAACGGCCACGCCGTCGGCGGCGGGCTCGAGATCGCGCTCGCCTGCGACATGCGGATCGCGAGGCAAGGCCCCTTCCGCATCGGCCTACCGGAGCGCAACCTCGGTGTCCTGCCAGGCACCGGCGGTACGCAACGGCTGGCACGCCTCATCGGTCGCTCCAAGGCCATCGAGCTCATGGTCGAGGGGCGCAACGTCGGCTTCGGCGAAGCCCTCTCGCTCGGCCTCGTGAACAAGCTCTGGGACGAGGAGTCACTCGAAGCCTTCATGCGCAAGGTGAGCGACTACGGGCACCAGTTCACGCCGCCGCGCGGCGCGCCGCTCGCCGTCGGGCGCATCAAGCGCGCCGTCCAAAGCGGCCTCGAGGGCTCCCTCGAACAGGGCCTCGCGCTCGAACGTGAGCTTCAAGCAGAGCTCTTCGCGAGCGAAGACGCCAAGGAGGGCATGACCGCCTACCTTGAGAAGCGCGCGGGCAACTTCCAGGGCCGCTGACGCATCGAGCGGCCGCCGGGAACGAGGCCCGACGACGAGGCGTCTCCCGCTACAGCGCGAGAGACGCTCGTCGGTCACAGAGCTTTGGGGCCGCGTGTCAGCGCGGCGGGGCGTCGCGTCAGGGCGTGGCGCCGCCGGGGAGGCAGAAGCCGGTCATCGTGTTGCAAGATGCACCTTGCACGCAGTCGACGGCCGACTGGCAAGGAAAGGCACACTTGCCGAACTGGGTGTTGCAACGCGCGAGGCCGCAGGTCGAGTCGTTCTGACAGGGGAAGGCCAAGGGACCGGGCGTCGCCATCTGCGCGCCGGCGGGGGCTCCTTGCGGCGCACCTTGGGGCATCGTCTGGGGAGCGCCCTGCTGCGGGTAGCCTTGTTGTTGCGGGTAACCCTGCTGCGGGTAGCCCTGCTGGGGATAACCTTGCTGCGGGTAGCCCTGTTGCGGATAGCCCGCGGAGGCCGAGCCGCCGGCCATCAGCGGCTGGGGTTCGTTCTTGGAACCGCAAGCGGCAGCCACGAGGGACAGCGAGAGAGCGGCGAGGCCAGCAAAAGCTCGAGCAATGCGCATGCGGAAATCCTCCGAAGGACGATATTGGTACAGGCCTCGCTCATGGACCGTCAATTGATTCGTCGGCGCGAGCGCCCTCGCCTCGCTAAACGCCCAATCTGGCCGTGCCTTACAGGCCTCCTGCTGAGCGGCTGCTCGCACCGCGAACCACCCTCGTTCTCGGGAGATGCGGCGGCGCAACCGCTCGCGGCGGTCACCGAGGCTCGGGCGTCGGCCCCGTCCTCCGGCCCTCGCGTCCACGACGCCGGGACCTCCCCTTCCCTTGTGCCGCCTCCAGCGCCGGAGGGGGGGACCTCGGCGAAGGGCGCCGACGCAACCGCCGACGCAACCGCCGACGACCGCGACGCCGGGCAGACGCGCGACCGGCCGTCGGCCACGAGCGCGGCGTTCACGGCGCGCGTGTCAGCGCTCTTCGACGCGATCCGCGAAGACGCCCCTCTGAAGGCTCACCCGGCGTTCTTTCCCCTGCCCGCGTACGAGCAAGTGAAGGCTGTCACGAATCCAGGCGCCGACTACAAGCGGCGTCTCTTGGCAGCCTTCGATCGCGACATCCGCGATCTGCACGTGCAGCTCGGAGCCCGCGCCGAGACCGCGCGCTTCATCGCCATCGACGTCCCCGACGAGCGGGCCCGCTGGGTCGAGCCCGGCGAGGAGTACAACCGTCTCGGCTACTACCGGGTCTTCGGCTCGAAGCTTCGCTACGAGCTCGGAGGCCGCGAGCGCACCATCCCCATCAAGTCGCTCATCTCATGGCGCGGCGAGTGGTACGTCGTGCACCTCTCGGGCATGAAGTGATCAAAGGCCCGCTGGCACGACGACCGAGTCGGCCACGTCGATGCGCGCCGTGGCCTTCGCCGTGACGCCCTGCTGGTCTCGCACCTCGACGGTGACGTCGAGGGGCTTGCCCAAGAACTTCTCCACGGGGGCCTCGGCGTTGTCGAGCTGGTAACGCAGGCCGAAGAGCTTGCAGTATCCACCTTCATCGCGGTCGAAGGTGAAGACGAAGCTCGTCACCGGCACCTTGAGTCCCGTATCCGGCTGCACGCCCGTGATGGTCGTGGTGGAGCCGGACTGCTTCAGGTTCTTCATGCGCACGGCGATCCACAGGTGGTGGCCGCCCTGCGGACCTTTCTCCGGCTTCATGGGCCCTGGCGTGAGCGAGTGGAAGTCGGTCTGGCCCGTTCCCAAGATGACCTCGGGGGTGCCTCCGCCGGGCGGCTTGCAGGCGTCCGCCGAGTCCTGCGCCCAGTTCTCCGCGTAGGGCTCGAGGTCGTCGGCAAGGAGCGTCCCGTCGATGCAGCGGCCCGAGACGCAGCTCTGCGGCGCGGTGCATGAGGGACCGAAGGCGCCAGGGTAGCCAGCGACGAGGCACTGCGCCTCGAGGCGCACGCGGACTAGGCGCGTCTGCCCGCAGACGAACGGCGCGTTGAGGATGCGAGTCAAGACGGGCGCCGGCTCGCCCCCTTGGGGCTCCGCAGTGACCGTGGGTGTGTTGTAAGCGTCGACGCGGAGGTCGAGGCGCTTTCCGACGCCCGTCGCCTTGAGGCTGAGCTCCTTCGGAAAGATGGGGTCGGGCCCGGTGGCGCTGTAGACGGCGCGTTGCACGGCGCCGTCCACGGTCGCCGACGTTCGGTACGCGGCAACGACGCCGGCAAGGCCCGGCTGCCCTTGGACGCCCACGACGAGCGTAGCCTCGCAGGCCGAATCGTTCGGGCCGTCGGAGGTGCAAGCGACCACGCTGACAGCAGCGCCGACGAGCGCCGCGGCGCCGGCGCGCAAGGTCGCCCCTGCCCGGACCAGGTCGGAGGTCCTCAGAAGCAGTACCGGGCTTCGTCCGCGTCCCAGGGATAGATGTACGCGAAAAGGTTGCAATGCTCATCCTTCTCGACCTCGGGGCCGAACTTGATTTCGCGGTCGGTGGGGTTGGTGAAGTCGCAGGTGTATTGGAGCGCTCCGCCTGCGGGGAGCGCGGCCGGCGGGTCCAAGACCTTGAAGGGCGGCTCGTCCCAGGCGCGCGAGCGGTAGAGCTCGTCCTTGGCGGTCACGCCATCGGGCGAGAGGTTGATGCTGAAGGTCTTGCCGCGTGAATGAAAGTGGCCCGTCAAGGCAGCGACCTTCACCTCGCTCGGGATCGAGCAGCTCGTGGTGAAGGACCGCGACTCGCGCGGCGGGATGGCGATGTTGACGTTGTTCGCGAAGACCGTGCCCATGTGGTGCTTGATCTTCGACGCGTCGCGCTCCGTGTGGAGGTTGATCTTGACGCGTCCCTTGCCGAGCGGCGTCCCTTGCGTCGCCGCGTTGACGTAGTGCGTCTGCAGCATGAGCTGCTTTCGCGCCTTGATCTTGAACGCGACGCCTTCGGGAAGCGTCCAATCGAGCCTCTCGGACTGCGAGCCGACGATGAGGTTGTAGCCGTTGGTGCCCATGGGCGAGAAGACGCCGCGCAGGCAGTCGCCGTCGCCATCGGGGAAGTCTTTGTCGGTCTGGAAGAGGTTCATGTGGTGGCTGCCTGTGAGGTAGCGCACCTCGAACTTCACGACGTCGATGTCGACGTTGCTCGGCAGCTTGAACCAGTAACAATGTTGCCGCTCGGTGCCCGGCGCCACGTCGAAGATGGGCGTCTGGAGCTGCAGCCCCGACTCGGGCTTCGCGAGCGCGATCTCGGCCGGATCCGTGGTCACCTCCACGGTCTCGTCGCAAGCGAAGGCCATGGGCGCGAGCGCCGAGAGCGCGACCACGCGGAATGCAGACGTTGCGGACTTGATGCTCACCGGCTCCCCCCCCTCGTTCTAGTTGCAGAGACTCTTGCACGTCGTCGAGACGCGCTCGCACGACAGGCCGATCGGATTTTCACGGAGCGCTTTCCAGGCGCTCGGGCCGGAGCTCCACCACCAAGCGTCGGCGACGACGCCGCAGTCGCTCTTCCCAAAGGCCGCCAAGAAGCCGCGTCCATCGGCGCGCGGGCCGAAGGCGAAAGCGGACCGCCGCTCCGGGACCGCCTTGTCGATGGCGGTGAAGTCCGACGGGAAATCGCACTGCCCGGTGCTCGGGTTCTTGTAGGTGTCACCACCAGCGACCCGACTCCAGCGCGCCGACGCCACGTCGAGGCGGTAGACGTCGTTCTGGTTGCCGAGCTTGCCGTCGTCGTGACCGCCGAAGACGACGAGGGCACCGTCGGTCTTGTCGAACATGGCGCCGTGGTTGATGCGAGGAACGGGCGCGTCGCCCGTCGTCTTGAGCTCGCGCCAGGCGCCGGACTCAAGGTCTAGCGCCCAGGTGTCGCGCAAGAACGGTCCCGTGAAGGCTTGCTCGTCGCCGCCGCCATAGACGTAGGCGACCTTCGCGGCCTCATCGATCGCCATGGCGTGGAAGAGCCGTGCCGGTGGCTTGGGGCCGCTGCCGAGCGCGGACCAAACGAGCGTCGTTAGATCGAGCACGAAGGCGTCGTTGTTGGGCGTGAAGTTGAGCCCGTTGGTCGACGTGTTGCCACCGAAGACCACGAGTCTGTCGCCATCGATGGCCATGGCCGCGTTGGCGCGGGGCGCCGGCCCCTTACCCGAGACCTCGAGTTTCGACCAGGACTCGGCGGCGAAGTCGAAGGCCCAGACGTCGTCGAAGAGCGTGTACGCAGTGCCGCCTTGGCGCGTCCGACCGCCGAAGAGAATCGCTCGCCCGCGGGCGGCGTCAGTGGCCATGGCGTGGCGCGCACGCGCGCTCGGAGCAGCGGCGCCCGAGGGGACGGAGCGCCATACACCACACGCCACATCGAGCACCCAAGTCTCCGCATCGAACTTCGGCGTCGGCGATTGCCCACAAATGGGAACCGTCACGTCACCGCCGAAAATCACGAAGCGGCGCCCCGTCGGATCGAGGGCGCCTCCCACGTCGCCGCGCGGCGCTGGCAGTGCGCCGCCGCCCGTGGCACCGGTGCACGCTGGCGGAGTGCCGTCGGCCGAGAGGGCGCTGCTCGCGCCGGCGCCTGCGTCGACCCCCGCCGCACTGCCGCTCGGGGCCGATTCAGAGGATGAGCAGGCCGTGAGGCCAAAAACGACGAGGCATGGGGCGAGATGCGGAAGCTGCACGGCGTCTCTCGGTAGCCCAGGTCTGGTCAGCGTGCCAGGCAATCGGAACCGACGGGGCCCGCGCCGGCTGCGCTTTGACGCAGGCGTTCGCTTTGACGCCGACGATGTGCACCGATGAGTCGCCACGCGAGATCATGAGCAACGCACGTGCCGACTGGCCTCGCCCGAGATCCTCTCGCCTAAGCTCCTGCGGTGCTCGCCGGGTGCCCTGATCCGGGTGCCGCGGTCGCGAGGTGAGGTGGCACGCTGCGCCTCCCACGAGGCGGTTCGCTTCGATTCCCTTCGGTGCGTTTTACGGAGCCGCCGGCGGCTCGACGATGCGGCCCGGCGCCGGATCGCCACCTTTGGTCGTGGTCGTGCCCTCGGCCGTGTGGCACGCATTGCAGTCGCCGTTCGTTTGCTCGGTCTCCATGATGCGCTCCTGGTCGCCGACGACGACCTTGGCGCGGTAGGGCTTCTTGATCGCCTTCATCGTCGAGAAGTTCCCGACGCGGTTGACCGGCAGCTCGATGACGGCGCCGTCGGCGCCGGTGATGACGACCTTCATGCCGACGCGAAGGCCGTTGGAGCCCTTGCAGTTGTCGGCTTCGTGGCCGAACGGAAAGACCGTGCCGGCGGCGGTGAAGAGCACCTTGCGCTCGTTTTTCTTCGTGTGGCAGTCGACGCAGGCCCCGCCGGGCGCCATGTCGTCGCCTTCACGCACCAAAGACTTGCCCGCTTTGCACTGGGACGGTTGGTCGAAGACGCTCTCGACGGCGCCGCAGTTGCCGCGGGGCGTACCGGCCGCGATCCAGGACTCGAAAGCGGCGACGGCATCGCCGCCCGGTGCGCCGCTCGGGGCATCGGCTTCGCGCTGTCCTTCATGCGCTCGACAGACAACTGTGCGCGCGTCTTGCCGCTGGCGTCCTTTGCCGTGAGGTCATCGAAGGACGTGAGCGAATACGGCGAGTCCTTCGTGGGCGTCACGCCGTGGCAGGACCAGCAGCGGTCCGCGAGCACGGTCTGAACCGCGCACGGCAGCCCCGTGTCGCCAGTTGGGGCGTTGCTTCCCGTCGGGGATGCCCCTTGAACCGAATCGCCGTCGGCGGTAGCGCCAAAACAGGCCGCAGCGACGACCGGCAGGCAAACGACGCCGAGCATGAAGGCGAGCCCGGAGCGGACCGACGAGAACTCATTAAGCGATCGGATCATTGGGGCCTTTTGCTTCGCCTCGAGCGCCCCCACGGCTGAGGTTTGCGCACTATGTACCCCAAAGGGCGAGCGACCAGGCCAAACTGCGATCAATCGGACCGCGGCGCCGGGCGATAGGTAGGCCTTTCACCCACACTCGCTCCTTTTCGCAGCGCCAAGCCCTTGAAGTCGCTCTGGTCGAGGGGTGGCGCGCTCCGGATTTCCGGTTTACGACGGGCCCATGAGCGAGCCGCTTGTTGAGTGCGTCCCGAACTTCTCCGAGGGGCGCGACGCCTCACGAATTCGTGAAATCACGGCGTCCATCGAAGCGGTCTCCGGCGTTCGCCTCCTCAACGTCGAGCCGGGCGCCGACACGCACCGGACCGTCGTCACCTTCGTCGGCCCTCCAAAGGCGGTCGCCGAAGCGGCCTTCCGAAGCATCCAGGTCGCCGCGCGCGTCATCGACATGGCCGCGCACCGCGGCGCCCACCCGCGCATGGGTGCGACCGACGTGTGCCCCTTCGTTCCCGTCAGCGGCGTCACGATGGCCGATTGCGTCGCGCTCGCGCGCGAGGTCGGCGAGCGCGTCGGCCGCGAGCTTTCGATTCCCGTCTACCTCTACGAAGAAGCGGCCGCGACGCCGGCGCGGCGCAACCTCGCCGACATTCGCAAAGGCGAATACGAGGCGCTCCCCAAGAAGCTCGTCGATGCGGCGTGGAAGCCAGACTTTGGCCCCGCCGCGTTCTCGCCTCGCAGCGGCGCGACGGTCATCGGCGCGCGCGAGTTTCTGATCGCTTACAACATCAACCTCAACTCGACCGACAAGAACCACGCCGCCGAGCTCGCCTACGAGCTGCGTCAGCGCGGCCGCGTAGCCCGCATCGGCAACACGTCGCCCTTCTACTTCCGCGGCACCCAGCTCAAGTACGCCGCCGATGCCTTTCCTTGCGGGAGCTGCGCCTTCGTGGGCAAGACCTTCCAGGATACCCATGCACATTGCAAGGACTCGCACGGCTACGACTTGCGCGATCTCTTGGCGCAGAACTCCCTCGATGCGGAGAGCCTGACGGGGCAGAAAGTCTACCGGCCCGGGAAGTTCGCCCACTGCAAGGCCATTGGTTGGTACGTGGACGACTACAAGCGCGCGCAGATCAGCATCAACCTGACGAACTTCCGCGTCACGTCGCTGGCCGACGTCTTCGACGAAGCGCAGCGGCTCGCGGCGGCGCGCGGCCTCGTCGTCACCGGCAGCGAGATCGTCGGCGTCGTGCCCTACGAGGCGCTCCTCGCCGCGGGCCGGCACTACCTCGCGCGCCAGGGCAAGCCCGTCGGCGCGCCAGTGCGCGACGTGCTCCAAGCCGCCGTGACATCGCTTGGTCTGAGCGACGTTGCCCCCTTCGACATCGACAAGAAGGTCCTCGGCTTGCCGAAGGCGGCGCCAAAGGCGCTCGTGTCGATGAGCGTGGTCGACTTCACCGACGAGGTGTCGCGCGACACGCCGGCGCCGGGCGGTGGGTCCATCGCCGCCTTGGCGGCGGCGCTCGGAGCGGCGCTGGCCTCGATGGTCGCAAACCTGACGCACGGCAAAGAGGGCACCGAGGCCCGCGACGACGAGCTCGCGCGCATCGCGGAGGCGACGCAGCGCGTGAAAGACGCGCTCCTCGCCGGCGTCGACGACGACACCAACGCCTTCAACGCGTTCATGGAGGCGCGGCGCCTCCCGCAATCCACCCCCGAGGACAAGGCGCTGCGACTGCAGCGTATGCAGGAGGGCCTGAAGATCGCCATCGACGTGCCTTGGCGCACCGCTGAGCTGGCCTTCGAGGCGATGCAATTGGCCCACCAGGTGTCCAGCATCGGCAACCCCAACTCCCTCACGGATGCCGCCGTTGGCGTGCAGATGGGCTTCGCCGGGGTGCGCGGCGCGTTGTGGAACGTGGTGATCAACCTCAAGGACCTGTCCGACGCGGCCTACGTCGCGACGATGCAAGAGCGCTGTCGGACGATGCTGGAGGCCTCGGCTGAGCTGGCGCAGGCGTCGGCGCGAAGCGTGGACGCGCGCCTCGACGAGATGATCGCGAAGAAGCGGGCAATGGCCGGCTAGGCACAACCTGGTGCTTGCGAGGCGAGGCGATCGGCGTACCCTCCGCCGATCGCCCACGCGGTGAACTCGGAGGGGAACATGTCCACAGTTCAGTTGCTGCAAACCACGTTGCGCTCGGTGGCTCAGGTGCCCGGCGTACTTGGCTACCTCGCCGTCAGCCGCGAGGAGAACTTCCAGTCGCCGGAGATGACGGCCCTCCCGAAGGCGCTGTCCACCACGGCCGCGCAGCTCGCGCGCAAGGTGCTCGACGGCACCGAGGAGCGGCAGACGGAGGTCGCGCTCAATCATCGCGTGGTGATGCGGCGCATCGGCGATTGCGTGGCGTGTGTCATCGCCGAAATGTCGACCACGGACGCCGAGCTGCATCGCAAGCTGAACGTCATCGCGATCCGGACGCAGGTGGTGAGCGGCGGCGGCGACGAGGTGAGCCCCGTCGCCGGGCGTTTGAAGGACGCCTACGTGGCGGTCGGTGGGCCGCTCAGCGAGCTCGCCTTCGATCGCGCGATGGAACAGCTGAAGGTGGCGCGCAAAGCCACCAGCTCCGTGGCCTTGCGGGAGCTCGTCGAATCGCTCGGCGCGAGCCTTACGCCGGCCTACAAGAAGACGGAGTTTCTGACGCGCGGCGCCGCGCTCATCGATGAACACGACGCGCTCTTCGCGAGCCACACGTCGATGGTGCCGCCGCCGAACTCGTCGATTCCGCCGCGGTCCGAGCGGATCTCGGTCGCGCCGCGCTCCGATTCGCCCAAGGCGAAGCTCTCGCACGTCGCCGTGGCGGTGCTCGTCGCGCGCGATCTCGCGGGGCCCGGCGTGGAGGACTCGCTCGTGCGCGCGGTGGCCAACTTCGAGCGCCTCGACGCCGCGTCGGCGACGCTCGAGCGCTTGCTGACGGGCATGTCGCAGGCGCTCCCGGAGCTCTCGCGGGCGCGCTTCGTCGCCGACGCGCGAGCCGCCGTCGACCGCCAGCGGTAGTCCCGTAGGCTCAAGCCGTGAGGCGGGCTGCAACCATCGGACTGCGCGGCTCTCTCCTCTATCGCCCCCTATCGTGCTCTCGAAGGTGAGGCCCGACCCACATGGCGACCTATCCCATCTGAGCTGATCCAGGACACTGCAGCATGGCTCAAGCATCCGACTACGTGATCTTCAACGGGCCCATGCGGACCGACTTCGCCCTGCTCGATTTCATCGAGGACTTCGCCGACGACTACAAACTCATGCGTGGCCATGCGGTCGCGCCCGACTGGCCCAACGACGTCTGCTTCCGCATGTCGCCCGACTTCAAGAAGCGCATCAAGCTGTCGGACAACCTGGTCAACAGCAACAAGTTCCTGGTGGCCTCGAAGCCGCTGCAGGACTTCCTCTTGGCCGAGGAGGTGCCCGATGTGGAATATCTGCCTCTCACCATCTTCAACCACAAGAAGAAGGCTGAGGCCGCTCCCTACGCGATCGTCAACCCGATCGGCACACACGACTGCGTGGACCTGGCGGCCAGCGACGTGGTGATGAACACGATCAACAGCGACTACATCAGCGTCGTCAAGAAGCTCGCGATCGATCCGTCCAAGATCGCCAGCACGGCACGCCTCTTCCGGGCCAAGGGCCTGGGCACGGGATCTTCTTCAAGCGCGAACTCGCCGACAAGGTGAAGGCCGCCGGCTTCACTGGCATCGAGTTCGTCGAGATCGCCGACTACAAGACCTGATCATGGGCCTGCGCGAACACCGTGCCGGGGTCGAAGCCTACGTACGCAACGACATCGAGCTCGTGCGAGGTCTTCCCGATCTAACGCGTGTCGGACCGGTCTACGACGACCTGAGCAAGCACTGCCGCGTCCTCGCGGGCTGCGCGCTGCTGCTCGATGCCGACATCGACGGCTTCGTCGATTGGCTGGCACGCAGCGGCCACGCGCGCGTGCACCTGCTGCGTCGGCGCGCCGAACAGCCCGCGCTGCGCAACCCGCACCTCGCCGCCAGCAACGCCGACGCGCTGTTCGACGTGCTCGCGGCGCGCCAGCTGCCCATCGCCCTGCAGCTCGCTACCCTCTCGCCCGACACTTGGTGGAAGGGCGAGGAGTACGAGGAGGACTTCCTCTACGCCCATTTCCTGCTGCGCCACCTGCGCGACCCGAAGGCCGCCGACCTGGCCGCCATGGTCACCGAGCTCGAACGGGCGACCGGCAACCACGAGGCGGCCCGGCCCCGCCTGTGCCGCGCCCTGCTGGAACTGAACCAGGGCGACTTCGACGAAGCGTTCGAAAGCCTGCTCGACGAACACGACGAAGTGCTCAAGGAAGGCCGAACCCACGTCTGGCCCGACGGCAAGATCGAACTGCGCATCAAGGAGCAGTTGCACATCGAGGCACTGGCCTGGCTCAACCTCGCTGACGCTGCGGGCCTGAGCACGCAGCCCGAATACCGCTATTGCCCCGCGTCGTCCCGCTTGCCTGCATCGCGCCCCTCCGCGCCCTCGGTGTTCTGAGATGGCGCAGGAACTGCTGGTGCCGGTACTCCTTGAGGCTCCCGAACTCGAGCTCGTGAGAAGACCGTAAGCCCGACGTGCGACGCGGTGGGCTACGGCATCGACGCGCTCGTCAAGGACGCGCCGCGGACCTCCAACGCTGTAGGATCAAGCCGTGAAGCGGGCTGCGACCATCGGACTCCTGGGCGCGTTGGCAATGGGCGTGTGGGCCTGCGTCGTGGACGGCTTGTCCAAGGGCCCTCAGGCGACGGTGTTTGGTGCCACCGCCGTCGGCGCCGTCGCGGCACACCGCGCGCTCACCGGGGCGTGCTGGAGTTCGTGCCCCTACGGGCGCGTCTGCGATCACGACTCGGGCCTATGCGTCGAGCGCTCGTGCCGCGTGCAGTGCTTGGCCGACGACGAGTGCATCGGCGATCGGTGCGAGCCGCGGCGATTCCAGGAGCGGAGCGCGGCTGGCGGCGCCGCGTCAGGTGGCGCGCCCGACGGCGCACCGGTCGATGCCGGCGCAGCGGGCGGCTGAGCGCGGCGCCCGATGCCACCGGCGAGCTCCATCGGGGATAGAGTGCGATCCATGCCGAGCGCGGGCACGAACGCACCGAGAGCTGCACTGCTGTTTGGTGCCAGCGGGCTCGTCGGGGGTTATTGCCTCGAACGCCTCCTCTTGGACGACGCGTTCGGTCGCGTCGTCGTCGTCGTTCGAAGGTCGCTGGGCCGGTCGCACCGGAAGCTGGAGGAGCGGGTCGTCGACTTCGCTCACATCGCGGATGCGGAGCTCCCACCTTGCGACGATGCGTTCATATGCCTCGGTACAACGATCGCGAAGGCGGGTTCAGAGACCGCGTTTCGTAAGGTCGACCACGACGCTGTCGTCGCCGCGACCGTCCTCGCGCGGAAGTCCGGCGTGCGCCGGCTCGCGCTCGTCTCCTCGGTCGGCGCGTCGGTCGACTCGGGGAGCTTCTACCTCAGGGTCAAGGGCGAGACCGAGCGCGACGCGGCCGCCGCCGGCCCCTTCGAGACGTTGGCCATCGTCCGACCGAGCTTGCTGCTGGGCGGTCGCCCCGAGCGGCGGCTCGGTGAAGGCCTCGGACAAGTCGTGGGGGGACCGCTCGCGCCGCTCTTTGTTGGCCCCGTCGCGCGATACCGTCCCGTTCATGCGAGGGTCGTCGCCTTCGCGATGATCGCGGCCGTGCTCCAAGGAGCAGAGGGCACGCACATCCACGAATACTCGGACATCGCGGCGCTCGGCCAAACGCTGCTGCCCCTCGGAGCGACGATCGAGCGCGCGCCGAGCGTTCGCGTCGGCCTAGCGCTCTTGAGTGCCACGCTCGTCGTCGTCGCGATCGCGTGGCTCATCGCGCGCTGATGAAGATGGGTGTGTCGCTCGCCCGACTCGGTTCACTCGCCTTCTTCGCTGAACTTTCTCCACGCGAGGCCGCTCGGCGAGCCCGAATCCTCGACCACGTGGTAGTCGCCATCGATATCGCCGAGCCTCCATTCGTCGTCACCACCGCTCACGAGGGCAAGGTCGGCGTCAGAGAGTTCGGTGACAAGCAGGTTCATCATGGCGGGGCTCACTTGGTTGGTGGAGGTTGACTGCGTCGTGCGCGACTGCTGAAGCAGCCGCCGTGCCAAACGCCGGCAGAGGCGCATTGCCCCCGGTATTTCGTTCGGCCCTCGCGCCGGCCCACGGGATCCGCCGGTTCTGGACGCGTGGAGGTGGGACAGGTTGAACCGGACGGGACGAACAGGGCCGTTTGGGGCCAACGATGCCGAGGGCTGCGGCAGCGCGCGAACGTAGCGCCAGCTAACCTTCGCTTCCGGCGCGGCCACCTCGTAGAACCTGCCGCGCGCGCGGCATGGGTGTCTCTCTCTGGTCGGGCTTCCAGTCCATTTGAAGCCAAGGGTCCGGGTTCGCAGATCGAGCGTTAGGTCCTCACTTGGTTCGCCGATCCCCTTTGGAACACGCATCACGGTGTCAGCTCGGGGTGTCGCTCGAAGTACTGATCGACGACCTTCTGCGACGGCTTGTCAGGCACGTCGGCGCACGCGAGGGCGCGCGCGGCATCGGGACCGATGAAGACCGACAGCGCCTGCAGGCGACGCTTCATCGCGAGGGGATCCGTGGGCGCGGCCGCGACGAGAAGCGGGAAAGCGTCGGCGCCGAGCGCGTGGACGAGCGAGCCGTACTCGTAGGTATTGAAGAGGTCTGGCTGGGTTCGAAACGCAGCCAAGGTCTGCTCCTGCGTGGTGAACGAGGCGACGAGCGACGTGAGCCGCACGCGCGCTTCGTATGGGCGGACGCCGGCGCCCGGAGCCCCGCCGCAGAGTTCCGCCAGGTGAGGCCTCCAGAGCGACTCTTCTCCTGGAAAGGCGAGGGCGGCGGCGCAGCGAAGCTCTGCGTCGAGGCCCTCGTCTTGGAGGGAAGCGAGCGTCTCCGCGCACACGTCCTGAGAGGCGTGTGCGGCCCAGCTGCGCAGGCGAAACCATAGCCACGGGGCCAGTGAGCTCGGAGCGAAGGCCCAGCCAGGGATCCACCAGCGCGGCGGCGTCTCGGTGTCGCTCTTCTCGAGCGCCCAGACCTGTCCGAGAAGCGAGACCGTGGCTCGAAGACCGAACGAGGTGACCAGCGCGTCCGCCACATGGGCGAACCCGCTCTCGACCTTCTGCGGATCTCGCTGCAACGCCTCGCGCACGTTGCGCAGCGTGAGGAGCACCAGGGCGGCCTGGAACGCGGGATCGCTCGATTCGCAGAACGCACGCTCCCCGTTCCAGACGCGCGCGACCTCCGATTGGAACCCGGTCGGATCGGCCGGTAGCTCAGGGAAAGACTTCAGGCGGTGTTGGAAGTGCGCGTGGAGCTCTCGCAGGAGCGCGTTCAGGTCGTCGGCCGACGCGCTCTTGGGCCTCGCCCCCTCGCCACGAAGCGGTCGCACGAGCTTGCGCGCCTCCGCGGTCCATTCAAGCCGCAGCGGGCCCGACGGAGGCTGGGGCTCGAAGAAGCGTGGTCGCGGTGGGTGGAACTTCGGGCCGAACTCGAGCCAGTGCTGGACTTTCGGGAGGTCCAACTCGAAAGACAGCGTTTGCCCCACCGTCGAGTCGCGCTCGTCGAGCGGTGCGAAAGCGAGCGGGTATTGTTTCACGTATTGCAGGATTCGTTCGCGTCCGCGCGGTGGGACCCCGGGCCTGGCTCCTTCCCAGCCGAAGTCGTCCTTATCGATGATCTTGGTCTCCGGAGACGCGATGACGTGCCAGAAGACGGACGCGCGCAGTTCGCGGTGACAGTGGGCTGCTAGTTTCGGTTCCAAGTGGAGACTTCGCGGCGGAAGCCCGCTGCCCGTGACGGTGAACCACCCCGGTGTGGCGAGGATCTGGATCGTGATCCTCCGAATGTCGGCGCCACCTTGCGCCGGGGGGGCTGGCCGAAAGGCGGGGGCGAGCGCCTCGAAGAACGCTCGCACGGAGCGCGAGACCATCTCTTGCGTAGCGCCCGATGCTTCGATCCAGAGCATCGCGACACGCTATCGCGGCGTGAGGCGAGCAGGCGGGAACAATCGGTTTCGGAGCAGCGTGGCCCAGTCGATGCGGACGGTGGCCGCGTAGAGTGCGCCGCGCAGGAGTCGGTCCCAGTGCTTCACTGACAAGACGTTCGGAAGCAGGGCTCGGTCCGCGGCGGCGACAAGGCTGCACCCGTCGCTGGAGGAGGTCCGTCGCACGCGGGGGCGGCTCGTCGGCAAGTCGGTCGAGGGGGCGGTACGCGGCGCGCCCGTGCGCCGCGGTGCTGTCCATCCGACGACCCGCGCAGCTCGGCAGCCACCCTGCCCTTCTACGAGAACGCGACTGGGCGCGTGGGCGGTGCCCTTTTGCGAGCCTTGCATGGCCGAGTTGCTACCCCCTATCGTGTCCACGATGACGCACCGAACGTGGCCAACGAAGCCGTCCCAGGAAGAAGCCGTCGAGCACGCACTCGCGTTCTTCGAGGCCCTCAAGAGCGGCGAGCTGGAGCGAGCCGAGGCCATGGTGCCCCACGCCTATGAAGACTGGAACGAGAACGTCTTCAACCTGTTCCAAGACCACTATCTGATCCACACCACGCCCCCCGACTCTTCGTTCGAGGGCGCGTGGTGGCGGGCGAATCGCGGTTGGTTGGCCGACTTCAGCGTCGACGGGCCCGGCGAATGGATGGGCAAGGCGGGGAACGTGCTGTGGCTCAGCCTGGCCTATCGCGGCGAGCCGTCGGGCTACGTCGCGGAGTTTCAGATTGTCCCCGAGGGAGACCACTTCGTACTCCAGCACAACGCGTTTCGCATGGCGTGAGAGTGCGCCGACCGGGACTCGAGCGGTGCTCGCGTCGAGCCCGGCCGGCACGGGATCGGAGTACCTCGGCGACTTCGTCGACCTCCAGGGCGCGGTCTTCAAGTGAGATCAGCTCCCTGCGAGGGGCGCATCCTCGCGCGGCGCGAGGGCGTGGACGCCCTTCGCGCCCATCGAGCCGCGCCTAGCCGCGACATCCGTGGCTGTGCCGCAGGATCCGGATGTTCACGGGTGCCATGCGTTCGATGGCACAAACGCGGAATGAACGTGCGGCACGGACGTTGCTGCTGCAGTCGTGCTCCGACGTCCGACGGCATTCGAGCCCATGACGCACCTGAAGAAACCGCAGGCCCCCATCCGCCCGCCACGGACGTCTTCCGTACGCCGAGGTTGGGTCTTGGGAGTGCTCGTCGCCGTCGAGGTCGCCTCGATTCAGGTCGCGTGCGGTTCGCGTAGCGAGCTCGGAGCGAGCGACCCCAGCGTGGACGCGGCGACGGCGATCGATGCCCGAGCCGACATCACGCCCACCGACGGCCGGCACGAGACCTCCGCGCTCGACGCTTCGGTCGCCGACGCGCGCCAATCGTTCGACGCGCCAACCCCACCGGACGCCCGCGCCGGTCGAGACGCCGACGCCGCGCCAGATGACGCACCAGCGACGGACGCGACGACGATTCCTCCGATCGACGCATCCCTCCCTGACGCGACCGCGATGCGTTGTGTCGACGGCGGCAGTTCGGCCCCTTATCTCGTCTCCGATACAGGCGAATTCTTCCGGTTCGACGCCGCGAACGGCTCGGCCACGCTTCTGACCTCGCTTGTCTGTCCCGCGGGCCCCTCGGCGCCGTGGACGATGGCGGTCACGAGCGACGCCGCATACGTGCTCTACACCGACTGGCAGCTCTATCGTGTCGATCTGCGAACGTTCGCCTGCTCCGCCACGAACTACGTCGAGGGGCAACTGGGTTTTCCCGCGAACGTCGGAGTCGCTACTGTCGGCACGCTCAGCGGAGACCGCCTACTCGTTTACGGGTTGGGCTCGTTCGACGGAGGGCCGAGCGGAGCGATGCTCGCCTCGAGTGATTTGTCGAGCTTCGAGCTCGACCCGGTTGCGCCGATCGTACCCAACCCGATCAACTATCCCGTCGACATCAAGAGCGACGCCTACGGTCGCCTCTTCGCCGCGGATGCGAGCGGCCTGCTGCTCTCGGTGAATGCATCGACGGGGCAGATCCTCGGACGCGACGAGACGGGCATTGCGTCGGGCGGCTCTTGGGCGCTGCTCGTTTACGAAGAGCAGATCTACTTATTCACTGGTGCGAGGGGTCAGGTTCACCGCTACGACATAGCGACGAAGCAAGCTTCGCAGCTTGGGAACACCGGTCACACGATCGTCGGAGCCGGCGCCGCGCCGTGCCTTCGCTAGCCAGCGCCGGGTCAACGAACCTCCTCATCCCCGGATGAAGAATGAGAATTCACCTCAACGTCGGCACCATCGATCACGTCGATCACGGCAAGACCGACGAGCGCGCTCACCAAGGTGATGCCCGTCGCTTCGGCGGCACGCCAAGAGCCTGAGCGAGATCGACACCACGTCCGAGGAGCGCAAGCACCAGGTTGGTGTGCGCGAGCTGATCTTCGCCAACGGCGCGCTCGCGCACTCGCGACCTCGCCGCTAGCGAAAGAAGTCGCCCTCGCAGCAGACGTCGCCGGCGTCGCAGCCTGAGGGGTCGACGTCGGAGATGCGCCCGTTGTGCACCGATTCGCAGTCGGAGCGGCGCAAGCAGCGGCCCTCGCCTCCACAGCGCCTCGGCTGCTCGCGGCACGTCAGGCTCGGCCCGGGCGGCGTGCCGACGCAGTCGGCGGAGCTGTACACCTGCTAGGCGAGTGCGACACAGCGTTCCTCGCGGCACCCGACTTGGCACGGGCTAGCAGGCGCCGGTTCCCCCGCTCGCTCGACGGCGCCCCGTTTCTCCTCCCACGCGCGAACTCGACGCTCCGGCGATCACAGCGCGCTGATCTTGCAGTCCTCGATGTTGCCAGTTTCACCGATGATTCCCTCGGCGAGGACGTGGGCCTTGGCCTTCAAGCCTCCGGTGCTCTTCACTTTGCAGAACACGAAGGGAACCGTTTTGTCAGCCGAGTCGGTGATGGGCACCAGGTCGCTTCCCACCGCCTGAACGTACCCGTGAATCTTCGCGGCCTTGCCCTTGCTCGACGCGCCGCCGAAGGCTGGGAACTCCTTTCGGTGCGCCTCGATGGTCTTTGCGTCCGCCGGCAAGACCGCGGCGGTGGTCGTGGCCGTCCCGTCCGACTTGTTGCAGCCGACGACGCAGAACGAGGCGAGAACCATGGAAGCGATGAGGCGCATACCAATCTCCTTGTGGGGTACGTGTACGCCGGCGGCGGCAACTTCCTTCCCAGCTGCTCGTTGCGAGAACGCTGGCCGCGCGGTGCGCTAGAAGAGTCGTCGAGGAGGGCGTTTCGATGGCTTGGACACGGCTCGGCGGCGAAGACGCGGCTTGGTTGCACATGGAAGACGCTGCGAACCCGATGGTCGTCAGCGGCATCGTCGACCTCGCGGCCCGCCTCCCCATGACCGCCCTCACGGAGCGCGTGGCGCAGCGTCTCGCGTCAATCGCGCGTTTTCGTGAGCGCGTGGTGGAGCCTCCCCTAGGCCTGGGCCCCCCTCACTGGAGCCGGACCCGCGCTTCGACGTGCGAGAGCATCTCGAACACGCGGAGCTCGAGGCGCCTGACGACGCGACGCTTCAAGCCTTCATCGGCAAGGCGGTGAGCAGGCTGCTCGACCGCTCACGGCCCCTTTGGCACATCACCGCCATCGATCGGCCCGGCGCCGGCACGACGCTCTTCTTTCGAGTTCATCACGCCATCGCCGACGGCTTCGCGCTTCTCAGCGCGCTGCTGTCACTGTGCGACGAAGGGCCGAGCGTCGCGAGTGCGCTGCCGCTCTCGGTCAAAGCGAGCCACGGCCTCCGCCGCTACGCAGCCGCGGCGCGACGCATCGTCGTGCTGCCGCCCGATCCGAAGACGTCGCTCAAGGGTGCTCTCGGCAACGACAAGCGCGTCGCCTGGTCGGCGCCACTTGCGCTCCCGCTCGTGAAGGACGTCGCCCACCGCGAAGGGGCCACGGTCAACGACGTTCTGGTGGCCGTCGTTGCGGGAGCCTTGCGGAGGGAGCTTCGACGCCGCGGCGACGACGTCATGGCGGTTCGCGCCATGGTGCCGGTGAACCTTCGTGTGAGAACGTCGTCGGCGGAGCTCGGCAATCGCTTCGGTCTCGTGATCCTCGAGCTTCCCGTCGGCATCGCCGATGGGCGCGAGCGGGTCGCGGCGGTCCACGCACGCATGGGCGCCCTGAAGACAACGCGAGAGCCCGTCGTCACCTTCGCCATCTTGCGGCTCATGGGTTGGGCACCTCGCGCCGCCGAGAGCCTCGGCGTCGCCTTCTTCGGCAAGAAGGCCTCGCTCGTGCTCACGAACGTGCCGGGGCCGCGGGAGCGACTCCACATGACCGGGGTCGCCGTGACCCGTGTGCTCTTCTGGGTGCCGCAGTCGGGCCGCATGGGCCTCGGCATCAGCATTTTCAGCTACGCCGACGAGATCACCGTCGGCGTGATGGCCGACGCGCTCCTCGTGCGTACGCCCGAGCGACTCGCCGCCGACGTCAACGCTGAGTTCGCTGACCTAGCCGCGGGTCCATGAGCTGGCGGGTGGCCGCGCGGGCCGCTGCCGCGCATGCTGCTCGTGCACTGAACGAGGCCGGCTGGGCGGGATCTTGCTCACGCTGCAGGCCTCTCCTGTCGTCGATCTCAACGCGGAGGTCGCGAGGATGATGGCCGGCAATCTCAAGGACGCGCTCGCGCTCAAGAAGATCGCGAAGCTCGCGCGGGCGAACAAGCCGGTGCTCAGGCGCTAACGCGCACTAGGGGACCGCCATCGAGAGGCTGTCGTTCCGGTTGGCGAACGCGTTCTCCCGCATTCTGGACTCGGGCGTCACGACGGCGACGGCAGGACCCGTCGTGAATGGGCGCGTCCACCAGCCGCCGGGTCCGTCGGCCGCCTGCGCCAGGCCGCTGACTGCGCTGCTCGTGATGTTCTTCGCATAGTCCTGCCAAGATCCAGGCTGGCTCGGCCAAGCTTGGTCGAGCGCTTCACGCGAGTACACCGCCGCCAGAGTCTGCGCGGGGAACGCGATCGCCGAGGCTGTCGCCACGGGTTCGCTTCGGAGGACGTCTTGTACGTTCTGCGCGACCGGGGAGCCGTTTCGGGCAAAATAGTCGATGCCCGAGTCGACCGCTCCGAAGATTGCGCCGTTGCGCGCGCCGTTCAACGCCGTATCCACTTGGGACGGTCGGGCGGGGTCTCCACCGGGCGGCGGGAGGGGCTCGCTGGGTGCCGGTCCGTCCGGCGTCGGCGCGGGCGTGCGAGGCAGCTCGCCTGCTGGATCGCGGTACGTCGCACCGGGCACCTCGCGGAGGTGTCCGGAGTCCACAAGGCTCTGAATGTCTCGCCGGAAATCAAGCTGTTGACCTCCGGCCTCCCGGCCAAAGGCGGGATGCGCCTCGCTCCCCACGTAGGGCGTCGCTTTGACGACCTCGAACTCGCGGTACGGCCTGAGCCCGGCGCCCGGCGGCAAGCCCAGCTCGGAGAGCGGTGTCCCCGCGGGGGCGGCGAAGCTCCCATTCATGGATCCGAAGCGTCCGATGCGCTCGCCCGGCTGGGCCATGCGTTCGAATTGGGTGCCCGGCAAGGCGCCGTCGCGCGGGATCAACGAGTACTGGTTGCTGATGATCTCGTTGATGCGCCCACCGTTGGACGTCGCGCCGAAGAGCTGCCCGGCGTCGGCGAGCGGCCGCGGGTCCATCAGCGGACTGACGACGTCTTGTTGCGCGCTCGGATTGTTGTACGCGCCTGGCTCGTAGGACGCCGTCTCGTAACCGCCGCCCGCGCCACCCGTCCCGTACGCGCCGGGCTCGTAGGACGCTGTCTCGTAACCGCCGCCCGCGCCACCCGTGCCGTACGCGCCGGGCTCGTAGGACGGCGTCTCGTAGCCTCCCCCCGCCACCTCCACCCCCGCCTCCTCCACCTCGTAGGCGCCAGGCTCGTCGACGCCGTCTCGTAGCCTCCGCCCCCGCCACCTCCGCCCCCGTAAGCGCCAGGCTCGTAGGACGCTGTCTCGTAGCCTCCGCCCCCGCCACCTCCACCCTCGTAAGCGCCAGGCTCGTACGACGCTGTCTCGTAGCCTCCGCCTCCGCCGCCTCCACCCTCGTAAGCGCCAGGCTCGTACGACGCCGTCTCGTAGCCGCCACCTCCACTGTCGCCGCCGCCACCACTCTCACCGCCGGCCGCGAAGTCCCCGCCCTCGTAGCCCTCCTCGTAGCCGCCGTGAACGCAGGCGAGGTCCGTGCTCACGACTCCCCTCCCTGGCCGCGCAACCGACTGGCGCTGGGCCCTCGACGGTGAATCCTTGGTCCCGGCTCGCCCTGACTTGAAACGCGTTCGCATGAGAGCGACCAAAGCCAACAGCGTGCCACGCTCGGGGCCGAGGGCGGGTGTGAGCCACCATTGCCGATCTCGCGAAGAGCCGGCGCCCCACGCGCGAGTTTCCGCGCCAACTCGCAGGGGTGCACGAATCATTCACCCCGCGAAGCCTTGGCTCACGCCCTACAGCGGCACCGGACGTCAGGGCTTGGGGAAGCGCGATCCGCCACGGTCGCCGGGCGAGCAGGAGCGGCGCGAGCGTACTTTGGGGCGCACTGCGGGCGCGTGCGAGGGTCGCCCTCGCGATGATGCTCGAGGAGGCCCGTGTCGCAGAGAGCGTCGTGCGGAGCTGGCGTGCTCTGCGGCATGACGTTTTCGCTGCGCCGCGGGCCATACCACGCACCTCTGGCGCGCATGTGATCCGGGGACGAGTCTGTCGTGCTTGGCACAGTGGCACACCGACTTCTCGCTCGCGCGCCGCGACGAAGGCCGAGCGGCCCTTGGAACACCCGTTGCTCGATGGGCGGGCATGAGCGCTCGTTCAAAGCAACTCCACGGTCTCCTTCCCTTCCTCGTTGCTTCGGTGACCGCGTGCGGCTCGCTCGAAGCGTCTTCCACCGAGGGCGCCGTCGACGCGGGCCCGACACCGCGGCCCGGCTTCGACGTACGGGTCGCGTGCACCGATAGAGGACAGTCTCTGGGCGGCGGCGACGCCGACGGGCGTGGACGGCTTCGAGATCCGTCGTATGGACCAGTTCCCCGCGGATGGAGGGCGACCCGCCCGTCTCGTCCGAACGCTCTTGCCGCTTTGCACGAAAGCCAAGGACGCGGCCGCATGTACGGAAAAAGCTGCCGTCACGCCGGCCGGCGGCTGGGACCCCTACGGAGGCAAGGACTTGGGCCCTCGGCAAGCGACACCGGAAGTCGCGATCACGACCCGCGGCGACGAGGTGGCAGCCCTCGCCACGCTCGACGCGCTCGGCATCGTGCTCGCGCCCGTGGAGACCGTCGACGAAGCGATGCTCCTGGCGCAGTTGCGCGGCTACCGCGCCGACGGGTGCGGCACCGAGGCGAGCGCCATCGCGGCGCGTGCGGTCATGGGCGGCTTCGAGATCGCGGTCGTCGCGGGCGGTGGGTGCAGCCCTGCGCGCACCGGCGTCGTGCGCCGGCGGCGACGGCAGCTTCAGCGTCATCGCGGATGAGCGCGTGGATGGGGCTCGACAGGGGCGTCCTGCGGACGTCGTCCCGACGAGGCTCGGGCCGTGCGCTCCGACGGGGCCGATCGTACCGGTCGATTGCTCGCGGAGATGGCCTACCTAGAGGCGGCGAGCATCGCTGCGTTCGCGCAGCTCGCGCGCGATCTCGCGGCCGCCAACGCCCCCATTGAGCTCGTCGCGCGCGTCGAGGCAGCGCGCCGCGACGAGGTCCGTCACGCGCGCGTCATGCGAAAGGCGTCGAAGGAGCGAGGCGTCACACCCTCTGTTCCGCGCGTAACGCCGGGCGACGCGCGGTCGCTCTTCGCGGTGGCCATGGAGAACGCGGTCGAAGGGTGCGCTCGCGAGACCTTCGGTGCGTTGACGGCGACCTACCAAGCCGCGCGCCGAGACGCCCGAGCTTCGCGCGCTCTTCGCGGCCATCGCCGCCGACGAAACCGAGCACGCTGCCCTCTCGTGGGACCTGGCCGCGTGGCTCGTGGGTCGACTGTCCGCGGAAGAGCAGCGGCTCGTCACGGAAGCGCGCGACCAGGCCTTCGCTGCTCTCGCCGCCAGTGCGTCACGCCCGGCCTCGCAGGCCGAGCGCGTACTCGGCGTTCCCAAAGAGAGCGCGGCGATGGCGCTCCTCACGGGCCTTCGCACGGCGCTCGCCGCCTAGCAGCTCCGGCGAGAAGACGACGGTGCGAACAAGGAGTAGGGACCGGGCGTGTCAAACGCGCTGCGTTGCTCGCCGCGGGTTCCACTTTCGATACACTGAGCAGCATCATGCGCCGCCTTACCTTGCCGTGGTTGCTGCTCGTCGTGATCGTGGCTTGCGGAGAAGACGGAACGACGCCCCAACCGCTCCCGACGACGGAAGGTGAAGCGTCCGATGGCGGCGGCACCTCGCCGGTTGCGACTGACGACGGCGGACCACCGCCCGGTAGCGACGGGGCCGTTGACCCCAGTGGCAACGACGGCGGCTCGTCCATCGACGCCGGCGGCGGTGATGCCGACGCCGCCCCCGGTCCGAACCAGGCGCCGACGGCGATGAACGGGACCCTCTTGCTCGAGATTGGTGACAAGATCGACAGCACCCTCGCCGGCGCCGATGCCAACGGCGACGCGCTCACGTACTCGATCCTGACACCGCCGACGAAGGGCACCGTCTCGAACCTGAACGCGGCGACGGGGGCGTTCACGTACACCTCGACGGAGCTCCTGCCCGGCAGCGACTCGTTCACCTTTCAGGTGAGCGACGGGAAGACGAACGCCGTGACGCCGGGAAAGGTAGACGTCACCCTCGACGCGGTCCTGTTCACCGGGCACTGGACGCTTTCGAACGTGAAGGACAACGCCTCGACGGCGTGCACGTCGTCGCAGACCTTCCGCATCGGCCATGCGCGCCCGGCGTCGGCCGCCGGCTACCTGGCCGTCGCGCAACGACGCATCGTGTGCGGTAGCACCACGTACACGTTCCAGCCGGTGCGCGAGACCTTCTACGGCTCGCAGGTGACGGCGTCCGTCATGACGTTCTCGCAGGGCAAGAGCGTGTCGGGCTGCGGCTACGTCACCGACGCGTTCCGGCTCGAGCGCCTAGCTAACGGCAAGTTCGCCTTCAAGGAGACGACGAACACGCCCTGTTATGGCATCGGCACCCACGTCTTCACCGCCGACGCGGAGCGCACCTCGACCGGCTACCTCTTCGTCGAGCCTGCGTCCGAGACGGCCTTCGGCAACGCGTATCAAGGCGACCCGTCGCCGACGCGATCGGTCATGCTGCGCAACGTCGGTCGCGTGCCGACGACGACGCTCGCGGTCTCCGGCATCGCCGACCCGTTCTCCTTCGCCGGGGGCACGTTCCCCGGTGCCAGCGGCACGTGTGGCACGTCGGTGGCGGGCCTCTCGTCGTGTTCCTTCGGGGTCGCCATGTCGACGACCGACCTCGGCGCGAAGAGCGGCGGCTGGTCGGCGAGCTACGCCGACGGCCTCGCGACGCACGGCGAGAGCGGGACGTTGAGCGGCGGCGTGGTCCCAAAGTTCACGAATCCGACGGCCGTGTCGTCGGGCAACGACTTCGCGTGCGCCATCGCGAGTGGAACCGTGACGTGTTGGGGAGACACGGGCGCGTCCGGCGTCGCCGCCGTGCCGCCGCTCACGAATCCCAAGGTCATCTCCGCGGGATCGGCGCACGCGTGCGCGATCGACGACAGCGGCGTCAAGTGTTGGGGTTCGAGCGCCAACGGCCGGACGACAGTGCCGCCGCTCGTGAACCCGAAGCAGGTGTCCGCGGGCGGGGCTCACACGTACGCCCTCGACGACAACGGCGTCACCTGTTGGGGGTCAAACACGTCGGGGCAGGCGACGGTGCCGCCGTTGACGACGCCGACGGCGGTCAGCGCCGATGGCGCCGTTTCGTGCGCCCTGCACGCCAGCGGCGTGACGTGCTGGGGGTCGAACACGCAGGGGGCAACGGTGCCCGCGCTGAACAACCCGACGGCCGTGTCGGCGGGGAACGCGCACGTGTGCGCCATCGACGCGACGGGCGTCGTCTGTTGGGGCGACAACTTCTTCGGCAAGGCAACCGTGCCGGTGAACCTCACGCCCCCCATCTCGGCGATCTCTGCGGGAGGCGCACGGACGTGCGCCATCGCGAGCGGCGCGCCGCGCTGCTGGGGCTTCTCCTCGGCGGTGCCGCCCGTGTCCGGCCTGACCACGCTCTCGACGGGCTACAATCACGCCTGCGCTATCGCAGGCGGCTCCGTTCGGTGCTGGGGAGCGATGACCTATCCTTAGCGCCGGGCTATCCATGCTTCTTCGCGAGCGATGCCCAAATCAAACGAGGGTCTGAACCAGATCGTGCGGTCCCTGTGGGAGCGCAACGTCATCCCTCCCGATCGTACTCGCGCACGGCTTCATCGAGCGCCGCTAGGAGCTCCGCCGTCGACGCCGGCTTGTAGATGGCGCGAAAGAGTCCAACGGTCGCCCCGGATTCCTCCACGGTGTCCTTGATACCAGGCGTACCGGTAAACAAGATGCGCACAGTCCGCGGTGCGATGCGCGCCACGGCCCGCAACATCGTGAGCCCGTCCATCCCCGGCATCTGGAAGTCCGCGATGATGGCCACGAACGGGCCCTCATGCGCGACGCACGCCAGCCCTTCGAAGGCGTCCGCCGCCGTGCAAATCTCGTAGTGGCGCCCCAGGCTTCGCGAGAGGCCGAGCCGAATGCCATCTTCGTCGTCCAGCAGCACCCGGCGCTTGGATTCACTGCCCTTCTCCCCGGAGTTCAGAGCAGGCGACGACCAGCATCAGAGGGAGAGTCGTGGCCGGCGGGCGGGAGAGCGTGGGAACCTCCGGGGACAGCGAGCTGCGAAGATCGCACCACGCGCGCGCGCCTCTGATCTCATGGCCTTGCACGAGGCTGGTGCGTCACGGGGCGTGGTCGGCCCGCCTCCGAGACGGCCGCCGCGTCACCGGCGACGCACCCGCCTAGGGCGAGCAAGAGGCGGCGACTACGGCGGCATGATGGGCGTGCACTCCGCGTGGGCCGACCGGGACTCGTAACTTCAAGCGCTCAAGGCCCGGCATTGCCGGGCCTTGCGGTGCGCGGAAGTCTAGCCGGGTCGGCGCACGAGCTCCTGCGAAGCAGGAGCGAGTGGGCCGACCGGGACTCGAACCCGGGACCTACGGATTAAAAGTCCGCAGCTCTACCGACTGAGCTATCGGCCCGATAGCGAGGCGCTTTCGATACTGTAGTTCGCGCGCCGAGTCACTGGTTTCCGACGCTCCGTCGGCCCAGGTCAGCGGCCGGCCGATCATGGGGGCAACGAGCGAAGCTGCCCCTTTTCGGCGCGCCCTGGCTCACGGTTTCGCTTCGCACTTGTCGACCTTCGCCGTCGGCTTCCCGCTTTGATCGATGGTCCACACGTCGCCGGCCGCCTGGTCCTTGCCGGTGGCGGTCGCGACGTAGCCTTTGTCGGAGGCGGACGCGATAGCAAGCTCGTAGTAGCGCGGCGGCACGGCGGGGGCCGCCAGGTCCTTGAGCGAGCCCGCGTACTTCTTGTTGGCCGCGTGGTAGCTACTCTGCGCGCTATGGAGCGACGCAAGGCCCGCCTTCGCTTCCGCTTGCCGCGCCCGGCACATGTACTGGTTGCTCGCGCCCTTGCAGCCGAGGCCCCCGAGCAAGACCGACGTCGCGAGACCCGCGCTCAGCCATGTCACGATCTTCATCAGCGCGTATGGGACCACGACGTTTCGGCGCGTGACTAATTTCCGAACACGGCCGCTCTACCCCCGCGCTTCGAAGCGGCGGTAGAGCGCTTCGAAGAAGCTCTCCTTCGGCGAGCCGAGCCACGGAACCGTCTTGTCTTTGCCGTAGGGCATTTCGCTAGCGGGCCAAGCCCCCGCCTCGACCTCGTCGACGAGGATCTCGAAGAGCGCTCCGAAGTCCGGCGCGGCCACGAAGTGCCGATCTTCGTTGCGGCCAAAGTTGATGATCTGACCGCTCGTACCTTGCGCCTCGGGGTCGAGGTCGAGGCCGATGTAGTCGGGGCGTGTTGGATCGGCCCAAAGCGGAATCCATCCGGGCGACGTGTAGAGCTCCTTGACCTTCCCTCGGGCTCCACGAAACACACGGCAACCGGCGTCGAGATCCGCCATCACGCTCTCCGAGGTTTGCGCACGCAGCTCGCTCCATTCGGTCCAGATGGCGGCGATGTCGTGCGTCGAGAGGAACGTCAACGTCGGCAGCGTGACGGACGCTTCGACGAGGCGATTCGAGAGCATGGCCTGCTTCTGACCGTTGTGGACCCTTAGCACCGACGTCACGTCGGCAGGCAACGCACACCCCAGCGTTCGCTCGAGGTCCGCAAGCTCGTCGCTCGTGGCCGGCGGTGCGAGGTTGGCGTGGCACAGCGGCGCCTCCACCTCTAGCCACGCTACGTATCGCGCGAAGACGCCGACGATGCTCATGCGCAATCCAATACGGGATCGCACCGGCGCTTGCCACCGGCGGTTTCCGGGTGAGGCCCGCGCCGCCGGCCGGTCGTCACCTCACGGCACGAGCAGATCGAGCTCCGCACGAAGGCCCGTGGGGCCGCCGGTGTTGACCACGTCGATCTCGACCGTGTTGACGCCGGTGACGAAGGGTCCGGTGAAGGTCAGCGTTTGAAACGCCGAGTAGCTCCCGGCCACGACGCCCGGTAGCGTTTGGCCGTTCACCTTCACAGAGCCCACTTGATTGTCGGCGGCGCAGCGAATGACGAGCGTCAGAGCCTGCGGCCCCGCATCGGCGGCGTCCGCGGTCCCGGCGTCACCGCTCGCATCCGGAGCACCGGCGTCGGCGAGACCCGCCTTCAGCGAGAACGTCGTCGTGTACGTGAACGTTCCGCCCGATGGCGCCGGGTCCACGGTGTCGATGAACGGAGAGATGAACTTGGACGTCGTGGTGGGCGGCATCCAGTACCCGACGTAGCCGAGCGCATCGGTCTGCACGTAGGCCGTGAGCGGGTTGCCGAGGCTGTCCTTCACGGTCCAGTGCGGGTCGACCTGCTGGTTCGCCAAAGTCGTACCGCTCGTGCCGAGACCCGTGGCGAAGGGGGCGATCGTCGTGGGCGGTGCCACGTCGGCCGCGGCGTCGGGAACGGTCACCGTCGCATCCGTCGCGGCGTCCGCAGCGCCGGCTTCGGCGGGTACCGCGGCCTCTACGGGGAGCGACGCGTCGCTGCCCGACGTCACTAGGCCCGCATCCGACTTGGTCCCCGGCGACGGGGTGGTGTCGTCGTCAGTGCACGCCGCGAGGACGGCGACGACAGAAATGGAGAGCCAAGTAAGGCGGTGCAACGTTCGCATACGCGCGACCCTAGTCGGATGGTCACGCATGGCAAGCGGGGCGTGGCCCGGAAGCTGATTCCTGAGCAAAATCCACGACAAATGTCCGCCAAGTGCGCAAGGTGCGAGATCGCACGCCCGAGAGCGACCGGCGCGCACAGCCCCTTCCTCATTTGCGTCTCCGCACAAACTTGTGCGTGCGTTGGGCGCCGAGTGCTTGTGGAATGCCGGGCGCAACATGTCCGATCTCGCCTACGCCGCTCACACCAACAACGCGATCTACTTCCTCGACGCCGACGGCATCTGCCAGGACGTGACCGCTACGAGCGCCGACGCGCCGCCGGCCGAACTCTTGCGCTGCATCGGCGCGCAGTTCGTGGCCGCCCTCGACGCGCGCGCCCAGGGAGGCCTCGCAGCCCTGCCGCGCGAGGGCGCGACCATGTTGTTCGTCGCCGCCGACGCGCACATGCGCTTCGCCCTCCTTCGCACGGCCGTCGTAACGCGGTTCCGCTCGCTCGCCGAGCCCGACAGCGCGGAGGACGTCGTCGTGCCCTTGACGGTGCCGAAGGCTCTGGCGCCGACGAAGAAGGACGCGGCTCCAGCCCTCGAGCTGACGATCACCTGGCCGAGCGCTGACGATCTCGCGCGCGCCTTTCCGCTCTCGCGCTACGGGATGGTGCCCGGTCAGGGCCGCGCCGCGGGCGCCCTGCTTCAGTAGCGGTCGCGACTTCCTGAGCGGCGCGCGCCCGCGCTACTTCACGAACTCTTGCAGCTTCGCGAAGACGTCGTCGATGTTGTCGACGTAGGTGCCGAGGCCGTTGCACGAGTAGAACGAGTCGTAGAACTTCTTGGTCCCCTGCCCCGGCGACGAGACCTCCATCCACATGAGAGGCTTGTCGGCGCCGCACGACGTGCCGGTGTAGATCGACACGCCGGAGAGCGTCGCGTCGACGTCGGCCGCCTCGACGGTCGAGAGCGTGCGCAGCCCGGACTTCATCGCGTAGGGCGTCACGTTGCTGTCGCAGATCTGCCAATCGAGCACGCGCGTAGCCCGATTGAACGTGAAGCGCGTCTCGCCGAGCTTGCACTTTGAGCCAGGCGGCGGCGTCGGCACAAAGCCGCCTCCTTCATTGACCGCCACGAGCTTGCTGGCGTTGCTCGGCCACACGGGTGGGCTCGATTGGACGTGGCACCAGATCGTCGCGCCGCACATCGACTGGGTGTAGTTGCAGTTGGGCGTCACGGACGGGCACGTGATGGGCCCTGTCACCTGCACGTCGCCGGGCTTGCACGACGGGTACGCGGCACAGGTGTCCGGGCCCGCTGCCGCGCAGTGGACGGTCGTGCCGCAGGCGCTGTTGGCGTAGCAGGTCGCCCCCGCGGGGCAGGCCGACGCGCTCGCGATGACGCGGTCGCCAGGCGTGCAGGCCGGCGCCATGGTGCAGGTGCCGCCGCCGCGCGGAACGCAGGAGCAGCTCCACTTGCCGTCGCGGCACTCGTCTCGGTTCACCTGCCCCACGTCGCAGGCGCCGCACGCGTTGGCACCGCAGGACGCCGTGTCGTTGGTCGCGAAGGGGTCGATGGCGACGCCACCGCACGCGGCGACGGAGAGGGCGACGAAGGCGACCAGAGAGAGAGCGGTCAAGCGCATGGGCCCCCTTCAGCACGCCTTGTGCCAGCGTGGCAGCGCCGCTTTTCAGGCGAAACCGCGGCTCCCGTGTGCCAAGTTGGCTCACCTCGGGGGCGGTCGATCAGGGATGCTTCTCCGCTTCCGAGCCTGCGGGGCCGGCGGGCGTGGCGGCGGTGGTTGCCTCTAACCCCATGGCCTTGGCGAGGCGCGTCTTCGCGCGATCCGTCACGACATAGAAGGCCGGCACGACGAGCAAGCTCAAGATCGTCGACACGAAGAGGCCGCCCAAGACGGCCGCGGCCATGGGGCTGCGCGTCTCGGTGCCTGGGCCGAGCCCCAAGAGCGGCGGCACGGCCGCCATCATCGTCGCGATGGTGGTCATCAAGATGGGCCGCAGGCGCAAGGGACCGGCGCGCTTCACCGCTTCGAAGGCGCCCAGGCCCTCGTGCTCTCGCAGCTGGTTGGCGTACTCGACGAGCAGAATCGAGTTCTTCTTCACGATGCCCATCAAGAGCAGAAGGCCGATCATGCTGAAGAGGTTGAGCGACTTGCCTGACAGCAAGAGGCCGCCCACGGCGCCGGCCACCGCGAGCGGCATGATCGTGAGCACCGTCACGGGATGCAAAAACGAGTTGAACTGGCTCGCCAGCACCATGTACGCGACGCCGACACCAACAAGCAGCGCAAACCATAGGCCGCTCGTCGTCTCTTCGAGCTGCGACGCTTGGCCGCCGGCGACCACGCGGTAGCCGAGCGGCAGATCCTTGGCGAGCGCGTAGACCTTGGCCATGGCCTCCGCCTGCGAGTGCCCCGCCGCGACGTTGGCTGTGATGCCGATGGCGCGCTCGCGGTCGAGGCGACTGATGGTCTGCAAGACCGGCGTCTCCTCTTGCGTCACGAGCATCGACAGCGGGACGAGCTGGCCGCCTTGGGCGCGCACGCGAATCTGCGAGAGATCTTCGGGCCGGGACCGCTGCGTCGCCAGGAGCCGCATGCGAATGTCGACCCGTCGCCCGTCGGTGGAGAACTTGCCGATGACGTTGCCCCCCACGAGGGCGCTAACGGTCGTGCCGAGATCGGCGACGGAGGCCCCGAGGTCGCTCACGCGGCGCCGATCGGGCGTCACCTGAAGCTCCGGTGTCCCGACTTGGTAGTCGGTGTTTAGATCGGTCACCGCGCCGCTCGTTTCGAGAGCGCTCTTGATCTTCGTGGCGTGGAGGACGAGGTCGTCCCACGCAGGCCCGCGGACCGTGAAGTCGACGGGCGACGAGCGGCTCGAGCCGAAGCCTTGTTGCGACGGATCTTGAATCGACGCGCGGAGACCCGGGATCGACTGAAGCTCGCGGCGCAGCGTCCCGGCGAGCTGCATGGCCGTCATGGTCCGCTTGCCAGGCGGCACCAGCGTCAGCGCGATCTGCCCCGAAGAGCCGGAGAGCGTCACGAGCGTGCGCTCGATCTCGGGATGTTTCGCGAGGCGTGCCTCCGCGCGCTCGATGAGCGGCGCGGCCGCGAGAGGCGTCGTGCCAGCCTCCGTCTGCAACCGCACGTTGAGTCGACTCTGGTCTTGCGACGGCACAAACTCAGTAGGAATCTTCGTGGCGCCGAAGCCCGCGAGCACGAGGAGCAACGAGGCGCCGAAGAGGACCATCTTGGGGTGCGCGAGCGCGCCGCCGAGGACGCGCGCGTAGGCTCGCTCGAGGGCCGCAAACGCTCGATCGGCGGCGCGGCCCAAACGGCCCCGGTCTTCGCGCGACGCCCTCAAGATCTGCGCCGAGCGCGCCGGCGCGAGCGTGATGGCCTCCAGGTACGACAACATCACGGCGACGGAGAGCGTGACGCCGAACTGGAAGAAGAACTTCCCGATGACGCCCTTCATGAAGATGACCGGCAAGAAGATCGCGACGACGGCGAGCGTCGCGGCGAGCGCCGCGAAGGTGATCTCCTTGGTCCCTTCGGCGGCGGCGATGGCCCGAGGCTTCCCCATCTCGGCGTGACGGAAAATATTCTCCATGACCATGACGGCGTCGTCGACGACGAGGCCCACCGCCAAAGACAAGCCGAGCAGCGTGAAGGTGTTGAGCGTGAAGCCGAGAAAGTAGATCGCCGCCACGGTGCCGAGCAGCGACATCGGGATGGCGAGGACCACGTTGGCGGTGCTCGAGAGCGAGCCCAAGAAGAGCCAACACACGAGCGCCGTCAGGAGCACCGCCATGACGAGCTCGAGCTGGAGCTCGTGGACCGACTCCTCGATGAACACCGTCGAGTCGAAGAGGACCTCGACCTTCATCCCTTCCGGCAAAAGGGTCTGAATCTCGGCGACCCGTGCGCGGACCGCCGAGGCCACCGCCACGGCGTTGGTGCCTCGCTGCTTCAAGACCCCGAGCGCCTGAAGCGGAATGCCGTCAAGCCGGGCCAGCGAGTTCGCGTCCTCGAAGCCGTCTTCGACGAGGGCCACGTCTTCGAGCGTGACCGGCGCGCCCTTGGTGCGCCGCACGATGAGCTTCTTGAACGCGTCGAGATCGAGCGCCTCGCCCAAGAGGCGCACGTCGATCTGCCGAGCGCCCGTGTCGAGTTGGCCGCCGGGGACCTCCACGTGCTCCTTTCGAATGGCGTCGATGATGTCGCTGGGGACGACGCCCTTCTCCGAGAGACGGCTCGCGTCGAGCCAGATGCGCACGTTGCGGTTGAGCGCGCCGCTCAAGGTGATCTGCCCGACGCCAGCGACCGTTTGGAGCTTCTCCTGCACCTGGTACCGCGCCACGTCGGCGAGGACCTGGCGCGAGAACGGCCCCGTGACGCCGATCTGCAAGATGGGCTGATCATCGGGGTTCGACTTCGAGACGGTGACGGCCGGTACGTCTTTGGGCAGCTGGCGCTGCGCTTGTGCGACACGCGCCTGGATGTCTTGGAGCGCGAGGTCGACGTCGCGCGACATGTCGAAGGTCGCCGTGATGCGGGCGTTGCCGGCGCGCGCCTGCGAGCTGATCTGCTTGACGCCCTCGACTTGGGAAATCGCCTGCTCGATGGGCTCGACGATCTCGCGCTCCACGGCCGGCGGCGAGGCGCCTTGCCACGACACCGACACGGAGATGTTCGGGTAGTCGACGTCGGGAAACTGGCTGATGCCGATGCGCGTGAGGGCGATGATGCCGAAGAGCATCGTGCACGCCATCAACATCCACGCGAAGACGGGGTTGCGAATCGAGACGTCGGTGATGTTCACGGCGGAGAGCCCGCGCCTTCGGAAGCGCCGCGGCGCGCGCCGCCATCGCCCCGGCGACGACGACCGGCATCGGCCGCCTCCGCGCCGCCCGCGGCAGGCTCGTCGACGGGAGCGGCGCCGGCGTCGAGCGAGGTGAGCTTCGTCGCGCGGAGGCGCGCCCCTGGCGTGAGCGCGTCGGCGCCACGCACGACGATCCATTCGTCGCCGGTCAAGCCCGTCCGAACCTCGACTTGCCCGTCCTTTGAGCTCATGCCGAGCGTGACGTTGCGAAGCTCGGCGCTCTCACCGGACGCCACGTAGACCACGTAGCCCTTGTCGGTGGCGCGCGTCGCCTGCCGCGGAATGACCACGGCGTCGCGGGTGGCGCCCACGTCGACAGCGACGTCACAAAAGGAGCCAGGCCTCAGCCAATACTTGTGCCCTTCGTCCACGACCTGGGCGGTCACGCCGATCATGTGCGTCGTGGCGTCGGCGGCGCCGGAGACGAGCGTGATGTTTGCGGAGAAGGCCCGCTGCGTCTCGCGCATCGTGAAGATGGCCTTCATGCCCGGCTTGAGCCGCGGCGCTTCCATCGGCTCAACCTGGAACCGGAGGAGCATCGGCTCGGCCTGCAGCAGCGTCGCCAAGACCGTGCCCGGCTGAACGTATTGCCCCGTCTCGACGGTCCGCGTTTGGATGACGCCTTCGATGGGCGCCCGCACCGACGAGTCTCGCAGGTTGAGCTCGGCGAGCTTGAGGTTCTCCGCCGCGACCGCCGAATCGGCCTTCGCCGTCAGCGACTTGGTTCGGTAGCTCTCGAGCTCTTCGCCGGGAATGAGCCCCGGGTGCTTGTCGCTGGCGCCTTCGCGCCGCGCCACCATGGCCTCCACGTCCTTGAGCGCCGCGTGGGTCTTCTCGAGGGCCGCCTTGGAGCTGTTGACGGATCGCATGAAGCGCTCCGAGTCGATGGCGACCAGGACGCTCCCCTTCTTGACCTCCTGGCCCTCGGCGAAGGCCACGCGGTCAACGACGCCGGCCACGCGCGCGGTGACCTGCACGCGCTCGAAGGCCTCGATGGTGCCGGGCGCCGTCACGACGTAGTCGATCTTCCGCTTCTCAGCGCGCAGGAGGTCGACGGCGAAGACGAGGCCTCCGTCGCCACGAACGCCGCGACCGCGGCCCGCCGAAGCTTCCGTGGTCACCTCGGACTTCTTGCACGAGAGGGCGGCCGTCGGCGCAAGCGCCAAGACGACCGCGCAGGCTACCTGGGCTCGCTTCATCCTCCTGGCCTTCCTTCATCGCCGTCGTCGCCGCCGCCACCGTCAACCGGATCGAACCCCAGCGCAAAACGCAGCTCCAAGTAGGCTTGCTCCATCGACAGCTTCGCCGACGCCCGCGCGACCTCGGCGTCGAAGCGTTTGCCGTTGGCGTCGGTCAACTCGAGGGCGCGCGCGAGCCCTTGCCGATAGAGAATCTCCGTCTCCTCGGAGTTCTTCTGAGCCGCGACGACGGCCTCCTCGGCGACGCGGTAGAGTTCGCGCGACGTTCGCAGGGTGACGAGCGCCAAGGCCACGTCGGTCTCCACGGAGCGCCGGAGCAGCGTGTCGTCGAGGGCTTGCGACTGGGCCTGCGCCACGCGCGTCTTTCGGTCGGCATAACGCTGCCCCGCGTCGAAGATGTTCCAGACGAGGTTCAGCGTCGCCGTCTCCTCGTGAGCTCGTTCGGTGGGCAGCGGCTCCGGCAAGACGCGGACCTGCCCCTGCGCCGTGACCGCAGGAACGAGGCGGAGCATGGGCTCTTGGGCGGCCTTCTCGAGGGCGAGCGTGCGCTCACGAGAGGCGAGCACGTCGGCGCGACGCCCGAGGGCCGTCTTGACCTGGTTGGCCGGAGCCGCCTCGAAGCTCTCGGCGGCCTTCGTGGTTCGGTCGGGCGGCGAAAGGGGCGGCGCCACGGCGCGCCCCACGAGGAAGCCGAGCTGCACGTAGGCGCGGGCCACCGTCGCCTGCGCCGAGGTCACCTCACGCTGCGAGCTCGTCAGCTCCAGGCGCGCGCGCGTGGCGTCGTTGACGCTCGCGAGCTGCGCCGACGCACGGGCCTCCGCGTTGTCGAGGTTGGCGCGCGCGCGCTCCAGTCGACGCGACGCGGCCTCGAGGACGCGCTCCGACGTGAGCGCTTGCAAGAACGCACGCGCCGCGTCGAGGGCGAGCAGGCGCTTGTCTTGCTTCGCACCGTAACGTTCGGCCTCGAGCTGATGGCCCGCCTGCGAATAGAGCGGAAAGGAGCCGGCGCTCAGGATCGGTTGCGTGAGCGTGGCGGTCCCCGCCGTCGTGAGGATGCGACCGTTGCGGTCTTCCTCGGAGCGGAGCGTGGCGGCGCCAGCAGCCTGGAGTGTCGGCAAGAAGGCGCCCCGGGCGCGGTCCTTCTGTCCCTCCGCAACGTCGATGCGTAGAGGCGCGCGGCGCGCCCGCTCGTTGTTCTGGAGCGCCAGGCGGACCGCGTCCTCGAGACGGAGCGGTTCGGCCGCACGCGCGGCGCCGCAGCAGGTCGCCAAGGTGACCGCCAGAACAAGCGCCGAAACTCGACGGGGCCGGGACGAACGGAGCATGGGCCCCGCATGGTCGAGCTAGCTCAGCGGCCGCGCAAGCACGAAGCTGGGCGATGTGCGGCTTTTGGCCGCGCTTCCGCGGGTGTTCAGACCTTCCATGAGGGCGCCGTTCGCGCTAAGGGCGTGCTCATGGTTGCCTCCCGCGCTTGTCTCGCCCTCGGCGTCCTCTTGACCGCATGCCGCCGCGACGCGGGGCCGCCGGTGGCGGCAGCGCCGCCGCCCGATCTTCCCCTGCGCGCCGAGACGGAGTCGCACACCGCGGCGACCAACGGAGAGCGCTTCGGCGACGTGATGATGGGCGTCTCGCACGAAGAAGACGAGGCCACGGACTTCCACCTCCAGCTCGAGGCGGCGCACTGCTACTGGCTCGCCTACGCGGGCGATGCGCGCGTCGCGAAGTTCTCCCTCTACATCTGGGATCCGTCAGGCAAGCGACTCGACAGCGCGCGGGGCAAAAAGCCCCAGGGCCTGTTCACGCATTGCGCCACGCAAAGCGGCATCTACCGGCTGCAGGGCAAGGTGGCGGAGGGCAAAGGCCACTTCGCCATCGTCGCCTACCGAACGCGGGCCGCCGCGACCGCCAGCGCCGCGGCGCCGGAGGTGGCCAAGGTCGAGTCGCCGAAGGCCGACCTCGCCGCCATCATCGAAGCCCAAGCGGCAGCCGCGGCGCCGGGCGCCAAGCGCGTCGGCAACTACTTCGCGGGCTCCGCCGACAGCTCCGACTGGTTCACGGTCATGGAGCCAGGACACTGCTACTGGATCATCGGCGCCGGTGAACCCAAGAAGGTCAAGCGCCTCTACGTTTACCTCTGGGACCCGAAGAGCCATCGCATCACGGAGAACCGCAGCGAGTCCGACGTCGCGATGGTCGGCCACTGCGCCAAGGAACCTGGAATGTACAAGTTTCAGGTCAAGGTCGAGAGCGGCAAGGGCGACTACAAAGCGGGCGTCTTCGTGAAGTGATGCGGGCGTTCGCGGGCGGAGACTCGCGCGTCGAGCAGCGCGCGAGCGTCACGCGAACGACTTCATCCACTTTTTGAACGCCGCGCCGTAGCGCTTCTGCGCCTTCTTCACGATGGCGTCGGGCTTGGGAACGGTCTTGAGGCCGACATTCTCGGCGAGCCAGGTGCGATACGCGTCGTTCTCTGGACGCGGCTCGTGGTCCGGCGACTTGTAGTACGAGACGCCGTCCCAATCGACCATCGGCTCGACGTCGCCCGCCACGATCGCGAGGAGGCCTGCGAGGTTCTCGGCAACGACGTGCTCGCCGCCCTCGTCGCCAAAGACGACGACCGGCATCTCCTCCACGGTCTTGGCTGTGCCGTCGTTCCACGCGGCGTAGACGGAGCCCGTGCCGTTGGCGCCGGCGATGGGCAAGAGCGCTTCGAGGAACCTCTTCTCGTTCGCCTTGGAGGCGACAGGCTTGCCGTCCGGGGCGCAGGAGCCCTTGAACAATCCCTTGTCGTCTGTCGCGAGGGCGAAACATTCGGAGTACATCTCCGCGCCGACGTCGTTCTGAAACTGGACGAGCTTGGCGAGCACCGCGGGCAGGCCGTGCTTGCCGAAGTTCTTGGCGTACTTCTTTTCGTCGAGCATCGGGATGAGCGTCCCGTCCATCTCGATGCGGCGCCCTTTGGCGTCGAAGTTCTTCCACTTCGAGAGTCCCTTGCGGATGTACGTCTCCTCGACGCGGAAGACCTTCTTGTACTCGGGCCCGGAGATCGCGAGCTCCGTCGTGGGGTTCTTGGACTTTTGGTAGTGGATGACCTCGCCGGGCACCGGCTTGCCGTCGACGTGGACGCATTTGACCGAATAGGTGCCGTCGGGATGCAATCGCGTGAACGTCTCCTTCCGGCCGCCGTCCTCGAAGTGCGAGACGCAGCAGAGGTGGCCGGTCGTGCGCCACCAGTAGCGCCACTCGCCGACGGGCTTGCCCTTCTTGTCGAGCTTGCCGAGCTCCCATTGCTCGTCCGGAGCGTTGTACTTTGCGTCGGCAGGCACGCCCTTGGGCTTCTTGGGTTCGGGCGCCTTCTTGGTGGTCTTCACGGCTCGCATGATTCCCGGCGAGCGCCGTCGGCGCAACGCGCGGCTGGATCGCACCCACGTTAATTCATTCCCCTCAGCGCGGCCTTAGGCCCTCGAGCACGAGGCCCACCAACTCGGCGGCAGCCGCCGCCGGAGGTCCGAGCCGCTTTGGTCGCGTGAGCCCCTCGAACACGAGCTCCTCGACGGCGCCGACGACGGCGTGGCTGCTGACGAACGGCGACGCAGGCCGCAGGAGGCCATGGCGCTGCGCCGCCTCCGTAAGTCCGAGGGCGTGGCGGCGAACGTCGGTGGCGAGCAGCACCAGCGGCGCGCGCGCGCCGCGCTTGGCGCCGCGGGCCTCCTGCAAGTAGAGCCGGACGACGTCGGTGGCGGCGAGGATGATGACGGCGAGCTGCGCGGCGAGCGTCTCGTAGGCGTCGACGAGCGCCTCGCGGGTCTTTGCGGCAAGGAGCGCGCCCTCGCAGGTGGCAAAGGCGCCACGCAGTTGCGTCGCGACGGGTTTGACGACATGAGCGACCAACGATTCGAGGTCGTCGAAGTACCGGTAGAAGCTCCCCTTGGCCATGCCGGCGGCTAAGACGACTCCGTCGACGGTGACCGCGTCGAGGCCCTGCTCGAGAAACAGCGCGAGGCCCGCTCGCTCAAGAGACGCGACGCGCTCACGCCGGTTTTTGTCCCGCGCACCGCCCTCGGGGCCCGGCCGCTCCTTCGGCGGCGGACGCGAGTGAGCCCGGGCTGACCTTGACAGACCGGCGCCGCGAGGTACAAACAATGACTGTTTGGTCATCTTTTTGGAGGATGCCATGATTGGTTTCCCGCTGGGGATTCTGTACGCAAACGCTCTCGAGTGGGGCCTCCATCGCTTCGTGCTCCACGGTCTGGGGCGCTCGAAGCAGAGCACCTTCGCGTTTCACTGGCACGAGCACCACCGGACTTCGCGAAAACACGGCATGCGCGACGCCGCCTACGAAGCGCCGCTGAGCCTCGGCGCCGGCGTCGGCAACGCCCAGAACAAGGAGGCGCTGCTCCTCGTCGGCATGGGGCTCTTGCACGCCCCCTTGGCCTTCGTGGCCCCTTGGTTCGCGGCCGCGCTCGCCGTCTCGGGCGTCACCTACTACCACGTGCACAAGCGCTCCCATCTCGATGGCGCGTGGGCCAAAAGGCACCTCCGCTGGCACTTCGACCACCACATGGGTGGCGACCAAGACGCGAACTACTGCGTCACGTTTCCCTTGATGGACTACGTGATGGGCACGCGAAAGACCCACGTGCCCACCGCCGAGCGTGAGCCGCGCGAACCCGTGCACAAGACCGAGGCATCGGCACTGCGCTGAGCCGCGCCTGCCCTGCCCTGCCCTGCCCGCCTGGAGGCGCTACTGGATGGGCATGTCGAGCGGATTGGTCGTACGCGGCGGCCGGCGCGGCTCGATGGCGGCCGGCGGCGGACGGCGGCGCCCGCCTTCCTTGCCGCCCTCCTTGCCACCCGACGAGGCCGACGGACCGGGCGACGGCGACGGCACCGCGGTCTCCCCCGCGTCGGCCACAGCCGCGACGGGCGCGACGACGTCCGCGACCCGCGGCGCCGCGGGTCGCTCTCCTGGATTCGCGTCGACGACCGTCGTGGCCGACGGATGAAGATCAGCGGTGGCCGGGGCGATCGGCGCGACGCGCGCGTCGGCGGTAGGCGTATCGCGCGAGCCGCGGGGGCCCGGCAAGAGCAAGACCACCACGAGCGCGCCCGCGACGAGCGCGCCGGTGGCCGCCCCCGCCGCGAGGTAACGCGATTTGCGCGACAGCGTGGGACCGGAAGACTCGTTCGTCGTCGCCGAGATCGTCGAACCGCTCAGGCCTCGCGGCGCGGGACCCGAGCCGCCGAGGTCGGCCTTCGAGCCGCGGCCGAGGCTCGACTGCTCGTCGATGATCGGCGGGAGCGGCACGCCCACCGCCAGCGAGAAGGCGTCCGAGAGCTCCTTGGCCGACGAAAACCGGTGCTCCGGGAGCTTTGCGAGAGCCTTGGCCATCCAGGCGTCGATGCCCTCGCCCACGCCAGCGGGAAGGTCCGGCACGAGCGAGCTTGGCAGCGGGTGCGCCTTGCTGCCAATGGCATGAACGAGCTGCCCGATGACCTGCGCCTCGAAGGGCAGCTGACCGGTCAGCGCCTTGAAGGCCACCACCGCCACGGCCCAGAGGTCGGCGCGGTGATCGATGTCCTTGGAGCCCATCATCTGCTCCGGGCTCATGTAGTAGGGCGTGCCGATCATCGCGTTCGTCGCCGTTCCGCTGAAGGCCGAGCTGGTCTCGCCCTTGGCAACCCCGAAGTCGAGAATCTTGACGAGGATCTCCCCTTCGTTGTCGCAGAGGAAAATGTTCTCGGGCTTGATGTCGCGGTGAACGACCCCGTTCTTGTGCGCCTTGCCGAGCCCCTTCGCGAGCTGCGAGAGCCAGCGGGCAAACACCTGCGCGTCGATGCGCCCATCACGCTTGATGCGCTTGCCGAGGTCTTCGCCCTCGAGGTGCTCCATGGCGATGAACGGGATCCCCCCCGCCGTCGTGCCGTGGTCGAAGACCTGCACGACGTGGGGCCCCTTGGCTCGCGCCGCCAGCGCCGCCTCACGCTCGAAGCGCGCCATCAAGACGGAGTCGTCGAGGTAGTCGCCGGACAGGAACTTCACGACGACCTGAGTCTGCAGGACGAGGTGATCGGCGAGCCACACGCTGCCCATGGCGCCTCGGCCCAACGGCTTATCGAGACGAATGTTGGCTGTGACGAGCAGCCCCGGCTTGAGGGACGCGTCGTCGACGGCGCTCACGCGAGCCTCCGCGCGGTAGGGCGACGGCGACAGCGTTGGGCAGCGCGAGGTCGGTTCACGTCAGAACCTAACGCCCGAGGGAAGGACGACCGTTCCGAGCTTGCCCACGGGCACTTGTCCCGGCTCTTCCTTCGGCTTGAAGAGAAAATACCCGCCGACGACCGCGCCACCGACGACCGCCGCACCGCCGACGATCCACGGCCAGAGGGGCATCTTGGCTTCGTCTTCGAGGGAGATCTGCAGCGTCCGGGCCTCCTTCGCGGCCACGTCGACGGACGCCTCGTGGGTCTTCTTGCCGGTCGCGGAGACGCGGACCGTGTGAGGTCCCGCAGCGAGCGCTCCCTCCCAACGCCCCGTGCCAACCACGACACCATCGACGGCGATGGCGCCGGCGGCGTCGGTTTGGATGGCGAGGCGCGCCGCGTTGTCTTCACGGCGCAGCGTCACTTCGAGGGTGAGGTCGGTCTGACCGGGCGCCGAGACGTTGGCCGTGAACGGGACGAACCCTTCCTTCTCGACGCGCACCGCGTGGGGTCCGATGTCGATGGCGAGGTCTTGCGCGAGGGGCAACGTGCCGACGAGCTCGCCATCGACCGTGACGCGCGCGCCATCGGGTGCGTTGCGAAACGACAGAACGCTGTAAAATGCACGGAGCGCCTTCTGCGTTTCCACGGCGCTCGCCACGGCGTCAGCGGGAGGATGCCGGCGCCTTCCTTGAGGTAGCGGGCCACGAGCGTGGTGGCGCGCGCGTAGTGGCGCACGGACTTCTCACAGGCAGCCATGTTCCACAGGAGGCGGGCGTCCCGGGACAGCTCGTGCGCACGCGTGAACTGCGCGAGGGCGCCCGGCATGTCGCCGGCGGCGTAGGCTAGCTTCCCAGCGTCGTAGGCCACGCGAGCCGGGCCCGTCAGCGAAGTACCGAGCGGCTGAACCGGCTTCGCCGTCGTAGTGGGCTGGGCCCAGGCGACGCTCGCGGTCGACGGACCGGCCAGGAGCGCGGCGGCCATCAGCCACGGTCGGAAGTGCGATCGGGACACCGTCATGCTCCTTGGTATTTCTACCGGATCCTTCGAGAGTTGCCTATTCGCCGTGCGGGTGCGACCTAGGCACACGCCCCTGTAGCCGACCGTGCTCCGCCCCCATTGGACGACTGAGCGGGCCGGATGGTGTGCGGCGTCACCGAATCCACCCGTCGCGACCGCGACCGCGACCCGCGACCCCGACCCCGACCCCGACCCCGACCCCGACCCCGACCCCGACCACGACCACGACCCCGACGGCGACGGCGACGGCGACGGCGACGGCGACGGGCGGCCGGGCCGCGGGTGCCGGGCTCGCCAATTAGCATGCTAATTACCGAGACCGTCGGGGCCGGGCCCGGCCCGCCCCGCGGGCGCCAAGCTCGACAATTAGCATGCTAATTGTTGGGGGCCGTCGGGGCTCCCCCCGCCGTTTGCCGCCCCCCCCCCGCCGGCCGCCGGCCCGCGCGGCTGAGCTTCGCGTTCCGACCGACCGGACGACCGAGGGAACGCCACGGGCCCGCGGACCGGCTATCTTGGGCCCGTGCCCATCGCGCGACACATTCTTGGCGTTGCGTGGGCCGCCGCCGCTGCCGCGTTCTGGGCTGGCTGCGGCGACGGAGGCGGACCGGGCAGCACGTTGCCACCAACGACCGCGCTGCCGCCCATCGAGGACGCGGGCGTCCGCGAGACCGCGACGACCATCGCTTCGCGCGACGTCGTACTGCTGGTGGGCACGGTCCTCACGCCAGAAGGCCCCATCGACGGCGAGGTCCTCGTCGAAGGTCCGCGCATCACCTGCGTCGCGAAGGGCCAGGGGTGCCGCGGCCGCGACGTCGCCGGCCGCGCGTCGATCCTCGACACCGGCGGCGTCATCGCGCCAGGCCTCATCGACACGCACAACCACATCCTCTTCGACGTCTTCGACAACGACGATTGGCTGCCGGAGAAGGCGTACCAAAACCACGATCAATGGACGCTCGAGCCCCGCTACGGCGCGATGCTCGACGTCAAGCAGTGCCTCGCCAACGACTCGCAAGGCAAGCCCGCGTGGTGCGCACAAACGCCCTACGGGACGCGCGAGGGCAGCCTGCGTTGCGAGATGGACAAGTGGGGTGAGCTGAAAGGGCTCATCGCAGGCACAACGAGCATCGTCGGCCTTCCCGGCACGAGCGCCGCGTGTTTCGGCTCGCTGGCCCGCTCCGCCGACGTCGCCCAAAACGGGCTCGACGAAGATCGCGTGCAAACGTCGGCGACGTTTCCTCCGTCGAACGCCACCGGCGTTTGCCAAAACTTTCAAAACCAAACCTCGGAAGCTTTCCTCGTCCATTGCGGCGAGGGGCTCGACCAGAAGAGCAAGAACGAGTTCGCCACGCTCGGAGCGTCGTCGACGCCAGCGAACTGCCTCTACGCCGCGCAAACAACCATCACGCACGGCACGGCCTTCACGGCCACCGAGTTTCAGACCATGGCGCAAGTGGGCATGAAGCTGACGTGGTCGCCCGCGTCGAACATCGCGCTCTACGGCGACACCACGAACATTCCCTTGGCTCGCGAGTCCGGCGTGCTCGTCGCGCTCGGCCCCGACTGGTCGATGGGAGGGAGCCAAAACCTCTTGGACGAACTGCGCTTCGCGCGCGACTGGGACGCGGCCAAGTGGGGCGGCAAGCTCACATCGAGGGAGCTCGTCACGATGGCGACGGAGAACGGCGCCAAGGTCCTTGCCGTCGACGACAAGCTCGGCGCCATCAAGGAGGGACTCCTCGCCGATCTCGTGGTCTTCGCCGGCGGAGCCAAAGATCCGTACGACGCGGTCGTGACGGCGACGCCGAAGCAGGTTCGCCTCGTCATGGTGGGGGGCGTCGCGCTCTACGGCGATCAGGAGTTCAAGAGCCTCGGCCCCGAGAAGCCCGGCTGCGAGGACCTCGACATCTGCGGCAAGCCGAAGTTCTTGTGCGTCGCCACGACGGCCACGGCGGACAAGCTCGGACAGACCTTCGCGGAGATCAAAGACGCGCTCGAGAACGCGATGGTCGCCGCCGATGGCGCGACGCCGAACGACGGCTGGTCGTTCGCTCCCCTCGCGCCGCTCGTCAAGTGTCCCTAACGAACGAGGAGGCGCGCCCGCGACGCGTCACCGCAGCCGGCAAGCGACGCCGGGGCCGCTCACGGCGGTGCGGCGCGAGCCTTCTTCGGCCTTCGCCTGGTACTCGGCGATGAATTTCTCCGTCGCGCGGCTGTCGTCGACGATGTAGCCGAACTCGGCGAGGTTCGCGACGTAGGTGTTCTGCGAACCGAGGTAGAAGGCGCGGTCATCGACGATGATCGACTTCGCGTGGTTGGCGAACGTGTTGCCGTCGGGCCAGGTCTCGCCGGCGCCCATGCGAAGGTTCATGAGCTTGAGCTTCTCGCAGACGAGCGCCGTCGGCTCCTTTCCGCCGAGCACGTCGCGGCGCCCTTCGGCGACGCCGATGAACTTCTTGCCGACCTCTTCGAGCGACCAACCGTTGTCGTAGCTGTTGTAGATCGCCTGAATGGCGCCGACGTCGCCGGGAACAGATTTCGGGTTCGAGAGGACGATGCTGATCTCGACGCCGCGCGCCATGGCCGCGATCATCGCGACCATCTGCTCTTCCGGCCAGCCCGCAAACGAGAGCCCCGCGCGCTTGAGAGGTCCGATGTCTTGCTGCGACATGCGAATCGAGCGACGCGCCGACGCGAAGAGCGCCACGAGCGCTTGATCGCTCGCGTTGGCGCCCATCCCACCGAGGCGGCCCGCGGCAATGATGGGCGTGCCGCCGGCACCGTTGCCGGTGGGCCTCGTGAGCGGCGCGGGGCACCTTTGGGCCTGGGCCTGCGGCTGAGCGCGCATGACGACTTCTTTGGAGTCGATGGGGTTGCCCTTCCCGCAGGCATAACCCCAAAGCTCATCCAGGTAGCGTGACGCATCTCGAGCGGCGCGACCTTCCACGGCGATCCAGGTGTCGTGGACCGGATTCTTCCCGAGGTAGTGCTCATCCCACAGGTTCACTCCGCCAACCAAGCTGGCGCGCTGGTCGCGGACGATGATCTTCGAGTGGTTCCACGACGTCACGCCGTCGCGCACCGCCGCCACCGAGACGTCGATGCGTGAGCTCGCGGGGATGTCTCGCGTCACCGCGTCGTAGGTCTTCTGCGCGGAGACGAACGAGCCGGGGAAGTCCCCGAAGAGCATGCGAACGCGCGCCGGGTTCGCGCTCTCGCTCGCGTAGGTCACGGCGTTACGCACGGTCGCCTCAAAGCGTCCTTCGGGCGGCGTCAGGCTCGAGATGTCCACGCTCTCTTTGGCTTCCGTGATGGCAGACCAAACCTCGTCGAGGAGCGCGTCCGAGTGCCCCACGCACAGCGACTTCGGTTGCGCCGTGCGGTGGGCCACGGTGGCCTTGAGCGCGGCGCACTTGCCCGCGCCGCCGCAATCGGCGTCGGAGCTGCAGCGCTTCAGGAGGAAGTCGGGCTCGCAGCCCGGCTCCTTGGCCTTGCAGCGGGCCGCCACGATCACGTTCGCTTGACCCCAAGTATCCGCGAAGGGAATTTGCTTCACGAAGCCCGCCGGGAGGGTGTTGCCGAGCGACAGGTTCCAGGTCTTGCCCTCCTCGGCCGACTGCGTCGCTCGGAGCGCCTGGACGACGCTCTTGCCCACGTAGGAGAGCGTTCCGTCCGTGCTTGGTCCCTCGTCGGTCCCAAAGTCGTCGGGCGTCGCGGAGCACGCTGCGGCCGCGAGAAGCGCGGGCGCGAGCAGGATCCAGATGCGGGGCATATTCCCCAACGAGCAGCTTCCATGCCTTGTTGGTGCCTGCACGAAACGCCTCGGCGGAGCCGCGCCCAAGCGCCGCTCGGCGCTTTTGACCTCATGTCCCTAGACCCGTGCCCCGGTGCGGATCCACCAGTCCCATTCCGGCAGAGTCCCGGCAAAGACCCCGCTTCCCTCCGGAATCTGTCGTAGCGTCGGCCCGTGGCTCAACGGTCCGTGACTCGACCTTCGCGCGGACGGCGGATCGCATCGGTCGTCCTCGTCTCGCTCCTCCTCTTGGTCGGCGCTCCCCTCGCCGTCGTCTGGTTCCAGATGGTGCGGATGCCCGGTAGAAGCGCGGGGCGCTCGCTCTCGCCGCTCACCGACGCAGAGCGCGCCACCGCCGCTCGCTTGCGCGCGTTCGTGCAGGCGGGCTTTGCCAAAGAGCGAAACCTCGACCATCCCGTGGAGCTCACGGCCGCGGAGCGCTTCGTCGAGACCGAGCTTGCCAAGGCGGGGCTCAAGGCCTCGCTCGAGACCTTCGAGGTGAACGGCGTTCGCTGCGCCAACGTCGAGGCGGAGATCGCCGGCGCGGCGCGCGCCACTGAGATCGTGCTCGTGGGCGCTCACTACGATTCAGCAGAAGGCGCCCCCGGCGCCAACGACAACGGCTCCGGCGCCGCCGCGCTCCTTGAGCTCGCCGGTCGCATGGCGGGACGGCGCTTCGCGCGGACGCTCCGCTTCGTCGCGTTTACCAACGAGGAGCCGCCGCACTTTCGCAAGGCCGATCGCATGGGAAGTCGCGTGCATGCCGCACGCATGAAGGCGCGCGGCGAGCAGGTCGTCGCCATGTTGAGCCTCGAGACGATGGGCTACTTCTCGGACACTCGCGGCAGCCAGCAATACCCCTTCCCCTTCAGCCTCTATTACCCGAGCCAAGGCGACTTCATCGGCTTCGTGAGCAGCCTCGACGTCGCGCCGTTCGTGAGACGCTCGGTCGGCCTCTTCCGCGAGACCGCGACGATTCCCTCGGAGGGCGGCGCGTTGCCCGGGAAGCTCCCGGGCGTCGGCTGGTCCGATCACGAGTCGTTCACCTTGCTCGGGGTCCCGGCGCTAATGGTCACCGACACGGCGCCCTTCCGCTATCCGCACTACCACACGGCAGCCGACACCCCCGACAAGCTCGACTACGAGCGCCTCGCGCGCGTCGTCGTGGGCCTCGTGCACGTCGTCGAGGGCCTGGCCGACGGCCCCTGATCGCCTCACCGGCGGGCCGAGGGGCCGACGCGCCGGCGCCGCTCGATTCGCAGACCGCGCCGTGCCGATGGTATGGTCGTCGCCGCTTGAATCAGCGCCTTCGCCTGTGGCTCGGACCCGCCATCGTTGTCGTCCTCATGGCCGGGTACTTGGTCTACGCCAACGTCTACATGGTGCACGCCGTCGTCGGCGACGTGTGCGCGCCGAACGCGATGTGCCGCGGCCAGTGCCTCTTCATCGGCGGCGCGAGCGTGTGCACGAAGGCTTGCACAGCGCCCGGCGACTGCCCCGCTCCCACAACGTGCAGCGACGTCAATTGGATCACGGAGAAGGGCGCGCGCGAGGTGCGGAAGTTCTGCATCAAGCCGGTGGCACCTCCCCTCGTGAGCCTGGCCGACGCCGCCAATGTCGCCGACGCCGCCGACGCCGCCAGCAGCGCGGAGTGCACGCTCGCGACGCCGCTCGTGAGCGGCGTACCGGGGAGCCCCGGGCACCTCGTCCCATCCGAGCGCAATCCCAACGGCGCGAGCGAGCTCGCCTTGCTCATGCGTTCGATGCTCGAGGACACGGAAGCGGCGAAGACCGCCGTCGTGGACAATCGCGCCCTTCCGGCGCTTTGGAGTCGCCATCGCAAGATGCGCTGCGCCTGGCCCACCGAGCCGAGCGATCGCAACGCGGCGTTCGACGCTCGCGCCGCGGACTACCTCGCGCGCCTGCGAGAGCTGGAGACCGCGACCACCAGCCGACGCGACGCGTACAAGAAGGTCGTGGCGGCCTGCCGCGGCTGCCACGAGACCACCTGCTCGGGCGTCCTCGACACCATCGACAAGCTCAAGCTCGACGACGGAAAGGCGGGCGCGTCACCGTGACGGCAACGGCGCGGCCTTGTTCGGGCGCTCTTCGTCGAGCGTCATGTTGAGCGCGAGCACGTTCACGCGAACCTCGCCAAGAAGACCGAAGGTCCGCCCCTCCGTGTGCCTCGCCACGAGCGCGCGCACTTGCACTTCTGACAGGCCGCGCGCCATAGCGACGCGCCGCACTTGAAACTCGGCGGCCGCGGGGCTCACGTGGGGATCAAGCCCGCTCGCCGACGCCGTCACGAGATCGGCGGGGACCGCGCCGAGGGTCACACCAGGCTCGGCGGCCTTGAGCGCGTCGATGCGCGCCGCCGCCGCCTTCGTCAGCGCCTCGTTGCCAGGCGCGAGGTTCGAGCCCGACGATGCGCTCGCGTTGTAGGGCGACGGGGACGTTGCCGAGAGGCGCCCCCAAAAGTAACCAGGCCCCTCGAAGGGCTGACCGAGGAGCCGCGAGCCGCGCACCTTGCCGCCGGCCTCGACGAGACTGCCCTCCGCTTGCGCCGGAAAGACGACCTTCGCGAGCCCCGTCACGACGAGCGGGTAGACGACCCCCGTGAGGAGCGTCAAGACAGCGAGCATGAGGGCCGCTCGAAGGGCGACCGTGCCAAGACGGACCGGCGGTGGGGCATTCGCTGCGGGATGTGTGGAGGATGCGCGCATGGCTTGGTGACTCCGTTGGGGAAAGGCGGCGGCGAATCGGGCGAGCGAAGGCTTAGGTCAACCGAAGAACCGACAGAACGACGTCAACGACCTTGATGCCGATGAACGGGACCACGACGCCGCCCAAGCCGTAGACCACGAGGTTTCGCCGGAGCAGCGTCTCGGCGGTTTCTGGCCGATACGCGACGCCGCGGAGCGCCAGCGGGATGAGCACCACGATGATGAGCGCGTTGAAGATGACGGCGCTCATGATGGCGCTCGCGGGCGTGGCGAGGCGCATGACGTTCAGGGCGCCCAGCTCGGGAACGGTGACGGCGAAGGCCGCGGGAATGATGGCGAAGTACTTGGCGATGTCGTTGGCGATGCTGAAGGTCGTGAGCGCGCCGCGCGTCATGAGCATCTGCTTGCCGATCTCGACGATCTCGATGAGCTTGGTCGGGTTCGAGTCGAGGTCGACCATGTTGCCGGCTTCTTTCGCGGCTTGCGTGCCCGAGCTCATGGCTACCGCCACGTCGGCTTGCGCCAGCGCCGGCGCGTCGTTGGTGCCGTCGCCGGTCATCGCCACGAGGCGCCCCGTGGCTTGATGTTGACGAATGAGCGCGAGCTTCGCCTCCGGCGTCGCCTGCGCGAGGAAGTCGTCGACGCCAGCCTCGGCGGCGATGGCGGCGGCCGTGAGCGGGTTGTCGCCCGTGATCATCACCGTCTTGATGCCCATGCGCCTTAGCTCGACGAAACGCTCCTTGATGCCGCCCTTGACGATGTCCTTCAGCTCGATGACGCCGAGGACGCGCGCGCCATCGGCGACGACGAGCGGCGTGGCGCCCTTCTTGGCGACGTCGCGAACGGCGGCGCGGACCGCTTCATGGAACTCGCCGCCAAGCTTTGTGACGTAGGCAAGGACAGCGTCCGAAGCGCCTTTCCTCACCTCGCGGCCGGCCACGTCGACCCCGCTCATGCGCGTCTGCGCGGTGAACGGAATAAACTCGCCGCCGAGCGCCCGAAGCGACCGCTCCTCGAGCCCATGTTTCTCACGAGCCAGCGCGACGACGCTCCGCCCTTCCGGCGTCTCGTCGGCCAACGACGCGAGCTGCGCCGCCTCGGCGAGCGCGGCGACGGTGACGCCCGGCGCCGGATGAAAGGCCGTCGCCTGCCGGTTTCCGTGCGTGATGGTGCCGGTCTTGTCGAGCAAGAGCACGTCGACGTCGCCGGCCGCTTCGACGGCGCGGCCCGAGGTGGCGATGACGTTCGCCTGAATCATGCGATCCATGCCGGCGATGCCGATGGCCGAGAGCAGCCCGCCGATGGTCGTCGGGATGAGGCACACCAAGAGCGCCACGAGCACGGTGAGGGTCACCGGTTGACCGGCTCCCTGCGCCTTCACGGTGAAGATCGAAAACGGCAGGAGCGTCACCGTCGCGAGGAGGAAGACGATGGTGAGCGCCGCGAGGAGGATCGAGAGCGCGATCTCGTTGGGCGTTCGCCTCCGCTTCGCGCCCTCGACCATGGCGATCATGCGATCGAGGAAGGTGTCGCCGGGGTTCGCCGACGCCCGCACGATGATCCAGTCGGAGAGGACGCGCGTGCCCGCGACGACGGCGCTTCGATCACCGCCGGCCTCGCGAATGACGGGCGCGCTCTCGCCGGTGATGGCCGCCTCGTTGACGCTCGCGGCGCCCGCGGCGATCTCGCCGTCGCAGGGAATGTCGTCGCCGGCCTCGATGAGCACGACGTCACCGCGCCGCAGCGCCGCCGACGAGACGGTCTCCCAGGTAAGCCGAGGCCGCGGATCTTTGTCCTCCGCGAGCGACGAGGCGTCCGCCGACAAGTCTGGGCTCGTGACCTTCTTTGCCGGCGTGTCTTTGCGCGCGCCGCGCAGGGCGTCAGCCTGGGCCTTGCCACGACCTTCGGCCATCGCCTCGGCGAAGTTCGCGAAGAGAACCGTGAACCAGAGCCACAGGCTCACGGCGAGGATGAATCCCGCCGGCGCCTCGCCGGTGCCAACGGCCGCTTGAACGAAGAGCGCCGTCGTCAGGACGCTCCCCACGAGGACGACGAACATGACCGGGTTTCGCACCTGGTGACGCGGGTCGAGCTTGCGGAACGAATCGACGACGGCGCGCCGAACGATGGGCCCGTCGAAGAGCTTTCGCGGCGCCTTTGAGGTGGCGCTTGCGGTGGAGGCGGAGGAGGCCATCAGTGTGCTCCGAGCTTGAGATGCGCCGCGACGGGGCCGAGCGCGAGCGCCGGGATGAACGTGAGCGCGCCGACCACGAGCACGGTGAAGACCAAGAGCGCGCCAAAGAGCCACGTGTGCGTCGGCAGCGTGCCGCTCGTGGTGGGCACGATCTTCTTTTTGGCGAGCGACGCCGCGAGCGCCAAGGTCGGGACGATGAGCCAGTAGCGGGCCCCGAACATCAAGAGGCCCAGGACGACGTTGTAGAACGGCGTGTTGGCGGAGAGGCCCGCGAAGGCGCTCCCGTTGTTGTTGCCCGCGGAAGACGCCGCGTAGAGGATCTCGCTGAAGCCGTGCGCGCCTGGGTTTAGGACTCCCTTTTGGCCCGCCTCGGTCACGCTGGCCACGGCGGCGCCGAGGAGCACGAGCACCGGCGGAATCAAGACGACGAGCGACGCCATCTTCATCTCGTAGGGTTCGATCTTCTTGCCCAGGTACTCGGGGGTGCGGCCAACCATCAGCCCGGCGACGAAGACGGCAACGACGGCGAAGACGAGCATGCCGTAGAGGCCCGACCCCACGCCGCCAAAGACCACCTCGCCGAGCTGCATCAAGACCATCGGGGCGAGGCCCCCGAGCGGCGTGAAGGAGTCGTGCATGGAGTTCACAGAGCCGTTGGACGCGGCCGTCGTGGCCGTCGCCCACAGGGCCGAGCCCGTCACGCCGAAGCGGAGCTCCTTGCCTTCCATGTTGCCTCCGGCCTGAAGCGCGGAGGCCGCCTGATCGATCGAGAGCCCGAGGCTGGGCGCGGAGAGCGCGGCGTTCGGGCCTTGCTCGGCCCAAAGGCAGAGCGCGAGGAACGGAACGAAGAGCGCGAACATCGCCGAGAGGATCACGAGGCCCTGGCGCCGATCGCCGACCATCTTTCCGAACGTCACGCACAAGGCGGCGGGAACCAGGAGAATCGAGAGGACCTGCACGAAGTTCGAGAGCGGCGTGGGGTTCTCGAACGGGTGCGCCGAGTTGACGTTGAAGAAGCCGCCGCCGTTGGTGCCCAGTTGCTTGATGGCGATCTGCGACGCGGCAGGCCCGAGCGCGATCAGCTGATCCAACACCGCCTTGCCGTCGGCGTCTTTCGTGCCCTCCACGAGGCTCGCACTCACGGAAGGCCCAAACGTCTGCACGACGCCCTGCGACACGAGCACGAGCGCCACCACGACCGAGAGCGGCAAGAGCACGTAGAGCGTCGAGCGCGTGAGATCGACCCAGAAGCTCCCGAGCGTGGCAGCGCCGGTGCGTGTGAAGCCGCGGACGAGCGCCACGAGGACGGCCATGCCCGTCGCCGCCGACACGAAGTTCTGGACCGTGAGCCCGACCATCTGGGTCAGGTAGCTCATGGTCGACTCGCCGCCGTAGCCCTGCCAGTTGGTGTTGGAGGCGAAGCTGACGGCCGTGTTGAACGACGAGTCGGGCGAGACCGCGGCGAGGCCTTGCGGGTTCAGCGGCAGCGCGCCTTGCAGGCGCTGGAGCGCGTAGACGGCGAGAAGCCCGGCCACGTTGAAGAGGAGGACCGAGAGCACGTAGCTGCGGAGGGTCATCTCCTCCTTCGCGTTGACGCCCACGACGCGATAGATCGCGCGTTCGACGGGTCCGAGGACGCGCTGGCTTAGAAGCGCCTTCTCCTCGTAGACGCGGGCCATGAAGGACCCGAGCGGGAACGCCAGCGCGCCGAGGACGACGACGTAGAGCGCGAGCTGCACGAGCGCGTTCACGAGAAGTCCTCCGGCTTGAGCATGGCGTAGACGAGGTAGACGAAGAGCGCCGACGACAGAACGGCGCCCACGAGGTAGAGCGGGCTCATAGGCTTAGGGCCACCTTCCACGGCGACGTCACGCGCGCTCGCAGATGCGGAAGAGCGCGAGCGTCGCGACGACCAGTGCGGCAATCAGACCGAGATGAAGCGCGTCGAGCATGGCGAATCCTCACTCGCCATGACTCTAGTGAGCCGCGCGTCAGGGATTCGTTAAGACAGACGTCAGAACCACGCGGTGGCGCCGAGGAGCAGCGTCGTCTGCGTTCGCGCGTTGGCCACGTAGGGCGCTCCGGCGACGCCTGCGCCGGCGACGTCGCCCGCGAAGTAGAGCGGCTCGTCGGCCACGTCGTGGCGGCCCTCGAGGCGCACCGACAGGTTCTCGTGCGGCCGGACGTCGAGCGTCACCGTCGCCGAGCTCACCCACTCGACGCCGCCCCAAAAGAGCGGGGAGCTGGCGCGCCCCGAACCGTCGGTGCCGAGGTGCTCGTGGAACCGATCGCCGCGAAGCGTCACGAAGAACTTTTCGACGGGACGCACGCGGCCGTAGAGCGCACCGGCGATCCAGCGAGCGGGGCCCATGCGCGTCGTCTCCCAGCCGTAGTCGCCCTGGGCTGCGACGGAGAGCCAATCGGTCGCATCGACCTGCGCTGTGGCGTCGAGGTGGTGGCGCCAACGCGGACCTTCCGGCGAGCCGGTCGGGCGTTCGATGCCGCCGAAGTAGAGCGCCTGCAAGGCGAGCTTGCTCTCGATCTTGTAGACCAACGTCGCCTGCACGCTCTTCTCTTCGTTGTTGTCGACGACAGAGTTCCAACCGTTGAAGATCCCGACGATGGCCGAGAGCTCCTTCGTGAGCTCCTGCGTGGCGCGGAGGCCCGTGTGGTAATAGGGGAACCCGTAGAAGAGGTTCGAGCGCGACCAATTCCAGTTGTCCTTCACCGACAACACCTCGTAGCCAACGGGCGACGCGCTGAGTCCGAGTTGCAGCAGCAGCCCTCGACCGACGGGCGCCTTGTACGTGACGTAGGCCTCCTGAAGGTACTTCCAGAGTTCGCCGTTCGAGGCGTTCGCCCCCGATGCGCCGGGCAGCGTGGGCTCGCCGAGGTAGATGGTGCTGGGCATGCTGCCCACTTGAAGGGCGAGCTTGGCCCCGAAGGGGCCACCTTCGGCGGTCGCCCCGAGCACCACGTTCGTGAACGAGAACGTGTTGTGCCGGTTGTCGAAGCCGCGGGCGTTGGTGATGCCGTTGGAGGGCCTGTTGAGGTTGTACGCGTAGTAGGCCTCGACGTAGCCGAGCGGCGTGATCTTGACGGGCGCTAGCTTCTCGGGCTCCGGGGCCGGCCTTTCCGCCGCGGGCGCCGGTGCCGGCTTCGCGACTGGCGGAGGCGGAGCCGACGGAGAGCTCTCCGGGACCGGCGCGGCTTCGGCGAGCGGCGTGAGCGTCGACGACGCCGGCGCTTCTTGAGCAAGCGCCCCCCACGGTGCCCAAGCGGAGCAGGCCACGATGAGCGCCGCGCCACGGCGCCGCGCCAAGGCTGCGTTTCGCTTCATGGGAACGGTCATGCGCATGCGGCTATCTATCAGCATCGGGTCCTCTCGGTGGGCGAAGAAACAGGTACGCGCTCATGGCGCAGAGGAGCAGCCCGAGGGTGAGGACAGCCCGGCCCCCAACCCACGCGCCGCCCAGCACGATGGCTGCGCCGGCTCCGGCAAGGGCCCGCGCGTGGAGGGTGTCGACGTCCCGACGCCTCCGACTCATGGGTCGATCCATCCGTCTCGTCCCGCCATGCGCCCATTGTGGCGCGTGGGAGATCAAGGAGTCGTCAAGGCGAACGGGCGGGGCGTCACTCGTCGGTGCGCAAGCGGTAGCCAACACCGGGCTCGGTGAGGAGCCGCCGCGGCTCGGCGGGCTCGGCCTCGAGCTTGTGGCGCAGTTGCACCATGTAGACCCGCAGGTAGTGCGTCTGGGTCGCGTAAGCCGGACCCCACACCTCCTTCAAGAGCTGCCGATGCGTCAGCACCTTGCCGGCGTTCTTCATCAGGTACGCGAGGAGCTTGTACTCGTTGGGCGTGAGGTGCACCTCACGCTCACCGGCAAAGACCTGACGCTTGTCGAGGTCGACGCGCCAATCGCCGACGGCGAGCACCGGTTCGGTGCGTCCTTCGCGGACTCGCTGCGAGTGACGCAGCGCGACGCGCATCCGCGCCAAGAGCTCGCTCGTCCCAAACGGCTTCGTCAGGTAGTCGTCGGCGCCGACGTCGAGGGCGCGGACCTTGTCTTCCTCTTGGCCGCGCGCGCTGATGATGATGATGGGGCGCGTCGACCACTCGCGGAGAGCCTTCGTCACGTCCATCCCGTCCATGTCCGGCAAGCCGAGATCGAGGAGCACGACATCGGGGTTGTGCGTGCGCGCCAGCGCGAGCGCCTCCGCGCCCGTCGCCGCGAGCACGACGCGGTACCCTTCCGTCGACAGCGAGGTTCGGAGGAACTTCGCCATCGACGGCTCATCTTCGACCACGAGCACCACGAGGGAAACGTCGGTCATGGCTCAGCCTCCACGGTGGGCGGCTCGCCTACGATCGGAACCGTGAAGGCGAACTCGGCGCCGCCGCCGGCGCGGTTCTTCGCCCAGATGCGGCCGCCGTGCGCCTCCACGATGCCCCTCGCGATGGTCAGACCGAGACCGACGCCCCCGCCGGCCGCGCGAACCCCTGGACCTGTCTCCGCCCGGTAGAACTTCTCGAAGACCTTCGCCTCGTCGCCGGGCGCGAGCCCCTTGCCGCGGTCGGCGACCACGATCTCCACCTCGCCGCGTTCGCCCGCGTTCGGGTTGAACGTCGCGTGAATTTCGACGGCGCTGTCGTCGGGCGTGTACTTCGCCACGTTCTCGAGGAGGTTCACCAGGAGTTGCTGCATGAGCAGCGAATCGTAAGGCACGAGCGGCAGATCGGCCGCGAGGTCCGTGGAAACGCTGCGGCGCCCAAGCAGCGCTCGCGTGCGTCCCAGCGCCGCGCCCACGGCTTCCTCGAGCGGTTGCCACTCGCGCGTGATCCGCACCTCACCCGCCTCGAGGCGCGTCATGTCGAGGAGGTTCCGCACGAGGCGGTGGAGGCGCGCGGCCTCGAGGAGGATCGACTCGGTCAGCTCGCGGCGCGTGGCTGGCGCGAGGCGCTCGTCGAGGAGCGTACTGGCGGTCCCGGTGATGACCGCGAGCGGTGTGCGCAAGTCGTGCGACACCGAGGACAGGAGCGCGTTGCGGAGCTGCTCGGCCAGCACTTCGCGGCGCGCCGCGGCCGCTTCCTCGGCGAGCGTCGTCCGCGCCAGCGCCGCCGCAATTTGCACCAAGAACGCGTCAAGGTGTGGCCGTTCATCGACGCCTATCCGGGCCGCATCGTCGGCGACGAGGACGCCGAGCACGGCGAGGCGCTTCGTCGGCGACTCGAGGCTCACGTAGAGGCCTCGGGACGAAGGCAGCGTGTCGGTCGTGTTTCCTGCGGCTCCGCCGTTCTTCCACACCCACTCGGCGACGGCCTGCTCTCGCTCGTCGGGCTCGTAGCCGGCGGCCCCAAGCGCGACCGCCACGAGCGGCGCACCCGCGTCCCGGCTCTTGCCTTGCCAAGCGGCGACGCGCACGCCGAAGACGTCGACGATGTGCTCCGCGCCCAGCGCGAGCGCCTCGGCCGGCGCCTTGGCCGCGGCGAGCTTGCGCGTGAGCGCGTACAGGCTCGCGGTCCGAAGCTCGCGCTCTCTCGCCGCGTCGGCCTGGCCTCGCACGCGCGCCGTCAGGCCGCTGGTGACCGCGGCGACGACAAACATGACGGCGAAGGTCACCACGTGGCGCAGATCCGCGACGGCAAACGTGAGGTACGGGGGCACGAAGAAGAAGTCGAGCGCGAGGACCGCCGCGACGGCCGCCGTGAGCGACGGCCCGAGGCCCCACCGAAGCGCAACGAGCACGACGCCGAGGAGGTAGACCATGGCCACATCGGCGAGCTGAGTTTTGCCGAACGTCGCGTCCGAGACCAACGTCGCGAGGACCACGACGAGGACCGACGCACCGTACGCCGAGGGCGACGCGCCGCGACGCTTCGGCCGGCGCTCCCCTGCCCGCGGCCGCCCGTCGAGCGGCTCGCCCGACAAGACGTGCACATCGATGTCGCCGGAGAGACGCACGAGCTCATCGAGGAACGGCGCCCTAAGCCGGTCGCGCCAGCGAGCGTGCGTGGGCTTGCCCACGAGGATCCGTGTCACGTTGCGCGTCCGTGCGAAGCGGACGATCGCCTCGGGGCCACGCTCCGCCGCGAGCGTCACCGGCTCGCCGCCGAGGGCCCGCGCGAGGTCCAGGTGATGCGCGAGGCGCGCCTTGTCGCTCGCGGTCATCCCGAGCGCGGCGGGCGTCTCCACGTAGGCCGCGATCCAGTCGCAGTGCAGCCCCGCCGCGAGGCGGCGTGCGCTTCGAATGAGGCGCTCCGAGGCGGGGCTCGCCGACACGCTGACGAGCAGCCGCTCGCCGACGGGCCAAGTCCGGTCGATCCCTTGAGCATCGCGATAGCGACGCATTTCGGCGTCGACGCGCTGCGCGGTGACGCGAAGGGCGAGCTCGCGGAGCGCGATGAGGTTGCCGGGACGGAAGAAGTTCTCTCCTGCGTGAGCCGCCTGCGCGGGCGCGTAGACCTTCCCTTGGTGGAGCCGGTCCAAGAGCTCATCGATGGGCAAGTCGAGGATGCGAACGTCGTCGGCGGCCTCGAAGATGCGGTCCGGCACGCTCTCTTTGACGACGACGCCAGTCACTTGGGTCACGACGTCGCGCAGGCTCTCCAGGTGCTGCACGTTCAGCGTCGTGAAGACGTCGATGCCCGCGACGAGCAGCTCTTCGACGTCCTGCCATCGCTTCTTGTGGCGCGAGCCTTCGGCGTTGGTGTGCGCGAGCTCGTCGACGAGGAGCAGCGCGGGCTTCCGCGCGAGGGCGGCGTCGAGATCGAACTCCTCGAGCTCGATGCCGCGATGCGTGATCTGGCGGCGTGGCAAGAGCTCGTGACCCAAAACGAGCGCGCCCGTGTCGTAGCGTCCGTGCGTCTCGACGAGGCCGATGGCCACGTCGCGGCCGGCCTCGCGCTCGAGGCGCGCCGCCTCCAGCATCGCGTAGGTCTTCCCAACGCCCGGTGACGCCCCGAAGAAGATCGTCAGCTTGCCGCGGCTCTCCCTCGCCAGATCCGCCTTGACCCTCGCGAGGAGCGCTTCCGGATCGGGCCTGTCGTCGTCGGTCACGGCTCAGATCTAGCTGAGGCACGCTCGGAGCGCGGGCTCCGTGGCCTGGGCCGGTTCATCTTTGTGAAATCTTGATGTCGCTACCGCGGGGTGGGCCGGGGCGGGCCGGTCTTTGCGCGGGCCCCCGCCCCCGCTGCGGGCGCGCGGCTGGTCGGTCCCATGGCCTCGACCATCTCGGCGAGGGTGCGAAACCGCACGTGCGGATCGCGCGCGCACGCCTTGGCAAACCATGCGTCGAACTCCGGCGGCAAGCCCGAGTGCAACTGCGAGGGAACGGGCAGAGCCTCCAGGCACACGCGCGCGAAAATCTGCGCCAAGGTGTCCCCGTTGAAAGGGCGCGCCGCAGTCGCTGCCGTGAAGATGGTCGCGCCGAGGGCCCAGAGATCGAGCGCCTTGTTGGGCGTGACGTCACCTCGCAGGCATTCAGGGCTCGTCGTCGCCGCGTTGCCCGTCGTGACGGCGCCGCTGGCGTTGGGAGAGAGCGCGCGCTGCACGAAGCCAAAGTCGACGAGCTTTGCGACGAACCCCGCGCTGTGATCCGCGGCGGGCAAGAGCACGACGTTCTCGGGCTTCACGTTGCCGTGCACGAGCCCCGCGCCATGCACCTCTCCGAGCGCGTCGACCAATTGATGAACGAGCGCTCCCGTCTCCGCCATCGTGAGCGGGCCCCGGCGCGCGACGCGATCGGCGAGGGTCTCGCCCGCGAGGTATTCCATCGCCAAGTAAGGGAGGCCCTCGTGGCTGCCGTGCCCATAGATGCGCGCCACGTGCGAACTTCGGAGCTGCGCGGCGGCCCGCGCGTCGGCCTCGAAGGATGAATAGTCGGCGAGCTCAGCGGCGTCGGCCTTCATGAAGCGGATGGCGACGTTGATGCCGAGCGACAGATGCAGCGCGAGCCATACGGTGGAGCGCGGGCCTTCGGCGATCAGTCGTTCGAGCCGGTAGCGCCCACCCAGCGTGATCGTGGGCTCCGATGCGCGGGGTCCGCGCAACTCGGGCGAGGCCATCGGCGACCCCATGGGCGGAGGGATGCTCGACGGCGTGACGCTGCCGGGCGGGAGGCTCGCCATGCGCGGCCTCGGCCGCCCTTCGCGAAAGGCGAGTCCCCGCGCGATCCGAAAGCGGAGCTCGCGACCGATCACGGGCTTGACGAGCACGTCGTCGATGCCGGCCTCGCGGCCTTCGATGAGGTCGCCGGTCGCCTTCGACTCCACGAGGGCGATGACGTAGACGTTGGCACCCTGCGGCGTCGAGCGGAGCATGCGGCAGACCTCGAGGCCCGAGAGGCCCGGCGTGTCCCAGCCGATGAGGAGCACGGGGGGCGGGTCGTCTCGGTCAAGGGCGCGCCAGGCGTCCACGCCGGAGCTCATCACGACGGGTTCGAAGCCCCAGCCCAAGAGGTGCTCAGCGACCGTTTTGGTCGCGGCGGTGTCGTGGTCACAAACCAAGATGCGCATAGTGGGGGGGCCTGCTCGTCCGACCTGTCGCACGCACAAGAGGTCGCGTTTGGCTCTAGCGGGACTTTTGCGCCACGCCACTGGAATCGTTCACCGCCAGCATGGCCGTCTCCCCGCAGCGACGCGTGGATCGCGCGGTGCCGTGGCGGCGCCAGACGTCGGGCCAAATGCCCTCCCTTTGGTGCGCCAGTTCGCCCCGCGAGACGGGCTCAAATGTTGCTGCTCAAATGTCGATGCTTCCCTCCATCGCTGGTTTCCGCTCCCTGGACGTCGATGCGCTGGGTGGCGTCGCAGGCGGCCGCGCGCTCGAGTCCATCCGGCCCGTGCGGTCGTTTGGCTTTCAGGCCGCCGAGACTCCGTCGTTGCCCGACGCGCAAAGCGAGCTTTTCGCGCCCTTCGACCCGGCCCCCGCGATCGCGCCCGCGGGTCTCACGCCGGCGTTGCCCGAAGCCCGCACCGATCTCGCCTTGCCGGAGGCACGGAGTGACTTGCCACCGGAGCTGCCGGAGGCTCAAAGCGATCTCCCGCCGCCGGCGTTCGACCCGAACAACGAAGCGCCGGTCCCGAACGACACGCCGCGCCAAGCGCCGCCACGCGAGGCCGCGCCGGCTGCGCCCCCTGACGACAGCGCGCAGTACGGCGGCGGCGAGTACGGCCCAAACTACGGAGGCTCGAGCCACTACTCGCGCGGCGAGTACGGGCCTGGCGGCTGCGAGCCCTACGGCAACAGCTACAGCGGCGGGTACGACGGTGGCGGCTACCAAGGCGGTGGCTACGGCGGTGGCTACGACGGCGGGTCTTCCTACGGTGGGTACGAAGGCGGCGGCGGCGAGAGCGGCGGCTGCTACTGAGACCTTGCCGCGCCGAGCGCTCCTTGCCACGCTCGCGCCGTGAGCGCGGAGAACGACGACGACACGAACGGCACGGGCAGCGCGAACGCGAGCGCGACGGACGCTGCGCCGAACCCTGGTACGGACCCCGCCAAGGCGCCGAACGAAGATCGCGATGCGATCCTCGAGCGTCGTCGACGCATGGTCACGACAGCCCTCGCGGGCTTCGCGGGGGCGACCTTGCTCGCGTGCGGCAAGGCGCTCGCTGACCCCGACGCTGGCGTGAGCCCGCAGCCTTGCCTGAGTAAACCGGTCCAGCTCGACGCCGAGGCTGTGCCGTCGCCGTGCCTTAGTTTCATACGCGTGCTCGACGCCGGCGACGGTGGGCGGCCGGCAAAAGATGCGAGCGCGGCGCCCCAGCCTTGCCTCAAGCTCGCGCCGAAGCGCGACTGACGTACGTCTGACGGGCCTCGTCCGACAAATCGCGTCCGCGCACCGCCGCTACGGGAGACGAGGGCGAGCTTGCCGCCCCTGCGAAGAGCTGCGACTCTCGCGCTGTGACCGACGACGCGAAGAAGCCTCCCGCAAGCACCGCGGCCCCGATACCCGCGACACCAACCGCGGCCGACGAACAGGACCGCGCAGCGATCTTGGAGCGACGCACCCGCTTCGTGGCGGCGGCGCTCGCGGGGCTTGCCGGCGCGTCGCTCGTGGCGGCGTGCGGCGAGACCTCCGCGCCGTCCAACCCTGACGCCGGCGACGGCGTCATCGCAGCGCAGCCACAGCCGTGCCTGAGCAAGAGGGCCGACCCGGAAGACGGCGCCGCTGGCGATGCCGCGAACGACGCGGTGAACGACGCGAAGCCGCAACCGTGCCTCGACATCGCCTTCGACGCCGGTTCACTCGACGCAACGCCGCAGCCGTGCCTCTCCCCGCCTCCGCCCGATAGCGGGGGCGGGGGCGATAGCGGCGGCGACTGACGTGATTCGCTCCGCGACGGTCTACGAGGAGCTCGCCTTCTTCGCGCTCTCTCGCGTCCCCATTCCGAAGCAAGCATCGCTGCCCGCGCGATCGGCGGCGTTCGTGGGGGCGCGCTCGGGCGCCGCTTCGGAGGAGACGGCCCGTCCCTTCGACGAAGATCGGCCTGCGCTCCTCGCGCTCGCGCAGAACGGCGTCCTCACGGCGCAACACCTGCCGCGACTGTTCCCGGACGTGGAAGCTTTCCTTGCGACGGCTAAGAAGTCCGTGCGCGAGCTTTCGACCGACGACGGCGCCGACGCGGACTGTTTGCTCGCGCTCCAGAGCGGCGACGCGAGGCTCGCGGATCTCTTGCTCTGCGACATGGCGCTGGCCGCATCGAGCTTCGAGGCCACGGAGGGAGCCGAGGCGGAAGCCCGCACGACAGCGGCGCTCCCGGCCATGAAGGCGAACGTGCGCGCCCTCGCCGCCATCGCGCCTCACGTGGGCTCCCTCGACATCGTCGTCACGGCCGAGTTGGCGCGAGCCGGGCGCGGCTTTCTGAAGCGCCCGAGGCCGCTGGCGTACGTGGGCCTCGCGGCTGGCGATGAGGGGGCTGCCGCCATGCACGCGGCGCTCGTCGCGCTGCACGAGCTCGCGGTCATGCACGGGCCGGCCGATCACAGCGTGGCGGAGCGCGCAGCCATCGACGCGTGCGCGATGCTTGTTCAGGAGACGGCGTTCAGGGACGCGTTCGCCGAGCGGATCGCATCGCTGGATTTGTCGGCCATTGCGACGCGGGAAGCGGCGGAGGATGCGACGCGGGCGGTGCTGGCGAGGCTGATGAGGGCGTAGACCGGTTGGGGCGGCCGGGCGACCCCGAACATTACTGGACGGAGTCCACGCAGTGGACGGAGTCCAGTCATGTCGACGGGTCCGAAGGACCCTAGTCACCACGACCCGGAGCGGGCCCGCGAACGAATCCCTGCGACCTCGCCGCGCGGCACGGCTCCTTCGGGCAACGGACGCCCGCGGGTGCTCCCGAAAGGACGCCATGCGCACGAGATTCTCCCGTTCCCCTCACCGCTCGCTCTTCGCGATGCCGCTCGTCGCTACCCTTGCGCTCGTGGCGTGCGGCGGCGCGGGCGAGCTCGACGACGAAGGCACGTCGGCCGACGCGGTCAAGAAGCGCATCAAGCCGCAGGGGACTGAGGGCGTCGTCCGCATCACGAAGCCCTCGTGGGCGACGGCCGCGTTCGACCAGGGGCTCTTCTTTGGCGGCAGCACCGTGAAGCTGGGCGACTCCCTCAGCAAGCCGCCGGACACGTATCGCCTCACCCTCCCCGCCTCGGAGAGCTCCATCGAGGTGAGGGCGGGCGCCGCCGAGACCTTCACGCCGGCGGGCCTGCGCATCCGCTACGCAAACCCGATCCACTCGACCTGGTTCGCTTCGAATCAGATCTTGGTGAAGGGCACGAGCGGCTACCAGCTACGCGCCGGGGGAGCCGAGATCGCGCTCGCGGCTCACGCTGGCCGCTTCGACGTGACGGCCGGCGCGTTCACGTGGACCGGCACGCTCACCGCGGGCGCGCTCGCCGATCTCGTCGTGCCGACGGCGACGCTCGTGCTTCAGTTCGACCCCATCGATCCGAGCTACCCGACCGTCGGCGAGAACTGCCTTCGTTTGCGTGCGCTCCGCAACGACATTGATCGCTACCCGAACTACACAGCCACCCGTTGGAGCGAGAGCCCGGCGCTGCGCGAGCTCGGCGCGGGTCCCGTCTATGTGCCGGCGGACGTGCCGGTGGCCTTGAATCGCGGCGTGGCCTTCAGCGATCAGGCCGACGTCGCGAGCTACCCGATGGCGGCCGGCACGACGACCACCATCACGTTGAACCGCCTCGAGGTGGAGGACGTCGTGGTGCCGTCGGCGACGGCGCCGCTCCGCGGCACGTATTCGCTCGAGCTCAAGAGCGGCGGCGGCTCGTGGACGCCGTACCGCTGCGGCAGCAACGCGGCCTTCGCGACGCACACGGGCATCGACTTGCCCAACGGGTCGTATCGCGTGACGACGTACGCCAACGGACCGAACGGGGCGATTCGCTCGGTGGAGGAAGTGAGCTTCCCGTGAGCGAGCGGCGGAGGGGCTCACGCAACGAGCGCGGCTCCGCGAATCCAACGCGTGAGCACGAGCTCGACAGCTCACGCCGCCAAGGTTGCCTTCCGGGGTAACGCCAATCACGAAGGTCGGGCGAACCTCCCGAAAGTCTGCACCTGCAGCCTTTGCTCGGCGATATGCTCGCCCCGGGGCCGCGGGGTCCTGCCGGGGGGACCGATGCTGACAACCGAAAGCTCGGGGCTGTTGTCGAGGATGGTGGAGGCCATGTTCGATGGGGTCTCCGTGGTCGACGCAAGCGGCGAGCAGAGCTACGTAAACGACGCGCTGTGCGCGATGCTCGGGTTCAGCCGCGACGAGCTGCTCGGCAAGCACGCGCCGTATCCGTATTGGCCTGTCGAGGAGCTCCCGAACCTCGAAGCGGCCGTTCATCGCAGCGCGACTGGACGCTCGGAGCCTTGCGATCTTGTGCTCCAGCGCAAGAACGGCGAGCGGTTTCACGTGACCGTGGCGACCGTCACGTTGACGGACGAAACTGGCGCCGTCGTCGCGCGCTGCGCCACCATCAAGGACATCAGCGAGCAGAAGCGCGTGGAGCGCTCTCTGCGCGAAGCCGAGGAGCGCTGGCGCTCGATCGCAGAGAACCCCTTCGACTTCGTCGTGGTGATCGATCGCGAGCACCGGTACACCTACGTCAATCACACGGCACCGGGCCTCTCGCGCGAGTCGCTCATCGGCCGGGCCACGCCGTTTGACTTCGTCGATGCCAAGCATCACGACGCGATGCGCGCAGCTTTCGAGAAGACCTTTAGGACCGGGGAAGCCACCGCCTACGACGTCCATGTACCGCAGCTCGACGCCTGGTACGCGAGCGTTGTCGGGGCCGTGGTCGAGCACGGGCAAGTCACCGGTCTCTCCATTCTCACGCGAGACATCACTGAGCAGAAGCGCACCGAGGACGAGCTCAAACGCACCGAGCAGCGGCTGCGAGACTCGCACAAGATCGAGACCCTTGGCATGCTCGCAGGGGGCATCGCGCACGACATCAACAACGTCTTGACGCCGATCGTGGCCTACTCGGAGCTCGCGCAGCGCGAGCTCAGCTCCGAGCACCGAGTCCAGGAGTACCTGGACGCGATCCGCGTCGCGAGTCACCGGGCGAGCGACCTGGTGAGGCGCGTCCTCCTGTTCAGTCGCCGGCAAGAGCCGAAGAAGGCGACGGTCGATTTGCGAGACATCGTACGTAGCGACACGTCTCTCGTGCGAGCGTCGCTGCCAGCCACGATCGAGCTCGTGATCGACGTGCCCGACGAACCGTTCTACGTCCTGGCCGATCCCGCTCAACTGGGGCAGGTGCTCGCCAACCTGGTGAGCAACGCGCTTCAGGCGCTGGAGCAGCGCGGTGGGAGGGTGGCGATTTCGCTCCGTCGCGCCGAGAGCGGCGTCGTGTTGTCGGTCACGGATAACGGGCCAGGGATGGACGCGGAGGTCCAAAGGCGCGCCTTCGAGCCGTTCTTCACGACGAAGCCGCTCGGCGCAGGCACCGGCTTGGGCTTGTCGATCGTTCACGGCGTCGTCCGCGAGCACGGCGGTGAGGTCGAGCTCCGTAGCGCGCCCGGCGAGGGCACCACCGTCGTGGTTCACCTTCCCTCGGGCACAGCGTTGGCGGCCGAGACGCCACGCCGTCCACATCGTGCGATGGGGCAAGGTTTGCGCGTGCTCCTGGTCGACGATGAGGCGCCCATCGCGAAGGTGGCGGGTGAGATCCTCCGCGAAAGCGGCCACACCGTCACGGCCTTGACGTCCCCAGAGGCCGCTCTCGAAGTCTTCACGCGCGCGCCCGAAACGTTCGACGTGCTCCTGTCGGACGAATCGATGCCCAAGATGACGGGCACTGCGTTGATCGCCGCGCTGCGCCGCATCAGCCCCGCGTTGAAGGTCGTGCTGATGACCGGGCGCAACGACGAGGACCTGCAGCGCCGCGCGGCGTCGCTGCGCGTGCTCCAGGTCCTCGCGAAGCCCTTCGGGCGCCAGGACCTTCTCGACGCCATTGAAGCGGCGGGCGACGGGGCCGCGCCGCCTCGTGCGGTTGATCGGGGCTGAGCCGATGATCCGCCGTCCCAGCCGAGCGCGGGCGCGTCAGTAGGTCGTCGTGAACGAGTCCATGTTGGCGTTCGAGGGCCACGAGAAGGTGCGCACGTAGCGGTCGACGCAGCCCGCGACGTCCGGGTCTGATGGGCTTGTGGTGACACTGACGCCGACGGGGCGCCCCAACTTGATCGCGACCTTCACCGTCACCTTCATGCTGTCGGGGGCTCCGCACTCCCCGACGAAGCGGCCGCTCCGCATGGGACCGGAGAGCTGGACGTCGGTGAGGTCGGGGCGGCCCTGCGTTCCGATGGTGATGTCCCGCTTGTTCGAGGCGATCGCGGCCTCGTAGGTGGGGCCGGCGGGTCCGCGCCCGGTGAAGGGACGGGCGGCGACGGGGCTGGGATCCTCGTCGCCGTCGGCATTTCCGCTCCCTCCGGCAATTCCGCCGGCAGTTCCGCCGACACCGCGGGCGCCGCCGCTTCGGCCGCCGCCGGCGCTTGGCTTGCCTTTGCGCGAGCCCTTCTTGGGGGGCTTCGTCTTTCGTCCGGCCCGAGCGTCGGGCGACGCGTCGGCGATGGGTTCGAGGTCCCATTGCCCTTCGTTGGGGTCTGTATCCGCCTGCCTCAAGACGACGTACGCGGCACCGGCGCCACCGACGGCGAGGAGTAACGCGATGACGCATGCGGTCCTCCAGTGGCGCGGGGTTGCCATGCTGAGGGGATGGTACCGCGGCTGGTGGGTTCGAGGGCGCGACCTCGACCTGAGCGCGCATGCTGTGCGTCGCGCCTCACGCGACGCGGAGGTCCACGAAGGCGGAATGCGGCTCGAGGCCACTCGTCGCGTCCGCGACCCACTCGGGCAGCTCGCCGTACACCTTTCGAAGTTGCCCGCCATGGGTGCGCGCACAGAGGCGGGCCTCGGCACCTTCGATGGAGTTGTCGTAGATGTAGACGCGGTCGGCGATCTGAATGGACGGTCCTAGGTTCGCGAGCGACTTGATGTAGCGGGCGACGATCTTGTCGATCGGCACGCTGTGCCCCCCCTCCATCACGCGGCCAGCAACGCGCGCCGCATTGATCCGAGGATCGCTCGTGCCGATGAAGAAGACGCGCACGAAGTAGCCGGCCACCTTCGCGCGCAAGAGGAAGTCGATCTTGCTCTCCGTCGAAAGGACCGTCTCAAACGCGATGCCGAAACCCGCCACGAGCAGCTCTTCCCGACGCGCCTCGGTCCATCGAGCCGCCTTGAGCACGGCGTCCGGCGAGTTCCAGTCGCCGAATTGGTCGCGAGCGATCTCGTCGGGGTTGAGATATTCGACGTTGTCGCTCCACTTCTCTTCGCGAAGACGGCCCGTGATGGTCGTCTTGCCGGCGCCGTTCGGGCCCGCGATCACGAGCAGAACCGGATTCACGTGCCCGACTGTCCAAGGCGCGCTCTCGCCGCCACCAGGCGAGCGAGCGCAGCGGCGCGGGCGACCGCGATCGCGTCGCGTGTTCGTACGCGCGCGGCGTCTCGCGAAGCCTTCACGTGGGCGAAGGCGCGAGTCGAAAGGCCCACGAGCTGCTCGTCGGTTGGCTCGAAGTCGGGATCGCTCAGGTTCACGCGCTCGGACACGAGGACAAGCTTAGCAGCCGCATCGGACGGGGCTCCAGTCTCTCGTTCGGCGCAAAAGCGCGGCCTCACGCGCGGCTTCGATGACGGCCGAGGGCTGCGGGCGCCGCGCGCGTTCGTCGCGTTTCTCTCCGCCGGCAGGGTTTACCAGTGGACGCCCGAGCGCGTCATCCAGCGCGGTTTGAGCGCTGGCGCCGAGGCGCGCATCTTTGCCAAGGTGCCGAGCGACGTCGGCGCGCAGGACGCACGTGATCGTGCGGGGTGGCCGTGTCCATCTGATTCCTCCCCGGGCGGTGACGCGAACGTAAAACGCTGTGGGCGCCGTTGTGGACATCCGATCCGCGGGGCCGGCCCCGCAGGGTTGCCGGGCTTTGGCTTGTCCCGCAAGGAGAACACCGGCGTGCCCGGCGGCCACGATCAGCTTCCCTCGCTCGGCACGCCCCGCCCGCCTCACGCAACACCGACCGGGATCTCGACCTCGACCTCGACCCCGACCTCGACCTCGACCTCGACCTCGACCTCGACCTCGACCTCGACCCCGACCTCGACCAGGACCCCGACCTCGGACCTTGCCGACCTGCGCACTCGCGGTGAGGACTCACTCGCAAGCGCGTGCCGCCTAAGGGCGGCACTTTGCGCTTGCAGGGGAAGGAGCTTCTTCGCCCAACAGGCAACGCTTCGAAGGGACTCGCTCCGTCATGTTCGGCACCTCGCCGCCTTCGGCGGCGGGGGGAGAGGTGCCGAACATGACGGAACAATTCCCAGTTTCAGAAACTTGATGCCTATGCGGTCGCGAAGGCGATGGCGATGGCTGTGCACGGCGCGAAGATTTCGCATCGCGAGCTGCGGGATCAGGCCGAGCGCGCGAGCGTGAGCACCTTCCTTCAGCTCAGCGAAGGCTTGCCCAACGACGCGCCTGGCATGCGCCGCCGCTACTTCACCCCGTCGGGTGTCGCGAAGCGCGTTACATCGCGCGCAACAGCCTCTGCGAGGTGGTGGCGGCCATCGACTTGGCGCTCGCGTTGGGGGCCATCGCGGAAGGGCGCGCGAGGAGGTGCTTGCGGCGGCGCATCGGCTAAGGGGCATGCTCATCGCGCTGGCGAGGTAGAGAGCTTGGTCGAGGCCTCGCTGAGGCCTCGACCGAAGCCGAGCTAGCGAATGAGGCGCGTGAGCATGGCGACGAGCGGCTGTGCGAGGGCTACGCACTCTGCGGCGGACTCGGGCGAGGCGTCGCCGCAGAGGGCGGCGAGCTCGACGGCGGCGACGGCTTCGACGGCCTCGCCGCGCGCGATGGTGAAAGCGCGAGCCTTGTCGGCCCGGCTAACGCGCCCAGCGCCTTCCGCGCAATCGAGCGCGGCGCTCTTCGCCGCGCGCGTCGCCTCGTCTCTCAGCTTCGAATCGCGAATGTTCGCCGCGCGGACGGCCAGCAGCAGCTTCACAGCGGCGCCGTAGGCGATGAGTTTGTGGTGAGGGAGGCCAGAGAGTTGGTTGGTCATGCCTTCCCCAGCGCAGACCGCGTGACGGCGCCACGCTCTTCCGCGTGTCAGCGAGAAGGCGCTGGCGCGCGGTGTGCGCGTCTTAGGCAGGACCAACCAACTCTCGGGCCGATCGCGCAAGCAGCAGCCCTTGTTGCGGTCATGCACACTATGAGCGGTCAAGGAGATAGGTGACAGTCCATGGAGATGGGTGACACTTTCGGCGGATGGATTTTCTACTCTGCGGCTATCGCCGATTCTTTCCCTATTTTCTTCTGTGGCGACTGAGGGGATGAATCGCCTTTCTCTTTTGCGTCGTAGTGACCGGAGGTCACGGGCTACGAAGCTCACCAGCCACTTCCCGTCCTCAACCCTCTCGAAGTCCGACCTGCTCGTCGACGAGCGACGCCGTCAGGCTGAAGCGCCGACGCCGATCGATCGCGACAATGCCTCCTTCCAAACGGGTCGAGTCATGTCGGCAGGGGGTAACCGGGCCGGGCACTCGCCTCTTCCAGACGCGCGGCGAAGGCTCGTACGCGCTGGCTGGGGTTCGACCCCAAGCGCCTCGTGGGGCCGCTCTTCGTTGAAGCACGAGCGCCAGGCGTCAAAGCGTTCCTGTTGGCCGAGCAGCGTCCGAGCCGCAGGACGTGTCGTTTCTGCTTTCAACGTGCGATGCATCCGTTCGTGGCGTCCGTTCTGCTGCGGACACCCAGGCTCGATTCGCTCGTGGAGGATCCCGAGTCGCGCGAACCACGCTCCGAGTCGACTCAATCCAAAGAGCGCACGCGGCGAAACGAAGGGTCGCCGTTGTCGCTTCGAATAGCTCGCGGCAGGCCTTTTTCCCTGAAGATGTGCTCGAGTGCCGCTCGCACGCCCTTGCCGGCCGTCCCGTCGAAGGCCTCGCACACGAGCACGTACCGGCTGAAGGCGTCCGTGACCGTAAACGGGTAGCAGACCGTTCCGTCTCCGAGCTCAAACTGCCCTTTGAAGTCCATGCACCACAGCCTGGAATTGGGGCCCTTCGCGTCCGTCGGGGCGGCGCGCGATAAGCCGCCACCCGCCGCGACGACGTCGCGGCACTGTCAGCTGTTGGCGACGAAGCACGTTGGCAACCGTTGTTCTGGCTCGGCAGCTTTACGCCGGGTGCTCCGACATCAGAAGCACCCTGAGCTTCTTCGACCCCACGTCGGAGCCGCCGCCGCGCGTCGACGATGAGGCTCACGAACTGTTCCGCCAGCGCCGCCGGCGTCTGCTTTGGGCCGCTGCGAAGGTCCACGAGCCCGGCATCGCCCGCGCTTCGTAGCGCTCGACGTACTTGTAGCCGGTCTTCCGGCTCACGCCGTACTCCCGACTCAGCTCCGTCATTCGCTCGCCCGCGCGGTAGCGAAGCACCAGTGGATCTGTTGTTCCAAGACACTCTTCGCTTTCCAAACCACGGCACTTCCGCCGTTGTTCGCATGCCGGAGTGTCACCTCTATCTCCGCTTGACGACCTATCTCGAGGGTTACCATCTCCTTAGACTGTACCACCTCGACCTCGACCTCGACCTCGACCTCGACCTCGACCTCGACCTCGACCATTACTGGACGGAGCCCACGCAGGGGACGGCGTCCAGTCATGTCGACGGGTCCGTAGGACCCTAGTCACCCCGACCCCGACCCCGACCTCGCCCCTCAGTGGACCGTGTAGAGAGCCCCCTGGCTTCGGCGAATGCCGACCGCCAGGTACCCTTCGGTCTGCACGAAAAGCACGATGGGGAGCTCGTCGTGCGGCGCCGCCTTGCACGCGGCGACCAGAGTGGCTTGAGCGCTGCCGCCGAGGCGCGCGTCTTTGCCAAGCCGCCGAGCGACCTCGGTGCGCAGGACGCATTCGATCGAAAGGCCGCCGTCGAAGGCACGATCCACCACGACGGCGAGTTCGCCCAAGGCCTTTCCGCTGTGGAGCGCGCTCGTCACCCGGTCACCAATTTCGTCGGTCGCCGCGTCGAGCGCGGCTTGGACCAAGGCGTGATCGTTAGCGGTGGCTGCGTCCATCCTGATTCCTCCCGGAGCGGTAGCGCCGAACGTAACGCTATGAGCGCCGTTGTCGACAGTCTTGGCGAGCCTGGCCCACCCCCGCCTCGCTTACACCGCGAGCCTCCGCGTCGGCGCAGCTTCACGTTGAGCCCCGCGGCATCATGGTGAACGAGAACACTTCCGGTGACGTCGCGCTTGTCACCGACCCGCGCGACGTCGAACGTCCCCTCACCCAGGACAAAGCGGGCCTGCAATGCGGCGGTGCGACAAACCACCCGCGTCGCTCACTTCTTCGGTGGCAGCTGGATGGTCTCTACGGCATCGCACCCCGTCGTCGAGCGGCGCGTCGTCCCCGGCCACCCAGCCTGCGCCAAACGCCTCGGCTCCGCTGTACCAGAGCATGTAGTAGAGGTCGCCTGCGCCGAGAAGACGCAGCGACTGCCAAGTTGCCCCGTTGTTGAGACAGCGATGCGCATGCACAAGCCCGGCAGCTCGGCCATGACCGGGACAAAGCAGTCACGAGCGTCGTCGAACCGAAACACGGCGACGGGATACCGACGGTCGGCGTTCGGCAGGGGGAGGACGCGCCAGTCCGCCGCATCCGGGAGATCTAGGCAGGCGGCACTTGGGTCCGCGGTCTGCGCGTCAGGGGCCGGAGGACCGGACGCCTTCGTCGGCGCGCACCCGACGGCGAGGGCGAGGAGAACACCGGCGTGCCGGGCGGCCACCATCAGCTTCTCTCGCTCGCCACGCCCCACCCCCGCCTCGCTTACACCGCGAGCCCGCGTCGGCGCAGCTTCACGTTGAGCCCCCGCGGCATCATGGTGAACGAGAACACCTCCGTGACGTCGCGCTTGTCACCGACCCGCGCGACGTCGAACGTTTGAAACAGCGTCCCCAAGAGGAGCTTCATCTCCAAAAGCGCCAACGTTCGACCGGGGCAGATGCGCGGGCCCGACCCGAAGGGTTGGTGGGCTCCCGCCTCGTGCGGTCCGTCGAGGCCCGCGCCATCGACCCACCGCGCGGGCCTGAACTCCTGCGGCGCGGCGAAGTTCTTTTCGCTCATGGCCGGGGCGCGAATGAGCGCGACCGCGAGCGTTCCCTTCTTGAGCGCCACGCCCGCCACGACGGCGTCCTGCGTCGGCTCGAAGAACAACATCGGCGCCACGGGACGGATGCGCATCGCCTCGTTGGCGATGGCGCCCGCGTATTGGAGCCGGTTCGCGACCTCGATGTCGGGAGGCACCGGCTGCGTGCCGAGCACGCTGCGCAGCTCCTCGCGAAGGGCCTTCACCTCCGCTGGCGCATCGAGCAGGTGATGGACGGCCCAAGCGAGCGTGTACGCCGTCGTGTCCTCGCCAGCGAGGAGCATGGTCATCGCGTTGCCGAAGATGGCATCGTCGCTAAAAGGCTCGCCGCGCTCGTCGCGCGCCACGAGCATCGCCTCCAGGAAGTTCGCCGGTGACGCCGCCCTCGCCGGATCAGCCTCCAGCCGTTCGCGCGACGCACGAACCAATCCGCCGATCCACTCGCGGAGCTCGGCGACGGCGCGATCGACGGCGCGGTCTGACGGCATGCGCACGACGCGCCACGTGGGAATGACGGCGAACAGGCGCCGATTGAACGCAGGGAACAAGAGCCCCAGCTTCTCTTGGATGACGTCGTCCTCTTTGCCGATGGTGTCGATGTCGTAGCCAAAGACGAGCTGCGTCGTGACGTCGACGGTGAAGCGCTTCAGCTCCTCGGCGAAATCAAGCGACTCGCCGCGCTCCGCTGCGCGCAGCCAGCGCGCCCTGAGGCGGCCCGCCACCGTCGCGAGCGTCGGGTAGAAGCCGCGAAGGTGCCGGTGCGAGAGGGCCTCCATCGACAAGCGCCGCTGCGGCCGCCACGCGGCGCCCTCCGCGGAGAAAACCCCCTCGACGCCGAGCTCCCTGAACACCGGCGCGAGGTTTGACCCGCGCTGAAAGCGCTCGGGGCGCTCTCGGAACATCGGCGCCATTTCGTTCATGTCGCTGAAGACGACGGTCTTCTGCGGCCCGATGCTGAACGTGTAGGGCGTTCCGTATTCGTGCGCCCACGCCTCGAGCTGCAAGTGGAGACGGTCGGGGTCGAGCACATGCGACGAGCCGATGAGCGGGAGCTGCGGCGGGCCGGGCAACTCCTCCACGCGGCGCGCGTTCTCGCCGAGGATGGCGGCGTCGCGCGCCTCGGTGAGCGCCGTGACATCGACGAGCACATTGCCGCCTTCTTCCCGAATGGGGCACGCGGCCAAACACTCGGGGCCGCCGTCGCGGCGACCGCTCTCGACGTCGAAGCGCCAGCGGTGATTGCGGCAAACCAGCACGCCGTCGTGGAGCTCTCCCTCACCGAGGAGCGCGCCGCGATGGGGACAGCGCCCCTCGAAGGCGCGAAGCTGCCCGCCGGGCGTTCGCAAGACGACGAGATCGGTGTCGCCGGCGGCGAGCGCGTGGGGGCCCTGCCCTAGGAGGTCTTGGGAACGGGCGACAACTTTGAAAGAGCTCACGGGCGCGAGACGGTAGCGAAGAAGCGCGCTTTGCGCCACGGATCGCGGCGGTTCGCGCCGGACCACGGCGTTCGTCTATGGGCGTGGCGCCCGCACCACCGGAAGCCGCACCTTGCCCGGCGGCGCGACGACGTGCGCCGCTTCGGCGTCAGCCTCGGTGCGAGCCGGCGCCGGCTCCGGCACCTCGCGACGCGCGAGCACGTACTCCACGCGATCGTGCTCCTCGATGCGGATGGGCGCGGCCGCCCCCTCGAGCCCCTGCCCTCGCGCGCGTACGCGGCGCGCCACCACGAGCCGCTGCGCGCCGCGCGGGCCACGAGGGATCACCAGCGTCGCGTCGCCCATCCATTCGAAAAACTCCGGCGGGATCTCCGCCACGGCGAAGCCGACCACGACGGCGTCCCATCGCGCGCGCGCGCGCCCGCGATCAACTTGCCACGACGCCTCCAAGAACGCGTCGCCCGCGATCAGCGACGCGTTCGCGAAGGCGCGGAGGAGCGGAGCGCCTCGCGCAACGAGGGCCGGGTCGAGCTCGACGCCGCGCACCAGGCCGGTAGGTCCGACGAGGCGCGCCAGCAGCGCGGTGCCGTAACCGGTGCCCGCACCCAAGTCGAGGACGCGAGCCCCGGCGCGGATCTGCGCGAGCTCGTACGTCCGCGCGTACGCGTGCATCGCGCTCACGGTGGCGGCGCCGCTCCCGTCGAGCGCGATGGCCACGTCCCGCGTGCTCGCGCGAAGCGCGTCGAGCGGCGCATGAAGCTCTCGCGGCGTCTCCACGAGCGCGGCGCGGACGTCGCTCGAGACGGTCGCGCGCGACGCAACGTCCGAGAGAGAGCGTTCTCGCTCGCGCTGACACAAGGCCGCCGCCGCCGCGTCGCCCTCGAGCTCGCGCTGGGCCGCTCGGCTCTGGCCCGTGTACTTCTGCCACGCGTAGTAGCGATCGGCGTACGCGAGCCTCACGGAATCGGAGAACTGCTCGACTTGCCCCTCGAGGGCGCGCAGGAAATACGGCCGTGCCGGCCCTTGCAGCGCGAAGCGCGCCGGCAGCTCACGCAAGATGGGCGCGAACTCCTCGGTCATCAGCTCGTCGCGGCGCCGGTACGACAGCTCGCGTGACGGGTCGACCCACTCGGAGAGGAACGCCTGATCGCCGTCCTTCCACCACTCGGGCCTGTGGATGCGCGTTCCGAAACGCGCCGCGTACTCCTGCCGCTCATCGTCGATGGGTGAGCCGGGGTAGAACCGGTACGGATCGACGGAGAGAAAGCCCATGGTCGACTCGGGCTCGAGGAAGAGCTTCCGCATGTACGCCGCGGAGCGCCGCAGCGTCTCTTCCGTTTCGCCGGGGTGCCCGACGATGACGTTCGCGCCCCAGGGCACGCCGAAGCGCCGCGACACTTCGCTGATCTCCAGCATGCGCTCGAGGTAGTCGTGAAGACGCCCGGCCTTGCGGATCGTGGCGAGCATGTCGGGATCGCCGGACTCGAGGCCGAAGCCGGGCGAGCAGTTCGCGTCGGCGAAGAGCCGCATGTCTTCTTCGTCGACCATGTCGACGCGAATGAGGAGCCAGTGCTTGAGGACGGGAAACCCTTCGCTCGCGAGGCGCTGCAAGAAGGCGCGGCGCCACGCCTTGGGCATGCCAAAGAGGGCGTCGGCGAAGTAGACGGTCCAGTCTCCGCCGGGACCGCCACCCGGATTGAGAAACGCGTGGAGGTTCCGAAGCTCTTGGATCGCGCGATCCACGGAGAAGCCGCGCCAACTCACCTCGCGCTTCGCCTTCTCCATGCAGAATGCGCAGTCGAAGGGGCAGCCGCGCGAGAGGTAGACCTCCACCTGGCTCGCGACGCGTCGCGCGATCGGTTGGTAGCGCGAGAGCAGCGACCAGTTGCTCTCCGGGAGCTCGTCGAGCGACAAAATCGGGTCGGGCCCGAGGACGACGCCGCGGAGGGGCGCGCCGCCGGCGGCCGAGCGCACGACCTTGGCGAGAGGCCGCTCCCCTTCCCCAACGACGGCCACGTCGAACGGTGAGCCGTCGAAGACGAAGTCGTCGGGCCGCGCGCTCACGTGGTAGCCGCCGGCCACCAGGATGGCGCTGGGCAGCTTCACGCGTGCGAGCTCTGCCAGCGCGCACAGGGGTAAATAGTCGAACGACGAGTAGCAGGAGAAGCCCACGACGTCGTAGCCGTTGCCGTCCGCCCCTTCGAAGAGCTTCGGGAGGTCCACCTTGCCGAAGGCGCGCTCGCAGGAGAGGTCGACGAGCGTCACCTCGGCGCGCGTCTCCGCTTCGAGGTACGTCCCCAAGCCGACCAGCTGCGGCACGCCGAAGTTGCCGGAGGCGGCGCCGTCGGAGCCGGGCCACAGGAGAAGGACGCGCGGACGACTCACGACGCGCTCACGACAGAGGCGCGACGCGCCGCGCGAGGCGGCCCGCGGGCACGAAGCTGGTGGTTCCCGCGCGGGACGCCGAGAGGTTCGCGGCGAAGGCGTCGTCGACGTGTTGCGCCACGAACGGATCGAGCCCGCGCGCGCCAAAGACGCTCACCGCCGCGGCGCCGCAACCGCCCATACACTGGGCGCGCTTGGGGCACGGCTCGCAGAAGTCGGGCGTGACATCGCGATACTGGGCGACGCGAGGCGCCGACACCGCCGACGCGAAGCTCTCGCCACGGCTCGTCTCACCGACGACGTCGGTGTGAAGCGTGCAGTTTCGGAGGTTGCCGTCGGTGCCGAGCGCGAACTCTTGGGCCTCGGTGCCGATGGGGCAGGACGAGAAGCGGATGCTCGGAAACTCGCTCGGGTCCACGACGCAAGGCGGCACCGGCATGGTGACTTGAAGCTTCATGTCGCGATCGCGAGCCCAAGGCTCCGCGGCTCGCAACGCGCCAAGGAGCTCGGTACGCGACGGCAAGAGCTCCGCGACCTGCTCCGAGGCGTACCCGGCAGGCGAATAGCGCGAGAGCGCGACGTCGCGCACGCCGAGTGAATGCCAAAGGGCGAGGATGTCGCCGACCCTGTGCGCGTTCTTTCGCGTCACGACGACACAACCGGAGACGGCGACGCCTTCGGCGACAAGGGCCTTGATGCCCGCCAGCGTCGCGTCGAAGTGACCGCGGCCGACGTGCTCTTCGTGAAGCTCGCGCTCGGGCCCGTTCAACGTGATCTGCACGAAGTACGGACGGTAGGGCGCGAGCCGCTTGGCGTGCACCTCGGTGATGAGGCCGTCGTTCGAGATGATGAGGGCGCGAAGGTTGTGCTTTTTCAGCTTGTCGAGTAGGACGAAGAGGTCGGCGCGCGCAAAAGGCTCATTGTCGGTAAGCGTGACGTGATCCCATTCGACCTCCGTGGCGGCGCGCTCGATGAGTTCGAGGAGCTGCGCCGTCGGGAGGGCCTGGGAGTCCTTCTTGTCGCCACGCCAGTCGTTGTAGCAATAGCCACACTTCTGGTTGCAGTAGCCCGTGAGCTCGATGGCGAGCGCGTTGCGTTTGGGACGCATGAAAGTCGGAGGGTGGGCGAGCCTCGGGCCTCCGTCAAGCGGCGCCAACCTGCGCGCGACGGCGCGATCTGCGCAGCGCCCCGTGGATTCGTCGCCGAGGGGCGCGGCGTGGTAAAGAACGCGTGTGAATACCCAAGCATTGCGCCTCCTTGCCTCGGCCCTTCCTTTCACCCTCTTGGCGAGCGCCTGCGTCGAGGACAGCTCTTCCGCGAATCCAGCGGGCACCCTCGACGCTGGCCTTCCCGACAGCGCGGTCACGACCGGCACGGCGGACGGCGCGACCGACGCGGCGGGCCCCGATGGCGGAAAGGTCCTTGCCCCGTGCGCGGCACCGACAGGGCCCGGGACCGAACACAAGGCCGACATCACCGCCGACGAGACGTGGACCGCCGCGGCGAGCCCGCACAAGGTGACCGTCAACGTGCGCATCACCGCCAACGTCACGGTGGAGCCCTGCGCGACGGTCACGTTCGCCGAGGGCGTGGGCCTCACCATCGGCAACACCCCGAACATCGCCGGCGCCGTCATCGCGCGCGGCGAGCGTGGCGTCGACGCGGCGGGCGCAGTGCTTCGCCGCGGGATCACCTTCGCGGCCGCCGATCCGCTCAAGCCGTGGCGGGGCCTCACCGTCGACGTCACGGGCAAAGTCGATCTGGAGACCGTGACGCTCTCCGATGGCGCCAACCCCTCGAGCGATCAGAACGGCGGCGGCGTCATCCTCGCCTACGGCCAAAGCGTCGGAGCCACGCTCCCGCCGGTGACGAAGAACGTTCGCGCCGTCGACGTCACCGTGAAGGCCTCGCGCGGCCACGCCTTCAACTTCCAGCGGACGTCTGGCTTCTCCGACGACTCGACAGACGTCGTCGTGACCGACTCGGGCCGCGCCGACACCCCGTTTCCGATCCGCCTCGAGCCCGGTGCCGTGGGCACGCTGCCCAAGGTGCAGTTTACAGGCAACGTCAGCAACGAGGTGGTCATCGCCGCCGGCAACACCGCCATGTTGGACGACACGCTGAAGGCGCGCGGTGTCCCCTACCGCATGGCGGGGCGACTCCGCGTCGCCCCGTACGTGGACGGCGCTGCCGTCAAGCTCACCATCGAGCCGGGCGTGACGGTGCGCTTCGATCACCCGGGCGACAGCGGCCTTCAGATCGGCACCTCGCCGCAGCGCCAAGGCGTCATCGTCGCCGAGGGCACCGCCGCCGCGCCGATCTTGTTCACGTCCGCGAAGTCGCCGCCTGCGGCCGGTGACTGGCGCAACCTCTACTTCTCGCACACCCCGAGCACCGGCAACCGCGTCGCGCACGCAACCTTCGAATACGCCGGCGCGCCGAGCGGAGCGCAAGGCTTCGGCTGCGGCCCTGCCGAGAACGACGCGACGATCTTGATCCTGTCGGGGCGCCCAGACGACGCGTTCATTCAGAACACGACCGTCAAGGACGGCGCCGGTGACACCGGCATCCTGCTCGGTTGGGACTCGGACATGACGGGCCCCGATTTTGTGAGCACAAACTCCTTCGTCAACGCACCGGCGTGCAAGGTCAGCCGTTGGCGCAACGCCACGGGCAACTTCTGCCCGGGCTCGGTCGCCGGCAGCCCCGTCTGCTTCTGACGCGAGCGCCTGGCCCCCCACAGCCCACAGGCTGGCTTAGCTGCTGAGCAGGCCCGCCACGAACTCGACGACGGCGCCGGCCACCTCACCGGCGGCGTCGATGACCACTGGCAATCCTTCGACGCCGACGTCGAGCGCGACGTCGACGGCGACCTCAGCGGCGGTCTCGACACCTGAACGCGTCAAGTCGCCCAGAACGCTGTTACCGGCCTGTTGGCCCACCGCTTGAGAGAGCGCGACGGCGCCGCCGGCCGCAGCGACGGCACCGACGGCGGCCGCGACCTTGGCGCGGCGCGGCCCGGCGGCGGAACCTGCGGCCATCACCGCCTCGACTTCACCCCGATCAAACCAAGTCCCGTGGGCGCCGCACTCGTCGACTTCTACGGCACCGATGAGCTGGCGCTCGGTGCGAGCGTGACACACCGGGCACAAGGCCAACGGCGCGGACGACGCACGGACCTTGGCGGCGAGGCTCGCTTCCGCCGCAGCCTCGGCCGCGCGCGCGTCGAGATCTGGGCCGTGTTTCGCCGCAAATACGCCACCGCAACGGGCGCAGGCGTGCATCCAATCGAAGCGCGTGGGACCGAGGCCGATGCCGCACCGAGGACACTTCATGGCTCAGCCCGTCTCGATCTTGAGCCCCGAAGCGCGGAGCGGCGCGAGAACGTTGGTGTCGGTGATGGGCGAACCCTTGATGGACAGGGACTTGAGCTTGCGAAGGCCGAGGAGCGGGCGAAGGTCTTTGACCCGCGTGCCCTTGATGCTGATGCGCTCGAGCTTGGTGCACTTGGCGAGCGGCGAGAGATCTTCCACGAGGGTGTCGTCGAGGGCCAGTTCGGTCAGGTCGGTCATGTTGCCGATGGCCTCGATGTTCTCGACCTGCGAGCGGGAGACGTCCAGGCGGTCGAGCTTGGTCATGCGCGAGAGCGGCTTCAGATCCTTCACCTTGTTGATGGCGGCGCGGAGCGAGATGAGCTGCGTGAGAGGCTCTAGGCCCTTCAAGTCTTCGAGATCGCCGGGGCCGAGGAAGATGTCTTTCACGCCCGTGAGGTACGGAAACACGCAAGGATCGAGGTAGTCGACCTGCCCCTGCGTCAGGTTGATGGACTTGATGGTGGCGAGATCGCTCTTGGTGATCGTGCCGGCGTCCTTGCCGGTCTTCTTCCTGACCTCTTGCTCGAGGCCTGGCAGGTTGAACGTGATCGACGCGGCGTCGCAGGAGAACTCGCGCTTCTTCGCCACGGGTGCGGCCGAGGGGACCGCGCTCGGCACAGCGACCACCGGCGCGGCCTTTGCGGAAGCGGTGGCGCTCGGCGCCGCTTTGACGTCGGGCTTCGGATCGTCACAGGCGGCAGCGAAGAGGATCAGGCCCAAAGGGAGCAGCGCGCGCGGCTTCGTCATGGCGCGGGAGCATATCGCGCTTCGGGCGCGGGGGTCTCGGGTGAACGCGCCCTGAGTTGGGCGTCTCGTGGCCGTCGGCCGCGCCGCGGGACGCTCTGGGGACGACCCTTCGCGAGTCCCCGTCGGCTCTCACCGGGATGGCCTACGCCGCGCGAACGCTAGCACTGCTGATGTTCCTTCTTGTCCAGGCTCCGCCGGCCGCGGCGGCCGCTGCCGACGCCCCTGCCGGGGAGGAAGCCCGACTCGAAGCGCGTCTGCTCGCCCCCTGCTGCTACGTCCAGACGCTCGACGTCCATGACTCACCGATGGCGTCCGAGCTCCGCTCGGAGGTGAAGGCCCGGCTTGCGGCGGGGGAGTCCCCCTCCGCCATCGAGGAAGATTTCGCGAGACGTTTCGGCGACCGGGTACGGGCGCTCCCGCGCAACGCCGATCCGCGGACGGCGATGTTGCTCTTCTCGACCGCGTGCTTGCTCGCCGGCGCCGCAGGTGTGGCGCTGATGATGAGACGCTGGCGCCGCGCCGAATCGCCGACCACCGCGACCGCCGGGCCGCCCGACGACCTCGATCGCCGCATCGACGACGAGCTCGAGCGGCTCGACGACTGACGCGCCCGTCCTGCGCGCGCACACCCAGGGCGAACCCTTTGGAGCACGGGGCGGCTCCCAGAAGACGGAGGTCACGTCATGGTCCACCACCTTGTGCTCAAAGCTGGCTTGCTGCTCTCGATGGCTCTCTCCGTTGCCTGCAGCGCCGATTCCGGGAATGGAGCCGGGGGCGGCCCGTCTGCGGCGCCGGTAGGGGCCTCGTCCGGCGTCGCGCTGTCTTCGAGCGAGCAGAGTTCGCTCGCCTTCATTCGAGAAGAAGAAAAGCTGGCTCGCGACGTCTACGCCGCGCTCGCCGCACATGACCCCATGTTCACGAACATCGGGGCGAGTGAGCAGACCCATATGGACGCCATCGCCACGCTGCTTACCCGCTATGGCTTGGGCGATCCGGCCGTCGGCAAGGCCGCCGGTGCGTTCACGAACCCCACGCTGCAAAGCCTCTACGACGCCCTCGTGGCGAGCGGCAACGTCTCGTACGCAGCCGCCCTCACCGTCGGCGTCGAGATCGAGGAGCTCGACATCCACGACATCGACGCCGCCCGAGTCGGGCTCTCACACGAGGATATCGCGACGACCTATGACAACCTGACGCGCGGCTCTCGCAATCACTTGCGGTCGTTCTACGCCAAGCTCAAGGCGGCGGGCGGAACGTATTCTCCCAAACATCTCGACGCCGCAGCCTTCGAGGCCATCGTCAACTCGGAGACGGAGCGCGGCCGGTAGCGCTAGCGCGCGCCCGAGCTCGTCGCTGCGTCTCGAAGCGCCGCCACCGCCAACGCCTCTCGCCGCGCGGCGTCCGAAAGGGGGCTCGCGAGCGTCAGCAGCTCGTAGACCTGCGGTGCATCGACCCGCATCACGAAGGGTTTGTCCCCTTCGGCGACGCCGGCGGGGAAATACGTCGCGAGCAGGCGCGGGCTCACGAAGTCAAGCGACAGCGAGCGAAGCGCGATGCCAGGTTCGCGCGCCGAGAACCACTGGAAGAGCGGCGGGCACAAGCGCACGAGCGTCTCGAAGCGCTCGTTCAAGAGATCGACGCCAGGCCCAACGAACGGCGCGCCGTCCTGTCCCTGCCGGGGGACGACGCGAGCGCGCCGCTCGTGGAGGAGCAGCTTCAGCGAAACGAGCGGAGAGGCGGTCACGGAGGCCCGATGCGGGATGGCTTGGGTTCCATCCCGGCCCCAATCAGACGAGGGGCCACTTCGCGCCCAAGAGCGGCAACGCCACGCGGCGGAAGTCGTCGCGGACGCGATCGATGCGCGGCCGGTTGGCGGGCTCGCGGCGGAGCGTCCAGAAGAGCAGCTCTGCGAGGCCCGACATCCCCGGCTTCGCGGAGAAGTCGCGGAGCCTTGGCGGAAAGCCGTCGTGCGCCAGGTGAAGCGCGATTTGCGCCGTGTCGTTCGGGGCCTCGAAGAGCATTTGCCCCGTGAGCGCTTCAAAGGCCAAGCAGCCGAAGGCGTAGACGTCAGCGGCCATCGGCGTGAGCGCCGACGCCTCTTCCGCCGAGGCGGTCCACACTTCGGGCGCGCCATAGGGCCCCGACGCGCAGCCCGGCCTGACGTGGCGTCCCGCGAGGCCGAAGTCCACGAGCACGCCCGTCTCTCCGCCGCGCAAGACCACGTTGGCCGGCTTCACGTCGAGGTGACCGATCTGCGCCGAGTGCATCGCCGAGAGGCCCTTCAAGACGTCGTCCAAAATCGAAAGCGAGCGGCCCATGTCGAGGGCGCGCGCTTGGATGACGCGCTCGAAGGTGAGCCCCTCGACCAGCTCCATGACCAAGATCGGCTTGGGCCGCGCCGCCGTGTCGAAGGTGACGAAGCGCGCCACGTTCGGATGCGTCGGGATCGCCAGGAGCGCCGAGGCCTCGCTGCGAAAGAGCGCAAGGAACTCGACCTCCGAGAGGAGCCGCGCCGCCTGCGGCGAGTAGTCGGGAACCTTCAGGGCGAAACGCTCCGCCGATTCGTCGTGGCGATCTTCGACGCGGTTGGCCACGAAGACCGAGCCCGTGCCGCCGGCGCCCAAGGCGCGAAGGATGTAGAACCCCCCGAGCGTGCGGCGCGGCGGAATCCAAGCCGGAAGCGCGGCCTCTTGGGCGACGCGCACCGCCTTCATCTCTTGGCTCGGGCGGTCGACGGGCACCTCGGCGAGCTTGCCGGCGACGCCCGAGACCAGCTCGAGGATCGCCTTGGGCATGACGCTCTCGAGGCTTCGGAGCCAATCGGTGATCCCTTCGGCGCGAAGCCGGTTCGCCTCCTCCGCGCCGGAGACCACGCGCGCGGCGGCCACCGCCAACGACGGCCCCTCGACGGCCGACGTCGGCGGAACGCTGCTTCGCTCTGGGTCGAGGCGCCCGCGCGCCCCCAAGACGAGCTGCGTGATGGAGCCCAAGGCCAGCTCGAGCGAGCTCACGACATCGGAGTCGCCCGACGCGACGGCCTTGAGCGTCGGGGCGCGAAGCAGCGCCGTCAGCGCCGCACCGACGCGCACGAGCGCGGTGCGGAGCGCCTCGCCACGGCTCGTCGGGATGGCCAGGTCGCGACCGAGAGCATCCAGCGCTTCCAGGCCAATGCGCAGCTTCATGACCTCGGGCGGCGGCGTTCGGAGCGATGGCAACATCGAGTCCGGCGGCATGGAGGCGGTCTTCGCGCGGTACCCGAGGAACTCGCCGTAGCGGTGGAGCGCCTGAACGAGGTCGACGTCCATCGACGCCTCCTCGAGCATTTCGAAGTCACCCTTCTGATCGAAGTGCGTCGCCGCGAGGAGCACCACGTCGGCGGGATCGAGGAGGTCTGCGCGAACGAGCGCGTCGAGGGAGCGCGCCAGCGCTGCGATGAGCGTTCGACGAAACGCCGGCGGCGGACCTTGGCTCGCGCTCTCCAAGAGCGAGCTTGCCACGTTGGCCCAGCGGCGCCGATGGCTCGCGTCGCGGTCGTCGGCACCGACCTCGCCGTCGACGAGATGCACGAGGGTGCGGAGGCGGCGGAACCGAAGCGTCGGGTGTTGATCGGCGCCGGTCGCGCTCTTCTCGGCGGCCAAGATGAAGAGGCCCACCCGCTCGCGCAGACCATCGAGCGACTCGGTAAGGGCCTTCGTGTCGTCGGCGGCGCCCTTGGTGGGCGTGCCGAGACGGAGCAGGAGGTCGAGCGTTCCGCGTTCGAGGATCGCCAGGTCAAGGTCGCGAAGGCGCGTCGTACCGGTGCGACGCGCAGAGGCGCCTTCGCCGCCAGGTCCCAGCTCGTCGAGCTCGCGGAGCGCCTCGTCGATGCGCTCGATGACGTCGCGCGACGCCGCGTGCGCCGCCTTCGCGCCGCTGTGCGAGTAGGCCGAGAGGGCCGACGCCACGCGCTGCCGCAACGAGCCTTCCGGAACGCTCGAGAGCTCGGTCGCCAACTCGGCGCGAAGGGCGCGCTCCGCGTCGTCGTCGCTCTTGGCGTCGCCGAGCGCTCGGCGCGAAAGCTCAGCGGCCGCGTGCATCAGCTCGGGCACCGGGTTGTCGAAGCCCACGAGCTCGGCCCGCAGCTCCGCGAGGCTCTCGCCGACCTCGACGGGCGCGCGGCGAGCCACGAGCAACAGCGCCTCTTTCGTCGCTTCCGGCTCGGCCTCCGCGGCGCGCGCGAGGCCCCACGAGATCGTGGCGGCGGTCCCCGGATCGCGCTCGAGGACGGGGCCCTTGGACGAGCTGCTTCAAGAGACGAAGGGCTTGCTCGGGGCGGACCGCGATCATGGCGCCCGCCGACGTCGCCGCGCGGCGCCAGTCGGTGGCGCCTCGCTCCGGGCGGAGCCCCGTGGTGACGGCTTCTTCCAGCTCGGGCATGAACGGCGCGAGCAGGCCGCGGGCCGTCGCGATATGGCGCCAGACGAGCGACTCGCGATCCTCGATGAGCCGCTTCCAGGCTTCCTTCACGGCGTCGCTGCGGAAGACGCGGAGCGCGTGATCTTCGCCCGACAGCGCACGTCGAGACACCTCGCGGGCGGCCCGCTCGATGAGCCGGGCGGCGAACCGTCGACTGTGGAGCGAGCCGGTCGACGGAGCCCCGAGCCACTCGCGGGCGAGCTCGCGGCCTGACGCGAGACCGAGGGCCAAGGCGCCGTCGCGAACCCCCGCCGCGAGCGGCAAGTCGCTGACGAGGCCCACACGGGCGCGCACCGCGGCGCTGCCGAGGCCTTTGCCCCCGCTCAGCGCCATGCGCGTCGCCATGGCGACGAAGGTCTCGGCGTTGCCGCCGTGGAGGCGCGAGACCACGCGGCGCCCGAGCTCGCGTTGCTCGGTGCCAACGGGCAGCGCTGCCGCGAGGGCGTAGAGCGCGACGCCGGCCGCCGGCGCCGCCAACCAATCGAGGTCGTCGACGAGGCCGGCGGCGAGGGCTGCCTGAACGCCGCGAGCGAGCGCGTCGGGGTTCAGCGCTTCAAGCGGACTGGGGCCATCCTCCGCGCCGAAGCGACCGAGCGTGGCCATGGACTGGCGCCACGTGCTTCGTCGTTCGACGGGATCGGTGACCTTGTGGAGCTCGACGAGCTCTCCGACGTACGCCCAGGGCCCCTTCACGCTACCGACCACGTTATCAGGACACTCCTTCGGAGCGCCACAATCGCTCAGGGGCGCCTCCGTCGGGGCGTGGTTCGGGGCGTGGTCGGGGCGGGGTCGGGGCGCGGTCGGGGCGCGGTTCCGGGCCGTGGTCTTTGCAGAGACCGGGGCAAAGGTCGGAGGCGGCGTCCGGCAAAGCGCGGCGCCCTTCGCCGCGGCTTTTCGCGGGCCCCAGCCGGTCAGGACCCGTGGTAGATCGACGCCGACCGGCAAACGCGCGCCGGCTCCCCCGAGGTTTCCGTGATCCTGCTCGACAAAGTCACCAAGCGATTCGGTCCGAAGATCCTGTTCACCGACGTGAGCATGCAGTTTGACCCCGGCAAGCGTTACGGCCTGACGGGGGCCAACGGCGCCGGCAAGTCGACGCTGCTGAAGATGCTGTCGGGCATCGAGGACACCGATACGGGCACCATCTCGATCCCCGGCAAGCTTCGGCTCGGCGTTCTCAAACAGAACCACTACGAATACGACGCGCAGCGCATCCTCGACGCCGTCTTGATGGGCAACAAGCCCCTCTGGGAGGCGATGAGCGAGAAGGAGACGCTCCTCGCCGGCGAGGTCACCGACGAGGTGGGCATGCGCCTCGCCGAACTCGAAGGGGTCATCGCCGAAGAGAACGGCTACACCGCCGAGAGCGACGCGGCGGAGCTGCTCGTGGGTCTGGGCATCCCGTCGGACGTCCACGCCCGGCCGATGAACACCTTGGCCTCCGGCTACAAGCTGCGCGTCCTCATCGCGCAGGTGCTCTTCGGACGCCCCGACGTCCTCCTGCTCGACGAGCCCACCAACCACTTGGACCTCGAGTCGATCCGTTGGCTCGAGAAGTTCCTGCTCGATTACAAAGGCACGCTCGTGGTCGTCTCCCACGACCGCCACTTCTTGAACGCCATGGCGACGCACATCGCCGACGTCGACTACCAGACGATCATGATCTACACCGGCGGCTACGACGACTTCGTCGAGCAGAAGTATGAGAACAAGCAGCGCGCCGAGCAGCAGAACGCCGCCGCTGGCAAGAAGATCGACGAGCTAAAGGGCTTCGTGCAGCGCTTCGGCGCCCACAAGTCCAAGTCGAGCCAGGCGCAGAGCCGCCTCAAGCAGATCGAAAAGCTCGAAGAGCAAATGGAAGCGCGCGGCGGCAAACGCACGAGCCTCGTTCGGCCCTTCATCCGCTTCGAGGTCGACAAGCCGAGCGGGCGCGACGTGCTCCGCATGGAAGGCGTGAACCACGCCTTCGGCAAGAAAGAGATCTTCAAGGACCTCTCGCTCAACGTGAACCGTGGCGATCGCATCGCCGTCATTGGCCAGAGCGGCATCGGCAAGTCGACGCTCCTCAAGCTCATGGTCGGGGCCTTCGCGGACCTCGACAACGACACGCGCTCGTTCGTGCTGTCGCCCGACAAGGGCGACGTGCGCTGGGGCCACGACACGAGCGTCGGCTACTTCGCGCAAGACCACCACGAGGCCATCGGCGCCACCGCGAAGGGCCTCACGGCCTACGACTGGCTCTACCAATTCGACGAGTCCGCCACCAAGGAGAACGTCCGCGGAACCCTCGGAAGGCTCCTCTTCTCCGGCGACGCGGCCCTCAAGCAAACGGAGGCCCTCTCCGGCGGCGAGTGCGCACGCCTCATGTTGGCCAAGCTGCTCTTGCTGAAGAACAACGTCCTCATCCTCGACGAGCCGACGAACCACCTCGACATCGAGTCCATCGAGGGGTTGCTCGACGGCCTTCAACCCTTCAAGGGCACCATCGTCTTCGTGAGCCACGACCGCCACTTCGTGGGCTCACTGGCGAACCGCATCTTCGAGCTCCGCCCAAGCGCGGGCGACGAGACCCACGGCACCGGCGAGACGCGTCAGGCGGCGGAGCTCGTCGTCTACGGCGGCGCCTACGACGAATACCTCGAGCGCGAGGGCCGGGACTTCACCCGGCAATAGGCCTACGGCGGCGCGACATCGACGCCGGAGGGCGCAGAGCCACACCGCACGAACGCCGGCCCCCGCCGCTCACGCCTCCAGGCGGCGACGGCGGGCCGTGATCTCGCGACCGACGAGGCGGAGGATGTCGGCCTCCGTCATGGGCTTGTAGAGCACGGGCACGCCGCGCATCACCGGGTCGTTCGAATCGCTGACGTCGGCGAACCCGGTCATGAACACGAGCGCCGGGGCGCCCGCCCCAGCCGCGAGCGAACGCGCCAGCTCCACACCGCCCATGATGGGCATGCGAACGTCGGTGAGCACGAGCTCAACGGTCGGCTGCTCCTCGAGCACCGCCAGCGCCTCACGACCGTGTTTGGCCTCCCACACGGTGGCTCCGGCGCTGCGCAACGCCCGCGCCACCACGCGCCTCAAGGCCTCCATGTCCTCGACGACGAGGACTTGCGCCCCCACGGGGAGCGGCGCCCGCAGCGACGGCGGCGCCATGCTGTAGCGACTCGACGGGATGTCCCGCGTCGGCAAGCGGAGGACGAAGGTGGCACCAGAGCCGAGCTCGCTCTCCACGTGCACTGTGCCGCCGTGTTGCTGCACGGTGCCGTAGACGGCGGCGAGCCCGAGCCCGGTGCCGCGTCCGAGCTCCTTCGTCGTGAAGTAAGGCTCGAAGATGCGCGGCAGGTGCTCGGCGGCGATGCCTGCACCGTCGTCGCTGACCGCCAGCCGCGCGACCTCCTCGCTCCCCTCACCTTCCAGCGTGAGCGCGACCTTGATGTGACCTGCGTCGGTAACCGCATCCTTCGCGTTCACGAGGATGTTGAGGAGCGAGCTCTCGAGTTGAGCGTCGTCGCCTTCGACGTAGATCGGCTCGTCCGGCAAGACGACCTCGACGGTGATGGTGCCGGCGAGGCCCGTGAAGAGCAGCGCGGTCCGTCGCACGACGCCCGTCAGCTCGACGGGCTTGAACGTCGTCGGGTGGCGCCGCGCGAAGGACAAGAGCTGGCGCGTGAGGTTCGCGCATCGATCGATGGCGTCGAGGGCCGGCGTCAGCGCCGCCGGTGAATCGAGGCCGCGACGCTGGACCTGCGCCAACTGCAGACCCATGGCCGTGAGGTAGTTGTTGAAGTCGTGGGCGACGCCGGCGGCAAGGCTGCCGATGGCCTCCATCTTCGCGGCGTGCCTGAGCTGCTCTTCGAGCTCCACACGCGCCGTCACGTCGATGGCCACGCCAACGACGCGCGGGCCTTGGGGCCCCTTCGTGAGGTGCCCTCGCGACTCCACATGGCGCACGCTGCCGTCGGGCCTCACGATGCGCACGTACAGCGGTGGCGGCGTCTCGCCGTTGGCGATGCGTTGAAGCCACTCGCCGCGACGAGGCCGATCCTCAGGAAGAATGAACCGCTCGGCATCGTCGCTGGGTGTCCCCGGTGGCACGCCCAAGAGCGCCCTCACTTCGTCGGACCACTCCACGGCGCCCGTTTGCAGGTCGAAGGCGAAGGAGCCGACGCCAGCCCACCTTTGCGTGTCGGCCAAGCGTTCGAGCGTTTGCTCGAGCTCGCGGGTCGCGGCCGCTTGTGCCGTGACGTCGACGAGAGTGCCGATCACGCGCACGAGCCGCCCCTCGTTGTCACGTTTGACGATGGCGTGACCGCGCAATTGGCGCTCGCGCCCATCGGGCAAGACGATTCGGTAGACGACGGGCGGGACGTCGACGCCAGCGACCATTTGTGTGAACGCTTCCGTGACGCGCGCGCGGTCGTCCTCGTGGACGCGGATAAAAAACTGGCCCGCCTCGATCGGCTGCTCGGGGTCGAAGCCGAGGAGCGCGATCATGCCCAGCGACCACTGGACCGTCCCCGTTGGTTGCCAGACAAACGTGCCGAGCGAGGCCGCGCGCTCCACCTCAGGGAGGAGGTCGAACTCCCCCGTGGGGAGGAGGTGCGTGACGATGCGACCCGGCACGAGTCCCTCCGATCCTAGGCGCTGGCGCTCGCAGCGCCGCCGGAGGTCTTTTTCATGAGCCGGTCGGCTTCGCCCCTTTCGTAGGCGCCGAAGAGCTGCCCCCAGTGCGTGTCGCGCTTCCAGTCCTCGAAGGTCTTCTTGTCCTTCAGCGGCCAGCGGTAATAGTCGTGGTACGCCTCGCTCCCGAAGATGAAGACGTTCACGAGCGGCGTGTGGAAGAAGATCTTCTGAAAGCGCTTCATGGGGCCGAACCACATGAGGTCACCGACCTTGCTGGCGCCGTTGTCGCCCACCTGAAAGCCCCAGCTCTCCTTTGAGATGTCGTCGCCGACGATCTCGATGTCGCGCGGGTCGCCGACGCCGAGGCCGTCGTCGTGGGCCACCTTGATGAACTCGAGGCTCATGGGATCGAAGCCCATCATCTTGGCCGCGACGGCGTCGATGGCCGTCTGATCCGACGACGCGAGCATGTAGTCCTTGATGACCGGGAACATGGTGCGCGGGCCGGGACCGTTGCCCGCCGTCGTGCCGTCCATCACGGCGAAGAGACCCGAGTGGATCTCCTTCTGGATCGCGAGCAGGTCGACGAGCGTCTTGTGAATCCACGAGTGCGTGTAGTGACGCTTCGTGTTGAGCAGGCCGCCGAAGGCGTTCTTCATGGCGCCGGTGGTGGTCGTGTAGATGTGGCACTTCACCGTGGGCAGGTGAAGGATGTTCTTGCCGAAGAAGTAGTCGGGGATGCGGATGCCTTCGGGGAAGATCTTGTGCAAGACGTGCATCTTCGCCTTGGGCCGGTACTCGACCCACTTCATGTCGTTCTCGCGGAAGTTGTAGAGAACGGGGATCGCGTACTTCTTGAAGAGCGGGACGTAGTTGTTGAGGTCCTCGCCCTTGAAGGCGTTGGTGACGACGGTCTTGTTCTGCACGCAGGTGATGTCGCCGAGGCCCGCGTTCTTGAGCGCGAGGATCGTTCCTTCCATCTGCCACGGCGTCGTGTTGGCTCCCGGGAACGGGTAGTGCCACGAGATGTTGTCCTTCAGGATCGTCGTCTTGCCCTTCTCGAGCGCCGACTTCATGTCCGCGAGCTCGCAGAGCCGCTCGATGTCCGTGAGGATCGTCTCGGGCTTGACCTTGATTACGGAAACCTTCGCCTTCGCCATCGCCATGTCCTCGGAGTGTCCGGCGGAAGGGTGTTCCACCGGGCTGTTCGTTGAGGCGCGCACTATAGCAAGAACGCCGGCCGCGGAGCGCCGACGAGCGCGGCGGAGGCCGGAAAGCACCGACGCCTCAGCGGACGAAAATGCCCTTCCGCCAGACGCCGTCGCCGCCGGGGGGAACATTGACATAGAGGCGCTCCCCCTCGGAGGCCAAGTTGGTCAGGCCCGAAGCACAACCTTGGACGACGAGCATCTGGAAGACGGTGGCGGCGGACGAGAAAGTGACCGTGTTTTGGTAGCTGAACAGCGCGCCCCCCAGGTTCGTGTCGCGGCTGCAATAGCCGCCGCTGCTCACATACGGCGCCGAGCAATTCGATGCCGCAGCGAACATCAGGCCCACGCTCGCGCCGGCCGCGTTGGTGAAGTGCCAGGCCTCCGACGAGTTCGCCGGCGGCACGGCGCCGCCGACGGTGAAGTCCATCGAGTTGCCGCTCCCGCCGGGTGAATGGTTGAAGTCCACGAAGCGGACCTCGCTGACGGCCACCGGTGGCACGAAGCGGAGCGTCGTCGTGGCGAAGCCCGGATCGTTTGAGGAGAAAGTTTGCTCGAAGACGCCGTCGTTGGTCTTGGAACCGACGGTGACGCAGGCTGCGCCGCTCTGCGAAACGGTCCAGAACGCGGCGTCGGCAAAGCGCAGCGGCAGCGCGGTGAAGCCGCCGCCCGCGGTGGTCATGTCGCAATACACCGAGAAGGGCGCTCCGGCCCCTGCGCCGTCGGCGTCGATGCGATAGACGCCGTCGGTCGCTGCGGGATGGGACGCGTGGAGTGCGCCGCAAGACGTCGGCGCCGGGATGCAGACCTTTGCGACGCAGGTGTCCGTCGCGATGCACGAGGCAGCGGTGCAGTCAGCGCATTTGCCGAGGGTGCAGACGCCCGAGTTGCAGTCCGACGGCGCGCCGCAGGAGGCGCCGGCGGCGCATCGCTTGAGCGGCGCGCAAGAGCCGCCGCAGTCGATGCCCGTCTCGGTGCCGTTCTGAACGCCGTCGCCGCACTGCGCGGAGGATGCGGCGCAGAGGCCACCGGCGCAGGCGTCCGAGACGCAGTCGCCGTTCACGGTGCACGCGACGCCGGTGCCGCACTTCTTCACCGGCGCGCAGGAGCCGCCACAGTCAAAGCCGGTCTCGGTGCCGTTCTTCACGCCGTCGGCGCACGAGGGCGCCTGGCAGGTCCCGTTGCATGCCGACGAGGCGCAGTCGTTTCCGCTTCGGCAAGCGGCGCCGTCGGCGCAGCGCTTCGCGGGGGCGCACGTCCCGCCGCAGTCCACGCCGGTTTCGTCGCCGTTCTTCACGCCATCGGAACAGCCTTCGGCGAGAGCCGCGTCGGGCGTCGTCGAAACCGTTGCGTCGGCGGGGGCGGCGGCATCCACCGGGCCCGCCGCCGGCGCCGGGTCTGCGGCGGCCGAACCGCAAGCCGGCAACGAGGCCCCGCCAACAAGAACAATAGAAACCAGAGCAGAAGCCAGACGGGCCCGATGCGGACGACCTACGCGGGGCGCTCTCCCAGAAGCCATTGCGCCGATGGTACCCGGGTCGCGCGCCGCCGGGCCGAGCGCGCGACTTATCCATTTTGATATGGGCTATCCACAGGAATCGTTGCCGCCCTGCGCCCCCTGCGCGTTTCGACTCCTCGCGACGTGACCGGCCTGCGGCACGCGGGCTGCACCATGACCCGTCGACGCAACCGCCGCCGGAGCCGCAGCACCGTGTGCCTCGTGGTTCACCCGTCGGGTCAAAACGGACGCGCCAACCAACCGGGTTCAAATCCCTCTGCAAGGTCGCAAAAGGAACGGTCACCCCTCGCCGAGCTGAGCACCACGAGAGCGAGCCTCAGCACGCGCGAAGTTGGCGCGTGCGCCGGCCCGACTCTCACGGCCGCTTGGAAGCTGCAACGTCGCTTCGCACGACGCGACTCGCTCCGGCGAGACCGATCGCGCGTGCGCGATGTTCCCTTCCCTGTCGCCGCGGCGCCGTTCGACCGAGGGGTGACATTTCCCATCGAGAGCACTCGCGTCCCTCAACTTCCCGCCTTCGCACCGAGCCGTTTCCTTCCCATCCACGGAGTCCGCCCATGTTTTCCATCGACCTCACGCTGAAGGAGCACGAACGCGCCATCGTCTGGAAGGGGGGCCTCTTCGACCGCTGGCTCGCCGCCGGCCGTCACCGGCTCCGCGGCTTCGGACCGGCGCCGCGCGTCGAACGCTTCTCCACGCTGACGCCCTACGTCGATCTCCCGGACGCGCGCGCCTTCGCCGAACTGCCGGAGCTGGCGCCCCATTTCCTCGTCGTGAAGATCGCCGACGCGGAGCGCGGGCTCGTGTTCGCTCACGGCAACTTCGAGCGCTTTCTCGCCCCGGGGGTCCATGTCTTCTTGCGCCTCGCCGAGGACGTGCTGCGCGTCGACGTCGTGGACGCGAGCTCATTGTCGGTCGTGCACCCGGCGAAGGAGGCCGTGAGCCGAAGCGGCGACGCAGCGGGATTTCTGGAGGTCTTCGAGGTAACCGAGGGCTTCTGCGGCGTCCTCTTCGTCGACGGCGCCATCGCTGACTTGCTCGCGCCGGGCCGACACGTCTTCTGGAAGGCCGTGCGCCAGCTCGCGCTCGCCCACGTCGACCTGCGTCAGCAGCTCGTGGAGGTTCAAGGCCAGGAGCTCATGACCAAGGACAAGGTGTCGCTCCGCATCAACCTCTCGGTGCGCTTCGCGGTCCTTGATGCGCGCCTCATGGTGCGCACGCTGGCCGACGGCCGCGAGGCCCTCTACCGCGAGCTCCAGCTCGCGCTACGCGATGAAGTGGGCGCGCTCACGCTCGACGAGCTGCTCCTCAAGAAGGGCGCGCTCGGCGCGGCGTTGGTTTCCCGCACGGCGCCGGCCCTCGCGGAGCGCGGCCTCTCGCTCATCGCGGCGGGTCTTCGTGACGTGGTCCTGCCGGGCGACATGCGCACCCTGTTCAACCAGGTCATTGAAGCCGAGAAGCGCGCGGAGGCCACGGCCATCGCGCGCCGCGAAGAGACGGCCGCCACGCGCAGCCTCCTCAACACGGCGAAGCTCCTCGAGGGCAACCCGACGCTGCTTCGCTTGAAGGAGCTGGAGATCACCGAGCGCATCGCGCAGCGAATCGGCAGCTTGTCGGTGACCGGCGGCGTCGACTCGCTCGTCGACGCGATGCGCGCGAAGCTCGGACCGTAAACGTGCGTGCCCCTCGAGAAGAGGGGCCGCACGCGAGGGCCATCAGGGAAGCCGCCCGCTCAGACAGCTTTGCGGAAGGCGCCCTTGCCGGCGTAGACGGCGCCTTGCCCGAGCTCGAAGCCGATGCGGAGGAGTTGGTTGTATTTCGCCACGCGGTCCGAGCGCGACAAGCTGCCGGTCTTGATTTGGCCCGCGTTGGTCGCGACGGCGAGATCGGCGATGAAGGAATCTTCCGTCTCGCCGGAGCGGTGGCTGATGATGCTGCGGTAGCCGGCCTCGGTGGCCATGCGGATGGCGTCGAGCGTCTCGGTGAGCGAACCGATTTGGTTCAGCTTCACGAGGATCGCGTTGGCGGTGCCCGTGTCGATGCCCCGGCGGAGGCGCTCTACGTTGGTCACGAAGAGATCGTCGCCGACGAGCTGCACGTCCTTGCCGACCTTGTCGGTGAAGGCTTTCCACGTGGGCCAGTCGTCTTCGGCGAAGCCGTCTTCGATGGACACGATGGGGAACGACTTGATGAGCTTCTCGTAGATGCCCATGAGCTCCTCCGGCGAGACGGCCTTCTTGTCGAAGGTGTACTTGCCAGTCTTCTTGTCGAAGAACTCGCTGGCGGCGCAGTCGAGGGCCACGAACATGTCTTTGCCGGGCGTGTAGCCGGCCGCCTCGATGGCTTTAACGACGAGCGCGAGCGCGCCCTCGTTGGTATCGACGCGCGGCGCGAAGCCCCCTTCGTCGCCGACGGCGACGGTGAGGCCCTTCTCCTTCAAGATGCCCTTGAGCGCGTGGAACACCTCGGCGCCAGCACGGAGCGCTTCTTCGAAGTTGGGCAGCCCCGCCGGGACGATCATGAACTCCTGAATCTCGAGGCCGTTGTCGGCGTGGGCGCCGCCGTTGAGGATGTTCATGAGCGGCGTCGGCAAGACGCGCGCGGCGACGCCGCCGAGGTAACGCCACAAGGGGAGCTGCATGTCGTCGGCGGCGGCGCGCGCCACGGCGAGCGACACGCCGAGGATGGCGTTGGCCCCGAGCTTCGACTTGTTGGGCGTGCCGTCGGCCTCGAGCATGGCACGATCGACGGCGGCTTGGTCGAGCGAGTCCATGTCGACGACGACACGGGCGAGCGTCTCGTTGACGTTCTTGACGGCGTTCTTGACGCCCTTGCCGAGGAACCGCTTCTTGTCACCGTCGCGCATCTCGAGCGCTTCGTGCTCGCCGGTGGAGGCCCCGCTCGGCACCGCGGCGCGGCCGCGGCCGCCTTCCGTTTGAACCTCGACCTCGAGGGTCGGGTTTCCACGCGAATCGAGAATCTCTCGGGCCACAACGGCAACGATTTCACTCATGATGACGCCTCCAAACGGAAAGGTCGGGGTAGCACATCGGTCGCTCGGCCGCGACGCCGCCGGCGCGCGCGTCGGGGGCAACCGGCCCGCGCGCTGGCGTGGCCGCGCTGCGCTCTCCGGCGTGCCCTCCGTGGCCGGTTGTGCGACCAAACACGCGCGGCGCAGGAAAAATTGCTGCGATTTGGCGAAGCTCCGCCGTAGCATCAGCGGTTCTTCCCCGGGAGGTTTCATGAAGGCTTTGGGTCGTCGCTTATCGGTATCACGCGCTTCTGTCATGACGCTGAGTGCTCTCGCCGTGACGGCCGCGGCCTACGCGGGTTGCTCGAGCGACGAGGAGACGAACCCAACGGTCACCCCGGGCAATGGCACCGACGGCGGTAGCGACGTGGCTCAGGGCTCGGACACCTCGACGAAGACCGACGGCACCACGACGACGCCCGACACGGGCACGCCCGACAGCGCACCGGCCTGCGCTGACCCGGTCTTCGACTGCACCAAGAACGCCGGCAACACGGACGCCGGGGGCAGCGGCGCTACCTCCACAGCCGCGCAACAAGTGCCTACCGACATCCGCTGCACGGGCCTCTACGCGTGTTTCGCCACAAAGACCGTGGCCGCCACGCACAAGAACTACGTGCCGGCCTACAAGCTCTACAGCGACGGCTCCGAGAAGCAGCGCTGGATGCTCCTCCCGGCGGGAACCAAGATCGACACCGGCGGCGGCGGCCCCGGCACCCCCGATGAGTGGATCTTCCCCGTCGGCACGATGGTCTACAAAGAGTTTCAGTTGAACGGCAAGCGCATCGAGACGCGCCGGACGTGGAAGGCCGGGCCCTCCGAGTGGATCTTCTCCGTGTGGCGGTGGGCCGACGACGAGTCCACGGCGACGCTCATGAACGACGGCACCGTCATCGCAAACCCGGCGAAGCCCGGCACGACCTACGAGGTCCCGTCGAACTCCGCGTGCGCGCCCTGCCACACGGGCCACGTTGACAAGTTCTTGTCGCTCGACGCGTGGAGCCTCGGCGGCGCTGGAGCCACGGGTCTCACGCTCGCTTCCCTCAAGGCCGACAACCTCCTCACGAGCTGGGATCACCCAACGAGCCTCGCGGTGGCAGAAGACACGACCGGCAAGTTCAACGGCGCGATGGGCTTCTACTACAACAACTGCGGCTTCTGCCATAAGCCGGGCGGCAACGCGGCTGGCACCGGCTTGCACATGAACCTCCCGGTGGCGGAGGCCTTCGTCGACGGCGGCGCGGGCCTCAACGCCGCCGACACGCCGGTCTACAAGACGGCCGTTGGCGTGGCGCACACCAACCAGGCGCCGGGTGGCAACTCCTATCCGACGGCCTCTGGCTTCAAGCGCATCGTCCCCGCCGATCCGGACAAGAGCGTCGTTCTCCTGCGCGACAGCCTTCGCAACCCCGACGGCGGCTCCGCGGCGCCGGGCCAGATGCCGCCCACCATCATGCGCACCACCGACGACGCGGGCCTCGCAGCGACGCGCGCCTGGATTCAGGCGCTGCCCTGAGCGGACACCGGCGCGAAAAACTCGGCGTACAGGGCGCCTACCTCGTCCATCGAGTGTAGGCGCCGCGCCGGCGGCAGGCTCGCGAGGAGCAGCCTGCCGTAACCGCGGGCGACGAGCCGTCGATCCAAGATGGCCACGACGCCCGCGTCGCGTTTTGTGCGAACGAGGCGGCCAAAGCCTTGCTTGAGCGCGATGGCGGCCATGGGCACCGAATATTCGGTGAAGGCGTTGCCGCCGGCGGCCTCGAGCTCCGCCGAGCGTGCCGCCACAATGGGATCGCTCGGAACGGCGAAGGGGATCTTGTCGAGCACGACGAGCCGCAGCGCTTCGCCGGGCACGTCGACGCCTTCCCAGAAGCTCATGGTGGCGCACAAGACGGCGTGACCCGCGGAGCGAAAGCGCGACAGCAAGACGTGTTTGGGCGCTTCGCCTTGCACGTAGAGCGGGCCCGGGAGCGATTCCTTGCGCAGCGCCTGGTGGATGGCGCGCATCGCCCGGTGCGACGTCGAGAGCACGAAGGCGCCGCCGCCGCTGGCTTGGATGAGCCGGAGCGCGCGCTCGGCGACGACGAGCTCGAAACCGGGAGAGCTGGGCTCGGGCATGTCGCGCGGCACGTAGATGCCGACGCGACGCGGGAAATCGAAGGGAGACGCCACGACCAGATCACGCGTCTCCGGCGGCGCGCCGAGGCGGCTTCGAAAGAAGTGAAAGCTCGCCTCGTGTTTGGCTCGGCCTTCGTCGCGCCGCTCGCCGTCGGTGTCTCCTTCGGCGCCAAAGACCGACGGCCGCGACACGGCGAGCGTGGCACTCGTGCACACCACCGTGGGCACCCGATCGAAGAGGCTCTCGCGGAAGGTCCGCGCGAGGTCGATGGGGCTCGCGCCCAAGGCGACGCTGCGGTCCCGCACGTCGAGCCAAAGCGCGACGTGACCGAGGTCGTCGTCCTCGTAGGTCGCCGTCCCTCCCTTGAGCTTCGAGGCGAGGCGGCCCGACGGTGGCGACTCGAGGGCGGCGGAAAGCTCTCGCTCTCCGCGTCGAGCTCCACGAAGCGCCCTTCGGAAGGCCGCCGCGTGCTGGCGGCGCCGGCGAGGACCGAGCGCAGAACCTCCCGCAGGTCTCCCGCGCGCCGCGCCGCGACTTGCACGCCGTCGGACGGCGCTCGTTCGTCGAGGTCGGCGTAGAGGAGGCCCAGCACTTCGTCGAGCGCCGCGAGCATCGTACCGACCTCACCGTCGAGGTCGTCGGCGGCGATCGAGCGACGTCCTTCCGGCGCGTTCGCCGTCAGCCGGGCGAGCTTGGCAAAGGCTCGCTCCGCAGCGGTCTCGACGCCGCGGCATGCGCGCTCCAGGCTTGCTCCGCTCGTCCCGAGACCGACCGCGAGCTTTCGCGCGTCCCGAACGAGCGCGTCAAAACGGCCGCTCGAGAGGCGCACACCGAAGAAGGTCGTCGCGACGTCTTCGAGCTGGTGCGCTTCATCGAAGATGACGGCGTCATGCGGCGGCACCACGCTCGCGAGCTCGCCGCCACGCGTTCGCTTGAGCGCCAAGTCTGCACAATACAAATGATGGTTTACGACGACGATCTGGGCGTCTTCCGCGGCGCGCTTCATGCGCGTGACGAAGCAGTCTTCGTAGTGACTGCAGCGGGCGCCGATCCGCGTGTCGGTCCCCGACTGGACCGACGCCCAGACGCTCGACGTCTCGGCGAGGGTCACGAGCTCCGAGCGATCGCCCGACTCGGTCTCCTTGGCCCATCGGGCTACCGCGGCGAGCTCCGCAGCGAGCGGCTGCGGCGCCGCCGACAACGTCTCGAAGAGCCGCCTCCTGCACACGTAGTTCCCGAGCCCCTTCATCAACGCCGCGCGGACCTCGATGCCGAAGGGCCTGAGCGCCTCGGCGAGGAGCGGGATGTCCTTGGCGAAAATCTGCTCTTCGAGCGCGTGTGTGGCCGTGGAGATGACGACCTTCTTGCCGCTCAAGACCGCGGGCACGAGGTACGCCAGCGTCTTGCCCGTGCCGGTGCCGGCCTCCACAAAGAGCGGCGCGCTCTCGGCGAGCGCCGCCTCGACGGCCCGCGCCATCATCAGCTGGCCGGGCCGATCTTCGTAGTCGGCGAGCAGCCCCCGCGCGATGGGCGAGCCTGGCCCAAGCACCTCGTCGACCGTCGGCACGACGGGAGCATTACACCGGGGCTCGGCCGTCGGCTGCAAATTCGCGGCAATCGGCGCGCCCTTGCTACGATCGGAGCCTTGTCGACGTTTTCTCGAGCACGGCCGCCCCGAGCGGCCCGACCGCCCCGCGTCCCGCCGAAGCCGCCGGCCTCGGGGGCGCCCGCGGTACCGCTCCGCCTGGCCATCGGCAAGGACGGGCTCGGCCTCGAGCTCTCCGAGTCCGTGGCCCTGGGCCCGCTGGCGATCCCAGAGCTCTTCGTGGCGCTGCCGCGCGTGAAGTTCCCCGTCGACGTCTCCGGCGGCGTGGCCCGCTTCTGCCACCGCCGCGGCGAGCTCGTGCGCATGTCCCTCGAGCTCCCGCATCGGCGCCTCGAGCGCCTCCTCAAGCAGAAGCTGCGCGGTCTCTTGGGCACGTCGGCGCCCGCCGTTTGGGTCGGCCTCGCGGCGGAAGGTGCGGCCATCGCCGTCTCCGATCCGGACGGGCCCACGCTTGCCTTCGACGTCCTGTGCGCCGTTAGCGGCGACGGGGTCCGCCTCGTGATTGAAGAGGCTCGAGGCATAGGCTTGCCCCGGCCAGCGCTGGCGCTGGCCATGGTCGCGATGACGTCGCTCCTGGACGGGCACGCGTCGCGGGAGGGCGCGACCTTCGTGGTCCGCGAGATCCCGTCGCGCATCGCGCGCCGTCTCTTGCCCGAGGCCGGTGTTCGCGTCCCCTCCTCGGAGGGGATGACGCTGACGTCGGTCGCGGGGGCCAGCGACGCGTGGGTCGTTCAGTTCACGCGCGGCGGTGTGCCGGCGGCGCCGACGGCGCGGGTCGCGCTGGCGCTGGAGACGGCGACGCTCCTCTCGGAAGCCGACGACCAAACGCTGCACGACGCCGCACAAGAAGCGCGCGAGACCGCGCTGCGAATCCTCTCGCGGGCGCCGCGACACGTCGCCACCGTCGTTCGCCTCGCGGACCTCGATCGCGCCGCCGGCGATCGCGCCGAGACGGCGCTGGCGACGCTCGAAACGGCCCTCGGCGACGAAGATGTGGCGCGCTCGCTCTTACGAGCGGCACTCTCGAGTCAACGAGGCGACGCGCGAGGCGCCGAGGAGGCGTTTCGTTTCGCCGCCGAGGCCGAGTCGGTGCCGCTCCTCGCGGCACGCGCCTTCGAGGCTGCGGCGCGGCAGGCCCAGCAGCCCGAGCGGGTCGTCGTGCTCCTCGACATGGCCATCGCGCGCTACCCATCGTGCACCTCGGCGCGGCTCCTCCGGCTCGAGCATCGGCTCGCCCTTGGCCGCGTCGACGACGCCTTCGCCGACGCCGAGGAGCTCGAGGCGCAAGCGGCCTCACCGCGCGCGCGCTACGAAGTGTGGAAGCGCTGCGCCGACGTGTTCCTCGCGGCGGGTCTGCGCAGCCGCGCAGCCAGGCTCTACGAGAGGGCGCTCCGCTTCTTGCCGAACGACGCCATGGCGGTCGCAGGCCTCGGGCGCGCACTCGTGGCCCAGGGCAGCGCACCGCGCGGCGTACGTCTCCTCGTGCGCGCGCTCGAGCTCTTGGGTGAAGCGCCGTCCCGCGAGCGAGACGCTGTTATTTTGGACCTCGCGACGGCGCTGTCGGCGGCGCTTGGTGATGCGCCGGCCGCCATCGCTCGACTCGAGAGCGTCGAAGACGCCTCGCCCATCGCCTTCGAGGCACGCGCCCTCGAGGCGAAGCTGCGCGCCGACATCGGCGATTTGCCTGGTGCGTCGTTCGCGTGGGCCCGGCTTCGAAGCGCCTTCGAACGTATCCGCGGTGCCGACGACCTCGAGCCGCAAAAGGCTTCGCTCGCCGCGCACCTCGCGAGCGCGGCGCGCTTCGAGCTCGAGGTTCACGGCGACGCTCGCTCTGCGCAACGTCACGCCCAAGCGGCCATCGGCCTTGCGCCGCGCGACGCGGCCATCGGCGAGCTCTTTCGCAAGTGCAGCGAGGGCGTCGCGACCCTCGAGGGCGCCGTCCTGCCGGCGCGCGCGACGCCGGAGCCCTCGGCGCCACTTCTAGCGTCACCGGCAGCGCCCGCGCCGGCAGCTCACCAGGCCCCCGCTCACGCCCCGTCGCCGGTGGAGGTCGATGAGGGAGCTCTCGACGCGCGCGCCGCCGAGCTGACGAGCCGCCTCCAAGGCGATCCGACCAACGACGCCATCGCCGACGAGCTGCTCGATCTCTTGATGCGCCTGGGGCGTCCGCACGAGGTCTTCGCCTTGATCAGCGCGCGCGTCGACGACGCCTCACCGGAGCGACGGCCGGCGCTCCGCGCGCGCCAGCGGGCCGTCGTAACCGACCTCGCGCGCGACGCGCGAGCCCGCGGCAACGACGCCGAAGCGGCGCTCTTCGAGTCGTTCGCCAACGTCAGCGACGACTGACCGCGCACCACGCCGCCTCGGGCAACTCAGGCGCCAGCGGCGCGCAGCTCACGGCGCACGTCGTCGATGGCCTGGTCGACGGCGCTCGAAGGAAGGCGCGCAGCGGCGGCCATCTTCTCCAGCACTTGCCGCTCCGCATACTGGACGCCACCGCTCGCGTCGGCGATCAGCGCCCCGATGCGCAGGACCTCGTCGAGGTGACGGCCGGCGCTCTCGACGATGTTCTTGAGCCGCACCTCGAGGCCGTCTTCTTGGAGCATGTCGCCGAGGTCGAGCACGAGCTTCGCGATGCGCCGCGGCGGGACGGCGCCGCCGCAAGCCGCCGTGACGATGCGACCGAAGGTGTCGCGCTCCGACTCATCGAAGAGGCCGTCGGCCGAAGCGACGAGGAACGCGCCTTCCACGATGGCTTCGAAGAGCAAGACGGCGCGCGGATCGAAACCCGTGGGCGAAGTGCTGTTGGCGTCTGGCTTCGCGCCATACGAAACGGCAGCGAGGGCGAGGACGGAGCGTTCAGCGATCACGCTCCCCAGCTCGTTGGGGGCGTGCTTGAGCCGAGCGATCCGCCCAATCAAGTCGATGCGCGCCTCCGTCAGCACCGAGCGAGCATATCAGAAGCCTCGTGACCGGCGGGGCGACTCGCGCCACCGGTTGTCCTCACCGGATCGGAGCTGCGTAGAGATCGACGCGGCCCGCCCGATCGGTCGTGCCGTGGGCCAACTCGACGGGGACCCCCCGGTCGCTAGCTAGCGAGAATGCCCGAACAAAGGCGCCCGACACGACCCGGCCGGAGCCCTCGTTGACGAGGGTGAAACCGAGGTCGAAGGGGGCCGTCAACTCGATGGGCGTGAGGCGGACCGACGGGCTCGTGAGCCCTTCGGGGACGTCCACGCCGAGGGCCACCGAAACGGGCCAGCGCGTCGCCGTGGGGGGCTCGACGACGAGATCGTAGAGCCCGGGATCGACGTCGACGGCGAAGGCGCCCTCCCCGTTCGTGACGGCAGTTCGCGTACGCGCGAGCGACGCAAAGGGGCGCGGCGGCAACGGCACCGTCGAGGGCCGTGCTCGAACAACGGCGCCCACGAGCGGCGCGCCACCGGGGAGCCGCACGAGTCCCTCGATGCGACGGAGGCGCTCCACGACGAACGCGCGCCCATCGCCGCCGCTGCCCGAGGGCAACGTCAAGGCCCGCGTGGTCGTCGCGAAGCCGCTCGCCAACTCGGGGATCACCGCGACGTCGTAGCGACCAGGCGGCAAGAGCACCTCGTAGCGTCCGTCGAGCGTCGTGCTCACCTCCGTCGAGTACCGAAGCTTCGCGTTGATGGGCTCGAGCTGCGAGACCTCGTCGGCGTCGACGACGCTGCGGAAGCGGAGCTTCGCGCCGAGCGGAACGCCCTCCGGATTCCCAATGACGCTCCCCGCGACGCGCTCCGGCGCCGGCAAGCGAGGCATGCGCTCGGTCCCCGGCACGATGAAGACGGGGCTGATAAGCGAAGGCCGCTGCGCTTGACTCGGCGGCGGCTCGACGACGATGTCGACCGGGGTCTGCGTGAGATCGGTGTAGCCAAAGGTGAAGAGGCGGACGTCGTTGCGACCGAAGCGCGGCGAGTAGATGTTCGAGACGCGGATGCCGGTGCCGCGATCGCGGAAGTAGAGGCGCCAGCCGGCGACGTCCTCCAAGCTGTCGAGGACGAAGGGTTGCGCCGGCGTGCCCCAACGTTTCACCGCGTCGACGGTCGCCCCGGTGGCGTCGACGCCAACCTCGACGACGCCGGTCACGGGAGGGAACGCGCCGTCGAAGGGCGGCAGCGGCTCGAGCGAGCGGAGGTATTTGCCGCCCGGCAACGTGGCGATGAAGCCTTGCGCCCTTGCGTCGCCGGGGCCCGGCGGCTGCCCGCCGAGCACCTCGTCAGACGCCGACTCGGCCTCGATGTTCTCAAGTGGAACGCGCGCGCTCGAGGCCAAGAGCCCCGCCACGCCCAACGGAGAGAGTGGCCGAAACAGCGCGCGCACCGGCAGCGAGAACTGCCCCTTACCGAGGCCGAAGCCGAGGTCGTTGGCGGTCGTTCCCGTGACCCGGTACGCGTCCGCGACGGCGCGCGTTCCTGTGCGAGACTCTGACACGCAGACGCAATCGCCCGGTTGCGTGCAGCTCCTTGGTAGGGGACGACACCCGAGGAGTGCTTTGCGCGAGATGGCGACGGTATTTCCCGCGACGGGGAACGCCGTTGACGGAAACGAGATGACGTACGTCACGTCAAAGCCAGCCGGCTCGGCGAGTCGGCAGAGACGTGTCTTCGGATCGCACGTGGCCCCCACGGCCGCGGCGCAATCGGACGTGGCGACGCACTGGTTGATCGACGCCTCGGCCGCCGCCGTGACCTCTCCGTCGCGGCATGCCGCGGTCGAGAGCAGCCCCAGGGCGACGCCAACACCAACCCGAGACGCGCGACCCAGGCTCACAGCGCACCGCCCGAGTCGCCGCCGTCGGCGGAAGCGTCGAGCGCGCTCAGGGATGCCGCGTCGAAGAGGCCGCAGGTCCCGGCTCCGTCCGGAACGTACCACCACGAGATTGAGTCGGTCACCGCCGGGTCGGACTGATGCAAGCCGTCGTCCCACGCGAGACTCACGACGAACTCGAAGCGGTGACAGCGCCCGAGATCAATGATGTTCGCGATGTCGGAGCCGCCCACGACGATGGTCGTGAGGTCCTTTCCCGTCGGCGAGCCGGCCACGCGCTCGTTGCGTCCGACGAGCGGCCTCGCCACGTCAAAGTCGACGAAGAACCCCCAAACGAAATCCTGTCCGGGATCGGGCACGCGCACGGGTACGACGAACTCGACGGGCAGCTCCAAGAGCGGCCGCGTCGTATCGGGAACGGCTGCCGTCTTCACGATGGCCGGCGCGCGACGAGGCGGCTTGACCAGCTCGGGGACGGGATCGAGCAGCACGCACGCCACGCCCGTGAGCGTCAGCGTGACGACCGAGGCAAGGTACGCGGCCGTCCGCTTCATGAGGCAGCTGGAAAGTGCCCCGAAGGCCGGGGCCCGGCGGAGAGTGGTCGCCAGCGCGCATCGGCGTAGGCGGAAGTCGCCGCGAGGCGCAGCAAATCAGCGAGGGCCGGATCCTCAGCCAGCGCACCGAGCCCTCCCCTTGCCAAGAGCGTGTCGATATCCAATTGCCGCTCCGTGCATACCGCACGCAAAACAACCGAGACGTTGCCCGCGAGCAAGGTGCCGACGCGGCGCGCGCTCTGCCGCGCCATCTCACGAACCGCCTCGTAGGTCGGCAGCGTGGAGGGGGCGCCGAGGAGCTCTTGCATTCGGCGCTGCGCGCGCTGCGGCAAGCGCTCCCAGAGGGCGCCCGCGTATTTGCCGCTCTGCGCCTTCAAGGAGGTGCCGCTGCCCGTGGGGGCAAACGCGCCCACGAGACCATCCCAGAGCGCGCGACCAGCCTCCTCCTCGAGCCCGCTCACCAGAATGTTCTCCGGCTGCGCGAGGGCGATGGCTTGTCCGAGGGCGTAGCGCAGCGGCACCGATTCCTCGCGCACGTCTCCAACGACCAAGGCCGCCGGTTGGTTGAGCAAGAGCGGCTGCGCGACCGGCGACTCCGCCGACCGCTTCACGTAGAACTGCGCGGGCGCTGCGTCGAGGAGGCGCAGCGAGACCTCAAGGAGGCGAGAGAGCGCCGACGTCGGTCCCGGCTGAACGCGCTCCACTCCCGAGAGCGAGTAGTGCGCTAGATCGCGGGCGAAGACGCCGGCGGCGTGCTCCCAAACGAGCGCGAAGGCGTCGGCGACGGAGGCGTTCCAAGGCCCGCGGACGAGGAGCGGCAGCACGCCTTGTTGGGTGCGCTGAACGACGAGCGGCGGCGGCGGCAGCGGGCCAGAGCCCGGGTCGAAGGCGCGTTGCACGTGCTCGACGGCGCGGGCATAGGTCGGATTGGCGTCGGCGAGCGCGGCGGCGCGCAGATCTTCGAGCCGCGTGACGTCGCCGGGCAACAGGTCCACGAGGCGGGAGCGGACGCGAACCAGATCGCCAGTGCGCTCACCGAAGGCGCCCAGGAGGTTCGCCAGCTCGTCACCGGCGCTCGCGCTGCCGGTCGCCAACGCCTCCGACAGCACGCCTTCGGCGGCCGCCAACGCGCCTCGCTCAACGTGGGCCTGCGCTAGCCGCAAGAGGGCGCGCTCCCGGTCCTCGGTGCTTGTGGCTTCGCGAACTTGCGCTTCGAGCTCGGCTAGCTTCACCGCCGGCGGCACGCTGCCCGGCCGATGAACCGAGGGTGGCTCGATGAGGTCCTCCATGCCCACCGGCTGAGCGACCGCGGAGGCGTCTTGGTCAACGCGTCCGGCGCCCTCGGCGCCCTCGGCGCTCTCAACGCTCTCCACCGGCGGCGGCTTGTGGCTGCGTCGGCGGGCCTTCTCGAGCTCTTCTTCGAGCGTGCGCCTCAGCTCAGTACCCTCCGGCGCCAACAGGAGCGCCTCTTCGAGGGCTCGCTCCCCTTCGGAAACGTCCGCTGGGTCGTTGGAGCGAAGGAGCTGCCGCGCGAGCTCTGCGAGGACCTGCGCGCGCTCGTCTTCCGGCGCTCTGCGCGCCAACTCGACGAGCGCGACGCGCGAGCTCGCGAGCTCGCCGAGGGCAAGATGGATGGGCACCATGCGCTGGAGCGCGGCGCCACGGGTCGCCTCTTCGTCGCTGGCGATCTCGAGGAACGCGAGGGCCTCACGCGGCTTGCCTTCGCTCGCGGCCAGCTGCCCAGCGAGGAGCGCGACTTCACCGCGCGAACGAAACCCGTAGAGGTCCCCTGTGAGCGCCGTCTCAAACATCGACAGGGCGTCGGGCACGGCGCCGGATGCGGCAAACCGCTCCGCGAGTCCGAGCGCCACGAGCGCATGCGGGCCGTGCGCGAGGGCCTCGCCAAGCACCGCCTTGGACTCCGCATCGCGTCCCAGCACCGTGTACGCCTCCGCCCGGAGGAACGCGGCGAGGGCCGTATCGTCGGGCTCGAGGGCGCCTTCGACACGCGCGAGCTCGGTGAGCGTCATCTCCGCATCGGACGAGGTCCCGGCGCCGCGCTCGCGGTACTCAAGGCCGCGGGCAAAGAGCTGGGCCTCGGCGCTCGCGGGCGCCGCCGTCACGGCGCGGCGTGCGCGCTCGAAGGCCAGCGAGGCGTCACCGGCGCGCGCCGCCGCCTGCGCCGCCTCGACCCACATTTCGGCGGCGACGCCCGGCGCGTGGCGCCCCGACGCAGCGGCGCCTTCCAGCGCGGAGCCCAACTCTGCGTCGTCGCCGAGCGTGCGCGAAATTTCTACGCGGAGGGCCATCGCATCCAGATCGGGATCGCGCTCGAGGAGCGTCTTCACGAGGCCGAGCGCCGAGCGCAAGTCGCCCGCGTCGCGCAGGGCGAACGCGGCGCGCAGACCGAGATCGTTGCGCGTCTGAGGTCCGCGGGCCAGGTCCGTCAACTTGCGGAGCAGCTGAGCGGCGCGGTCGAATTCGCCACGGCGCTCGTAGAGGTCTGCGAGGTATCGGAGGGCGCTCTCGTTTTGCGGAGCCTCGGCGAGGAGAGACTCGAGCTCACGGCACGCATCCTCCGCGCGATCGAGCCGCTGCTCGAGAATCGCGGCGCGGCGAAGGCGCGCGGCCCGCACCGAGTCCCGCTGGTCGTCGTGGCGCGAGAGGCGCTGAATTCGATCGGAGAGGTGCGCTGCGAGCCGTTCGTAGTCACGACTCTCGGACAACATGAGCTCTACGGATTGATCGGCCTCTTCGTCGTCGGGCAAGAGCGCGAGGAGGCGCTCCCAAACCTCCCGCGCCTCGCCGATGCGCTCCAGGTCGCGGAGCGAGCGCGCGAGTTGCCGAAGGACGCGGGTGCGTTCGTTCCCCGTAACGAGCGCCTCGATTTGCCTGAGGGCCGTCACGACGTTCTCGGTGCTCCGCGCCGTGTCGGCAACCGTCCACGCGGCCCGCCACCGGTCGACCGAGTCCGGCTCCAAGAGCGCCGCCTCAATGAGCGCGTCAGCGGCGCCCGGCAAGTCGCCCCGCGCTTCTCGAACGGAAGCCACAGCCGCGAGTCGATCGGCGCGCGCCGTCGGCGACAGCGCCGTATCGCGTCCCTCGATGAGCGCCTGCTGCTCGAGGTCCGTCATCTTCTCTGTCGCGGCCTCGAAAGCGGGGCGCGCGTCGTGCAGGGCGGCAGCGGCGTCGTCGGCAGCCGCGGCCTCTTTCGTCGCCCCACTATCGGGGGAGGCACTCGCGACAGCCTCTGCGGCATCCGAAGAGGCGATCGTCTCGGCGGGCGGCGGCTCGGCGGGAGCATGGGCGGCTTCTGGGGGCGCGGGAGCGCCGTCCCCCGCCGCGGGCGCTGAGGTCTCTACCGCAGCGGGCTCACCCTCGACCACCGGAGCGGCGTGAGCGGCCTCCGCGGGCGCCGCCTCCTCGTCTGCCGCGTTGAGCTCGGCGCCGAGATCGAACGACTCACGGGCGGGCGTGCGCTTCTTTTCGAGCCAGCCGTCGAAGACGGCCCGCGCGTCGGGAGCTTGCGCTCGCTCCGCGATGGCCGAGAGGAGCGTCAAGGCGGCCTCACCGACGTTGGCGTAGGTCTGCGAGACAAGGGCGACGGCTCGCGTCAGCAGCTTTCCCGAGGCCTTCGCCAAGAGCTCAACGTAAGGTGCGAGCTCCGCGTATTCGTCGACATCGGCGTCGGCGCCGAGGGCTCGATCGAGTGCGTGGGCGCCGCCCTCGGCGTCGGCAAAGGAGGCCAGCGCGACGCGCGCAAGCTCGATGGCCACGCGCGCACCGTCAGGACCTTCGATGCGCGCCGTGAGCATGCGGGTCGCGTTCCCGACCCTCAGCGAGAGCGCGTCGCGTTCGAGCGGCGCAACGGTGAGGAGGCTGCCCACGGCCTCGCCGAGGCGCTGCAGCGTCGCCTTGTCGGGGCTTGCCACCGAACCGCGCAAGAGGACATCAACGCGCTGCCGCGCGCCCTCCTCGTCGTTGGCCGCGAGATCGGCCGCGCGAATCAGCCACGCGCCGCGCGCCTCCTTCGATTTCGCGGCCTCGGCGACGCCGACCACCGCGCGCACGACGCCAGCGCGGTCGCCGGCCCTTTCGCCGGCGGTCGCCAGCGCCGCGAGCGCCCACTCCGAAGGCACCGCAGCGAAGCCCTCGCCGGCGTGCCTTAGCGCGAGGAAGTAGAGGCCGTGCTCCGCGAAATAGTTCGCCGCGCGAAGGTGCGCCGCGCGGCGCCCGAACTTTCCGCGCGCGCGGCGCGCGACGGACTCAAAGACGGGCGACAGATCAGCGGGGCGACCGTCGAGCACGGCGGCCGCTTCGGCGATGGCGAGGGGGCCAGCGTGTTCGGGGCACTTCTCGAGCGCCAGGCGAGAGAGCGCGAGCGCCCGCGCGCCCTGACCGAGCGCCAGCGCCAACGAGGCCGCCGCCTCAGCGAGCGCACCGGCGACGCGGCCGTCCTCGGCGCTCTCGACGACGGTGAGGAGCGCCGCGAGAGAGGCCTCGCGATCACAGTGCGTCCGCAGGTCACCGAGCACCATGGCGACGCCCCAACGCGGCATGAGCCGCGCCGCCGACAGCCAGGCTTGCAGCGCCGCGGGCACGTCACCGGCGAGGTCCGCGAGGCCCGAACCCCAGCGCCGGAGCGCCAGCGCCGCGTCCTCTTTGCTGCCATGCGCCTCCGCGTGGCGTGCCGCCAACTCCAGCGTGGCCAAGAGACCGTCGCTGGTGCGAACGCGCCCCTCCATGACCGCCAGCTTGCTCGAAACCTCTGCGACGGGAAGCCCTTCGCGCACAGCGCGCACCAGCGCGATGGCCTCGCCGTCGCCGTCGCCCAAGCGGGCGCGCAGCTCCGAGAGTCGCGCCAAGAGCGCGGGCCGCTCGTCGGCCTTCGCGCCCGCCGACACGAAGCGCTCGAGGAGTCCTCCGTGAAGTCCGTCGTCGCGCGCCGATTCGGCCACCAGCACGATGGCCTCGCGCAGCGAAACGCGGTGAGGGCCGAAGATGTCGAGGGCGCGCCGCGCCAACACGGCAGCGCGGTCAACGTCGAGCTCGACGAGCACTCGGAGCCCCTCGGCCACGAGCGGAGCCAACGTCGCCGACGGTTGCGGTTGGGCCACGGCCCACGAGATGGCGTCGCCGAGCCGCGCAGCGTCGCGCGCCTCGCAGGCGCAGCGAAACCACTGCTCGAGAGCGGCGGCATCGCCCGGTCGCAGCGCTACCGCGTGCTGAGCCCAGGCCACGGCGACGTCACGGGCGCCGAGGGCTCCGTGAATCTCCGACAGGGCGCGGCAGTAGGCCCCGCGCACGCAGACGAGGCGCACGGCGCGCTCGACGGCCAGCGCCGCCTCCGCGTCGCGATCCCCGAGGCGCGCCAAGGCGAGCGAGACCGCGCTGCGTGGATAGTTTGGCTCGATGTCGCAGGCGCGCTCCGCCAGCTGACGCGCCTCGGCGAGATTGCCGCGATCGACGAGCAGCTCGGCGGCGAACGAGAGGAGCACCGGCCTCACGTTGGACGGTGCGCGTTCGACGACGGCGACGAGCTGTTCGGGGTCCAGCAGCATCGCCGGAGAGAGCTCGGTCAACTGCGCGCGTGCCAAGAGGTCCGCGATGTCGATCCCTTCGAAGGAACCGGCCGCGTGGCCCTCGTCGAGCGCCGCTCCCAAGGCCCGGGCGAGGGCCCCTTGCTCTGTCGCCTCTTCCCGGCGGCGGCGGTGCACGAGCGCCGCAGCGCTCTTGTCGACGCTGCGAAGGGCCCGCCCGTGCTCCCTGCGAATCTCGTCGGCGGCGAGGCGCTTGCCGCGGGCCGACAGGGTGTCGGCGAGGGCGTTCGCGGACATGGCGGCGGCGGGATCGGCGTCGAACGCTCGAAGCAGGTCCTCGAGCGGATCGGCGCCGGCAGAGGCCCGTCGCTCGGCCGCCATGGCGAAGGCGTTCGCCGCCTCCGCCGGCGCGACCACCTCGGGTGCCCACTGACCGATGGTGGCGCGAAGCTCGAGCGGCAGCGCTGCCTGTCCATCGAGCGCGTGCGCTTCCTCGAGCACGTCGGCGGCGCCCTCGGCGTCGCCGGCCCGCGCATAGAGCGTCGCCACGCGCGCGAGCAGCGTGACCGCGAGCCGCGTGTCCGCGCCGCTGACCAGGGGCCCGAGCACAGCGGCGGCCAGCGCGGGCTCACCGAGCGACTCGAGCCACTCGGCGACCTCGCGACGCAGCTCCGCGTCGTCGCGAATTCGAATCGCGCGAAGCGCCATCGACGCGGCTTCGTCGCGCTGACGATCGCGCCGCGCCAGGAGCCGCGCGAGCGCGATGGTGACCTTGCGCTCGGATTCGAGATCGCCCTTGCGCCGCGAGGCCTCCAGCTCGGCGCGTAGCGAGCCCTCCTCAGCATGTTCGCGGGCGGTAAAGCGTGTGGCAGGCGGCGCGTCGGCCAGCTCAAGGGAGCGCGAAGGCCGACGCGGCGCGCGGGAGCTCTTTTCCGGGGCCACGTCCATGGGAAAGCGTGAATCTACACGGTGCCGGGGCCGCCCGGTCGAAGAACTCAAACCCGCGCCAGCGAGCTCTCCCGACCACGAATAGGCAGGCTTCGTGGGTTACTCGATGCGGAAGCCAAAGGCGGGCACCAGCACCGTACGCTCGGTGCCCGCTAGCGGCGCGAGGGCGCGAAGCAGCACCTTCACGTCCTCCGGCACCGCAACCGGAAGCCCCGCGACGACGCCGCGCGCGCGCGCCTCAATTTCGTCGTCATCGCCCAGGAGTTCGAAGAGCGTCGGGCGACTGTCGAGGATCACCAGCTTCGCATCTTCCGGCAGCTTGGCGAGCTCCTTGGCTTTCGCGAGCGCTGTGCCGAGGCCGCCGAGTTCGTCGACGAGGCCCCGCGTTTTCGCCTCTCGGCCGCTGAAGATCTGCCCCTCCGCGGACGGTGTGATCTTCTCCACCGGTACACGACGCCCCTCCGCGAGGCGCTGCAAGAACAGGTCGTAGATGCCCTTCATCGACTCGCGCACGCGGTCACGGGTCGGCTCGTCCCAGCGCACGAAGGTCGAGAGGTACGCGGCGCGCGTGGCGGCGCCTTGATCGCCGCGCTTGGCGGGAAACGTCTCGGCGTGGACGCCGAAGCGCTCGAGCGCGTCCCCTACCCCCACCTTGCCGCCCACGACGCCGATGGAGCCGACGATGCTGGTGGCGTCGGCGACGATCACCGAGCCCGTCGACGCCAAGTAGTAGCCACCGCTCGCGGCCATCTCGCCGACGCTAACGACGACGGGCTTCTTGTCGCGGATGCGCATCAGTTGATGCCACAAGAGATCGCTGGCGAGGGCGCTGCCTCCCGGCGAGTCGATGCGCAGGACCAACGCCTTGATGCGCTCATCCTTTTCGACGCGCAGGAGGAGCTTGCCGAGCTCCTTTTCGCTGATGCCGCTGCCGTCGCCGAAGAGGCCGCCCTCGCCGGACATGCGGATGCTGCCAGCGGCACGAATGAGCGCGATGGGCGCCGACGCCGAATCGCCCGACAACACTCGGAGGACATCGGCGAGGTCGCCATCGCCCTTGTGAACGCCGGCTCCGAAACGCACGTCGTCACGGACGGCCTGGCACGCCGCGCGGCCCTTGTCGCGAGCCTCGTCGAAGTAGAGAACCTCATCCACGAGCCCCCTCTCCTTCGCCTTCGCGGCGCCGAAGGGCCCCTCCTCGACGAACTTGGCCGCCTCCGGGCGGCCAGTCCGGAAGCCTTCGAGCCACGTCTCCCGCAAGTCAGAGAGCACCCCCTCCAACGACGCGCGTGCCTCCTCGCTCGGCCCATCGCGGGTCAGCGGCTCCTCGGCGCCTTTGAACTTGCCGACCTGAAGGATCTCGACCGAGAGCTTGAGCTCGTCGACGAGGAGCTTTCGGAAGTAGACGATCTGCGCCGCGAGACCGATGGTCTCGACCTCGCCCGCGGGCGCGACGTAGATCTTCGAGCAGCCGCGCGCGGCGGCGAAGTAGGTCGCGTTGGTGAAGCCCTCGGCATGGCAAAACACCGGCTTGTCGGCCTTGGCACGCGCCAGCGCTACGCTCAGCTCTTCAGCGCGCGCCAAGCCCATGGTGGCGGAGCCGAAGCGAACCAGAATCCCCTTCGCCGCCGAATCCTTTCGCGCCTTCTCGACCACGCGAAGCGCTTCGTCGAAGGTCTGGCGCTTGGGGCTCAGGCCCAACATGCCGGAGGGCGGCACCTCGGGCACGCCGCCCGAAAGATCGATGGTCACAAGCGCGGGGCCCGAGCGTGGCTGCGGCGCTTGGCCTGTCTCCGCGCGGCGCCGTCCTTCGCAACCGACGGCCGCGAGCGCCGCGACGAGCCCAACGAGCGCGATGGCGCGGCGCCGCCCGCGAGGTGGTCGTTCGTCCGCCTCGCGCATGGCCCGGCTCAGTGCGCCTCGGCGCGTTGCTTCACGCGCGCCGGATACGCGGGCTCGGGAAAGCGCTCGACGATCTCACGGTAGGCGTTCTGCGCGTTGCCCTTGTCGCCGCCGTCCCATTGAATGTCGGCGAGCGCGACGAGCGCCGGCAGGTACGACGGGTTGACGCCAAGGACACGCTTGTAGAGACCTTGCGCGGCCGCCGTATCGCCCTGCGCGCGAGAGACATCGGCGAGGCCCGCGAGGGCTTCCGAGTCGGAGCCGTTGCGAGCGAGCGCCGCCTCGTAGAGCGTGCGCGCACGATCGTAGTCTCGCTTCTGCTTCGCGGCCTCGGCCTGACGGATCATCGTGCGTGGATCGCTCGGAATTCCGCCGCCACCGGTGGCGCCGGCGCCAGGCTCGGCCTTCGACGTCGAGCTGGCTCCACCCTGTGCGCCCTGACTCGGCAATCGATTCACATCCACGACAGCGACAGGCTCGCGGGGCGTTGCCGTCGGCAGCGTCGCCGTGGCCTGCGGAGCCGCGTCGATGACGCCGGCGTCCTTTCCAGTGGCCGCCACCGCGGGACCCGCGCGTTCGACGAACGTGCGGAGCGAACCGATGAGCGGGTGGACGCGCGGCTGCGCCGCGAGGCGGTCGAGCTCCTTGCGCGCCTCGGCGGCGTCGCCAGAACGAGCGAGCGCGTAGACGAGCGCGGCCCGCGCGCGGCTCGCGGCGCCTTCGCCGGCGGCCGCAGTTCGGAGGCGACCGATCACGACGCTCCACGGCGGCTCGGTCTCGGCGAGATCGAGGGCCGCGAGCACGTACGCCGTTTCGGGCTGGCTGCCGGTCGGCAAGATCCGATCGACGAGCGCGCGGGCGCCGCGGAGGTCGCCGGAAATGCGCAAGGCGTCGACGCGCACACGAAGGAGCGCGGCGTCTTCTGGCGCTCCCTTCTGCGCGTCCTCCGCCGCGCGGCGCGCGCCCGAGGCGAGGTCGTCCATCGTCTGGCGCGCGAGGCGCGCTTCGTCGGAATCGGACGGTAGGAGCTTGAAGCGCAGCCAAGCGAGATCAGCGCGAGCCGCCGAGAGACGCGCCGTGGCCAGGAGCACATCAGGATTTTTTTCCGCCAGGGCGCCGGCCTTGTCGAGGTTCTCCTTGGCGAGCTCAAGGTTGCCTTGCGTCAGCGCGGTCTCACCGGAGGCGAGGAATTGAGCAACGCGAGGATCGCTGGCCGTGCCGGCCGCGACCTTTCCACCGGCCGCCTTGTTGTTGCTCATGTAGACGCCAACCACGGCCACCCCAGCGACGAGGGCCGCGCCGACCACCCAGCCGCCGACGCGCCGGCGAGGCGCCGCACCGTAGTTGGGGTCGACGTAGGAGATGGACGGGCGGCGGAGCGCGTCGCTGGCGGAGATGCGCGCCTCACCACCGGCAACGGGCGGCAGCGGAGAGGTCTGCACCGGCGCCGTCTCGGCCTTCGGCGGGGGCGTCGGCGTTGGGGTCGGCGTCGGCGGACGCCGCGACGCCAACGGAGGCGGGGGCGGCTTCTTGGAGACAGCCGGGTGCGCCGCGACGGGCTCACGCTGAAGCGCATGGGTCGGGGTGTCCTCAGCCCAGGTGTTCGGCTTTGGCTTCGGCGGCGGCGGCACCGCGTCGGCGGGGCGGACCGTCGGCGTTCGGGACGGAAGCGGCGGCGCGTGGCCCGGGATCGAGGACCGTTGCGGGGGCCGGAGCGGCGGGAGACTCGCGCCCGGCGGGAGCGGCGGCGGCTTGTTGGAAATACCCGGCGTGCGGTCAGGAATCGACGGGTTGCGCGCTCGGCGCTCCTCGAAGAAGGGCTCCAGCTCGGCGATCGACGCCAAGGGCTTCGGCGGCAAGCCCGAACGAGTCAGCAGGTCCGTGCGAGCGACGGTCTTGGCCACGATCGCGCGCTGAAGCTCCTTCAGCGACGAAAACAAGTGGCGGCTCGCGCCATCCGCCGAGGTCACTTCCCACTGATCGGCGTCACCGCCGCTGGCGGTGCGCCGAATCTTGAATTGGTGCCCGCAGCTGGTGCACTTGACGGTGGTGCCCCGCTCGCTAACGAGGGCGTCGTCGAATTCGTACTCCGCCTGGCAGCGCTCGCACTGGACGTACATGGAACTATGGGAGCCTTATACCGCCGCGCGACGCGGATTGGTGCGACAAGGTACCACGCGGCGCCAACCCTGTCTTCAGTTCCCCGAGGCCAGGCGCGAGGGCCAGCGCTGACGTTTCTTCCGCACTCCCCGTGAACAAACCTCCACACGTCATCCGCTTCTTCGCGACCGGTGGCGCTTTCGCCCAGGGCACGCGTGTTGCACAATCGTGCGGCACACCAGCGCCGCCCGAGCCACTTCGCTTTTAGCCCCAGGGAGCCACCCGACCCATGCCGACGACCTCCATCGCCCCCCGTACGAGCCGTAAGAGCTGGCGCCTCCCGCAACGCGTGCTCGCGGTCGTTTCCTTCTTGGGGGCCGGCTCCTTGCTCGGCGGCTGCCCGATCTACGACGACAACGACCCTTACTACTCGACGCCAGCTTCGCGCGGCTCGTGCACCGGCAGTGGCTGCGCCTGTGATTCGAGCTTCGATTGCCCCAACGGCTACAGTTGCCAAGCGGGAAGCTGCGTCTCGACGAGCCCGAGCTGCACCAGCCCGTCGCAATGCGCGTCGGGGAGCGTCTGCGGAACCGATCAGCGGTGTCACCCCGGCACGTGCCAGACGTACGGCTGCCCGAGCGGCTACGCCTGCACGCTGAGCGGTGGCAGCGTCTCGTGCGTTCGGAGTGGCGCGACCGACGGGGGCGCCGACGCCGCCCCCGCTCCCGAGTGCTCGGCCGATTCGACCTGCTCGAACAAGTTGGGCAGCGGCGCCAAGTGCCTGAACGGCTCCTGCGTGGCGCCCAAAGACCAATGCAGCGACGCCACGCAATGCCCCGGTACGGCGCAATGCGTGGACGGCGCGTGCACGCCACAATGCGACGCGACGCACCCCTGCCCCACCGGCTTTTCGTGCGATTCGAAGGGCGTTTGCGCCGGCAATCCCACGCCATGTTCATCGGCAACGTCGTGCAGCGGCGGCAACGTCTGCGTGTCCGGCCACTGCGTTTCGCCTTGCAGTGGCAGCGGCGGCGGCTGCACCGGCGGTCTCGTCTGCGTAGGCGGCGGCTGTGTGCCGAACCAGAAGCCCCAGTTCGTTTGCCAGACCGAAGGCGTGCGCGACGCGTGCGCCGCTGGAAGCCTCTGCCTCCGCCACAGTTGCTACATCGGCTGCGGGGGCGGCGACGCGGGCGCTGACGCGGGCGCAAGCTGCCTAGGCGCCGATAAGTTCAACGTCTGCAAGTCCGTGCAGACTGCGTCGGGCACCTACTCCGTCTGCGGCTCGACCTCGAACCTCGGCACCGAGTGCGACCCCGCTCAAAACAAGGCGTGCACGGGCGGCAAGGTCTGCATCGACGGCTTCTGCCGCTGAGCTGACGGAGTCGACGCTCGTGCTCTTGAGCCTAGGCGCGCCTACGGCTTGCGCCCAACGGCGCAGGCCACGTTGACGGAGAGCGCGAAGGTCGCGTCGCTCCAATATTTTGCGATGGCGCCCCGCACGTAGTCGAGGGTCTCGGGACCCGTCTCGAGGAACGTGGCCATCACGTCGGGCAGAACCACGAGCCGCATGGCGGGGTCCTCGAGCACGCGGTCCGGAGGCCCGAACGCCATCGTCGCACGGTGCAGCTCGACATCGACCTCGACGAACCCTTCCGCCTCAAGCTCGCGCGATAGCGTCTCCGCCGTCGGGCGCTCCTCGATGGCGAGCTGAATCGCCTGTTCGAGCGGGGCGATTTCGTTCTTGAGCGCGTACTCCCGCATGAGGTCATAGAGTTCGCGGAACGAGCCACGAACGGGCACCACGAGGACGACCTGGCCGTCTGGCCGCAAGACCCGCATCAGCTCGCCGAGGAGCGCGGCGCGGAACGCGTGCCCGCCGGGCGGGTGCACGCACACCGAATGACTGAAGACGCCCCCCGCGAGCGGCGTCGGCAGCGCCGGAGCGACGACGTGCTCGGCGAGGAAGTCGCAGGACGCGGCGGCCTTCACGTTTGCGAGGCGAACCGCGTCCGGCGAGGGCTCGGCGCCGCTAATGCGCGCACCCGGCAGACGGGCGGCGACGCGCGCATCGAGAAAGCCCGTCCGGGAGAGAAGATGAGCCACCCGCGCGTGGTCGCTGGCAAGGAGCGCTCCCGCGGCGAGCTCGGAGAACGGCGCGAAGTAGCTCTCTGCTACAAAGCTCTCGAACAGCGCGGCATCGGACGGGCCTGCGAAGGACGGAATCGCGAACGAGCCGGCAGGCACCACGTCACTGCGTCGTCCGCCTGGGCGCTGAACGGCCAGCTCGAACGGCTCGTGGTCGGGGCTCGACGGCGCGTCGTCGTTCATCCGCGCTCCGGTACCAACATGCTGAGGGCCTCCCGGGCGAGCTCGCCAATGGTGACCTCGTCGCCTTCGCCGTCTTCATCGTCGAGGCGAACACGCCGCTTGTCGTCGACGAGCGGACGAATGGCCGGTACGAGCGACTCGTCGAGGCTCTCGACGCTGGCCTCGAGGGCTCCCGCGACGGCTTCCGGATCGGCGTGCTTGAGGAACAGGCCAAGGAGCTTGATCACGCCCGGCTCGGGCACCTCGGCGATGACATAGGGCAACTCCGCGAGCGCGAGGTGCCCGGCGGGCAGCCGCTGCAGCGCGCGCTCGATGCCGAGCGCGACTTCCTTGAAGCGGTCAAAGGCGTGCGACTGAAGGGCTTCGCCGGCGGCGCCGCGCGCCTCCGGTTCCTCGGAGCCGAGGATGTCGATGAGCAGGTCGGCAACCTCCGCCCCTTCGACGTCCGCGAGCACCTCGGCGATCTGCGAGAGTCGGAGCCCTTGCTCCGCACGATCCGCCAGCGCTTGGGCTTCCTGGGTCGCACCGCGCACCGCGGAGACGAGTTGGTCTTTGGGAAGGCCCACGACGTCACGGTGGCAGGCGCGGGCGGTGCGCTCGGCGTCGAAGAGCTTGGTGAGGATGGTGCTGGCGTTTTCGGGCATCGCGCACGCTGTACCGCGCGCTGTCGCGCGGGGCCATGACAAAACCGGTCGAGGCGCGCCGCCGTTCGATCCAGCGCGTCGCCCGCATGTGACGCTCCACCGCTGGGTAGGACATCTTCGCACCCCACGAAAATTGCTGACTTTTCAGGCTCGCCCGCAAACGAGCCGCGGCATCCCGTGTGCACCCAGGTGGACGCCCCTTGGACGCCCCCGGATTCGCGAGGAAAACATGGCTACGGCGATTACGATCGGGGCACTCTCAACGGCCGTCGGCACGACCGTCGCCGCCACGCTCACCGCGTCGGGCACAACGCTCGGCACGCTGAGCGTAGGCGCGGCATCGGCGGTAGCCGCCGCTGGCGTTGCTTTCGCCGTGTTGGTGCTGGTGGTCCTCACGGCGGCGTCCACACGCCCCCGCCGCTAACCCCGACGCTTCGCGGCTCCGGGCCCGTTGCGGTAGCGTGGAGCCGTGCTCTCGCGCGCTGTCTTGTTAGCGACGGGTCTCGCGGCCCTCGTATCCGTCGCTGTGGAGGGGCGTTCGCGCGGGGCGGACGCGGCGCCCAACACACCCACTGCCGCGTCCGGTGCGTCGGACGAGCGCCTCGTCGGCGACCTGGCGGCGCCTTGCCCGCCGGAGACGCTGTCTGACGGCCCAGTGTGCGTTCACCTTCCAGCGTTTCCCTTCGCGCTCGCGGACGTGGAGCCGCTCGAGGCGTCCCATCTCGACCGACGCGGCCGGCTCCAAACGTACGAGCAGATCCCGCGGCGACCGGAGCGGCCCGCGGACTATCAGGCGTATCGCTATCCGGTGGCCCCGGGCCTCCCTGACGGTCGCTTCGTCATCAGCGGCTACGACCTCGACCTGCCCGACGCGTTGCAGCGACGCGGGCGGAGGCTCCGGGCCATCGGCCACGGGGGCGTGGACTTGCCGCAAGCTCGGGGCGCGCCGATTCGGCTCGTGGCGCTCGAAGCGCAACAGGGTGACGCCGACGTGGTCTACGTGGGGGCGCTCTTTGGCACAACGGTGGTGACGCGCCACACGGTGCGGGAGGGCGGCAAGCTGCGCGACTACCTCCTTCTCTTTGGTCACCTCGAAGGGCCCGCGCCGGGCCTCACCGTCGGTGGGCACCTGGCCGATGGGAGTCTGGTCGGCTTCGTGGGGGACACGGGGTCGCCAGAGCTCGTGCACCTGCACCTGGAGGCGAGGCGCGTGCGCGACGAGCTCGACATCACGAAGGTGCCTCCGGCGCGGCTGCTCGACTCCGACGTCAGCGTCGTCTGCGATCCCCGAAACGTGCTGCCACGCGCGCGTTGATGACGCGAGCGGTCACCCGAGTGGCCATCGCGTCATCGAAGAGTCCGCGAAAAGTCGAGCCGATCGCCTTGCGCGAGCGGGCCCCACGCGCGACGATGGGCGCCTCGTGTCGTTGCCGAAGCCCCGCGCCTCCGAAGCCGAAAGCGTTGCCTACGCCGACGCGGCTATCTGCACGACATGCAAAAGAAAATTTCGCCCCGGCGTCGTCCGGCCGACCCACTGTCCCGATGATGGCACCGCGCTGACGGCTGACGGCCCGCCGGACCCGCGCATCGGGCGGAGCTTGGGCGGGCGGTTCACGCTCCTCGCGCGACTCGGCGCCGGGTCGATGGGAACCGTTTACCGGGCGCGTCAGCTCCCGGTGGGGCGCGAGGTGGCGATCAAGATCCTGAGGAGCGACCGGGCCCTCGACGAGGCTGCCAAGGCCCGCTTTCTCCGCGAGGCACGGACCAACAGCCTGCTCACCTCACCGCATACGGTCACGGTCTTCGACTTCGGACAGAGTACCGACGGCGACCTCTACCTCGCGATGGAGCTGCTCGAAGGCGAGTCTCTCGGCGAGCGACTCGCGCGCGAGAAGCGAATGTCGGCGGCGGCCGCAGTGGAGGCGACGCGCCAGGCCTTGCGATCGCTCGCGGAAGCGCACGCCAAGGGCATCGTTCACCGCGACCTCAAGCCTGACAACATCTTCTTTAGCGAGGTCCTTCACGGGGATCAGCCCGAAGAGATCGTCAAGGTCCTCGACTTCGGCATCGCCAAGATGCTCGGCGAGGGCATGAGCGCCCTCAACGCGATTGAAACGCAGGCCGGAACGGTCTTCGGCACGCCGCGCTACATGTCACCGGAGCAGGCGCAGGCGAAGCCGCTCGACGGACGCAGCGACCTCTACTCGCTCGGCGTCATCCTTTACCACATGCTGACGGGGCGCCCGCCTTTCACCGACGACGATGCCGTCGTGGTCATGGCGCGTCACATCAAGACGGCCCCGAAGCGCCTCCGCGAGGTGGCCCCCGAGGCCGAGGTTCCGCCGGAGCTCGAGGCGGTGGTGCTGCGCGCCTTGGAGAAGGACCCGGACAAGCGTCCGGCCTCGGCCGACGCGATGGCGCAAGAGCTCGCGCTGGCGCTTGAGTCCACGCGCGCTGGAACGAGCGGCGTGCGCGCCTCGGTTTCGGCGCCCCTGCCGCTCCCGCCGAAGCCGGCCGACGACAGCTTGATCACGCCGGCCGTCGCCCAGCGGCCGCGCCGGCTCATCGCGGGCGCCGTGCTCTTCGCCTTGGTCGCGCTAGCCGTCGGCATGGTCATCCGCGCCATGCGGCGGGATCCGACGCCCGCGCCGGCCGTGGCAGCGCAGGCCGAGCCGGTGGCCGAAAAGCCAGCGCCGGCGCGGTCCGCGGACATTCCGGTCGTGGATATCAGCGCGCTGCCGCGAGCCTCGGTCGCCCCGGCGCCGCTGCCCGCGGCGTCGGCTCCGGCGCTGCGAAAACCCAAGGCCGGCCCCGCAACGGCGGCGCCGCCTCAAGCGCCGTCGGCCCGCCCGGGACGCTACGGGATCCTCGACTGAGCCGACTTTCGGCAGCGCCGCGTAGTTTAGGGGTCAAGTCCCTCGTCGGTTGCGATAGGCTGCGCCGGCCATGGATCCCGCGCAGATGGAGGCGCTGCTCGAGCGGCTTGTCAGAGATCCGCACGACGAAGAAGCGCTCGCGATCGCTCACCATGCGGGACACGCCGATCCGCGGAGTTACGCCGCCTTGCTCGAGAAGGTCGGCGGCTACACGCAAGATCCCGCCTACGCGGCTCACTGGCTAAGCGAGGCGGCAAACGTTTGGCTCGTCACCCTCGGCGATGCGCACCGCGCCGCGCGCACGTTGATGGCCGCCATCGACAAAGATCCGACGCAGCGAACCGCGTCGGACCGGCTCGCGCAGCTCTACCGCGACAAGGGCGACATCAAGGGCTTGGTGGCCCTCCTTGAACGACGCGCCAAGGCGCTCGGTCCGCTCGTCAACGTTCAGCCCGAGGTCGTCGGTGAGCTGGCGACGCTCCACGAGGAGCTCGGACGCCTGTGGAACGAGGCGCCACTCTCCCAACCGCGAAAGGCGCTTGAGAGCTTTCGGCGGGCCATCGACCTCGACCCGCGAAGCTCCTTCGCGTTGTTTCACGCGCGCGAGATCCTGAAGGCCCTCGGGTCCTGGGACGAGACGTTTCCGCTCTACGAGGCGGAGCTCGGCCTCGAGGCCGATCCGGCCCGCAAGGTCGCGCTGCTCCGCGATGAGGCCACGTCGCGCCGCGCCGCTGGCGACCTGCCGGGGGTCTCCCGCGCCCTGGCCAAAGCGCGCCAGTTCGATACCGAGGACGCGGCGCTTCAGCAGGAGTACGCCGCGTCGGTCCTCGAGCGGGTCCACGCGGGCGACCGCGTCACCGACCAAGAGCGCGTGCTCGCAACGGAGCTGCTCGTGGCCCTCGCCGAGCAGTTCGACGGCGAGCACGGGCTCGCCTACGCCGGTGCCGCCCTCGACGCCGACCCGGCCCACGATCGAGCCCTTCAGCTATTCGTGTATTACGCACGTTCCCTGCGGCGCGAAGAGGCCCTGCCGACGCGCTTCGCGCGATACCTCGAGACGAATCCGCGCGGCACCATGGCCACCGAGGCGCGCCAGGCGCTGGCCACAAGCTATGAAGCAGCCGGCCAGATCGGCAAAGCCGTGGAGCTCCTCGAGCCGCTCCGCGCCGCCGGCGATGCGTCGGCCGCCACCAAGATCGACGAACTGATGGCCCAGGGGGCTCCGCGCCCGCCGATGCCATCGGCGCGACCGCCGCAGGTCGCGCCTCCGCCAGCCCTCCGGGTCCCCGCGCCAACGCCCACGCCGCAAGGCCTGGGAGCTCCCCCGCCGCAGCCCACGCCGCTGCCCTTGCGCGAGCTGCGCGAACCCGGCGAAGTCACCGGCACGAGCGTCGATGTCGCCCCCGTCAAGGCGCGTCCGTCGACATCGCCGGAAGCCATTCAGGGGCTCCTCGACGCAGCGCAGATGCTCTCGGGCAAGGGCAAGAAGCCCGACGCCTTCGTCAAGTACAAGGATGTTCTGGAGATCGATCCGTCGCATCCGGAAGCGCTCTCGTGGGCCGAAGACTACCTCCGCTCGAAGCGCGACTACGCGCAGCTGCGCGATGTGCTCGTTGCCAGCGTCCGTGCCATGACCTCGCGCGACAACCTCGACACGCGCAAGGAACGACTCCGGGAGATTGCAGGGCTCTGCGACGGTAACCTCCGTGACATCGACGGCGCGATCTCCGCCTGGCGCCAGCTCATCGCCATCGACCGCTCCGACGACACGGCACGGCAGTCCCTTACGCGACTCCTCGAGCGGACGCAGCGATGGAACGACCTCGCGACGCTCCTCGAACAGGAGGCGACGGCCGCCGTCGACGTCGACACGAAGATCGCGCTCGAGAAGAAGCTCGCGAACCTCTGCGAGCAGAAGCTTCGTGACTTCGTTGCAGCGGCCGAGGCGTGGGCCCGCATCGCGCGCCTCGTACCCGACGACGACCGCGCCCTCATCACGGCCGCCAAGCTCTTCGAGAAGGGCGCGCGGCTCGATCTCGCGGCGCAGACAATCTCCGACGGCGTCTCCTCCATCGAAGACGTCGTCGCTCAGAGTCAGCTCCACGAGCGCCTAGGCGAGCTCCGGGAGCAGCTCGGCCAGATGGGCGACGCCGGTGACGCCTTCGCGCGTGCCGCCGCCGCGCAAGAGAGCGGGAAGCTCTGGGACCACGCCGAGCGTTGCCTCGTGGCCGCCGAACGCTGGCCCGAAGCTGGCAACGCCGCGACGCAGCGGGCGTTGCTCGGCGGCGACCCCAAGCAGCAAGCCATCCACTACGCGCGCGCCGCCGAGCACCTCGCGAAAGCCGGCGAGGACGCGACCTCGCTCGAACGGCTGGAGCAAGCCGTCAACCTCGACCCGACAGAAGAAGACACGGCGGCGACGCTCGCGAACCGCTACTCGAAGGGCGGCCAGTGGGGCTCGCTCGTCGAGCTATTTTCGAAGCGCAGCCAGTTCATCAGCGACAAGAGCAAACGCGTCGCGCTCCGGCGCGAAGCCGCCACCACCGCGGAGACCAAGGTCCTCGACAAGGAGCTGGCGCGCGAGATGTGGCTCCGCCTGCTCGACGATGGCGACGATCGCGAAGCGCTCGAGAAGCTCATCGACTACGCCGTCGAGCGCGGAGACCATACCGAGGGCGCGACGCTCCTGCGACGCCTCGGCGTCATCGCCGTGACACGGCTGACAAGGCTCGGGTGGCGCTCCGCGAGGCCGAGCTACTCGCCGAGGGCGTCGGCGATGTCGACACGGCCATCGCCCGCTACGAGGCCATCCTCAGCGATCTTGACCCGACTTGCCGACCGGCTCTTCAGGCCATCGCCGACCTTCAGGAGGCGCGCGAGCACTTGCCGCTCGCCGCCGACGCCCTCGAGCGTGAGCTGAAGCTCGTCGCCGATCCACAGGAGCGCGGCGTCCTCGCGGGCCGCCTCGCTCGCCTCTACGAGAGCATCGACGATCCGCGGGCCGCCATCCGGGCCCTCGACATGCTGCGCAAGGCCGACCCCGACGACTTCGAGGCACTGGCGCGCTTGTGCGTGCTTTGCGAACGCCTCGAGCAATGGGACCGCGTCGCCGAGCTGCTCGCCGAGCAGATTGAGGTCGAGGGCGACGAAGACGAAGCCGCGACGATGACGACGAAACTGGCGTTCATCCTCGCCGACCGGCTCGACCGCGGCGACGAAGCGCTCGCCGTGCTGACGGAGCTGGCGGACCACGGTCATTCGGGCACACGCACCGTCTACATGGAGCTCGGCGATCGCCTCGGTTGGAAGGGGCTCGTCGCCGCAAAGCTCGTCGAGTGGTGGTTCGACGCCAAGAGCAGCGCTGAGCGCACGGCAGCGCTGCGCGACGCCTTCGCCCGCTTCGAGGCCGTTGGACGCGACCAGGACGCGACCCGCGTCGCCATGGAGATCGTGCGCGCGAAGGCCGCCGATGGCGCCTTGGTTCGTCACCTCGAGGAGCTCGCCGTCAAGACCGGCGATTCGGACGCTCTCGCCGTCGCCCACGACCTCTTGTCGCGCGAGCAGACCGGCGCGGCGCGCGCCATCGAGCTGGTGCGTCAAGCCGAGGTCATGGTCCGCGCAGGCATGCAGCGCCATGAGGCGATCCAGCACGGCGAAGCGGGTCTCGGCACGCTGCCTCTCGCAGACGTGGAGCCCCTCCTCGCCCGCCTGGCGGTCCTCGCAGAGCGTCCCGGCGACGTCGTCGACCTCTACGAGCGACAGGTGTCGCGCTCACGAGCGCCGCAGGATCGCATCCGCGCCCTCGCGCGTGCCGCGCAGGTGGCCGCCTCGCGAGGCCTCATGGATCGCGCTCGTGCCTTCTTCGAGCTCGCGCTTACCGGTTCCACCATGTCCCTCGAGACCATCGAGCTGCTCGAGCAATTCGCCCTCGAGGGCGATCGCGAGGCCGGCGGTGACCGCTTGCGTAGGGCGCTCGCGGCCTCCTTCGCGTCGGGCGGCGGCGGAGCTCGCGACGGCGGGCGCACGCGCGCCATGCTCCTCCGAAAGGCCGCGACCATCGCGCATCGCGACTTGGCCGACATCGACCAGGCCTTCGCGTGGCTCGGCGACGCGCTCGTCGCACACGTCGAAGCCGAGACGCTCGACGCCATCGAAGAGCTCTCGCAAGCCAAGAGCCTCGAGCGCCGCGCCGAAGAAGTGCTCTCGCGGGCGCTCACCGAAGTCTTCGACGGCCCTTTGGTGCGGCAGCTCTTGGCGCGTCGCGCGACGATTCGGCGAAAGCACCTCCGCGATCTGGCCGGCGCCGCCGCGGACCTCCGCAAGCTCCACGACTTGTCGCCCCACGATCAGGGCGTCCTCGACGATCTCTACCTCCTGCTCCGTGACCTCGGTGACTTCCGCGGCATGGTGCAGCTCTACGAAGATCAGATCCTGCGCGGCAAGGACATCGCCACGCGCTCCGATCTCGCGCGCAAAGTCGCTCGCATGTGGGAAGAGCAGCTCGGCGACGCCCGCGAGGCCGCTGACGCGTGGCGACGCGTGCTGCGCATGACGCCCGGCGATGCGGAAGCCACAGAGGGGCTCGAACGCGCCAAGGCCAACGCGCTCAAGAAGCCCGATCCAAACGGCGATCCAGACACATACGCGCCGCCGCGGATCTCCGTGCCGCCGCCGTCGGCATCGGGCTCGAAGCGCCCCGAGGTGCCCTCGACGCGGCGCAGCGCGCCCCCGCCGTCGCTGACCAAGCCCGGAAGCGGTCCCCCACCGTTGCCACCGAGCGTGCGCAATCCCACCTCGCAACCGCCGCTCCCGCCGGCAGCGCCGACCGGCGTGGCACCGCCGTCGGTGCCGTTGGCCGCCGACGGGCCCACCAAGTCGGTCCCCGTATTCACGAACACGCCCGAGCTAGAGCCGGCGGTCCTGTCGACGACCACGTCCACGAGCTACCACCCGCCCCCGCCGCCCGCCGAGTTCTCGTTTGAAGAGGAAGACGACGGCGACATCGTCATCGCCGACGACTTGGCCGAGAGCCTCGACGACGACGACGCCCCCAACGACGTCCCGCCGCGCGCCAATCGCTGACGCGCCGTCGCTCGAGGCTTGCGCCTCGGCGGCCACTCCGCCGCCGACCACGTCAGAGGCCGTTCGCGAGAAACGTCACCGTGCCATCGCCCGAGACGCGCGCCTCTTGCCCCAGGACGAACGGTTGATTCACGAGGCCGTGACCGAAGGGCGCGCCGAAGAGCACGGGCACGCCCAAGGAAGCGAAGTGCGCCGCCAAGACCTCATGGGCCGTCACGCCGTCGGGTCCCGGGGAACACTCCGCAAACTCGCCGAGCACGATCGCCGAAATGCGCGCCAGGTGGCCGCCAAGGCGGAGCGCCGTCAGCATGCGGTCGATGCGGTAGGGGCGCTCGGTTACGTCTTCCAAGAGGAGGACCGCTCCTTCCGGCACGGCGAGTCGACCAGCGGCGGCCATCGCCTCAAGGAGCGCGAGGTTGCCGCCGAAGACGACTCCGCGAGCGGTCCCCGCGACCAACACGCCGAGGCCAACCCATGGGCGCGTGCTGCCCGGACGCTCAAGCGTCTGGAGGAGCGCGTGCCGCACCGCCGGCGAGGCGCGACCGAGGCCCGTCGCGTTGGGTCCGTGGATCGACGCAACGCGCACGCGCGAAAGGTCCGCGTGCGCCGCGGTCAGATCGCTGAAGCCGATGAGCCATCGTGGCGTCAGCATCGCCGCCGCGAAGTCGACGTGCTCGAGCAGATGCATCGTGCCGAAGCCACCTCGTGCGGCGAGGACTGCGTCAATCCCCGGTGTGCCAAGAGCCCACGCGAGCTCCCGGACGCGCCTTTCAACCGTGCCTGCGAGGTAGCCGGTGCGCTCCAGCGCCGAGGACCTCATGACGAGGCGGTAGCGAAGGCGAAGCCACGCGAGTCCGGGCCAGAGTTCGTGCGTTGGAAACGGGCTGGCCGGGGCTATGACCGCCACGGTGGCGCCGGGCCGAAGCGCTGGCGGGAACCGAAAAGACATCGACGGAGGGAGCGTACGACGGGACGTTCGCTGCCGCCACGCCGGCGTGGCGCTCACCGCGCGCGCCACCGCAGCGGACGAGGCGTATAGTTCGAGCTTCGATGGCACGCGAGGCACACTCCCGTTCGCTCTCCACGCGGCGTGGCTTCATGGGGGCCTTCGGGGCCCTCGTGGAGCCGCTTCAGCGGAGTCTCGTCCGCGCCCTCGATGATCGCATCGACGCCTTCATGGGTCGCGCCGTTGGCGAGGAGTACCGCGCCCGCCTCGCGCGCGTGCCGCTTCACCTCGGCAGCTCGGGAGTCGACCCGTTCGGGCTCGACCCCGAATGGACGCGCTACACGCTGGCGGCCGTGGCCTTCCTTCATCGAAAGTACTTCCGCAGCGAGGTCTTCGGCCACCAGCACGTGCCCAAAGGGCGAATGTTGCTCATCGCGAACCATTCGGGCCAGGTGCCCATCGATGGCGCGATGATCGGCGCAGCGCTCTTCATGGACGTCGAGCCGCCGCGGTTCATGCGCGCGATGGTCGAGAAGTGGTCGCAAACGCTCCCCTTCGTGTCGGCGTACTTTCCGCGCGTCGGGCAGGTCGTGGGCGTCCCGGAAAATGCCGAACGCCTCCTCCGCCAAGACGAAGCGCTCCTAGTCTTTCCCGAGGGCGCACGGGGCATCAGCAAGCCGTTTCATCGTCGCTACCAGCTCGAGGAGTTTGGTCTCGGGTTCATGCGCCTGGCCATCCAGACCGACACGCCCATCGTTCCCGTGTCCGTCGTGGGAGCCGAAGAACAATACGTGTCCGTCGGCAACCTCGACGGTCTCGCAAAGGCCTTCGGCATGCCGAGCTTTCCACTTCTGCCGCAGCTCCTGCTCCCAGGAGGCCAGCTGCCGCTCCCGACGCGCTACCGCATCACGTTCGGTGAGCCGATGCGCTTTGGCGGCGATCCCGACGACGACGACGCGATCATCGGGGAAAAGGCCCACGTCGTGCGTGCCACCATCCAGTCGATGATCAACCGAAGTCTCCGCGAGCGGCGTAGCATCTTCTTTTGATGGGCGACGGACCTCGCAACGGAGAGTCGGACGTGGGAGACGCGCCGCGGCGTGGGCGCGCCCCTCGGGTCTCGGCGGCGGGCCCCAGCGAGCTCCCCGCCACCCGCCTCGGGCCCGTGGTGGTCACGGGCATTTGCGGCCGCCTCGGTCGGCGCGTGGCCCGCGTGCTTCACCGCGAGCGACAGGTCATCGGCGTCGACCGGCGCCCCTTCCCCGACAAGCCGAAAGACATCGTCCACGCGCAGGTCGACCTCCGACGCAAGAAGCTCAAGGACGTCCTTCGCACCGAGGGCGTCGAGGCCGTTGTCCACCTCGGCATCATGCACGATCCGCGCGCGTCGGCCGCCGACCACCACTCGTGGAACGTCGCGGGCTTTGCGAAGCTGCTCGAATACGTCGCGCAGTTCGGCATCGCCAAGCTGGTCGTGCTCTCGAGTGCGAACGTCTACGGTCCGCAAGCCGGGAACCCGCAGTTCCTAACGGAGGATGCGCCGCTCTTGGGCGACGCCAACTTCGGCGAAATTCGCGATCTCATCGAGGTCGACATGCTCGCGCAGAGCTTCTTCTGGAAGCAGCCCGATATCGAGACCGTGATCTTGCGTCCCGTTCACATCCTCGGAAGCGTGAGGAACGCGCCTTCGAACTTTCTTCGCCTCAAGACGGTGCCCACGCTCCTTGGCTACGACCCTCTCGTTCAAGTGATCCACGAGCTTGACGTGGTGCGCGCCATTCGCTCGGCGATGCGCCCCGGCGTTCGGGGCATCTTCAACATCGCGGGGCCGGACCCGGTCCACTTGTCGCGCCTCATCCGCATCCTCGAGCGGCCGACGCTCGGCGTCCCTTACACCGTCGCGAAGAGCCTGCTTCGTCGCCTGTTCTCGCTCCGCCTCTCGACCTTCCCGGCGCCCGAGCTCGATCACATTCGGTACGTCTGCATGGTCGACGACCGGCGCGCGCGCGAGCTCATGCAGTTCCGGGCTAGCTCGTCCCTCGAAGAGACCGTGCGCAGCGTCGACTCGGATCGGTGACCGCCACGCTCGCCTCCCCTACGGGAGATCCGGGGACGCGACACGCCGATACGGTATGCTCTGCATCGATGCGCGACGTCTACGGCGAGCTGTTTCGTGGGGTGCTCTTCCCGACCTGGGAGGGCGCCGTCAAACGGCGGCCAACCCACGCGCTGCTCCGCTACCTCGAGGGGACCGAGTGGCGTCCGCTGGATGAGCTTCGGTCCATCCAGGAAGGCGCGCTGCGACGCCTCATTCGCCACGCCGCAGACCACGTCCCCTTCTACCAAAAGCGCTTCCGAGACGCCGGCGTCGACCCGCGCTGGATACGCTCGCCCGATGATCTCGCGAGGCTGCCGCTGCTCACGCGCGACGACGCACGACGCTTCGTGAAAGAGCGCGAGTCGCTCACCGCCCCGCGAGTCTCGATCCGGAAGAACACCGGCGGCACGACCGCCGAACCGCTCCACTTCGGTTACGACGTCGGCAGCGAGGCTTGGCGGCAGGCGACGAAACTTCGCGGCTACGCGTGGGCCGGCTACCGGCCGGGCGACGTGTCGATTCACTTCTGGGGAGCCCCAAACTCACGGCCCCTCGCCGGCCTCGCGAAGGCGAAGGTCGAGGCAGACCACATGATTCGTCGCGAGCACTACTACCCGTGCGGCGTGCTGAGCGAGAAGAACATGATGACGGTCGTCGACGCGATTCGACGAAAGAAGCCGGCGGCGCTCCTTTGTTACACCCAATCGGGCGCAGAGCTTGCCCGCTTCATCAACAAGAAGGGGCTGCGCGACTGGGAATCGATCTCGGTCATCTGCGGCGCCGAGAAGCTCTACCCACACGACCGCCTCGACCTCGAGCGCGCCTTCGGGCAGCGCGTCTTCGAGACCTACGGCTGTCGCGAGTTCATGCTCATCGGCTCCGAGTGCGAGCTCCACGACGGGCTCCACATTTCCATGGAGAACCTCATCGTCGAAGTGCTCGTCGATGAGGGCGGACGCTTGCGTCACGCGCGAGCCGGCGAAGACGGCGACCTCGCCATCACCGATCTACACAACTTCGGCATGCCCTTCATCCGATACGTGACCGGCGATCGCGTGCGCATGGGCTCGGGAGCGCGCTGCGGTTGCGGCCGCACGTTACCGCGCCTCGAGTCTGTCGAGGGCCGCAGCGCCGAACTGCTCCGGGACAAAGACGGCAGCGCCGTCAGCGGCCTCATCTTCAACATCATCTTCACGCCGTTGGCCGCCGCCGTGCGGCGCTTTCAGGTCGTCCAGCACAAGGACTTGTCGGTCACGATGCGCGTCATCCGCGGCGAGGACTCGTCGGCGGCGGTCCTCGCCGAGGCCAAGCGCGCCATGCAAGATCTCCTCAAGGGCGTCGACGTCCGCATTGAAGAGGTCTCCGAGCTGGAGCCCACGTCGTCGGGCAAACGCCGCGTCGTCGTCGTCGAACGCTGAGTCGCTTAGCTTGGCTGCGCTAGCCCGAATCGCCGTCGTCGCCGCGCGTGCGGGGCGCGGCGCCGGGCACGCCGCGAAGTCGCCGCACCTCGTCGCGAACGACCTTGGCCCTGCGCGCGGCGCCTTCCGTCGCGACGCGAGCGGCCTCCAAGAGTCGCGCTCGCGGTGAACGAGATGCGGCTCGCAACGTGACCAGCGAGTGCGTGCGTCCTGCACACATTTGACGCTTGTATTGCGACACGCCGTTTAGGAAATCGTACTCAGAGAACCCCTTGGCGATGTAGTCGCGAACGGCGACGCAGTTCATGGCGATGCCGATGCGCAGGTTCTTCGGCACGTCGTCGGTGCGACCGCTCTGGTAGACGTAGACCTTGTTCGCGTAGAGGACGTTGTAGAGCACGGCAACGGCCTTGCCCTGCACCTCCAACCAGATGAGGTCGAGCTCGCCACGTGCGAGGAGTTTCGGCATCACGTCGTCGTGGAACGCTCGAAAGCGATCACGGACGAACACGCCGCCGTGGCCTGCGCGCTTCCATCGTGTGGCGTGCAGCTGGTAGAGCACGGCGCGCCCTTCCTCCAATTCGTCGGCGGTGGTGACCCGACGCAGCTTGTAGCCGGTCGGCCCGGCCCACTTGTCGAGCTCTCTTAGCGCGCGCGTCACCAGGTACCGGCTCTTGGCGTCGAGCGTCTTGACGTAGTCGTCCCATGTCTTGGGCAGAATGATGTGCGGGCACAGACCGCGCTCCGTCTCGACAGAGACGATGCCGCGCGACGCAAGGCCAATGGCAAGCTCGCGAAGCGTGCGTGATGCTGCTGCCTGCGTCAGAAACACCTCGTCCCAATGGCGATCGTCGTCAGCGAGAGCTTGTCCCACGGCGCGTCCCACGACGACCTCGAGGCCACGCTCTGCGATGACGCCGACGTAGTCGCTGCAAATCTCGTCGGCCTCGTCCTCGCCGGTGGCGAGTAGCTCGATGCGACGCATGGGGACGAGGCCGCGATGCCGAACGGTCCGCTTGAGCATCGGCGCGAGACCCACGAGCCGGTCGCCATCCCAGAGCGCCAGGCAAAAGAGCGTGCGCGCGTCAGCGCCGAAGGCGCGCCACCAAGCGAGCAGCCACGTCGGCGTGGTGACCGGCTCGGGCTCCGAAGCACGGCTGCAGAGATCCCACCACGCGGGCTCGAGGGCCTCGAGCTCGCTCAGCGATTCAATGCGGGTAATCCGTACGTCGGGGGTCGGCATGAGGCTCGTACGCGAAGAACGGCAGGGACACCATACCGCGGAAGTACGCATCTGGGAGATCGACTTCGAGCGAGAGGCGCTTCACTTCCATGGGGTCGAAGCGCAGGGTCGTCGTGAGTCCCGTGCCGTTTGAGAAGCCGAGCTCGTAGCCGGCCCGACGAATCGCGCGGCGCGCTTCGGGCGCGCACGCGAGGCTCTTGCCGACCGGATAGGCCACCGCCGTGACGGGCCTCCCGAGCTTCGCCGAGAGCTCCTCGCGCGAGCCGCCAAGCTCGTCGTCGAGGGCCGCCGGGTCCAGGGTGCCCAGAATCCGGTGCGTCTTGGTGTGCGACTGAATCGACATGCCCGCGTCGGCCATGGCCTTCACGTGCTCCCAAGTGAGCAAATGCTGATCGGCGAGCCGACGCTCCTCGTCGCGACTGAGCGTGACGCCGGTGGCTCGCTCAAGGTCCTCCATGTAGCGCCCGAGCTCGATGCCGAAGTAAGCCTTCACCGGGGCCAGCGCGGCGCGAAACGCGCGGGCGCGCGCTTTGGGCTCCTGCCCCAGCGGAATTCGCCGCGCGCGCGGATAGGAGAGGTCGAGCGCGTCCTTCGTGCACCGGCGGATGAGCAAGCTTGCCCGATCCCACCAAAAGAGGCGTCGCTCGTTCAAGTAGTGGGTCGCGAGAAAGAAGACCGCGGGGATGTGGTGGCGCTTCAGAATTGGAAGCGCCACGTCGTGATTGTCGCGATACCCGTCGTCGAAGGTCACCAGCACGGGGTTGACCGGCAGGGTGCCGCCGCGCGCGAAATGAGCGAGCTCATCGAGGCCGATGACGGAGAAGTGCTTCTGGAGGAACGCCATCTGCGCATCGAAGGCCGCCTCGCGCGCGTCCACGACGCCGCCATCAAGTTCGCCGATGCGCTCGGGGTCGCCGACGCGGTGATAGGTCAGGACCGTGATCCAAGGATCGAGGCCGAAGCTGCGTATCTTCCGAAACGCACTGAAGGCGCCGACGCCATCGAGCACACGCGCGGCTTTTGTTCTCAGCACCGCTCCCCTCCTCTCGCGCAACGCACGCGCGGTCTTGGCAAGAACCCTCGCTCTTCAAGCGCCGCGGGACTCAAAGGTTCTCCATGAGTTCGCCGACGGTCACAAGCTCGTAGCCCGCCGACCTGAGTTCGCCGACGATGCGCGGGAGCGCCTCGAGGGTCCACTCTTGACCCTCGTGCATCAAGACCACCTCGCCAGGTTTGACGCGCGACGGTGAGACGGCGGAGGCGACCCGCGCCGGGTCCGTCGTGCGGCAGTCGTCGGAGTCCAGCGACCACATGACCGACGTGAAGCCAGCGGCCGCGGTGCGTCCGAGCGAGCGCGGGTTGACGGCGCCCTTCGGCGGTCGCACCAGCGGGTGACGGGTCGTCGTGAGCGGCAGCGCCTCCGCCGTGCGGAGCAACTCCGCCACGAGTTCGGCGGCCGACAGCTCAGGAAACTGGCGGTGTGTGAAGCCGTGCCCCGCCAGCTCGTGGCCAGCCGCGAGGATCTCACGCACGGCGTCCGGCCGCCGCTCCGCGCGATCGCCGATTACGAAGAAGGTCGCCCGCACGTTCAGCAGCTCGAGCAGCTCCAGGTAGCGGACCGTTCCCTCGTCGGGGCCGTCGTCGAAAGTGAGGGCCACTCGCTTCGGGCCCACGCGAGCACCATGAAAGAACATGAAGCTCTGCGGCAACGCTCGCGCCGCGACGTGCCGAAGGACGCTCGACCGCAGCTTTCCCCACGTCGTCGCGACAGGCGGCAACGTGAGCTCCGGTGCGATCGATGGGGAGGTGGCCATCATGAGGTTCAGATCCTATCGACTCCCCCACGCGTATGTCTCGCTAGCGGCGTCGCGCGGGCCTCGCAAGTTTGCGCGCATTATCAACGCCTTCGCGCAAATGTAGGCGTTCGGCACACATCCTGCGCCCCAATCGAATCGACCAGGAATCCGTCCAACCCTTGCGTTGTTTCAATCCCGGCACACCTTATGAACGCTAGCCCTAAGCCCGCCACCTCACAAAAGAACCCTTTCGCCGCTCGCTCCTGGTCCCTCAAGAGCCGCGGAGAATCTGTGCAGCACCCCATGAAGAACGAATCCACGGCAGCATCTGGGCCGGGGGATGAGTCGCTCGGAGCGTACTTCCTCAAACTTCGCACGGTCCCCCTCCTCACGCGGGAGGGAGAAGTCGATATCGCCAAGCAGATCGAGCTCGGTGAGAACCAAGTCGTCCGCGCCCTTCTCGCCTCACCGGTCGCCATCGCAGAGCTCTTGAAGATCTCCGACGAGGTCAAGAAGGGCGCCATTCGTCTTCGAGACGTCACGCGGAGCGCCAGCGACGACGACGCCTCCGATGACGCGCAAGAGTTGAGGCTCGCGGTGCTCCGGCTCTTCGGCGCCGTCAAGCGATACGCCGGGCTCTTGGAGAAGCGCTCCCCGGCCAACGTGCTCCGCCCGGCGCGAGAGCGCGCTGCCGGGGCCCTCGAAGCGGTGCGCCTCAGCAAAGCGGCCCTCGAACGCGTGACGCGTCGCATTCGCCGCTCGGCCGCGCGCGACGGCCACACGAAGAAGCTCGACGCGGTGTTGGGTCATATCCGCGACGGCGAGCGCATCTCCGACGCCGCCAAGGCGCGCCTCGTCGAGGCAAACCTCCGACTCGTCGTGGCCATCGCCAAGAAGGGTCAGAACCAGGGCTTGCAGCTCGTTGACCTCATCCAAGAGGGCAACATCGGCTTGATGCGCGCCGTCGATAAGTTCGACTACCGCCGCGGCTACAAGTTCAGCACGTACGCCACGTGGTGGATTCGCCAGGCCGTCTCGCGCGCCATCGCCGATCAGGGACGCACCATCCGCACGCCGGTCCACATGGTCGAGACGGCCAACAAGCTGCGCAAGATCTCGCGACAGCTCGAGCAGGCGTTCGGCCGCGAGCCTTCCGTGGAAGAACTAGCGGAGGCCAGCGAGCTTCCGCTCGAGAAGGTGAAGATCGCGCTTCGCACGGGACGCCAGCCGGTGAGCCTCGAGGCACCGGTCGGCGAAGACGGCGATGCTCGCATGGGCGACTTCATCGTCGACGAGTCGTTGCCCGCCCCCTCCGACGAGCTGACGAAGAAGGAGACCATCTCCGCCGCGCGTGAGCTCTTGAAGAACCTCACCGAGCGCGAAGAGCAGGTCCTCCGCATGCGCTTTGGACTCGATGGCCAAGAGGAGCGAACGCTCTCGGAAATCGGCGAGTCCTTCTCGCTCACCCGTGAGCGCATTCGGCAAATCGAAAGCCAGGCGCTCCGCAAGCTCCGAGTGCCCGCGCGCGCGCGGCTCCGCGAGCCGGTCTAACGCGTGATACCGGGCCCAACGTGGGCCGTCGGCCGCGGCAGCCGTTCATTTCGAACGGCCAGCTGCGGCTGATACGTTTCGGCGATGGGTGATCCGCCGCTCCGTAGCCCCGTCTCGCGGGTGGCGCTGGTCCTCGCTGGCGGCGCGGCCCGCGGCGCCTACGAAGTCGGCGTCGTTCGTTACCTTCTGGAGGACGTCTCCCGCGCCATCGGGCGCCCCGTGCCCATCGATGTCCTCTGCGGGACGTCCGTCGGCGCCCTAAACGCCTGCGCCCTCGCTGCCTTCGCAGACGAGCCACCGCGCGCGCGCTCGTCGCGCCTTGAGCACGTGTGGTCCGGTCTTCGCATCGAGGATCTCATTCGCTTCGACACGCGCGGCCTGCTCGGCATGATGGGGCGCCTCCTGGGCCGCGGCGGTTCGAAGAGCGAGGTCCCCGCCCGCGAGGGTGGCCTGCTCGACCCGCGAGGCATCGAGAACGTCGTCGCCAAGGAGATCCCCTTCGAACGAATCGACGCGAACATCGCGGCGGGCCTCGTCGAAGCCATCAGCGTCTCGACGACCCACGTCGTCACAGGCAAGACGGTCGTCTTCGTCCAACGGCGCGACGGGACGGTGCCGAGCTGGAGCAGCGATCCTTCCATCGAGCCGCGAGCCGTCAAGCTCCGACTGGAACACGCGCTGGCTTCGGCGGCGCTGCCGATCTTGTTCCCCGCCGTGAAGCTTGGCTCTGAGTTCCACTGCGACGGCGGCCTTCGCCAAAACGTCCCGCTCTCGCCGGCGCGGCGCCTTGGCGCCGACGGGCTCATCGTCATCAACCCGCGGCACGTGGGCGGCGAAGCGTTGGCGGCCACGCCGGTCGAGGAGGACACCTTTCCCGGGCCCTTGTTCCTTCTCGGCAAGACCCTCAACGCGCTGCTCTTGGACCGCATCGATTCGGACCTCGCTCGATTGAAGTCCATCAATCGAATCCTCGACGCCGGCGCGAAGACGTATGGGCCCACCTTCACCGACGAACTGAACCGCTCCCTCGGCCGCGGGCCCGAACGAGGCGTCAGACCGCTCCGCGCGATTCTGATTCGCTCCTCGTCGGACATCGGCAAGCTGGCTGGCGAATACGTGCGCTCCGCGGCCTTTCGCCCACGGGCCAAGGGCGCCCTAGGCCGCGTGCTCTTCCGCCTCGCGGAAGACGACTCGCGAAACGAGGCCGACCTCCTCTCCTACCTGCTCTTCGACGGTGCCTTCTGCCAGGACCTCATTCGCCTAGGGCACGAGGACGCCCGCGAGCACCACGATGAGCTGTGCGCCTTCTTCGAACGGCGCATCGGCTCGTCGGTCGCACCGCCCTTGAGCGAGCGGGGCCGCTCGTGAGCCGGACCACGCCAAACCGCGCGGATTGATTTCTGGTTCGTAAGGGCTTGCGTCCGGACGCGCAGTTGGGATACACGTTCGCCTCCGGATGGGGTGGTAGTTAAGTCGGTTATAACGCCGGCCTGTCACGCCGGAGGCCGCGGGTTCGAGTCCCGTCCACCCCGCCACTGATACCGGACAGTTTGCGGAGTTTCGACGAAGTCGTCAGACAAGTCGGACTCCGCAAACTGCTTTCCATCCCCTGGAAGACGTCGGCGAGGCCGTCTCGGAAGGGGCTTCGCGGACGTAGCCGATCGTCTCGCCTGCTCGCCTTGCGCGCTGGGCTCGTTTCGTCGAACCGCTCGGCACACGCTCTGCCGCGAGAGCTCGAGGACAGGCTCGGTGACCTTTCGCGTGTCGCCGCTCGCGAGCGTGCCCGAGGAGCGCCGTGAACCGGCAACGCCTGCCGCCGGGATTCCAGCGTCGCGCAGAAGACGCGTTCACGTGCCATTGGCTGGCGTGCCCCCGCGAGGTGCTTACGTTCCTGGCGCGACGAGATTCGAAGCAGAGCGCGTGCGGCGCGCGCACGACGTCCACAGGAGGCACCATGAACTCGAACACTCCGATCGTCCCATGCCGCCGACGTCTGCTGGGTGGGTTCGTCTTGGCCGCCGCGCTCTCCGTCGGGCCCGTCGCCTTCGGTCTGCCGCTGGCGCCGGCATCCGGCGCACGCGCGCCCACGCCGGTCACGCCGGTCACGCCGGTCACGCCAAAGGTCGTTCGCCCGCCGGACACGACGCCCCAGGGGACGATCACGATCGTGTCGCCCAAGTGGAACAGCTACAAGAACGGCGTCGCCCTTCACGGCACCTGGTACGGCGGGGCCATCTACCCTGTGGAGTGGCAGTCCGTCGACACCGCATCGAAGGAGGTGGACGTCACCCTGGAGGGGCCCGCGCCTATCCCCGTGGCAAAGATGAACGCCTCCGGGAAGTTCAACTTCAGGCTCCCGGCGAGCGTGTCCGATGGCGAATACGAGCTCGTTGTCGCCAACACCCGTGATCCCCGCGTCGAGGCGCGACAGAAGGTTAGGCTTCAGTCGGCGCGGATTTCCTTGGAGGTTGGGAACCTGCCCGGCGGCAGCGTCGAGAGTTGCTCGCAGGAGCAGGTCGCGTGGACGTCGACCGGCAACGCAGGCCCTGTGACCGTCACGTTGTCTCTAGTGGGCCCCGGTAGCGTTCCTCAGGTCGTCAGCACCTTGGCCACCAACGCGGCGGGGACCTTCGAGTGGGTCACGAGCCCCAAGGGCGTCGACAAGACCCCCGTCTGGGCAGGCCGCACCGAGTGGGTGACCGCGACGGTAAGGTCCGACGCGATCTACTGGCTGCAGGCCCGAAGTGAGACAACGGGCATCGCGTCCAACCGTGTTGAGAGGGTCGTCAAGCCGCTCCGGCTCAGCCTCGAAGACAAGGACTTGCGCTACCCCGAGTCCAATTCGCCTCAGCACGTCGTGATCGGCTGGAGGGCGAATGCGTGCCTAGGCTCGCACTCGCTCCGGGTTCAGGTGCTCGAAGCGTCCGGCGCACTCTTGGCCATGGCTCCACCGGTGCCGATCAGCAGCGGCAAGGTGACGCTCGACCTCCCGGGGAGCTCCTGCGGAAACTACGTGGTCAAGGCAACGGACCTGACGGACTCGAGCATCACGGCGACGGCGAGGCTCACGCACTCCGGCAGGCTCTCAGGCGTAGGTCCGCTCTCGACCGCCACACAACAGCGGAAGCCAGACTTCTGCCGCGACTGAGAGAGCGCTCAGGGCTTCGCGACGCGGCCCATGAAGAGGACCGTGCCGGTCGGGACGTCGCGGATGGCGAAGAGGAACGGACGGTCGAAGCGCGCCGTGATGGGCTGGCGCGGGACCATGCCGCGCGCAACGTTGATGACGGCCGTGGCGGCAGCCGCCTCCGTGCCCTTCTCGTCGAGAGCGATGAAGGCCTTATGCACGACGTCGGCGATCTTCGTGTCGCGGCTGCCGGTGATGCCGCGAAAGTCTGCCGAGTCGGTGAACGCGACCCCCATGCCGAGCGACTCGAGCTTGTCCTTGAGCTTGACGCTCGCCCCCTCGATCTTGAACTTGGGCAGGCTGAGCGCGACGCGCTTGGGCTCCATGGCTCCGGTGATTTGCGTGAGCTTCGCCGCGTCGAAGGTTCGTTCGAAGTTGCGGAACGTGCCCGCCTTGGGGGCGATGGCCACGAGCTCAACCTCGTTGCCGGCGTAAGGCAGCGCCACGGCGTCGTAGGCCTCGGTGGCCGCGTGATTCATCGAGCGCGTCTGCGACATCATGTCCACGTTGACGGAGCCCCCCGCGAGCGGCGCAAAGGGCTCTCGCTCCGTGTTGTCGGTTCGGAACGGCGAGTCCCACTCGGCCTTGAAGTAGATGGCGTTGACGAGCACCAGCTTCGTGTCGGCCTTCAGGATGTTTGGCGGCAGGAGATCTTTGATCTTCGCGTTCGTCTGGTCGCTCACCCAGGTGTTGATGCGAACACGCTCGGCGTCGGCCTTGTGGAGGAAGTCCGCGAGCTCGAGGCCAGCGCCGTAGTTGTCGCCAACGACTGAAACGAAGCCACTGTCGAAGCGCTGCGTCTTCTCGCCCCAAAGGGAGTTGGCGACGCTGAGCTGGAAGCCGGCGCGACCACGGTAGTCGGTGGCGTTTCGGCTCTTCAGCTGGGCGGCGATGTTCTTGAAGGCCGCGTGGACGTTGCCGCTGGGCAGCCGAAGTGCCTCGCGCATCGCCGTCGCTGTGCCGCCGTTGGCGCCGGCGTAGCTCATCGCGAGCGCCGAGGAGATGCTGTACGGCGAGAAGAAGACATTGTCGTCTCCGTCCTTCAGCTCTTGGTAGAGCTCGGTCGCGAACTCGGTGTTGCCCTTGACGACGGCCTTCGTCGACGCCGCGCCACCGCGGAGTTCGTCCTCGCCCTCAACCGTCTCATCGGGGCCAGGGCCAGCGGAGCATCCAAGGGCGAAGAGGCAGAACGCAGAGAGAGTGAGGGCGGCTAAACGCATCCCAAGCAATAGCTCCAGGGTGCGACCATGCAAGTCACTGTAGCGTAAATGCCTACATCATCCGGATTCGATCCTCATAAACCGGTCAAAAACGGCGGCTTCACGGGGCCGTCGCGGAGACGACCTCAGAGCTTCGTGACACGGTTCGCCGCCGGCGGGCTCACCGGCGCGTGCGCGGCGAAGTAGCCGATGAGGGCGTCAAGATCGAGGCCCCCACCGACGCGTTCGATGCCCGACTTCAGGATCGCGAAGCCGTCGCCGCCATCGGCGAGGAAGGCGTTCACCGTAATGCGGTAGGTGGCCGCCGGCTCGACGACGCGCCCGGCGATCTTGAAGGTGGACCCGTCGACGCGGCTTCCCAGCGGCTTCGTCGGGTCCCACGAGTAGGAGACCGTGCTGGCCACCTGGAGCAAGTTGACCTTCTCGACGCCGCCGCTCGTTGACCATTGCTGCTCGAGCATCGTCTTCAGCTGCTCGCCCGTTACCGAGAGCGTCGTCAGCGTGTTGCCGAACGGCTGCACGGTGAACGCCTCGCCGTAGGTGACGGCACCAGGCGCCTCGCCGGCGGGCGATGGCGCGAAGGTGATGTCGGCGCGAACGCCGCCGGGATTCATGAAGGCGGCGACGGCTCCGTTCTGGCGCGTGGCCTCGAGCTGCGCGTCGGCGATGAGATCGCCAAGCGGCGATTCGACGGCCGTCGTAGCGGACTTTAGGAGATCGCCGGTGACCGTGCCGACGACCTTGTTGGCGAGCGGCGCCGAGAGAGCGTCGTACTTCGCGATGATCGCCGTCTGGGCGGCGTCCTTTGGGACGTCGCGCGTCGCGATGACATTCTTGGCCTCGCCGGCAACGACGTGACCCGTCCTCGCGTCGATCTGGAGGTCGATGTCCGTTACGAGGCGACCAAAGGCCGCGGCGCTCGTGACAAGCTTGCCCCCGAGGTTGCACACGTGAGCCGCGTTCGTGTGTCCCGCCACGACGACGTCGATGGCTGCATCGAGCCGGTTCACGATCTCGAAGAGCGCGCCGGAGACGCCGACGCACTCGCTGTAGAGCCCTGTCGTCGCGCCGCCTTCGTGAATCAGCACGACGATCGTCTCGACGCCCCGCCTCTGAAGCTCGGGCACGAGTGCGTTGATGGTCTCGGCCTCGTCCTTGATCGAGAGCCCCACGGTTCCCGTCGGGCTCGTGACAAGGGCCGTTCCTTCTAGGGTGACACCGATGAAGCCGACCTTGGCCCCACGGACGTTTCGCACCGTCGTCGAGGGAAAGAGCGTCTTGCCGGTGCGCTCCGACACGACGTTGGCCGACAGGTACCGGAAGCGGGCGCCTTCGAAGCCGTCACCGTCTTGGCAGCCGTCGACCGGGTGGCAACCGCCGTGTTGCATGCGCAAGAGCTCCTCGGGCCCCTCGTCGAACTCGTGGTTGCCGACGGTGGCGACGTCGAGACCAACGGCGTTCATCGACTCGATGCTCGGCTCATCATGGAAGAGCGCGGACATGAGCGGCGTCGCGCCGATGATGTCGCCGGCGGCGACGACGAGCGTGTTTGGGTTTTCAGCCCGGAGCTTCTGGATGTGCGAAGCGAAATACTCGGCGCCGCCGGCTTCTTTGAAGTCGACGGAGGCGTTCGGTCCCGTGACGATCTTCCCCGACGAGCCCGACGGAGGCTTGAGGTTGCCGTGGAAGTCGTTGAACGCGAGGAGCTGCACGTCGACGACGCCGCAGCCGTACGAGCCCGTCGCCGCCGCGTGCCTCCTGAGCTTACGGAACGCGGTGTTCGCGACGTAGGGAACCGCATCGAGTTCTGCGAGGGTCGCGAAGATCTGATCGTCGAGCGTCCCTGCGCGGCCGTCTTCGCCGGCGCGGGCCGCGGCGATCGCCTTGGCCGCGCGGGAGTCGAGGGCGGCGCCTTCGTCGAGCTCGTCGACCGAGGCTTCGTTGGCAGCGCGGAGGACCGCGCAGGCTTCATCGGTGCCCTCGACGACTCCGCCGAACTTGGCGCCAAGCTCGTCTGCGCTCTCGTCGACAGCGTCTGGCGTGCTGGAGCAGGCCACGACAAAACACGATAGAAGAAGAGGACTTACGAGCAGACCGAGCTTGGCCATTTTTACCCCCGGAAACGTGTAGGGGCATCTACTACCACTAGATTTTGTCCGTGCAAGCAACGACCGCGTGACGGGCACGCTACTTCGGAGGCGGAAACGCCCGACAGGCCGCCGTAAACGTACCGAGAGCGTCTTCGAGCGCGTTCGCGAAGCTGCCCGCACAAATGGACGAGAAGACAGCGCTGGGCCCCGCCAAGCTCACGAATTCCTTCAAGCGAGCCGCTTCGTAGGCGCTGCCGAAAGCCGACTGACACACCCCCGGGCCGGCGATGGCGGCTGCGGCCCACCGCCCCGCGCCCTTCTTCGTGGCGTCGAGGAACTGAACGAAGTGGGCCGGGGCGATGACGTTGGGCGAAGCGACCTCGCACATGTCGTTGAGCTCGATGAAGTCGTTGTCGCGACGGGAGCAGTCTTCCTCGTCGGTGATGAAGACGATGGCGAGCAGCGCGTCGTCGCGCAAAAATCCTGCGTTGGTACCGTCCTTCACGCGATCGCCAAGCGCGAGCTCGGCGGCGAGGAGCGGCATTTCGACGCCGGGTCCGGTGGTGCCCACGTGGGCAACGCACCCGAACGTGCTCGCGACGTTGGCATCGCCTCGTTCAATCCACCGACGGCTCATGCCGCAGTCTTGTCGAAGGACGCCGTTCATCCCCTTCTGGTTCATGGGAATGACAAACTCCGGCATCGGCGGCGTCGTCTTGAGCGAATAGGTGACGTCGCGCCCCGTCGTGGTGACCGCGACGCGGTAGTCGAGGAGGCCTCCGCCTTGGACCTTGAAGGAGTCGAGCACGGACACGAACGCCGGGAAGCTCTGTACGAGCCCTGCTTGCTCTTCGGACATGGAGCCCGAGTCATCGATGACGAAGAGGATGTCCATCTTCTGACACACGCCGGCCCCCGCGTCGGGAGGGTCGGGTGTCGACACGACGGCGACGGATGCGTCGGCGCCCGCATCCGCGCGACCAGGGAGCGAGGCTCGTTCGTCTGCGCCGCAGCCGATGGCGGCACACGCGGCCGCGCCGAGCAACCAAGGGGTGGTGCGGGTGGAAGACGACATCAGGAGGGCTCCGTCTTGGCCGTCGCGTCGACGCTTGTCAACGGAAGCCGCCGCGAGCCGTCGGCACAAGGCCGTCTCCGTCGCCCATGTGGAGCGTCCCCTCCATCCGTGGCGCGTCGCTCGCGTCTCGGGGCTGGGCGCCGGGGGCTCGGCGTGCTTCGGCGGTCGTGCACTCCACGTGCAACGGTCTTGCTCACACGGTGGGGTTTCTCCGGCGGATCTTTCCGGCCCGCTTTGTGCTTTGCCGAGGGGCATGCTCTCCGCCACGCGGCCGCTCGTCACCTTCGCGCTCTTGCTCGCGGCGTGCTCCGACGGGGCGAGCGGTGAGGCCGGTGGCATGCTCGCCGCTGGAGGCCCCTCAATCGGCACGAGACCCGACGAGGCCGCGACGAGCGCGACGCGCGGCTCCGGCTCGACCCCGCACGACGGGGGCCTGCCCTCGGCACCGAACCCCACCGACGGAGGCGTCACGCCGAGCCTTGACGCCGCTGCCGCTCCCATCGACCCCTGCCCCACATTGCCCGTCCCATCCACCTGCTTCAACCGCAACGTGGTCTATCGCGAGTGGGGTCCCTCGGCCGTTGGTGACGGGACCTACTTCGCGAGCCAGGCGCCCACCCGCCTCGGCTTCAACCGCGTGCAGGGCAACGTTTGGATCGTGAAGTTTCGCACCGAGGCGAACTCCTACGCGGGACGTGTGACGGCTTCCGGTGACTCGAGCGGCGGCATCGCGTGGATCAGCGACTCGCCTTGCGGTCCCGCCTTTGCCGTGGCGAACAGGCTCGTCACCTTCGAAGTGCACGGGGGCGGCTCGCTCAACTTTCTCGTCGTGAAGGACGCCGCCGACGCGCAGAAGATCGCCACCGACCCGGCCCTCGCCTCGTGGAGGTCTTCGCCCAAGCTCAAGGGGGATACCTGCTACTACGCGGGCTTCCAGAACTCGACGCATCCGACCTTCCCGATAGGCGAGTCCGCGTGGGACCTCACCGACGACTGCGGCGCGTCGACGGGCGGCGCGAGTTGCTACTACCTCGCGATGGACTTCGCCCACTACCTGCACCCGTTCAGCGGCGGCATCATGGCGGGCAACGTTATCGCCGGATTGACCCACTGAGGCCGCCGCCTCGCGCAGCGATTCAGCGCGCCGGAAACAGAACGACATCCAGCGAGGTAACCGTCGCGCGTGAGGTCGGCGGCGCGCGCAGCGAGCGAAGCTCCGACTGCACGCAAGCGGCATCGACGTCGCGGGTGTTCGTCGCCACTCGAGTCACGCCGCCGCGCTCATCGACCGACACGTGGAGCCTGACGTGCGCGGCGCTCGGGCCGCGGAAGCATCGGTCGAACGTGGGCACGGCCTCGAGGAGCGCGTCGCGCAAGAGCAGCTCACGATGGATGGAGATGGTCTGGCGAGGCCGATTGAAGCTCCGCCCGCTGAAAAACAGCACGACCGGCGCCAACGCGAGGAGCACGATGACGATGGCCGCGACCTTGCGGGAACGAACCTGGTCTCGTTGTCGCTCGGGGGACGCCAAGGCCTCCCGCGCGCGGTCGCGCTCGACGTGAAGTCGCTCAAACTCCGGCAGCGCAACGCTCCTTCGTGCCGGCGGCTTCATCGCTCGACTCCAGCGCGTGGCAACATGCGCAAAGTGACGCCCGTCTCGACGGGGCGCGACCCGGCCCCGAAGGCGCGCGGGAGCGACTCCACCACGCACCGCTCGATGTCGGCGGCACCATTCGCCGGGAGCGGCTCGCCGCCGTCGGTGAAGGCGCGCACCGAGGTCCCGCTCGCCGTCGCCGACCCGTCTTCGTCGACCGCGACGGTGATCGCCACCTCCGCGTACCGGCCGACGGGGACGCAGCGCCGCGTTAGCGTCGGAACGGCCGCGTAGAGCGTTTCACGAATGCTCGCGGGCCGTACTTCGTCCATGGCGCGACGGTGCAGGGCGCGCCCGGCCGGCAGCAGCAAAATGCTGGCCGCGATGGAAAGAACAATGACGGGCGCCGGCCTCAGGAGCCACGCCACCCACCGCGGCGGCGCGAACGACGCATCCTTCGCCGCCAACGCGGACGTCGCCGCCGCCACTTCCTCACGCATGGCGTCCACGCGCTCGGAAAGCGCTAGGTCATCGTCGCGAAACGGCACGGGACAAGGGTAGCGGCTCGAGGCGAGGCGAGCCAACGGGCCCGCTCGGCGGCGGGTCCGCGCCGCTCTCCGTTAGGAAACCCTGTCGCCGGGGCCGCCTTTGCCGCCGTCGAGGGTCACGACGGGGTGCGAGCCGTCGGTGAGGCTCGCCGCCAGGAGCATCCCCTCCGAGAGGCCAAACTTCATCTGCCGTGGCTTGAGGTTCGCGATGACCACGACGCTGCGACCCACGAGCGATGCGGGATCGGCGTACGTGTCGCGGATGCCCGAGAAGATCTGCCGAAGCCTCCCCTCCCCGAGGTCAACCTCGAAGCGTAGGAGCTTGTCGGCCCCCTCGACGAGGCCGGCGGTGCGAATGATGCCGACGCGGAGGTCGAGCTTCGCGACGTCGTCGATGAGGATCTCGGCGGGGGGAGGCAGCGGCCCCTTGGCGGCCTTGGGCGCCGCTGGCTTGCTCGCTACGTCCCCGGCCTTGGGCGCCGGCGCCTTAGGCTCCTTCGCATCTTTTCCCCCCTTCGCCGGCTCGGCCTTCTTGGCGATCTTGGCCCAAGTGTCCTTGAGGGTCACCGTTCGGTTCCACACGCTGCGTTCGCTCGTCGTGTCGGGATCCGCACAGAAGTAACCGACCCGTTCAAACTGCACGCGATCGCCAGCCTTCGCCTTGCTCACGTAGGGCTCGGCGCGCCCCGTGACCGTTGTCAGCGCGTCGGGGTTCAGTTCGTCGAGAAACGAGACGCCCTCCGTCGTGCCCGGGTTCTCGACGCGGAAGAGCCGGTCGTAGAGGCGAACCTCGACGGGTACCGACTCGGCGGCGGAGACCCAGTGGATCGTGCCTTTGACGGTGCGACCGTCGGGCGCCTGGCCGCCCCACGACTGAAGGTCCATTTCGCAGCGAAGCTCGACGACGTCGCCGGACTCGTTCTTGATGACCTCTTTGCACGTGACGAGGCACGCGTAGCGGAGCCGCACCTCGCGCCCCGGCGCGAGCCGGAACCACTCCTTCGCGGGGGTCTCCGTGAAGTCGTCGCGGTCGACGTAGAGCGTCCTCGAAAACGGCATCGTCCGCGAGCCTAGAGAGGCGTCCTCCGGCGAGAGCGGCGCGTCGATGCTCTTCACTTCGGTCTCGGGGAAATTGGTGATGGTGAGCTTGAGGGGGCGGAGCACCGCAAGGATGCGGGGGCAGCGCTTGTTCAAGTCCTCGCGGAGGTGATGCTCGAGGAGGCCCACGTCGACGAGGCTGTCGGTCTTGGCGACGCCGACGCGCTCGCAGAACGCGCGGATGGCCTCCGGCGTGTAGCCGCGCCTCCGGAGCCCCGAGAGCGTGGGCATCCGCGGGTCGTCCCAGCCCGACACGACCTTCTTCTGCACGAGCTCGAGGAGCTTGCGCTTCGACATGACCGTGTACGTCAGGTTGAGGCGAGCGAACTCGATCTGTCGCGACGGAAACATGTCGGTCTCGCGAATGCACCAGTCGTACAGCGGTCGATGCGACTCGAACTCCAAGGTGCAGATCGAGTGGGTGATCTTCTCGATGGCGTCGGAGAGCGGGTGGGCGAAATCGTACATCGGGTAGATGCACCACTTGTTGCCGGTCCGGTGATGGGGCGCGTGGCGGATGCGGTAGAGCACCGGGTCGCGGAGGTTCATGTTCTGCGACAAAAGATCGATCTTGGCGCGAACGACGTGGGCGCCCTCCTTGAACTCACCGGCGCGCATGCGCTTGAACAAGTCCAGGCTCTCGGCCACGGGGCGGTTCCGGTACGGGCTCTCGGTGCCCTTCTTGTAGAAGTTGCCGCGGTACTCGCGGATCTCCTCCTCGGAGAGGCTGTCGACGTACGCGAGCCCCTTCTCGATGAGCTTCACCGCGGCGCCGTAGAGCTGTTCGAAGTAGTCCGATGCGTAAAAGAGGTTGTCCCAACCGAAGCCGAGCCAGCGAATGTCCGCCTGGATCGACTGGACGTACTCAACGTCCTCGGTGGTCGGATTCGTGTCGTCGAAGCGCAGGTTGCACGCGCCGCCGAACTCCTTGGCGAGGCCGAAGTCGACGCAGATGGCCTTGGCGTGCCCGATATGAAGGTAGCCGTTCGGCTCTGGCGGAAACCGGGTCGTGACGCGCCCGCCATGCTTCGCGGCGGCCTTGTCCTCGGCCATGATGTCGCGCACGAAGTTGCCACCGCTCTCTTCGTTTCGTGCGGCCACGGCCGCGGGCTTCTCAGCGCTCATGCTCTTCCGGTCCTCTCCCACGTAAAGTCCGGCCGCCGCCTCATGAGTCGGCCGGTCCGGCGGCCCAAAAGCCGCCGAATACCATACCCGATAAGCCGCCCCGGCTGGGTGCCTTGGGCGCTTCCCATTCCCCGCCATACCGACTAGCGTCCGCCGACCGTGTGCGGCGTATTGGGCCTTGTTTGTCAGCATCAGCGCGATGACCTCGGCGAGGTCGCGGGCATGCTCCTCCGAACCCTCGAATACCGGGGGTACGACTCCACCGGTGCGGCCATCCAGAGCGACGACGGCACCGTCGTGCTCCGGAAGGGCGTCGGCGCGCCAACCAGGGTCGTCAAGGAGCTTGGCATCGTCGCGCTCCCGGGGCGCATCTTCTGTGGGCAAGTTCGCTGGGCGACCTTCGGCGCCGTCACCGCCGAAAACGCGCAGCCCCACGAGGTGCGCTGCAAGACGCACATCTACGGCGCCCACAACGGCAACGTCACCAACTGCGACGCGCTGAAGGCGTGGCTCGAGGCGGAAGGCCACAGCGTCCGCTCCGACAACGACGGAGAGATGGTGGTTCACTCGATCGAACACGAGTTCGCCATCGAGCTTGCGCACGTCGACGCGGCCGCTCCGGCGGCCCGCCGCGAGGCGATGCGACGGGCCATCGTCGCGGCCGCAGCGCGGCTTCACGGCTCCTACGCCGCCGTAGTCGTCGACCCGGTAACGGGAACGGCCTGGGCCATCAAGCAGGGCTCGAGCCTCTACTTCGGCGTCGGCGAAGACCCGCGCTCCGGGCGGTTTGGCCTCGCGTCCTCGGACCTGTCGTCGATCCTCAAGATGACCGAGACGCTCCTGCCCCTCAAAGAGGGAGAGTTCGTGGAGTGGGACGCCATGGACCACACGCTCTACGCGGTGGAGGGCGGCGCGCCCATCGCCCGCGCGACCACGCGGAGCAAGCTCCGCGCGGAGGACACGGCGCTCGACCCCCGCTACTCGACCTTCATGGAGCAGGAGATCGCCGCGCAGCCGCGGGCCGTGGCGACGATCCTCGAGCTGCTCGCCGGTGGGCGCGCGCCGCGTGTGCTGACGGACGAGGGCGAAGCGGCCGAATTCGCGGGGCTCGTCGAGCGCTTCGTCGATCTTGTGGCGAAGGCCGTCCAAAACCGCGGTCGCATCCTCGTGGTCTCGTGCGGAAGCTCGTACAACGCGGCGTGCACCGGCGCGCTCTTCTGGAACGAGCTGGCCAGGGTCGAACTGGTTCCGCTCTTGCCCGGGCAGTTCCGCGAACGCGTCTCGAACACGCTCTCGGCGCACGACCTCGTCATCACCATCAGCCAGAGCGGCGAAACGAAGGACCTCGTCGATATCCTCGATGACCTCATCGCCGGCGGCATTGGCGCCACGCGCATCTCGATCGTCAACAACGTCAATTCGACGATCGCCCAAGAGAAGAGCGACCTCGTGGTGCCGCTCCGCTGCGGGCCAGAGATCGCCGTTCCCGCCACCAAGAGCTTCACGGCGCAGCTCGCGCTCCTCCTGGGGCTCGCCCAACGCGTCGCCGAGCGCCGGGCGAAGACCGATCTCGCCGGTGACGCTGCGCTCGCTCGCCGCATCGCGTCGGCGGAGGCGGGGTTGGCTCGGCTTCCGGCGCTGCTGCAGGAGACAACGAGCGCCACCGCGGCCCACGTCGAGGAGGCCGCGCAGCTGCTCTTCTTGCGGCCGTCGCTGCACCTCTTGGCGACGCGACTCTCCGGACTCGCGCGCGAAGGGGCGCTCAAGATCCGAGAGGTGGTCCTCGACCACGCGGAGGGCTTCGAGGCGTCCGAGTTCAAGCACGGCCCCAACACGCTCCTGGGCTTCAACACGGTCTTTGGTCCCGACCAGATCGGCGCGCTGCTTGGCCACCTAGGCTCCATTGGAGCCGACCTGCAAAACGAGGCGCGCGCGTTCGCCGGCTCCGCGGGCGCGAAGTCAGCGTCCCACGCGCTCTTCGACGTTCTTCGCTGCGACTACCCGCTGCTCTACCTGACGGGTCCCGACCCACGGGATGTCGCCCTCACCATCTCGCAGCTCAACACGCACAAGATTCGCGGCGCCATGTCCATCGTGTTCGCCGAGGACGACGACTCGCTCAGGCGCTCCGCCGCCAAGGCTCCCGTCGACAACGCGGCGTATCGGTCGGTCTACGTGACCCTCCCCAAGACTGGCGACACACTGCTCACGGCGTTTACGTCGATCGTCGCTCTACAGCAGCTCGCCCTTCGAATGAGCGTCCTCAAGGCGGCTTACCTCGACAACCTCGGCATCGCCGACCACGGCGTGCACCCTGACGTCCCCAAGAACGTCAGCAAGTCGATCACCGTCGACTAGATCGTCGCGCGTTAACTACTCGGGGCACGCGCGCAGGAGGAGCTCTGCCGCGTCGACCGCGGTTGCGCACGACGTCCCATTGAAGATCACCTTGGTCGGCGCCGTGTCGTCATCGAACTCCCAACCGTCGGCACCGCCACGTGGCAGCTCGGTCACCTGACCGGCGGTGTCCTTCACCGAAACCTTCGAGCGCGCCGGATCGTAGCCGGTACCGGTGATCACCTGCTCGCAGCCGACCACGCTCGATCGCGCGCGGCGAACGGCTTTCGAGAACTCCAGCTTGAGCACCGCGGCCGTGGCACCCAACGGCGTGATCTGCATGTGACAGACGTCCGCCACGTTTGTAGCGCGCGGGTTGCATTGCGGCGAAGCTCGCGTGCCGCCAGCCACGGCGAGATCCCCCATGAAGCCAGGGTCGTAGGAGAAAGCGGTCCCGGGGAATGGGCCAACACCTGCGGAGAACGTCAAGATCGGTCCCGCCGGGGCCGTCAGCGCGAGCGCGTCCTTGGCTGCCGTCACGCATTGCGCCTGTTCTGCGGCGCCTCCGTTCGGCACCCCGTCGGAGATGAGCACGGCAGCCTTGCGAGCGCCCGCGAGGGCCCCCGCGGGCACGTAGTTCTTGAGGAGCGCGTGCGCTCCGCTCAGCGCGAGGAACGTCGGCGTGCCGCCGCTCGCCGCGGAGTCGGTCAAGCGTTTGGTGAGCGCTTGATGGACCTGCGCGGTGACCACGGCCGGATAGAGGTCCTTGACGCTCGGGTACGGGCCGATGCCGTTCGTTGGGTCGTTCTGATCCTCGTACACGATGAGGCCGACGGCGAGATCGGGAGCTGCGGCGGCCAGCACTTCGTCGAAGAACGCCGTCAGGCCCGCCACGGCGGCAGTCCACTTGTTGTCGGAGTCCATGCTGCCCGAGCCGTCGAGGACGATCTCCATCACGACAGGCTCCCGCTTCACGGCCACGTCGAACGCCAGCGTTCCGCAGCTCGCGAGTGGGTCGGGGGGCGCGCCGTCGGTCCCGATGCTGACGGCGTCGGGACCGATACCGGCCGCATCGCCGCTGGGCGGAAGACCGCCAGCGTCGCCGGTCTCATCCACGCACTGACTGGCCCGACACACGCGGGTGCCCTTGCAATCGGTGTCCTTGGTGCAGCCGGCCGTCGGCGAGCCGTCCATTAAGCTGGTGCCGCCGCAGTGAACGGCCGCCCACGCTAGCGCGAGGCCCGTCATCGCAATCTTTCGCATGATCCCCCAAGAATGGCTGTGGCGACGCATGCGTAGCACGGCGCGCCGGTCAGGCAGCACCGGCCCACAAGAAATCGACAACCACAAAATGCGACGAACGCGGCGGCCGAGGCCGTCGCGTTCGCTGCGTTCGGTCGAGTTAGGTCAGAGCGTCTTCAGGTACTCGATGAGATCCTGGCGCTCCACGTCGCTCAGGCGTCGGTACGTGCTCGGATCCTGCTCGCTTCCGAAGACGTGGCCGCGATTCTCGACGAGGTCGGGCGCCCCACCGAGTTCGAACATCTTCCAGGTGCGATCGTCGCCGACGTCGAGACGGTCAAGCTCGCTCGCGACGGTGATCGCGCCCATCTTGGCCTGGGTGACCTTGCTGCGCGGATCGGTGTGCGCGAACGAGTTGATCGGCGTGCCCTTCTTGATGTGAAGCGAGGGCAAGAAGATGTTGTACGCGGCGTCGGTGAGCTCGAGCTTGCTGTCGCGGTCCGTCAGCTTGACGACGTTCTGACGCGTCGCCGGGAAGAGGAGCTGCGTGACAGCGTCCTTGAAGGCGTCGAGTCGGCCGTTGAACGACGGGTCGCCGTTGTACTTTCCGAGCGAGTTGTTGTGCAAGAACGGCGCGGAAGTCCAGATGCTCGTGAGCGGCGGCGTGCGGTAGAAGCCGGTACCCGGACGGAAGGTGTGCTCCACGTCCTTGGCCGAAGAGGCGGCGCCGGCCTGACCGGCGTACGGGTTCTTGATGGTGATCTTCTGCGGGAAGTGCTGCTGGTTCTTGTACGTCGACGACGAGTACTCGGCCCAGATGTGACCTTCGGGGTTGGTGTCGTCGGGGCCGAGCGCGTTGGTGGCGACGGCGCGCGCGATGTTCGTGCCGAGATACCCGACCGGGTAGCGAACGTCGTCCGCGAGGTAGTTGTTCTCGAGGAACTTCGGATCGGGCTTGCCCGATGCGTCGACGACCTTCGAGAGGAAGAACTGGCCGATCTGCTCGTCGGTCATGGTCCAGCCACCGGTCGTCTGATCGAACGCCCCCTTGCCTTCCGGCTGGATGCTCGAGTGACAGGTCGCGCAGGCCTTGGCGAAGGCCTTGGCGCCGCTGGCGATCTTCGCCGGATCGCCGAGGTATTGCGCGGGGAGCTTGAACGGCTTGGACTGGGAGAGGAAGGCCGCCTGATCGGCCATCTTCTTGCGCATGCCCGGGAACTCGGGGCAATTCGCCTGCATCTCCGCGATGCTCAGCGGCGCCTGCGGCTTCTTGCCGAGCAGGGCGTCGTGGCGCGGGAGCCATTGCTCCGAGCACATGCCGATGTTCGTGTGGACGCGCATCATCGCGAGCTCGATCCCCACCGAGTCGGCGCCGTCTTTCAGGACGTGGTGCACGGTCGCCGTCGAGCCGTCGTTCTGAACCTCGGAGAACGTCGCGCGTCCGCCGAGGTTGAAGATGGCGTTGATGGTGTTGGGGTTGTTGATGTGGTCCGTGGCGATGCGGGACGTGTCGGACGTTCCGCGCTGCTGCGAGAGCATCACCTGGCTGCGGAGGTCGTCTTCGGCGATGTTGATGCCGAAGAACGCGCCCTCATGGATGTATTGGTTGCCGATGTGCGCGTCGAGGTTCTCCCACTTGGGGGCCTTCGGATCGGCGGGCGGGTTGTTCGGGTTGTGCGAGACGTGGCACGAGCCACACGTCGCACCGATGAGGTACGGCGGCTCGATGGTCCGGTCCTCGATGTAGCCCGCGAGCCCGCCCTTGTCCTTCCAGACCTGCGCGTTGAAGTTCGGGTTTCGCATCTTGCGGATGCCGACGACGCCGGCAGACATCGGGTCGTGGGGGCACACGTCGAGCTTTAGGCCGTATTGGTCGACATCGCCTTCGCGGCAACCCGGCTCGTTCATGACGCCGATGGCGCCCCAGCGCTGGTCGCGCGACATGGTCTTGAACTTGTTGGCCTTCTTCGAGCTCTCGTACTTGCGCGGGTTGGTGTCCATCGTGAGGAGGATGTCGAAGACGCCCTCCGTCTTGATGGTGAGCGCGCGGTAGAGGCGCTCGGTGCCGGCCGTGTCCTGAATCCAGGTGCAGCGGCCGCGCATGATGCTCTCGTATTTCGCCGGGTTCTCGGTCTTCATCCGGTCGAGGGCCGCGGCGTCGAGCCCGTTCGGGAGGAGCGCGTTCTTCGGAAGAACGGCGTACTTGCCGTTGTCCGGATAGAGCGGCGCCTTGTGGAACTCGTCCTGGCAAGACACGAACTCGATGCCACCAAGCTCATCCTCGGTCGTTTCCTCCTCGGCGGTCGAACAGGCGACGAAGCCCGATGCGGTCAGGGCGAGGAGAAGAATGGTCGATGCACTCGAGGAGCGGCTAATCTTCATTATGGTTGGCTCGGTGGTTACGGGTTGCGAGTTACGAGCGAGACTTGGAGAGCTTGTCTCGACGGGCGCGAGCACACGACAACCAGCCCCCGCCAAGGTGGCCCAGTAGGACACGACGATCGGGCATCGGCAAGTCGTTCGCGGCGAATTTTTCAATGATAAGGCCCTCCAGAGGACTTTCGCCACATTGCCAAGTCGTTGTCCTCGTCGCGGCTTCCGCGTTGTCTGGGGCGTGTTTCGAGAAGACGGACCCGTGCCCCGAACGAACCGCCTTCGAGGCCGAGGTCTGGCGCCCGGTGATCGTGCCCCTCTGCGTGGGGTGCCACATCCCAGAGGGCGTCGCGGGCCGTTCCAATCTGCTCTTCGACGACTCCGGTTCCACGGGCGCTCTACAGACCAACTTCTCGATATTCCAACGGTACGCAGACCCCGAACTGGCACAGGGCGGCGTTTCGCTCTTCCTCCTTAAGGCGCGTGGGCTCCTCACGCACGGGCTCCGCGTCGTCCCTGGCGACGCGGACGACCAGACGATGGAGCGGGCGTTGGCTCGATTCAAAGACGTGCGCTGCCCCCCCGAGTGATGCCGAGATCGCAGACCGACGGACGGCCCTAACGGAGACTGGGCCCGAGGCGTGAGCATTCACGTGGCCCCGAAAATCCGTCGCCTCGCGCGCCCATCCATGGATCATGGACCGCCCATCGGCCGTTCAGGGGGGCTGAAACTGCGGTGGTTCCCCGTCGGGCCCCTGGGCACACATTGTGCTCCAGGGTCCGCACGAGGCCTAACGATGAAATCACTCCGCACCATCTTCGCCGCGTCTACTGCCACCTTCGCCCTCGCCGGTCTGTCGGCGCTCGTCGCCTGTGGGGGCCAAGGCTCCTCCGATGAGGAGAGCGCGGGCGCCCTTGAAGCGTCAGCCACTCATCCGGTCGGCATTGCGGCGTGCGCAGCGCCCGACATGCCCACGAGCCTCGACGGGTTCAAGAAGCTCGAAGCGTGCAGCCTTCTTTCGCTCTTCGAGAGCGAGCGAGCTCACGCGCTCATTCGAGAGTTTGGAATGCCCGACGGGCCCTACGACGGCGTTCCGCTCTGCCGCAAAGAGGTCATGCGCAACATCAGCAGCAAGGAGCTACCGCGCGGGGTGCGCGAGGTCGGTGGCGCCGAGGCTCTCTTCGATGCGCTCAAGCTCTCCGACACCGCCAACAACGGCATCGCCAAGGCGATCTGGCACGGCAAGCTCTTCACCCGCACGGCGGGAGCTGCCATGGGCGACGTGCTCAACTACATCGACGTTACGGAGAAAGACATCAACGCCGACACCAAGCGCTCGGCCGAGGCCAAGTACTTCCACGACAAGGACCGGAACTTCATCGTGCTCGACTACAAAGCCGCCGAGACGGGCCTCTCGTCGTTGATCAAGCTCGACGAGAAGATCATTCGGCAGGTCTACGACACGGCGCGACTGGTCGATAAGGAGCGCGGGATCTACCTCGGCATGGCCTACCTCGTCGACAAGCCGGGCGAATTCACGCCGGAGGCGCGCGATGCCGACGGCAACAAGAGCTTCGCCCCGAGCTGCTTCTTCGCGCTCCAAAAGAAGGCGACGCCCATCGCCGCTGGCGACGACAAGAAGTAATCACGCGCCGCGTCCTGGCCTGCGGCGGCGCCAAAGCCCCGCGAGCCCAAGAACGAGCCCCTCGAACCAAGGGGCTCGTCTTGCGTGGTGTGACGTGGGCACCGAACAAGCGCAGGCTCCACCGTTAGGGGCAGCGTCGACGGCCACGCCACCATCCGCGGGCGCGCTCGGCTGCGGCACCGTGCTCGTGCTCGCCGGCGGCGACGGCGCTGGTGGAGGCGTGACGCACGAGCCTTGCTCGCAGGAGGAGCCCGCGGCGCACACGCCGCATGAGCCGCCACATCCGTCGTCGCCACATTGTTGCCCGACGCAGAGCGGCGCCGCCGGGCTGCCGGACGGAACACCGTCGAGCAGCGTCCGCGTGAGGCCGACGCCGATGGACGCGCCGGAGCAGAACTCGCCGACCGCGGTGGGGCCTTCGATGAAGGGACCGTACGGTGTGGTGGCGTTCGGCGCATAGCGGAACGCCGGGAGCTCCTCGAAGGCTCGGAAGTAACACGGGCCCATCTGCAGTCCCCCCGCTTGAAGGGCCCGGGGATCGTAGCCGCGCGATTGAAGGAGCTGCGCCGCTGCCTTCACTTGTCGCTCCCCTCGCCCGGTCATGCCCACGAGATCGGCGTACTTGTCGCCGCCGCCGGGCGTCGTGCCCATGTCCATCCATTGTCCCCAGCCTTCGAAGACGGCCAGGTAGAGCTGAAACGCGGCGTCGGCGCCGTCGGTGGTCCCGGAGAGTTCGCCGATGCGCGCGAACGGCTGCTGCAAGAAGAAGAAGCGGGCCTGTTGCGTCGACCCGAGCGGGATGAGGCCACCGCCCCGCATGCGCCAATAGATACCTCCGAGCCAGAAGGCTACGAAGAGGCGCTCTTCGCGCGTGAGCGACGGGAAAGGCAGTGGGCCCTTCCGCGTGCGGCCTCGCGCCGCGAGGCAGCGCTCCTCGCTTGTTCGGGCAGAGACACCGTCGGCCTCGACCTTCGCGAGGCGAGCGCGCGCGCCGGCGAGCTCCGTCGTGAGTGTCGCGAGCTTCGCCTTCGCGCTCGCGAGCGCCGCTCCGTCGAAACAGGCGCTCTTCTGGTCGAACGAGAGGCTGGCCGAGGTGTAGCGCCCCTCGGCTTCATCGATGCGCTGAAGGAGGCGCGCCGCACGAATCTTGAGGAGGACGGTACGCAGCGTGTCGACGAACTGAGGCGCGACGAGGCCCGTCGGCAACGGGTGATGGCTCAGCGCCTCGCCGCAAAGACCGACGAGACCTTCGAGGGAGCTCGTGCTCGCGAGGTCCACGGCCGCGGGCTTCGCCCCCAGGACGAAGCGCTCCGGCTCGGCGACCTCCCGGCAAGCCTCCCGGTCAAGGAGCGCCTCCCGGACGTTTGCGAGCGCATCGCTGCAGCTCGCGGGCGCGCCCGAGGCGACGTTCAAGGATAAGGCGAAGGCCGCGTGCGCCGCGCAACCCGTGCCGTCGGGCCAAGGCATCGCCGACGGGCCAGCCGCCGACGCCGATGTCATGAGCCGGTCAACGTCGGGCCACATCCAAAGCGTCACGGCAGCCGATTGATGCGGCGCAAGCGTGCTCGTATCGAGCAGCGGTAGTCGAGCGTTGCCGGCCGCGATCTCTGTCTTCAGTCCCGCCGGGTCGACGCCCACGTTGACGTCGAACTCGAAGGGCCATCGCGGTTGCGCCACGGCCGACGAACACCAGAGCGACACGGCGACGGCGACGAGTGGCTTCGGTCTCAGCATGGGCGAGGTCGAGCAGCCTTTGCGCCAAAGCCAAGGCCATCGCGCAGCGGCCGTCTCGGTGGCGAAGCGCGCCGTGATCGCAGAGCCGTTGCGGAGACAACACCCCTGCTCTCACCGGGCAGTGGGCGCTTGATGCTCCGCCTCGCCTCGCGGACCTGGGCCACGGGTGCCTCACGGCCTGCTTGCCGGCGAGCGCGGCGAACGGCGAATTTGCGATAGCCTCGATGGCCGTGAAGGTTCACTTCATCCTCTACGTCCGCGACCAGGAAGCGAGCACACGGTTCTATCGCCAGGCGCTCGAACGTGAGCCAACGCTCGTCGCCCCCGGCATGACGGAGTTCACGCTGGGCGACGCCGTCCTTGGTCTCATGCCCGAGTCGGGCGCGAAGCGACTCTTGGGAGCGGCGCTCGACTTCCCTACCCCTGACGCGACGTCGACGTCCAGGCCGGCGCGCGCCGAGCTCTACCTCATCGTCTCCGAACCGGCCGAGTTCCACCGGCGCGCGCTCGCCGCCGGCGCACGGGAGCTCAGCGAGCTCTTGCCGCGCGACTGGGGGCACGACGCGGCCTACAGCGCCGATCCCGACGGCCACGTGCTCGCCTTCGCGCGCGTGCGCCCGGCCTAGCCGTCGCGAGTGACCAACGCCGCGAGCTTCTGAACGGTGTTCCAATTCCGAATCGTCGACGTCGTCCCCAAGGTGCGTTCGAAGTAGTCGTTCGTCAGCTTGGTCTTGCCAGCGCCAGCGGCCAGACACAGGAAGAGCTCTCGCCCCTTGAGCGCGAAGACGTCGCCCGGTGAGCGAGCCGGGTCGAGGCGCGCAATGTTCGCGGCGCTGGGGGCGGCGGCGAGGAACGCGACGTAGAGCGCCTTTGCCTCCGAGCTCGGCGGCGCACAAGCGTGGCGCTTCGCCACCGCAGCAAACTCTCGCGCGGTCCGCACGACGACGGGCACGGTGAGGCCGAGCTCCTCGTGGATGAGCGACGCGACCCGGTGGTGAAGCGCCTCGGCCGTCGGTGGCGGCGCCGACAGCACGACGTTGCCACTCTGAATGTACGTCACCACGTTGGTGGCGCCGGCGCGCTCGCACAACCGCGACAGGTCGCGCATCGCGAGCTTGTTGCTCCCCCCCACGTTGATGCCGCGGAGCAAGAGCACGTAGCGCCCCTTCGCTTCGCCTTTGGTCGATGCATCCTTCGCCATGACGACACGTTACTCGCAACCAAGCAGCGGAGCCGCGCTTCGAACGGCCGCAAATTCGCGCCATTTTGGAAGACTTTGACGAAGACGCACGGAGACGCGGCGGACCGCGGGCCCAAATCGAAACCAGGCCCTTTGCGCCGGACCGGCGCGGTCGTGGGCGCTAAGGTCCACCTTCGAGGTACCCATGAAGCTCCGCGCCGCCCTTTCGATTGGTACGTCCGTCACGCTCGCGCTGTTGGGTGCGTGCGCCGAAGACGAAGCGCTCGGTCCCGAGGGCGGGAATTCCCCGGTCGGCGAGTCGACCTCCGACGGCTCTGTCTCGTCGTCGGAGGGCGGGAGCGGCAGCACCGATGGAGGTAGCGACCTCGATGGCACCGTCTCGCCCGATGCGACGGCCGATGCGACGGCCGGTGCCGACGCGCTCGCTGACGCCAAGACCGACGCGAAGGCTGACGCGAAGCTCGACGCCAAGGTCGACGCTCCCGTCGCGGATGCCGGCTGCACGCCGCCGGTCATTCCCGCACTCAGGATCCTCGACGTGTCTTCGCAGACCTTCGGCAGCACGTATTTCGCGGCGCAGGCCCCGGGCTCACCGAACGACTGGTACCTCGTCGAACAAAACGGGATGGTCCGCATCGTGCGCAACGGAACGCCGCTGGCGACACCGTTTCTCGACCTCGGGGCGGCCATGGGCAACGGCTTCGGCGAGCGGGGCCTGCTCTCCATCGCGTTTCACCCGAGCTACGCCAACAACGGCCGCTTCTTCGTGATGGGCACGCCCGCGACGTCGTCCAATGGCAGCTTCGCGCCGGAGAACGCCGACGCCGTCGTTGAGTTCGCGCGCGATCCAGGCAACGCGGACGTCGCGCTGCCGACGAAAGTTCAAGACATCGTGGTCTTGCCGGCGTCGGACACGAACCACAACGGCGGCGCTATCGCCTTTGGGCCCGGCGGGTTTCTCTTTGTCGCGACGGGCGACGGCGGCGGCGGCTGCGAGAGCGACCAATCGGGGGCCGTCCAGAACACGTCGTCGCTCTTCGGCAAGATGCTTCGCCTCGACGTCAACGCATCGGCGCCGTTTGCCGCCGCCGGCAATCCCTTCGCGGCGGGCGGCGACGCGCGCGTCTACCACTACGGTCTTCGCAACCCATTCCGATGGAACTTCGACGGCAACGATCTGTACATCGGTGACGTCGGTCAAAACGCCTACGAAGAGATCTCGGTTGTTTTGGGCAACGGCGCGGGGAAGAACTTCGGCTGGCCGGCCTTCGAGGGGTCGGTTGGCGGGACCTGCGCGGGCAAGACGCTCGGCGGCCCGGCTCCCCACACGCCGCCCATCGTGACGGTTGACCGCCGAGGCGGCAGCACCAGCCCGTTCGCCGACTACAACTCCGTCATCGGCGGCCGCGTGTACCGGGGTACGGCGATGCCCACGCTCGCGGGCGTCTACTTCTTCGCGGACTTCACCGGGGGCGCCATGGGCGCGGTGAGAAACTGCAGCGGGACCTTCTCCGCACCGGCGGTCATCCAGCTCTCTCAGGTGCCGACGCCGACGGGAACGCTCGCGACCATCAGCTCCTTCGCGCAGGGGCTCGATGGCGAGTTGTATGTAACCTACAACTCCGGCACGACGCGCCTCGGGCGGCTGGCGCTCCAATAGGCGCGGCTTTAGGGCTTCGGGGCGAAGTTGACGCTGAGGAAGATGCTGACGCCGTCCTGCGCGTAGGGAAAACGATGAGCACTTCTGGATCGTTGTAACGAAGCTGCGCACGCGCCTTGAGTTCCTTGGACTCGACGCCCATCTCGAGGGTCGCCGCGGCCTTCTTTCCTCCGCCGACGCCGTACATCCAGAATGCCGGAAGCGTTGTCATGCCCGCGGTAGCGCCGACGTAGGTGGATGCGTCGCTCTCTTCGGCGAAGCGGTACTTGGCGCCGAGGCGCGCCTCTTGAATCTCGGGCACCGGCTCGATGCGGTAGGCAACGCGGACGTCAAAGTGTTCGAAGATGTCGAGCTGCTCGACATGCGCTGACGTAACGGGGATCGCGAAGTCCTTGTTGAGCGGCGCCGTCGTGGGAACGTTGTAGACGAGACGTCGCCCGAAGAGGTTCGTCTTGCCAATGATCTTCGCAAGCTTCTCGGAGCCGAAGTAGTCAAACTCTCGTAGGCCGCCCTTGAGATACGCGAGTTCGGCAAAACGCTCGCTGAGCAGCGAGCTGATGAACGTGTCGAGCTTCGGGCTCGAGATGTCGGCGAAGGCGCCCTGGGTCGCGGCGTAACCGGCAAAGCCGGCGATGTACTCGCTGCGTGAATAGAGGCCGATGACAGCGTCGGCGCCGGTTCCCGGCATGACAGCACCGGCGACGGATTCGTAGGCGTTCTTGCCAAAGAAGCGGACCGGCCCAAAGGCGTAGCCGAGCACCGGGAGAAACGGGAGCATGACGTCGCGCACGTCGATGCCCGAGGGAGACGAATAAACAGCCGTGAAGGCGGACGTGTAGAACCCGCCAAAATGCGGGGTGAATGGGAACATGAGCGACAGGTTCCCAGCGGACACATTGACGTGGTGGAGCTGGTAGCCGGTGGGGCAGAGATCGGGCGTCGAGATGCCGCACGTGCCGATGCCGCGGGTCACGTCACGGATGAGGTTGAGCTCGAAGGCGAACACCCCGCCGACAGGATCTTTGCGGTTGAGCGTCGGCAGGATGTGTCGCTCGAAAGCCGCGATGGCACCAAAGGCGTTCGCGTTGGTCTCGCCGGCTTTGATCGCGACGTTGTAGCGCGGCAGGCCGGCCACGAGGGCGCGATCGCCGTCGCTCCCGATGCCTTCCGCGCGCGCCAAGCCCTCGCCCGCGACGAGGGCGAGGAGGCAAGCCGCTGCAAGCGCGAGGCGCTTCACGGCGACCTCCCGTCGAGGCCTGCGTCGCTCAGGTTCCCGGCGCCTTCGAAGACGCGTCGACAAGACGCCGGTGTCCAGCGCTCAGGACTTCGCGGTGCGGCGGCTACGGCGCCGCAGGAGACCGCGAGGGTCTCGCGGGGACAGCTGAAGTCGAGGCCCTCGCCGGGCTTGGGTTGGAGCCGGTCGGCGGGTGCCTCCGACGCGATGCACGGCCGCGCTCGAAGGCTGTCGTGGGCGGCGTTGGAGTCGTCGATGTTGCCGGTGCACTCGTAAACGCGACTCGCCGCGGCGATGGCGGCTTCGTCGCACACGTCCTCGCGCGTGATGTCATGGCCATCACAGGAGGCGATGCCCGCCACGAGGACGAGCGTGCCCAACAGCGGAAGCGTCCAACGTTTGATGCGCGGCACTTGACCCGACCGCCTCCGCCTTGGCAAGCCCTTCGTCGCCGAACGGCATCAACATGCGAGCGCGTGCGCCTCCTGGGCAGCGCGCTAGTCGAACTCGCCGCGCCCCTCGAGGAGCTCTAGGGCGCGCTCGCGCGGCATCCGGAGCGCGCGCGCCGCCGTTTCGAAGTCGAAGCCCGCACGAGCCAGCGAAGCGAGCTCCTTCTGACCAGTCTCCTGCGGCGAGCGCCCCTTGCGATCCTCGCCTTCGCGACGAAACGGACCGAGCCGTTTCTTCCGCGCGAGCACGAGCGCCGCCCGAAGTTCGTCCCCTGCGTCGCGCCGCACGGTGTCACGAGCTGTTGCACCGTCGATGCCGTGAGCCCCGAGGTGTTGCTCGATGGCCCGACGCGAGCGACCGGCCCGAGAAAGGCGCTTGGTGCGCGCGCTGGCGAAGGCCGCGTCATCGACGAGCTTGACCTCCACGAAGCGGTCGACGATGGCGGGGATTGCTTCGCGGGCACGCTCCATCGAGGCCTTCACCGTGGCCTCCTCAAGCGATGCGCGGATGGCGCGTCGGCCCCACGCGTCGACGGCCCGTGTGAGAACCACCGTGAGGTCGCGCTTCGTGAGCGCGCGCCGAGCGAGCGCCGCGAGCGCCTTCTCGCGGAGGACCTCGACGGTCAGGGGCAAAAGAGGCGCCGGTTTGCGCATGCGGTGGCGCAGTGTAGCTCCGCCCTTCGTTCGCGCCGCCCGAAACGAGACCGGGGCCTCCCCTCTCTCAAGGACGCGCAACCGCTCTCGCCGGGCGGTCAGGAGTCGTTCGACCGGGCCATGGACACGACGCGCGTACGCATCGTCGGCGCGAACCTCCGCGCGAGGCTCATGATCTCCGACCTGAGCTCGCGCCCGAGCGGCGCCAGCGAGAACTGTCCGCCCGGGAGCCTTCGGTAGTGAGCCACGTCGAGCGGCTTGCCGGGCGCCGTCACGTCGAGATCCGGCGTCCACGCCACGACGCCCTCGGGGCCGTGCACGACGGCCGAGACGAGGAGCGCCTCACCGTCCCCGAACTTTCGGACGCCGATCACGTCGTAGGCGACGTCACGCCTGGCGTCCGCGTCGAAGGTGGCGAGCGCGTGGAGCGAACCGCCAGTCACGAGGTGTGCGTCGTTGGTGAGGCCGAGCGTGTGGTGCAGCTTCTTCGAGATGGCCCCCAACACCGTCGGCGCCTCGCTGTAGCTGAACAGCGCCGCCGTGTCGGCGCCGGTCGCTCCACGCGTGTGAAATCGGAACGAATCGATGGCGACACCCGAGAAAGACCTCATGAAGCGCCTATCGCGTACCGCAACGCCCGCGGCTTTGTTTCGCGCGCGACAGGGTGCGGCGAAGAAAGTCGGCGTGAATGTCGACGCGAGTCACGAGGCCGAAGTTGGGACGACCGGCGCCGTCCCACGTGCCCGCGCTCACGACGCCGAGGACCCGGCCGTGGTGACCGAAGTGGCGCTGCTCGAAGACCGCGGAGCCCGAGTCGCCGCCGGCGACAGCCGCCCCGATCACGAAGTACGACGAGGGCGCCGTGAACACGTTGCTCGGCGGCGACGAGAAGTCAACGACGTCGCAACCGGGACCGCTCTCGCCAGAGGCACATACGAAGGGCACGTGCTCGAGGACGCGGCGGCGAAAGTCGCCGCTGTCGAAGGTCGACTCCCAGGTCTCGAGATCGAGGGCCTCGGCCACGCCGCCGCGCCCCACGATCGCAAGCTCCGCCGGCGGCCGCGCGACGAGGTCACGGTCGAGCGCGATCCCGACCGGCGCCGCTTCGGACCGGGGCACGCGCTCTTGGAGCACGAGCAGCGCCAGATCGTCGCGACAGAGCGCCGTGCCGGGAACGACGATCTCCTGAACCGCGTACCACTTGGGCGTCCCGACGGCCCCCGATTCGCTGGTGGTGATTTGGACGGGCTCCGGCGAGAGGCGCGCGGCGGTGAAGGTCGACCCGCACCAGGTGTCACCGTAGGCGATCTCGTAGAGGCAGTGCTGCGCGGTCAAGACGACGTTTGGGGCGACGAGCGTGCCGGTGCACCGCGATGCCGCACAATGGCCCGTGTCGGTAAGGCCACCGCCGCAAACACCTACGGAGAACTTGTGGCTCGTGTCGATGGGGGCGCCGAGCAGCTCACTCTGCACCGACTCCAGCTCGAGGGAGGCCGAGTCGAGGGACGCGCCGTCGGGAGAGCTGCACGCAGGCAGCGCGAAGAGGGCGGCGGCGAAAAAAGCGCGGGGTCGACTCATGGTGCGGACCTTCTTTCCTAGGACTGCCACGAATCGGGCGCGTCCAAGGCGGATGGGTAACCCTTCGAGCGGCGCAGCGCTGACGAGCGCGGCGCGTACCCGAGGCGCGGGCTATGGGCCCGCCGCTCCGTTATTGCTCGGGGCGAGACCTTCTGATCACGTCAAGAAAACACCATCGTTTTTATCCCGACGAGGCTGCGCGAAAGGCGGGCGCAGTGCGTCGACCCCCGCGAACGTGCGTCGTGCGACTAGCCAGCGCCGTGGACGTCGGCCTGAGCCTCATCGGCGCGCGCCACGTTTACGCCTTCGAAGGCGCTACGCGAGGTGTCGGATGAGTCAACGGCGCAGCCGCCCACGAGAGTCGCCAGCGAAAGCGAGACCAGCGACCCCAAGACGCCGCGACGCGACATCGTGACCGCCGTCGTCGTGGCCATCGCCGGAGACCCCGGCACGGAGCCTCGTCCCGCGGGGGCCTTCGGGAGCATGAGCGAGCGGCGCGCGGGCATCCTGGGTCTCAATTGGGCACGTCCATCATGGTCCGCGACTCCTCGAGCCACCGCGAGCCTTCGTAGCGGAAGGTGATGCAGCGCGAGTGTCCGGCCGCTGGGTTGGTGAACGGCGCGAGGCGAAAAGCCGGGGCCCAATCGATGGTGCCCAGCGCGGCGCCGGTCGCGTTGACGATTCGAAACGTGAGTCGTTGCCACTGGGTCGGCCGCACCGGCGCGGCGATGGTGAAGTCGGCACCCGTTGCGACGTAAACGTAGCGATGGTCGGCGACGCTCGCGTCGGTCGCGACGACCGCGGCTCCTGTCACAGTGGTGCTGGCGTCCTTCGCCGCGGTGGCCCCCAAGAAGCGCACCACACCGTTCGCGTCGTGGTGCGTCGCGCCGATGAACTGCTCGACGCCGCCCCCCGTGTTTCCCCTCAAGACCCCCGTGTAGAGAGCCTCGATGTGTTCGATGTCGTACCCCACGAGATTCGTGAAGTAGCTCGCGCTGCCGAGCTTGAAGGCCGTTCGATTCTGCCCGCCGGCGGTCCCCACGATACGCGCGCCGATCACGTTGGCGCCTTGCATTGTCCCACCGGAAAAATCGAAGGCCGCGCTGTTGCTGGCGACCTCGTACGTACCGCCCATGATGTTCACGGCGCGATTGATGCCCGAGACCGCGACGCCCGTCCCGACGAGCTCCATGTAAGCCGTCAGGTTGCACCCGCGCGCGGCGGCGAGCTGGAGGCCCGTCCCGAGGTAGCTGAAGTCACCGAAGACCTGGTTGCCGGAGCCGCTCACGACCATGCCGACCTGCCCCTTGTCGGGGCCGCGGCCGGAGCAGCGGACGCGCCACTGGTTGATGTTGACGTTGTCTTGGCCGCACAGAATGCAGGCGGCGTTGGCCGTGTCGTTGGTCGCCCAGACCCAGGCGAAGTTGTTGTTGAAGCACACATCAACGTCGACCGACGCCACGCTGAAGGCTCCCGACACGACGATCCTGATCTCGCTGTTCACGAGCCAACGAGCGTAGAGGCCTGCTCGGTATCGATCGGTCCCCGCCTGCAGCGACAATGTTCCGACAATCGTCAGGCCGCTCGTCGAGTCCCGCTCCGTACCCTCGATGCTGATCATCGCCGCATCCACGGTCGACGTGCCCGAGAAGACCACGTAGCCGAGGCAGACAATCGTGACGTTGTCGCAACCGACCAGGTTAAGCGTTCGGATGTTGTAGTTGCCGGCAGGAATCTCCACACAGACTTCCCGACCGGATTGGGCTCTGGCGGCGTCGAAGGCTCGCTGGAGGGCGGCGGTTTGATCGGTGCCGTCACCGCCGACGGCGTTGTAGGGCGCATGAGCCACGTTGATGACGTGCTTGTTAACGCGCGCGTCGACGTCGTTGAGCCATGCGCTGGTGATGACCGTACCGGGGGAGAAGCTGGTCTTCGACACGGTTCGCGGCGCTGCACGCGATGCGCCAACGGCTAAAGGCCCGGACTACCGTACGGGCGCTGCCCGGAGACGCGGCGGCGCGGCGACATGACTGTCGCCAGGAAGCCACCCTGGATCGGGTCGACCTCTGCGGCTCGGCGTCGGTACACCCGCGGGAGACGACGGATGGCGCGGGCCTGCGACCGGCAGCTCACCAGCGGTAGAGGCCGACGATTTCCGCGCCGACGCCGTAGGCCCCCGCGTAGCGCGCGCAGTGCTCGCGTACCGTCAACGTGGCCTGACTCCCGTCGCCCACGAACGCCGAGAGGTCCTGGTAGTGGTAGGGCTTCGGGGCGTCGTCCCACGCAAAGATCACGGGGTACGGGCGGACCATGGGATCGGCTTCGAACTCGAAGACGATACCTTTCTTGTTGTCCGCGGCCGCGTGAGCGAACGACGTCACGTGGCGCACGGAGAGCCGCGGCGCGCCCAGGTCGGAGAAGAGCACGAGGTGCGTGGCGATGGTAAGCACCGTGGTGTCGGTCGCCGCGCCACCGGAGTACGTGATGAACGACTGCGTGTACGGGACCGGCGGCATCCATGGGCCGCACGTTGCCGGCGTGCTACCGGTGCAGGTCCGTCGGCGCCACTGCAACGTCGCGTCGGCGAGCTTCGCGTACGGCGAGCCGCCCAGCGTGGCGAGCGCAGCCGCCGGAGAGAGGGGCGCGCCTGTGCAACTCGCTGGGTCGAACGGATCAGTCACCACCGTCCCTGCATCGCCGGCCGTCCCTGCATCGCCGGCCGTCCCTGCATCGCTGGCCGTCCCTGCATCGCCAGCCGTCCCTGCATCGCCAGCCGTCCCTGCATCGCCGGCCGTCCCTGCATCGCCAGCCGTCCCTGCATCGCCGGCCGTCCCTGCATCGCTGGCCGTCCTGCATCGCCGGCCGTCCCTGCTCGCGCCCCGCATCGCCAGCCGTCCCTGCATCGCCGGCCGTCCCTGCATCGCCGGCCGTCCCTGCATCGCCACTCGAAGGCGCATCCGGAAGGGCTAACTTCGACGCATCGGGCGCATCGGTGCCAAGACCGCCGTCAGGGGCATCGTTTGGCGCGCCGCCACAGGCGAGTGGCGAAGCGGCGACCCCCCAGAGCCCAACTGCCAGGCACAGCACGAACGTCCGAGACTTCACCTCAAGAGCTACGCGGGCACCCTGCGAGCCCTTCCCGTTTTCCTTCCCCTTGAAATTCCCGGATCTGCGGCGGGCGTTTTGCGATGCCTCGCGGTTCTGACTGGCCGGCGAGAGGCGGAGTGCTATCCAGCTCCTTCGCTTTCACCCACACACAACCACCTCCGTCCACACACCGATTCGTCGAGGTTTTCCATGAAGCTGGTCGCCAAGCTCTCGCTGCTCATCGTCGGGTCCGCCCTCATCGGTTGCGCCGGCGCGCCGAACTCGGACAGCACCGCCGAATCTGAGGAGGCCCTCACGCGGGCCCAGTGCAGGGGCTCGGCAGACGCTCGGTGTCGCATCGCAGGCACCGTTGAGAAGATGGTGGTGGGAGAGTTCGACCCTTACGAGGTCGGCGACGCGTGCGTCACTTTCGTGCGCGTTGGCAACAAGCGTTACGGGCTGGTCCGCGACATGGAGAGCTGCCCCGACTCGGAGCGCTACGAGCAGGGAGACATCGCGGTCACCTTCTCGAAGGGTGACATCACGCCAGTAGGTCGGCGAAAGGCCGATGTGCTCAAGGAGTACGAGAGCGGCGTCACCTACTACACGTTCGATGGCGAGCTAACCGAGACCTCCGCCGGTGTCGATCCGCTGACCGAGTTCAATCGTCTCGGTCAGGAAGAGAAACTCGCGTTCATGTTCGAACGCACGCAGGGCGGCACGTGGGCGACGGTCCGAGCCGGATTTTCCCGCAAGCCCGTGCGGCTCGTCGACGAACTGACGGGCGAAGTCCTTCGCCGGGCGCTTGATGCTTACCGACCCTTGGCGAGCCATTCGTACGCGAACGGCGGCTCCCAGCCGGAGGTCTACGCGGTCGAGAAGCGCGGCGTGCGCTTCGGCTACGCCATCGAGGCCTCCGGCCGCTCCTATGGCAACTGGGGCTCGATCGCGATCTTCGATCACCAGTTCCAAGAGCTCGGCGAGTTCGGCTACGCGGACTGAGCTCGCGGGCGCCGGCGTTTGCCGTCCCTTCAGTTTCCCACGGTGCAAGCGGGCGTGGTGGAGCCGGTGTCGAGCGGGGCGTCGTACGAGGCGCCGTTGCCCGCCGGTTGAAACGTGATGTCTGCATAGCTCGCGGGGCTGTAACACTCTTTCGGAAAGCCCGAGGTCTTCGCGATGGCCGTCTGCGCGGGTGGGCAGGACGACCACGCGTTGCCGCGCGCCGTGATCGAGGCGCTCTTCGGGCTCGCCAAGTAGCAGATGCCCGCCTTCGCGTTGTTGCCAGGCACCGCACGAGCGAAAACATTGCCGCCTAGGTCGCCTGCTTCGCCGAAGTTGGGTTCGCCGAGGCTCAAGCTTCCCGGTTGACCCACGACCAAGACGCCGACGGTGTTGCCGAGGAAGCGCCCCTCGCGAACGAAATACGTGCCGGTGCCGTCGAGGAAGAGGCCCGCGCCGCCAACCTCCGCGCCCGGCGAGGTGGCGTTGCCTTCGGCCACGATCTTGCCGAGCTTCACCGCCTGGTGCGTCTTAAGGCGCAGCCCGTCGACGGCGTTCCGTGAGGCGGAAACATCGTCGAACGCGAGCGCCGGTCCGATCCCCGAGGCTCCGACGGGATAGGCGAGGACGCCGCTCCAACCGTTGTCATCGAAGGCGCTGTTGCTCGCGGTCAACGACAGCGTCGCGCCGCCGTTCGCGCCGAGGCCCAGTCCGCCGTTCTTCGAGGCGGTCAGCTTGGTGAACGTGCAGGCGCCAGCGCCGCTTAGCGATACGCCGTGGTTGCCGTTTTCGGAAGCCGTCGCTTCCGTGACCTCGGTGGTGCCACCCGCCAAGCCCGCAATCTCGAGGCCGTTGCCCGAGTTCTTGTCGATGTGGGTGTCGGGGCCGGCGATCGTCGCGGCGCCATCGATGCGCACACCGGTGCCGTTCTCGCGAGCGACGAGCCCCGGACCGAGCGTGCCCTTGTTCTGCACCCAGACGCCCGACTGAGGCGCCTTCCACGCCAAGACCTTGCGCACGATAGGCGGCGCCAGAGCTGTCACCGTGAGGGCAGCGAGCACGACGCCGTGCTGCGCCGAGCTGGCCGTCGGATCGACGGTGACGCCCTCGAGGACCGACGCGTTGGGCACGAGGACGACACCGCCGTGCGCCGTGGCACCAATGGACCGAAGAACGACGACGCTCGGGTCGGCCGGCGCTCCGCCCCATTGCGTCGTGAGCGTCGTCCGCTGCGGGAGCGTGACGCCGTTCGGCTCTTGGTATTGCGTCCCCGGCGCCTCACCCCAGACGTGAATCGTCAGCGTCTGGCCGACGCCCGGTGGCGTCGTCTGATTGACGGCGTCCGTGATCTGGCGGAAGGGGCACACCTCCGACCCATTGGCGACAGCCGGATTGGCCGTGGAGTCGACGTAGACGTGGCGATTGGTGCCCGTGGGCGCCGGCGGGCAGGCGTCGGCATCGGTCACCACGGCGCCGTCGCGTCCCGTGTCGCGTGGAGGCCGCGCATCGGTGCCGCCATCGACCACACTCGCGCCGTCGGCCCCGCCATCGCCTAGCACCGTCGCGTCGACCACGCCGGCATCCATCGCGGTCGAGTCGGCCAGGGCCGCGTCCGTGGACGCCGCGTCGGTAACCACCGCACCGTCGCTCGTCGTGACAGTCGCGTCGGAGCTGCTCGCGCCGTCGGTCGCGGCGGCGGCGTCGTCGGCAGGCGCGATGACCGCGTCGGCGCCGGAGCCGCCGCACGCCGCGGCGGGAGCCACCGCGCCAACGAGGAGCGCGACAAGGACGGCGGAACGACGCGGGCGGAGCGTGACTCTCATGCCCGGAAGAGTACGGCGGCGGTTAGCAAAGGACGAGCCTTCGCGGATGAGCCGCTCGCTAGGCGCGTTCGGTCGCGTCGACGGATCGCTCGTCAACGCGACGGGCCACGCTAGCGCGCCGAGCCGTCGAAATGCTTCTTCGCGAGCGCCGTGGCGCCCTTGCCCACGAGGCTTCCCAGGACGCGCCCTTGGTAGTCGTCGGGCACGATGTGGATGCCACCCCAGATGCGTGACTGCCCCGCTTGGTCGGCGGCGTCGTAATACGTGGCCCACTGAAGCTTGATGGGCACGGTGGGGCCCTTCTCGAAGCTCAGGAAGCCAGGCGAAATCGTGTATTCGCCAAGCCCCCCGGGAAAGAAGGCGCTACCCGTCAGCGCCGCCAGAACCTCGGCGGCGCTGCGGCTGTAAGTGCTGTGGCCGGAAATGAAGCCGGGAAAGGGCGGCGTGACGAAGTTGCGCCGCTGATAGGGGAACCACTCGACGGCGCGGATCCATCCGACGCCGCCCAGCTCACCGGCCCGATCGCCCGGCTCACTTCGCCAGGAGCGAACGGCGATTTGTCCCACGTACAAGTGCAAGTGTTCGTGCCGTTGCCCCGCTGCCGAGCTCTCTCGGGTGATGACCTCGATGAGGCCCGGCACGAGCGGCAGGCCGTCGGTGCTAAAGGCCGGCGACGCAAGATCCGTCGCTTGCCCTTTGCCCCCCATGTATCGGACGTAGGTCGTGGGTCGCCCCGCCTGGTAGCGACGCTTGATGTCCCACGCCGTACACGCCGCGTCGTGGAGCGCGCCGTTCAAGGCGAGATAGATCTTCACGTCCCACTCGAATGCGTCGAGCGTGGAGCCGGCGCCCTCGAACTTGCGTGAGAAGCCGGGGGCGTCGGCCACGTAGTTGGCGAGCGTGTTCCAGTGGCCCGGGGGCGTCTCAGACTTCGGACCATCGGCCCAAAACTCGGCGAGCGATCGACCGAAGTCGGCGAGCAAGACGACGTTGGCCGCATAGGGCAGGCCCGTCACCGGGTTGGTGGCGTGACCTGTTCCATCATCGGCACCGAGCCCGTTGTTGCCAAACGCGCCCGGTGAGATGTCGACGGTCTTGCCCGAGCCGGGATCGAGCTCCGACGCACGGGTCAGGACATCCTTGACCCAGTCGCGCATCGACGCGCCCATCTTCGGCATGGGGCCCGGATCGTGCCACGGGTCGCTCGCGTTGACCTTCTTGAGCGCGAAGGGCGTGACGAGTCCCCACTGCGAGCCGATATAGGTCTGCACACCGGCCGGAAGGACGATGCCGTTCTGCGTGGCCGCAACGGCAAGGTTGAGGGGCTGCCAAAGCTCCGGGTTCGTGGCCAGCGGCGTGCCGATCTGGTCCATGACGAGGGCCGGATTCAGGGCCACGTAGCCAGGGTCGGCGTAGTTGGCACCTTCGTTGGCCCCGTCGTTTGCGGCCGACGCGAGGATGGCGGCGGCGATGCGATTGCCCACGGCGCTCGGCGTCGTGCCCACCGTGGTGGTGACGGCGGGATCGTAGCCGAGGCGCTTGAGCACCGCGTCGTAGCAAGCCAGCGAAATGGCGCCGCCGACGGCGGCCGCATAACGCTTCGACAAGATGCGGTATGCGGCGTAGCTCACGGCCTCTCGGCGCGCCGCTTCCGTATCGGCCGACGTGTTCTTCTCCGTGACGAAGACGCCGTCGGCGGTCGCGTCGTAGCTGGCCCAGGCGTCCCACATGGCCGCCGACATGTGAAAGAGGTTGCGCGCGTGGACGGGCGGTCGAGGCAAGTCACGCCGAATCGAGGCGAGGATCTGCTCGTCCCATTGGCGAGCCACCGACTTGTCTTGCGCGGCGGCCACCGTGGCCGGCGGACACGTGACCGACGCGGGGGCGTCGCCACTGCCGCCGTCGGTGACCGGCAATGCCGGCGCGTAGCTCGCGACGGGCGCACCGAAGGTCAAAATGGCGCCCTTGTCGAGCGATGGCGAAAGCACGTTCCCACCGACGGACCAAAGCCGGCCCGTCTCGTCAACCCATGCAGAATGCAACGACTGCACGCCGAGCGACTGTCCGTGTTCGAGCAGGCTCCATCGATCGCCTTGCCGCCCGTAGACGAGACCCCGCTCACCGCTGGCATAGCCGAGGCCCTTGCCCATGAGAAACACGCCCTGGATGAGCGGCGCGCCAACCGGTGATGCGTCGCCAAGGCCGCCTGCCGCGCCGTTCTGCTCGAGGATGACGCCGTTGCTGCCGCCACCGACGGTGGCGACGAGGCCGTCGCTCGCGCCGTGGATCGTGAAGAGGGTCTCCTTGGTGGCCGTGGGCACCACCTTGAAGCCGGCCGCTGCGTTGCCCCGGAGCACGGCGCCCGCGCCACCAACGACCCAGACGTCTTGCGCCGAGCTCCCCCACACTTTGAAGAGCCCGGGCACCTCGCCGTTGGCAAGACGTGGCATGTCGTCGGGGAGGCGAACGGGCTTCCAGGCGGCGCCGTCGAAGTGCCACAAGAACCCGCTGTGGCCGGACCAGCCGCCGACGGCGTAAGCGTCTTGCGCGCTGGCGGCCCAGACGCCGAAGACCGTGTCCTTGCCCAGGCCGGGCGTCTTCATCCGCTCGAAGACGCCGTCCTTCACCCGCAAGACCATCCCCCCGGCGCCGGCCATGAAGACCGGCCCGCCCGGCAAGGCGTGCACCCACCACAGGTCCGCGTGTTGCCCCGAGTTCAGCGAGGCCCAGGCCTTGCCGTCGTAGTGCAGAACGAGCGGCCCCGTCGGCGACTTGTCGGCGCCGACGGCCCAGACGTCGGTGCTCGAGGTGCCCGACACGCTGAGGAGCGCCTCGGGAAGCTCCTTGGCGACCGTTTGCCATCCCGGGGTCGCAGGCGGATCGGGCGGCGTGCTCGGGACCGTGGACGGCGCCGGAGGCGCCGGTGTGGCGGAAATGGACTCGTCGCAAGCTCCGAGGGTGGACAGGGCGAGAACGAGACCGAGAAGCGCTCCGGGCACCGCTGAGCCTTGCGTCGACTTGTGCATGGCGGCGCTCTAGACCTCGCGCGGCGCGGCGGCAAGCTGCGCCCGGCCGCCCCAATGGCGCGCGCCGTCGACGACGGCTCTCTTCTTCAGTGTTCTATCGGCACCGATGGGGCAGAGAGACTTTAGTAGGCGGGACAGGGATTGAACCTGCGACATCCGGCTTGTAAGGCCAGCGCTCTGCCACTGAGCTACCCGCCCAGGACGCCTTCGCGCCTCGGCTCACGTCAAGCTCTCACCGTCGCACGCGTCGGTCAAGCGAGCCCTGCTAGGACCCGCCGGCGCTTGCTACGCGCACCGCATCGCGCCAAGGGTGAAGGTGCACGTGAGCCCTGCCCGGCAATCCGCTTGCTCCACGCAGCGGCCGAGGCTGCCGACGGTCCCCGGCGCGACGCAGACGTTGTTGCCATCGATGGTTCGACACGCAACGGCGCCGGGACAAGGGTCGACGGTGCAATCGGTTGGCGTGCACGTCCGCGTGAGCCCGAAGCATGTGTCGGGAAACTTGCAGTACTTGGCCAGAGGAGCGCTGCAAGCCTGGCCCGTACCAACGGCCGTCACGGCGTCGCATTGCCAGACGCGTCCGTCGGCCGGCGACGCGGCGTAACGACACAGCTCATTGGCGGCGCAGTCGGAGCTCTCGTCAGCGTTGGGACCCTCCAGTGACCGGGCCCCCGGCGCGTTGGGCCGACAAACCCGAACGCACGTCGCGGGCCCCGCGCCCGACGGGCCCAGCGAGCAACTCCGGCCGGCCGCGCATACGTTGAGCGCCCCAAGCGAGCCGCACGAAGCGCCTTCCGCGGCGAGCGGGGCGAGCGCGCAGAAGCCCCCGCCCCCGACGCGCGCGACGCACGTGCCTGCGCTGCACTTGTCGTTGCATGGGTCGCAGGCTTCGGCGCAGCGCCCGAAGCGACCGACGTATTCACCCGTGCTCGTGTCGAGCTCGAGGGACGAGTACGCGCAGGCTCCAGCGCCGCAGCCAAGGATGCCCCCGCAGGCAGAACCGCCGCCGTCGAGCGACGGCGCGCCGCCATCCGCGACAGGCGAGCAGATAGCCCCTTGCTTCGCAACACAAGCACCCGTCGCTTGGGAGCACACGGTGGATGCGGCACAGCCGGAGCTGCCCACGCAAGGGCCCGCGGGCGCGGCGTCTGCGGCATCGGGGAGCGTCGCGTCGGGAATCGTCGTCGCGTCGCCCTGAGGCGTGGCGTCCACCGACGAGGAGACCTCGCTCGTCGAGGCGCCATCGGTGGACGTCGCGGCGTCGCCCAAAGGGCTCCCACTCCCGTCGGCTTCAGAACCGGAGACGCCGGGGGCGTCGCCGTCATCGCCTCCGCACGACACCGCCACGACGGCGAGCACGGAAGCGAGTCCCGCCCCAAAGGCGCGGGGTCCAATGCGACCTGCCAGCATGGTCCGCCGCCTCAGTGGCCAACGGGCGCCGGCGCCGGATCGCCCGACGGCTTCGGCACCGGCACGCCGCGCACGACGAGCTCGCCGCCGATGTATTCCATCGAGTCCTTGGCGGGACCGAAGACAGCGTCGGGGTTGGGCCACGCAAGCGCCTCACGGAGCACGTCATCCATGTGCTCGACGAGCAGAATGCGCATCGACTTGAGCACGCGACGCGGCACCTCGCGCAGATCGCGGCGGTTCTCGCGAGGCACGATGGCCGTCGTGATGCCGCTGCGGTGGGCCGCGAGGAGCTTCTCCTTGAGACCACCGATGGCCTGGACGCGGCCGCGTAGCGTGACCTCGCCGGTCATCGCGACGTTGCGCTTCACGGGGACCCGCGTGAGGGCACTCGCGATGGACGTCGTGATGGTGACACCGGCGCTGTTGCCGTCTTTCGGGTTCGGATCGGGGAAGTGAACGTGGACGTCGACCTTTTGGTAGAAGTCCGGCTCGAGGCCGAGCACGCCGGCGCGAGCGCGGATGTAGCTCATGGCCGCCTGACCGCTCTCCTCCATCATCTTCTGGAGCATGCCGGTCACGAGCAGCTTGCCCTTGCCGGGGAGCACGGCCACCTCGCATGCGAGCGTCTCACCGCCGGCGTACGTGACCGCGAGGCCGTTGGTGAGGCCGACCTCATCGTGCTCTTCACGACGGTCGAGGCGGAACTTCGGCACCCCGAGGTACTTCGGGACGTGTTTCGCCTCGATGACGGTGACCTTGTCTTTGCCCTCGTCGACGACCTGACGCGCGATTTTCCGGCAGACGCTGGAGATCTCGCGATCGAGCGAGCGAACGCCGGCCTCGCGCGTGTAGTGATGGATGATGGTGCGGAGGGCGCCTTCGGTGATCGTGAAGTCGACGTCGTCGAGGCCGCACTCCGTCTTGTTGCGCGGCACGAGGTATTTCACGGCGATGTTGAGCTTCTCGAACTCGGTGTAGCCCGAGAGGTTGATGATCTCCATGCGATCCTGGAGCGGCACCGGGATCTGCGACAGCGTGTTCGCCGTCGTGATGAACATGACGTCGGAGAGGTCGTAGTCGAGATCGAGGTAGTGATCGCCGAAGGCGTGGTTCTGCTCGCTGTCGAGCACCTCGAGGAGCGCCGCCGCGGGATCGCCGCGGAAGTCGCTCGACATCTTGTCGACTTCGTCGAGGAGGAAGACCGGGTTCGACGTGCCGGCCTTCTTGAGTGACTGGATGATCTTGCCGGGCATCGCGCCGATGTACGTGCGGCGGTGGCCACGAATCTCGGCTTCGTCGCGCACGCCGCCCAGTGACAGGCGCACGAACTTGCGGCCGGTGGAGCGCGCGATGCTCTTGCAGAGGCTCGTCTTGCCGACGCCCGGCGGCCCGACGAAGCAGAGCACCGGCCCACGGAGCTTCTTCGTGAGCGCCTGCACGGCGAGGTACTCGATGATGCGCTCCTTGATGCGGCGGAGACCGTAGTGATCCTCGTCGAGGATCTGCTCGGCGGCCTTGAGGTCGTAGTTCTCTTCGCTGGCCTCGCCCCAGGGGAGCGTCAGGATCCAGTCGATGTAGTTGCGCACCACCGTGGCTTCGGCGCTCGTGGGGTGCATCATCTTGAGCTTCTTCAGCTCCTTCTTGACCTTGCCGACGGCCTCTTTTGAGAGCTTCTTCGCCTTGAGTTGCTCTTCGATCTCTTGGATCTCGTTTTTGAACTCGTCGCGCTCGCCGCCGCCCAGCTCCTTCTGGATGGCCTGCATTTGCTCGTTTAGGTAGTACTCCTTCTGCGTCTTCTCCATCTGCTTCTTGACGCGTGATCGGATCTTCTTCTCGACTTGAAGGATCTCGATCTCGGCCTGCATCAGCTCGTGGAGACGCTCGAGGCGCTTCTGCGAGTCCTCCATCTCGAGGAGGCCTTGCCGATCGGTGAGCTTGATGGTGGGCAGGTTGGCGACGATGGTGTCGGAGAGGCGTGCAGGGTCTTCGATCGTCTGCACGCTCATCAAGACTTCCGGCTGAACCTTCTTGTTCAGCTTCACGTACATCTCGAAGGCCGATTGCACGGAGCGCATGAGCGCCTCGGTCTCGACGGTGCGGCCCGCCGCTTCGACGATGTCCTCGACCTCGACGAGCAGGTACTCGTCGGTCTGCACGAACTTCTTGGTCCGCGCGCGGCGCTTGCCCTCGACGAGGACCTTCACGGTGCCGTCGGGCAGGCGGAGCAGCTGCATCACCGTGCCGACGGTGCCGACCGTGAAGATGTCCTCCGGCGTCGGCTCGTTGGTCTTCGCGTTCTTCTGCGCGGCGAGGAAGATCTCCTTGTCGCGCGTCATGGCGGCGTCGAGCGCGTTGATGGACCGCTCGCGGCCGACGAACAGCTGGCTCACCATGTGCGGGAACACGATGATGTCGCGGAGCGGAAGCAGCGGAACCACTCGCTTCTTGGTCACAGGGCCCTTCCCTTCGTCGGACTTAAAAAAACATCGGCATCCTTTTTGCCATCGACGCGGCGCCACGGCAATGGGCGCGGCGGGGAAAGGGCTGCTGGGGTGGCCGATTCGAACCTTCACCGCCCAGCAGGGTGCGTCTCGCGGACGTCAACCTCGGCAGAAGCAACGGCACGAGACGCACCGACGTCAAACGTCGCGCCGACCTAACCGATGCACTTTGCATGTCGCCCTTCAGAAAATGCGATGCGCCGTCTGACACGTCTCGGAGACGTGTGCTTTTCGGGGCGCCCGGTAACGTCGCCGCATGCGCATCGGTGGAGCACTGCTCTGGGTCGCGACCATGCTCCTCGCGGGAGGCAGCACCGCCTGCGGAGCGGCGGCGCGAGAGGACTTGGCCGAAGACCAGGGCCCCTTGACCGCGGCGCTCCCAGCGGGGTCCAAAGCCGTCACCATGACGCCAGTCCGGCTTCGCGACGCCCCCTCCACGGACGGAACGCTGATTCGGCTCTTGCCCGCAGGCACCGCGGTGACCCTTGACGATGGACAACCGCAGGGAGCGTACTACGCGGTGACCGTTGCGGATGGCAGCCATGGGTTTTGCCACGGCGCGTACTTGGAGTTGGCGCCGCCCGGCGACGCCCCCGCCGCTGCCGCCGGCGGTAGCGCTCTTGCCGGCAGTCCCGGCGAGACGTTCCAGGCCAAGGCCACCGGCTATTTTCCTGACAACTCAGCCATCGAGGGCGGTTTCGTCGACCGCAAGGGAGCCCGGCTCCGAACGCTTCAAGGCTACCTGAGCGGGGCCGACGAATACGTTTCCTTGGCCATGGACACCAACGCCTTTCCCTACGGGCAGAAGCTTCGGATTCAGGAATTCGAAGCCAAATACGGGCGTGAAATTGAGTTCCGCGTGGTGGACACGGGCGGCGCCTTTCGGGGCCGAGGGCGTTCCCGCGTCGACGTTTGCGTCGCCGATCGGCAGGCGTCGCTGGACGCCACCGTAAACGGGATGTTGACCATCACCGTCATCGACTGAGGCCGCGCGGCTGGCGGAGCGCGCGGGCCTCCTTAGGCGTCGTCGTTCGGGCGCGCGAGCCGCGCCGGAAGCGGATCAGCCGGCTTCGGCTTCCTTTTGGTAGACGATGAGCGGCGGCTCTTTTTTCGTGATCACCTCTTCGTTGATCACGACTTCCTTGATGCCGGTGCGCGAGGGGACCTCGTACATGATGTCGAGCATCGCCGTCTCGAGGATGGCGCGGAGGCCGCGGGCGCCGGAGTTACGCGCGAGCGACTCGCGAGCAACGGCCGAGAGCGCGCCCTTCGTGAACTTGAGCTTCACGCCGTCCATCTCGAAGAGCTTCTGGAACTGCTTCACGATGGCGTTCTTGGGCTTCGTGAGGATGTCGACGAGGGCGTCTTCGTTGAGCTCGTGCAGCGTGGCCACGACGGGCAAGCGGCCGATGAACTCGGGGATGAGCCCGAACTTCAAGAGGTCTTCCGGCTGCACGACCTCGAGCAGCTCGCCGAGCTTGAAGTCCTTCTTGCTCTTGATCTCGGCGCCGAAGCCCAGCGTCTGCTGGCCGATGCGGCGCTGAACGATCTGGTCGAGGCCGACGAAGGCGCCGCCGCAGATAAAGAGGATGTTGGTCGTGTCGACCTGCAAGAAGTCTTGCTGCGGGTGCTTGCGACCGCCCTTCGGCGGCACGTTGGCGACGGTGCCTTCGATGATTTTGAGGAGCGCCTGCTGCACGCCTTCGCCGGAGACGTCGCGCGTGATGCTGGGGTTGTCGCTCTTCCTAGAGATCTTGTCGATCTCGTCGATGTAGACGATGCCGCGCTGGGCGCGCTCCACGTCGTGGTCGGCGTTCTGCAGGAGCTGAACGATGATGTTCTCGACGTCCTCGCCGACGTAGCCGGCTTCCGTGAGCGTCGTCGCGTCGGCGATGGCGAAGGGCACGTGGAGGATCTTCGCGAGGGTCTGCGCGAGGAGCGTCTTGCCGCTGCCGGTGGGGCCGAGGAGCAAGATGTTGCTCTTCTGGAGCTCGACGTCTTCTTGAGCGACGCGCGAGTCGATGCGCTTGTAGTGGTTGTGGACGGCGACCGAGAGGACCTTCTTGGCGCGATCCTGCCCAACGACATACTCGTCGAGGATCGTCTTGATCTCGGAGGGCTTGGGGATCGGGGTTGAGCCGCCGTACGGCTCTTCCTTCTCGACCTCTTCGGCGATGATGTCGTTGCAGAGTCCGATGCACTCGTCACAGATGTAGACGGTGGGACCGGCGATGAGCTTCTTGACCTCTTTCTGCGACTTTCCGCAGAAGGAGCAATTGAGGTTACCGCTCGTGTGATCGTCTCGCCTGCGCTCCACCACTGTCTCCGCCTACTTCGCCCCGAGGGCAATCGAATGAAGGACCTTCACGAACACGAACCCGAGCTTAGACGCGCCCGAGGGGCACCGCAAGCTTGCGCCATGTGGTCCCGAAGCACTCACTCTCGGTGAACGGACGCCCGTGACCAAAAGAAAGAGCCGGGAGCACCCCGCGCCTCTGACCCAGCTCTGAACCAGCTCTGAACCAGCTCTGAGCCAGCGAGGGGGGCGGTGCGTCCCGGCTCGTGATGGCACGCGCGATGGCGTGCCCGACAAGCGAGAGAGAACGGCTAAAACCGCCTACTTCGCTTCCTTCGGCGCGCCCTTCGTGCGAGCCGGGACGACCTCGTCGATGAGGCCGTACTCCTTGGCCTGCTGCGACCCCATCCAGAAGTCGCGGTCGATGTCCTTGTGGACCTGCTCGCGATCTTTACCCGTCGCGTTGGCGAGGATGTTGGTGAGGGTGTCTTTGAGGTGCCGCGTCTCGCGCGCCTGGATCTCGATGTCCGTCGCCTGACCGCGAGCGCCGCCGTGCGGCTGGTGGATCATGATGCGGGAGTTGGGGAGCGAGCCGCGACGCGTCTTGTAACCCGCGCCAAGGAGCACGGCGGCCATGGAGGCGGCCATGCCGAGGCACGTGGTAGCCACCGGGCAGCGCACGTACTGCATGGTGTCGTAGATCGCGAGACCGCTCGTCACCACCCCGCCGGGGGAGTTGATGTAGAGCATGATGTCTTTGTCGGGATCTTCGCTCTCGAGAAACAAGAACTGCGCGATGATGATGTTGGCCACATCGTCGTTGATCTCGGTGCCGAGGAAGACGATGCGGTCCTTCAGCAGGCGGCTGAAGATGTCCCAGTTGCGCTCACCGCGATGGGTCGTCTCGACGACCGTCGGGTAGGGAATGAAGTCCTTCGCACGCTCGAGCGTCTGGATCGCTTGGGTGCGGGTCTCCGGCCTTTTCATTCGTCCTCGCCTTTCTTCGCCTTCTTCGACTTCGCTTTGCCTTCGCCCTTTTCGGACTTGGGCGCGTCCCCTTCGGGTTTGGCGTCAGACTTCGCCTCGGCCTTCGCTTCGCCAGCGGAGCCGCCTTGCGCCTTCTGGGCCTCTTCGAGGGTGCCCTCTTTGATCTTCGCCTTGCCTTCGATGAGGTCCAAGATCTTGTCCTCGAGGATCATGCCGACGAGCATGTCGCGCTTCGACTTCTCGCGGTATTCGACGCGCAGCTTGGCGACATTCTTCCCGGTCTCTTGCGCGAGCTCCTCGAGGCCCTTCTCGATGTCGGCCTCGGTGATCTTCATCTCGAGCTTCTGGGCGATGGCCGCCATGAGGAGGCCCGCGCGGACCTTGCGCTCCGCGTCGATGCGGATCTTCACGCCGACTTCTTGCGCCTGCGCTTGGGTGAAGCGCTGGCCCATGCGGCGCGCCTGCATCACGAACTCTTGCTCCATGATGCGGGTCTGCTGCTCGACGAGGCTCGGGGGGACGTCGACCTTGTTGGACTCGTTCAGCTTGGTGACGACCTGTTCGGCGACAGCGATCTCGGACTGATCCTTGACCTGCTTGGTGAGCTTGTCGTGAACGTCGGCACGCAGTTCAACGAGCGTCTGGAAGGAGCCCATATCCTTCGCGAATTCGTCGTCGAGTTTGGGCAGGACCTTCTCCTTCGATTCCGTGATGGTCACGGCGAAGCGGCCGGTCTTGCCCTTGAAGTCGTCGCGGGGATGCTCGTCGGGGAACTTGGCGTCGACCTCGAACTTGTCGCCGACGGCCTTGCCGAGGAGGGCCGCGTCGAGCTCCGGGAGCACCTGACCGGCGCCCAGCTCGAGCTGCACACCTTGGCCGCCTCCGTCTTTGATCTCTTTGCCTCCGACGGAGAGCGTGAAGTCGATGGTGACGACGTCGTTGGCTTTGGTCGGCCGCGCCGGCTCCGGCGCCTTGAGCGTCGACATGCCCTGGCGGAGGCGGTCGATCCACTCGTCGACCATCTTGTCTTCGACCTCGATCTTCGGACGGATGAGGTCAAAACCCTCCCAGACGACTTCCTTGATCTCCGGCGAGACCTCGAAGCGGGCCTTGTAGCTGAAGGCCGTGGACGCGTTGAGCGCGCCCGGCTCGACCTGCGGCGTGCTGACCGGCGTCACGTTCTTCTCCGTGAGGATGCGCGGCAGCGTGTCGTTGACGAGGACGTTGGCGACGTCGGTCGCGACCTGCCCTGAGAAGAGGTGCGTGAGCACGCTCCGCGGCGCCTTGCCGGGCCGGAACCCCTTGATGTGCGCCTTGCGAGCAAGGTTCGTGTAGGCCTTGTCGATTTCGGCTTTGACGGTTTGAACGGGGACCTCGACGGCGAGCTCCATGACCACGGGCGAGATGCGCTGAACGTTGACTTGCATTGGACCTTGAAGGGGAAAGGGAGAGCACGATATCTCGCCCCCCCTGCCCGGTCTACCCCCGCTCTGCCCCTTTGACAGTCCTTTGACCCGCGCCCCCAACTCGCGCGACGTTGGGCCATGCCCGAGCTCTCCCTTATTCGCGCGAGCGCGATCTCGATGGTCGTCCACCTCTTCTTCGGGGTCATCACCATCTTCGTCGGTGCCATCGCCATCAAGGCCATGGACAAGTACGTGCTGAAGCGCATCGACCTCGAGGAAGAGATCGCGCGCGGCAACCTCGCCGCCGCCGTCGTCGCCGGCGCGCTCTGGATTGCGCTGGCGATGATCCTCACCAAGGGGTGAAGGAGCGCGTCGACCGGCTCGGGAGGCCTATTTGACGTCGAACTTGTAGCCGCGCACTGGCGCGGCAGGGCGCCACCCGACGGCGAACGACGTCGCGTCGTTGACCTTCGCCCGCAAAAATCCCGTGCAGTATTCACCCATGATGTCGTCGTCGTCGCGCTTGTCGACGTTCTTGATGCGGTAGAGGTCGTCGGCGCCAAAGAGGTGCATCCCCTCGTGCGCGAGCGTGACGGCGAACTGGCCGAAGTCGCTCGACGGCGCGAAGAGGTACGCGGCCTCGGGGTAATCGTTGGGCGCGCTCCGATAAGACGGCACGGCGAAGTTGCGGGCCTTGGTCTTCACGGGGAAGAACACGAAGAGCGCCACGTTCTGGTAGCCGTCGCGGCGGAGCTCTTGGATCACGCGATCGAGCTTGGCGCCGAGCGCCGCTTCGATGGACGCGCGCGAGCTCTCGCGAATGAGGTCCATCGTCTTGGAGGGCAAGCGCTGGTTGGCCTCAAGGTTCAGCGACGGCATCTGGTAGTTCGTGCGAAGGCCCCAGGGGATGAGGTCGAAGCGCAGATCGGTCACGCCGTGCGCCGTCGCTTGCGTGAGGTAGAAGCGCTGGGCCATGAGCGCGGCGCGCTCGACGGTGAGCTCGGCGGACTTGGTCCACACCATCGAGGGGCTGTGAAGCTTGAGCACGAGCGCCGCCGTGCGTCCGCGGAGCGCGCCCGCCGAACCGGAGCTGCGACCCGCCTGGTACGCCGGCAAATCACGCTCCTTGGAGAAGTCGCCGCAGGTGCCCGAGGTCCAGGCGGTCTCGCCAACCTTGTCGGGCTTTCCCACGAGGGGCGTGCGGTCGGGAATCGCGATGGGCTGAACCGGCAGCGTGACGGGGAGGTCTTCGTCTGCGATGGGGCTCACGCCCTCGCGAGCGAGGAGCGCAAGGCCGACGAGCCCTGCCCCGCCAAGAACAAGCACCACGGTGATGAGCGTGAAGACGAGCGAGACGAGGCGCCGAAAGAGGCCCGGGCCCGCCGGCCGCTGGGCTGCGCGCGCCGGCGCAGGACCGAACGCCTGACCGGCCGCCGCCCTTCGCTCGGGATAGGGCTGCGATGGGTAAGCGGGCGCGGGCCGGGCGGCTGCCGGTGCCGCCCAAGCGGGCCCCCGCGCTGCCGGGTCTGGCGGAGCGCCGCCAGCGTAGGGATACGGCGCCCGGTAGATCACCGGCTCCATGTAGACGGTGCGTGGCACCGGTCCCGCGCCGGGAGGGCCCGCATGTTGGGCGGGCGGCGGCTGGGCGGGCGGACGACGCACGCCTTCATGAGGCCGCCGGGAGGCCGCGCCGTCAAGGGCTCGCGCGAGCTTTGCGGACGCTGACCAACAGGCGACGTTGTGCGCGCGACCGCGCGCGCGACAAAAAAAGAAGCCCCTCGGTCAGGCGAGACCGAGGGGCGAGAACGCGCGGCTTTCCGGGAGGAGGCTCTGCCGCGCGGCAAATTCAAGTGAAGCGGTGAGGCGCTCCTCTCAGTCTTCGTCGTCGAAGGCGTCGGGATCGTATTCGTCGTGTTGATCGTCAAAGAGGAGGTCGGTGCCTTCGAAGCTCGTCTCCTGCATCAGGTCTTCGAAGGTGAACCCAACCTTGAAGTGCGGGCGGAGCTCTTCGCGCTCGAACTCTTCGATCGATCCGTAGTTCTTCCGGGCCATGGCTTCTCCGTTCTTTCGTTCCGTGTGTCTGTGCTCGCCCGCGAGAGCGAACCAACTCTTTGATTCAGCCGGCGGCGATGACGCGCGCGTCGGCGTGGGCGCCGAGGGGCCGGCGGCTCCAGAAGGCGCGGTCGTGCGAGCGCTGGATGCCGGGCGCGAGCTCGGGCTCGCCGTGGAGGGCCGCCATCAGGCGCCCCTTCTGATCCTGCTGATCCTGCCGAACGGCGGATCGAACCCCACCGAGCGTCCTTCGTTGGTCGCTTCGCATCGCAGCCTCCCGCTCCTTCAGTCGATGAACCAGGCACTCGTTTCAGCGCCGGATTCCCTTGACACCGACTGATTGCCTACATCTGCCGACACCATACTACGTGTGCGGTGCACGTCAAAAAAGCGCGCCCTCATTCTCGCGCTTCGGGTAGAGCAAGCACCGGGCGATGACGCGAAAGACGGCAGCAGCGGCGAAGACCGAGGGCGCGCGCGCAAGCACGCGCATCATTGCCGTCGTCAATCAGAAGGGCGGCGTCGGCAAGACCACGACAGCCGTGAACCTCGCCGCAAGCGTCGCCGCCGCCGAGGTGCGCACGCTCCTGCTCGACATGGACCCGCAGGGCAACGCGAGCTCCGGCGTCGGGGTGCGCCCGCGCTCCGTGGAGAAGAGCATCTACGACGTGCTCATCGGGCGGGCGACGCTCGCGGACATCGTGGTGCCGACGGAGATCGGCAGCCTCTTTCTAGCGCCCGCGACGCAAGATCTCGTCGCCGCCGAGATCGAGCTCGTCGACGAGCCGGATCGCGCCACGCGGCTCCGTGACGCCCTCGCCGCCGCGACCGCCGGCGCCTACGACTACGTGTTCATCGACTGCCCGCCGTCCTTGGGCCTTCTGACGGTCAACGCGCTCACGGCCTCGACGCACGTGCTCGTGCCCTTGCAATGCGAGTACTACGCGCTCGAGGGGCTCACGCACCTCATGGCCACCATCGACCGCATCAAGAAGGGCACGAACCCGGGGCTCGAGGTCGAAGGCATCGTGCTCACCATGTTCGATGCGCGAAACAACCTGGCGCATCAGGTTGGCGACGAAGTGAAGAAGCACTTCCGCGTCTTCGACGCGGTCATCCCGCGCAACATTCGCCTCTCGGAGGCGCCTTCGCACGGCCGGCCCGCGCTCCTCTACGACGCTCAGTCCAAAGGCTCGCAAGGCTACTTGGCGCTGGCGAAGGAGCTGCTCGAGGGGCACGGCGCGCTCAAGGCCCGGCCGCGCAAGGACGCGGCGCCGCGCTCTGGGGGAGCCGCGTGATCGAGAAACCGAAACGCGGCCTCGGCCGCGGCCTCGACGCACTTTTGCCCGTCGCCGCGCCCACGCCGTCGTACGGCGACAAGAGCGTCTTTTCGTGCGCCATCGAGAAGATTCGGCCGCAGAAGGGCCAGCCGCGCCAGCACTTCGACGGCCTCGCGCTCGACGAGCTCGCCCTATCCATCGAACAACACGGCCTCCTCGAGCCCCTTGTGGTGCGTCGCGCGAAGCCGGGCGCCGACGAGTTCGAGCTCATCGCCGGCGAGCGGAGATGGCGCGCTGCGCAGAAAGCGGGCCTGCGAGAGGTCTTGGTCGTCGTCAAAGACGTCTCCACCAAGGCAGCCTTCGAGCTCGCCATCATCGAGAACGTTCAGCGCGAAGACCTAAACCCCATCGAGCTCGCGGAAGCCTATTCGCGGCTCGTGAAGGAGCACGGCTACACGCAGGAGAGCCTCGCTGAGCGTGTTGGCAAAGACCGAACGACAGTGGCCAACGCGCTGCGGCTCCTGAAGCTGCCGGAGCGCATTCGGCACAAAGTGGTGACCGGCGAGCTATCGGAAGGGCATGCACGAGCGCTCTTGGGCGCCCCCGACGAAAAGGCGTTGGAAGACCTCTCCGACAAGGTCCTGCGCGGGAAGCTCAGCGTGCGCGCCACCGAAGATCTCGTTCGCAAGGCTCGAGCCAAGAGCGGAAGCGGCAAGGGCAAAGACGCCGCACCGGCCGCGGCCAAGTCGGCGTCGCTGCGCGATCTCGAGGGCCGGCTCACGCGCGCGCTCGGCACAGCGGTTGTCGTGCGCGATCAGGGCAACAAGGGCGAGCTCGTGATCCCCTACAAGGATCTCGACGCGCTCGACCGCGTCCTCGACAAGCTGCTCAAGTAGGCTCTAAGGCGTCACGCCTTCGCGGAGCCACGCCGCGCGAAGCGTGTTCTCGAGCAAGCACGCGATGGTCATGGGGCCCACGCCACCGGGCACCGGCGTGATGGCGCCAGCGACTTCCTTCGCTTCGGCGAAGGCCACGTCACCCACGAGCTTCGTCTTGCCGGGCTCTTCCGCCGGGACGCGGTTGATGCCCACGTCGATGACGATGGCGCCGGGCTTGATCATCGACCCGCGAATGAGCTCGGCCTTGCCCACCGCCGCGACGAGCACATCGGCGCTGCGGCAGACGCTCGCGAGGTCGCTCGTGCGCGAGTGGGCGATGGTCACGGTGGCGTGCTCGGCGAGCAGAAGCTGCGCCATCGGCTTGCCGACGATGTTGCTTCGACCAACAACCACGGCGTGGGCGCCGGCGAGCTTTGCACCGCTCTCGCGAATGAGGCGCATCGAGCCGCGGGGGGTGCAGGGCACGAGCGCTGGCCTTCCCGACGCCAAGAGGCCGGCGTTTTGTGGATGAAAGCCGTCGACGTCTTTCGCTGGCGAGACCGCGTCGAGGACGGCCATCTCGCGAATGCTCTTCGGAAGCGGGAGCTGCACGAGGATCCCGTCGACGCTCGCGTCGTCGTTCAAGCGCGCGATGAGGGCGAGGAGCTCGGCCTCGCTCGTCTCCGCGGGAAGCCGATGGAGCTCGCCGTTCATGCCGACCTCCTTCGACGCCTTCTCCTTGTTGCGCGTGTAGACGGCGCTCGCCGGGTCGTCGCCCACGAGGATGACGTGGAGCCCCGGGGCGCGACCGAAACGCTTCACGAAGGCCAGGACGCCCTCTTTGACCTCGCCGCGGACCGTTTCAGCGAGCTTCTTACCGTCGAGGATCTTGGCGCTCATGGCGGGAGGATGGTCGCCGCCGCCGGGCGCGCGGTCAATACGACGGAACAGGAGGAGGCGGGCCTGCTCGGGTGCCCGGCCACGTGACCTCAAGGTGTGTTGGATCGCTCCGGTCTCAACCTCGTCCCATGCGGTCTGACGCGATGAGCGGAGCGCACTCTCCAATATCTTCGAGTCGGAGGGGGGTATTCACATGTCGATCAAACTTGCGTGGCTTGGTGGGGCGACGGGGGGGGGCTTTTATCGCCGCGCTCACGCTAGCGAACGTTGAGGGTTGCAGCTCGCCAGAGCAGACGACTCCCAGTCCGAGTCAGCCCGAGGTAGGGCAGCTTCATCAAGCCATCACAGCCCGCGAAGCCGTGTTTGGGGCTGCTGGTGACGGAGTCACCTACCTCGTACCGCCGTACCAGACGCGCTGGACGAAACTCACGGTCGCGGAGCAGAAGGCGGCGCTGGCCCGCAAACCTCCGTCGCTGCTTCCGCCAGCCGACACGCGGACTGGAACCGAACGCATCAGCGATCGCGCGGCGAGCGTGCCTGCGTCGACCCAGCTGCAGCTAACAGCCACGCTCGGCGATTCAGAGGATGTAGGGATCCTCCTCCGCAACCTAGACGTTGCAGGACGTCAGCGAGCGATCCTTCAGAGGGAGCAGCGACTCGCGCCCGGGCAGGCTGCTCTCGAATCGGAGCTCACCAAGCTAGGTGCGTCCAACTTTGCTCGGTTCTGGAACAACAACAGCGTGACGTTCTCGATTCCCGCCATAAGTGCAGCAGCCGCCCTTCGACTAAGTGGGGTCCAGCGCTGGAGTTTGAGCGATCCGGAGGCGACCATGGAGCCCGACCAGATCCTTTACGGCGACGCTGGCACGGCCGTTTGGAGTCAGAACGTCGTGCGAGCCCAGCTGGGACTCGACGCTTTCATCGCCGCAGGTTTCCGCGGCCAAGCGGGCAGTGCGCTTGGGGCCAACATTCCCGTGCGAGCCGCAGTGGTAGAAACCCAGACCCCGCTTCCTGATGGCGGGGTCGACTCGCTCAACTGGATCTCGTGGAACCACCCCGGCCTCGTGACCGGTCGACTCCTTAACGCGCGACTGTGCATCGACACGGGATGCAGCGAGGTCGGGGGTCTATTGCCGGACGTGTCCAGCCATGGAACAGCAGTAACAAGCGTGCTGGCGGGCTCAATCGAAGGAAGCGCTACCCAATATCCAGGAAACCTGCCCGAGCAGATTCGCCGCAGCGGGCCAGCCACCGGCGCGACGATGCACTACTACTTGGCGGGGGGTGCGGTTCGGCTACGGCGGGCAATTCTGGATGCAATTGCCCTCGGTGCCGACGTCCTGAACTACTCCGCACACGCGTCACCACTGTGTGGCGGCGGCGTGCCTGGAGTTGATCTGGACGATGTGCGCAGTGCTGTTCGAGACGCGCTCAACGTTGGCATGCTCGTCGTCGCATCTGCCGGCAATAGCCAGCACGCTTCCCCGTCGTGCTCGTTGGGCTTTCCTGCACTGCTCCCTGAGACGCTGGCGGTTGGCGGATACGACAGTAAGGATGAGGCGCTGAATCTACAGGCGGTTGGTAGCCAGCAGATGACCGCGCGGGGTGGCGTCCCAATGCGAACACACTACGGTTCGTACGGTACCTATGCAGGGGTAGATGTGATGGCCCCGATCAAGCAGCGGTCGGCGTACGCGAACCCTGGGCTTACCGCAGACCCCTACTTCTCGGTTTCAGGCACCTCATTCTCTGCGCCGACCACCGCGGCTGCCGCGATTCTGCTCAAGCAAGCTGTGCGGGCCAGCTACGGAGCCAACCTAGGGGGCAAGGAGCTGATTCCGCAGATGTTGGTCATGGCGGACTCGTTCAATCATGTGACTGACAGCGCCGCGGACACCTACGCGTACGCGGGCATGAACCCCGTGAGCGGGGCCGGGCGACTGAGAATGCGACTGCCGAGAAACGATCAATTCACTGGTCCGTGGGGATGGGGGTGGGGATGGTTCGACATGTCGAACGGCGACGTCCATGTTGGAGAGTTGTCAGCGACGTTCCAGCACCATCGATATGCCCTCACTTGGTACGGAGAGAACACGGACAACCTTTCGGACATAGAAGTCGAGTCGTACAAGGTTTGCGGCGGCGTCGAGACTTTGGTGGGATGGCACGGCGACTTTGACGTCAGAAAGCGTTTGCACACGCGGGCAGTGAACGTCCCCGCGGGCTGTTCGCTCCGAATAAAAGTCGTCGCGGTTTCCATTCCGCCTGGCCAGACGGTGCGCATTCATGACGCGTGGCTCTGGCACAACGAGGTGCTTCCATGAAGCGGCACATCGCGATGGCCCTCACCTGCTTGGGACTCTCGGCGTGCCGGCCCTCCTCGGAGGCCGGCCCAACGCCGCCGCCGTCGTCGGAAGTCGACGGCAGTCCGGGCGGACCGATAGACGGCGGAGCGGGCGACACGACGCCGCCCCTCACGGGCGACGATTGCTACTTTGGCTGGGACGGCGGCGCGTGCCCGCCTGGGTGTGGCGAGCAAATGGCGAGCATTCAAGGTGATTCAGGCACCTGCGCGGTGAGCGTCCGACTGTACTGCGGCCGCCCTGTCGATGGCACCTCCACAGCTGAAATCGCTTGCTACGTCCGAGAGGCCGACGGTCGCATCTTCATGTTCGGCTACGTGGCCGCGTTGGACATCGGCAAGGGAGCTGGGTTGCCCGCACTGCGACGATGCACGCCAAGCGAATTGGAATCTGCGCTTGGCTGGCTCGACCCGTTGTGCCCGTAGCCGACCACGGACCCGCGCTCAACACGGCGAAGACGGCACCCCACAAACAGGGGCTTCTTCAAGTACGCTCCTCACGGAACGAAGGGACGGAGCCGATGTCGAACAAGCGGCAGATCGCGATGGCCCTCACCTGCTTGGGACTCTCCGCGTGCCGTCCCTCCTCGGAGGCCGGCCCAACGCCGCCGCCGTCGTCGGAAATCGACGGCAGTCCGGGCGGGCCCGTCGATGGCGGAGCGGACACCACGCCGGCCCTCACGGGCGACGATTGCTACTTTGGCTGGGACGGCGGCGCGTGCCCGCCTGGGTGTGGCGAGCGATGGGCAAGCGTCCAGGGTGACTCGGGCACCTGCTTCGTGGGCGTCCGACTCTATTGCGGACTCCCTCACGGTGGCAGCACGACGGAGTTCACTTGCTACGTCCGCGAGACCGACGGCCGCATCTTCATGTTCGGCGACATGGCCCCGTTGGACATTGGCAAGGGAGCCGGATTGCCCGCACTGCGACGATGCACACCAAGCGAGTATGAAGCTGCGCTTGGCTGGCCCGCGTGCCCGTAGCCGCCTCAACGACCACGGTTCGGCGCGCCACCGCGCCGCCCGCAGTCAATCCGATCAGCCGCCGCTGTCGGCGCCGTCGCGCGACGCGTCTCGCGCGGTTCCGATGAGGCCGCCGTCGCCGCCGGAACCGTCACCAGGCTCCGAGGTGCCGAGGCCTTGGCCGGGGTTGCAGCCGTAGGGCAGCGTGCAATCGGGCAGCGACGGGGGGTGCGCCGACGATTGCGAGCAGGCGGCGAGCGCGAGGAACGCCACTGCAAAAACCGGGAAGAGGAGCGCTCGTTTCGACACGACTCGGGAGTATGAAGCAAGGCCGCCGCGCAGGCCAACAAGTGGAGGGCGGGCCCCCCCTCCCCGCTCCGTCGTAGTCGCCTACGCGGGCGTCGGAACACGCCGCACGAGCGCCTTGTGGGCGAAGGCGGCGACGGCGAGGAGCGCGATGCCGATGAGCTGGGACGTGGAGAGCCCGAGGACGCCGCCTCGGTCGTCTTGGCGCCAGATCTCGAGCAGCGCTCGCAAGACGGCGTAGCTGGCTACGAAGAAGAGAAAGACCTGACCGTCGTAGCGCTTGCGGGGGTGAACCAAGAGCAGCGCCGCCGCGGCGATGGCCAACGAGCCGAGCGACTCGTAGATCTGTGTAGGGTGCACATGCAGGCTCCAGGTCATGTCCGTCGGGAGCAAGCCGGCTTTGAACTGACCGAGGCTCGCGGGGCTGCGAGGCGGAAAGGAGAGCCCGACGGGGAGCGACGTGGGCGTCCCGAAGCAGCAACCCGCGAGTAGGCAACCCATGCGGCCGAAGGCGAGGCCGAGCGGCACGGCGAAGCCCGCCATGTCGGCGGCCTTCCAAAACGGAAAGCGGTCGCGGCGCAGGAGAAAGACGGCGGCCGCCGAAGAGCCGAGCAAGCCGCCGTAATACGTGAGGCCACCGGCCCAAAACTTCGCCCACGCGAAACAGTCGGCCTCCTTCGGGTGACACACCTTCTTCGCCTCGTCCCAAAAGCCGCCGTACGAGGAAGACAGGCAATCCGCCTTGCCGATGGGCCAATCCACGAGCGCCGGGTTGGTGCAGAGGTGGACGTAGTCCCAGAAATAGCCGTCGGCGAGCACGTGGAGGATGCGGCCGCCGCCAACGCCAGCGATGAGCATGGCGATGCCGAGGTCGACGATCACGTCCGGGTTCTGGCCGATGCGCCGGGCCCACACGACGCCGAGGAGCGTCGCGAACATGAAGCCCGTCACGAGCATCGTGAAGTACGCGGGGAACGCGAGATCGAAGAGCCGAAAGAGCTCGGGGCGCACGCTAGGACGATAGCAACAATCGCCGTCGCTCGGCGGACGCGCTATTTCGGCGGTTCGACCGTCGCCGGAGCGTCGGCAGAGACCGTCGCGGCGGCCGACTCAACGGGGAGGGCCATGGAGACCTCGCCAGCGACGGCAGGCGCGAGCGGCAAGGCCTCGGGCGCGATGCGCTTCGGCTTCTTGGCCGAGAACATGTCGACGGCCATGAGGCCCACGCCAACGCAAATCGCGATGTCGGCGACGTTGAACGTGGGCCAATGGCGCGGCGCGCCCTTCCACAGGAGGTGCACGTCGATGAAGTCGATAACGTGGCCGTATCGAATGCGGTCGTACACGTTGCCGAGCGCGCCACCGAGCACGAGCGGCAGGCCCCACTTGAGCGCGTGTTGCGTGTGAAGGAGGCGCCGGTAGAGGCTGACGATGAACGCGATGGCCGCAACGGACACGAGGAGGAAGAACGGCCGCCGGACGTTCTCGCTGGTGCCCTGGAGCAGGCCCCATGCGCCGCCGCGATTTTTCGCGAGGATGAGGTCGAGCTGAAGCGGCCCCTTGTTCCAGATGTGCGCGATGCCGGGGTAACCGTCGAGGTTTCGCTCCGCCCAGATCTTGGTTCCGACGTCCGAGACGAGCGTGATCAAGGAGACGATCGCCAGGAACACGTACGACGGCCGAGCGTGCGGATCGCTCGGAATGTCACGACCCGCGCCGCGCGGCGTCTCGAGGCGCGGCACGCCGGGCGCGAGCTCTTCAGCGTCGGCCGGGTCGAGAGCTGTGGGGCCGGCGTCGGGGGCCGGGCTGCCTTGGCCGACGGGCTCTTGCCCCTCTTTCGGCGCGTCGTTTTGAGAGCCGTCTTCCATCGCGCCCTGGTCCCACTCTGCTGGTTCGCTCCTCGTGCGAAACGGACCGCTTAACTACGCGAACCCATCGGCCAGCGCTACGTGAACCAACCGAGCGGACCGATCTTCCCTTCCCCCCCCACGAGAAACCGGGCCGCATTTTGACGACTCCCGGACCGCCGAACATTTGTTTAGTATCGGGCGATGCCCGCGCCGCCCTGGAAAACGCCACGTGGCCTCGACCCGGTGCTCGACCACTGGCTGAAGAGCAAGACCGTTCGGCCTTGCTTCAACGCTGACGAGGTCGTGCCCGGCTGCGAGTCCGACGAGCGGCCCATGCCTGAAGGCCTGCCCCCGGCCATCGCAGCGGCGCTCGGTCAGCGCGGGATTCAAGCGCTCTACTCGCATCAGGCCCAAGCCTTTGACGCCGCCACGCGGGGGCGTTCCTTCGTGGTGTCGACGCCGACGGCGAGCGGCAAGAGCCTCTGCTTCCATCTGCCCGTGCTCTCGGCGCTCACCGCCGATCGCGACGCCCGCGCGCTGTACCTGTTCCCAACCAAGGCGTTGGCCCGCGATCAGGAGGCCAGCGTTCGCACGCTCCTGGAAGAGGCGAGCCGCGCCGGGGGTGGTCCAGCCCTCGGCTCCGCCGTCGTCTACGACGGCGACACGCCCGGCGACGCGAGGCGCGCGGCCCGCGAGCGCGGCGGCATCGTCCTCACGAACCCCGACATGCTCCACGCAGGGATCTTGCCGCATCACGCGAGCTGGGCCCGCACGATGCAGAACCTGAAATACGTCGTCGTCGATGAGATGCACACGTACCGCGGCGTCTTCGGCTCCCACGTCGCCAACGTGCTCCGGCGACTGAAGCGTGCCGCGGCCTTCCACGGTGCGAAGCCGACGTTCATCGGCGCCACGGCGACCATCGGCAATCCGCGAGCCCACGCGGCGCGCCTCTTTGGCGAACCGGAGTCCGAGATCGAGCTCATCGCCAAGAGCGGTGCGCCACGCGGCGATCGAAGGTTTTTCTTGTTCAACCCTCCCGTCGTCAACGCAGAGCTCGGCATTCGGGCCAGCTACGTCAAGCAAGCGGTGATGCTCACCAAAGACCTCGTGCGTGCCCACGTGCCGACCATCGTCTTCGGCGCTTCGCGGAACAGCGTCGAGGTGATGTTGCGCTACCTCCGCGACGCCATCGCGCCGGAGGTCGATCCTTCGCGCGTGATGGCCTACCGTGGCGGCTACCTGCCTGGCGAAAGGCGCGAAATCGAGCGCAAGCTTCGCGAGGGCGAGCTCTTGGCCGTCGTCGCCACCAACGCCCTCGAGCTCGGCATCGACATCGGTGACCTGGACGCGGTCGTGTGCGCCAGCTACCCGGGGTCCGTGGCGGCCCTGTGGCAACGTTTTGGTCGCGCGGGCCGCCGCGGCGCGTCGAGCATCGCGGTCCTCGTAACGTCGAGCGCGCCGCTCGATCAATACCTCGCGAGCGATCCGGCGTACCTGCTGGGCGCGCCCATCGAGGAGGCGCGCATCGACCCGGACAACGTCGAGGTGCTCGTGCAGCACCTCAAGTGCGCAGCCTTCGAGCTCCCCTTCCGCCGCGGCGAACGTTTCGGCGAGCTCGCGGAAGTCGAGACGCGCGAGGCCCTCGAGTTTCTCGCGAAACACGAGGTCGTCCACGAGTCGAATGGGACATTTCATTGGGCCACCGACAGCTACCCGGCCAACAACGTCTCCTTGCGGAGCATCGGCTCGGACAACGTGGTCATCGTCGACGTCGAGCACGACAAGACCATCGGCGAGCTCGACTGGCGCGCGGCCCACACGATGCTCCACGAGCAGGCCATCTACCAACACGACGGCGAGTGCTGGCAGGTCGAACGCTTCGACTACGAGAACCACAAGGCCTTCGTGCGCAAGGTCGAGCCCGACTACTACACCGACGCGATGACCTACACGCAGATCCGCGTCCTCGAAGAGAGCGGCGTCGGCCCTGTGGTCCAAGACTCGGTGGGGCGACCTCCTTGGCCATCGGGCTTCGGCGAGGTCTCGGTCGTCGAGAAGGTCGTCGGCTACAAGAAGATCAAGTTCTACACCCATGAGAACGCCGGCTACGGCGACGTGCGATTGCCAGAGATGCAGATGCACACGATGGCGTTCTGGCTCACGGTCCCGGAGGCGGTCATCGCTGAGCTCCCGTTCGGTCGCGCCGCCGCCGTCGACGCGCTTCGCGGCATCGGCATCGCGCTCGAGACCAGCGCCACCTTGGCGCTCATGTGCGATCCGCGCGATCTCGGCACGTCGCTCGGCGACGCGGACCCCACCACGGAAACCGACGACGACGACGAGGGGCGCGCGAACCTGGTCCCCAAGAAGGTCACGGGCGGCGGGCCAAAGTACAACCCGACGCTGTTTCTGTACGAGCACGTCCCCGGGGGCACCGGCCTGTCGGAGCGCATCTTCGAAGAGCGCGCTACGCTCCTCGCTCGCACGCTGCGGCTCATCGAGCGATGCCCTTGCGAGCGAGGTTGCCCCGCCTGCGTCGGGCCGGTCGGTCCCGCCGTCGTCCCGCCGCCAATGGCGGCGGCGCTCGCCGAAGCGGAAGGCGCGGAGGAGCCCTCGGTCTTGCCGAAGTCCCACTCGCGGAAGGCACAAGCGCTCGACCTTCTGCGGCAGGCGTTGCCGACCTGCTGACGGCTGGGCTTGCGCAAAGATGCGTGGGAAGCCGCGCCGCGGGCGATGGCGCTTGCCACGGCGCCGAAGGTCCGTAGCCTCAGAGGATGTCGCGAAGGTGGACGGCCCTCTCGCGCGCCGGGCGCGTGGTGTCCCTGCTGCTCCCGCTCCCCGCGGCGACGCTGGCGGCGTGTTTTGGCGGCGGCCCGCGGCTCCTCGCCCCGGAGGACGCGGGCGTGGCGAGCCCCGTGGACTTTGGCGACGCGTCGGTTGATGGAGCAACGAACGTCGACCTGGGCGATCCCTTCAGCGTCCTTGGCGTCACCCCCTCGCACGGCCCCCCGACGGGTGGCACGCGCATCGTGATCCGCGGGCGAGGCTTCTCATCGAAGATGGGCATCACCATCGGTGGGCGCCCCGTGGATGTCAGCTCCATCGTGGCCAGCGATCCCACGCGCATCGCAGTGTTGACGCCCGAGGGCGACCCGGGCCCCGCCGACGTGAGCGTGAGGAACCTGCTCACCGCCGACGAGCGGACGCTCGCGGGGGGATTCGTGTATGATGCACTCGTCGTGAAGCCCGACTCGGGCTCGCAGACCGGCGGCACGCGCGTCCGCCTCGAAGGCAAAGGGACGTCCTTCCAAGCAGGCACGCAGGTGACCTTTGGAACGGCGAGCTGCACCGACGTCAACGTCAAGAGCGCAACGGAGCTCGAGTGCACAACCCCGTCCGGCGCCCTTGGCCCCGTTGAGGTCGTCGCCACAACGCCGGGCGCGCCCACGGTCTCCGCCCGCGACGCTTACAGCTACACCGACCTCTTCGATCCGAGCCGCGGCGGCCTCTCGGGAGGGGTGCTGGCCGGCACGCTGAAGGTCAACGTGCTCGATGGCGCGACGGGCCTGCCGCTCGGCGGAGCGACTGTGATCGCCGGCGAGTCCATTCCTGCTGGCGTCGTCGGCACGACGGCCGCCAGCGGCTCCGCCACGCTCGCCGGCGCCGCCCTCGCAGGCAAGACCAAGATCACGGTGACGGCCGCAGCCAAGTGCCACCACCCCATGACCTTCGTCGACGTGCCCGTCGACACGGCCACGTTCTACCTGCCACCGGTCGTCGACATCTCCTGCGCGAGCCTCGACGATCCGCCGTCGACGGGTGGCCGCGGCTTCCGCGAAGGCTCGAGCATCTCGGGTCAGCTCGTTTGGGAGGGTGGCGTCGAGTTCAAGCGCGCCGGCTGGCGCAACGTTCCTTTGCCCGTTCGTCCCACGGAACGCCTCGCCGCCTACGTCTTCATGGCGTCGTCATCGCCGCAGAACTCGTTCTCGTTGCCCGCCGCATCGCAGGCCACGACGCCCGATTCGCCTGGCGCAAGCGGCTACACGTATTCGCTCGTCGCGCCCCCCGGCAACGTCACCCTGGTGGCCCTCGCCGGGATTGAGGACCGCAGCAAGGGCTCCGGCACGTTCTCGGTCTTTGCCATGGGCGTCGCGCGCAGCGTGGCGGCGGCGCCCAATCAGTCGGTGACCGACGTCGACATCGCGATGAACGTGCTCGTCGATCACCGCTTCTCCGTCACCAGCCAACCACCGCCGGTGGGACCGCGGGGGCCAGATCGCTTGTTCGCGAACTTCGCGGTGAGCGTGGGCCCCAACGCCTACGCCGTCTTGCCGGGCTCCCTCGAGACGCGTCTCCTTCCCTTCCCCGGCGCCATCGACTTCGCACCGGTGCCGTCTCTCGATGGCGCCCTCGCCGGTGAGTCCTACGTCGTGGGCGCCACCGCGGCGACCTCGCCCAGTCAGATGGCGCCGGCGTCGGTGGTCTCGCGCGTGCGCACCACCAACGGCTCGAGCCCCGTGTCGCTCGGCGGATTCTTGCCCGTGCCCCAGCTCATCGAACCGGCGGCCGGTGCCTTCTCGGGGACGCACGTTGCCTTCGGCGCCAGCGGCGCTTACGACTTGGCCCACATCCTCGTCGAGTCGGGCGGTGGGCTCACGAGCTGGACCATCGTCGCGCCCGTCGGTAGGACCGACTTCGGCTTGCCCGACCTCTCGACCTTCCCCGATCAGCTCGGCGTGAAGGCGGGGCCGATTCGCACCACCGTCACAGTCGCGCGCCTCGAGGCCGGATTCACCTACGACAAGCTTCGCTCCGGTCACCTTTCGCAGGGGCGCTGGACGGCCCACGCGTGGGACACGCTCGCCGGCAGCTACTGACGTGCCGGCACGAGACACAACCTTGCGCTCGCGAATCGCGGCCGCGGTGGCCCTAGCCCCTGTGTCGCTGACCGTGTTGTCGTGCTCGTTCGATCACGCCTATCGCGATGTGGCGCTCGCCCTCGGCGCCGAGTGTGTGCCCGGCACCGTGCAGTGCCGCGGCGAGGAGCTTTCGCGCTGCGACGACGCCGGCGACAAGCCCACGTGGAAGGCGCTCGATCGCTGCCAGGAGCGCGGCCTCGTGTGTGTGCCCAGCTTCCTCCGCTGCGCGCCATGCAGGCCCGAAGAGACGCGCTGTGCTGGCGCGACCGTCACGCAGTGCCTCCTCGACGGGACTGCCTACGTGGAGCGCGAGACGTGCGATCCCTCGAAGGGCTTCGCTTGCCGCGAGGGCTCGTGCCAAAATCTCTGCGCGCGAGCGCAGAACGAGAAGTCGAACGTCGGCTGCGAATATTGGGCCGTCGATCTCGACAACGCGGTGCCCAGTCGCGCCCTCAACGCCGCCGCGCAACCCTTCGCGGTCGTCTTGTCGTCGGTCGAGCCCGATCTCACCACGGAGGTGACCATCGAGGTCGACGACGCAGCCGTCGGCATGCCCCCTTCGCTCCGCACCGTGGCCACGGCGAAGATTCCCCCCGGTAGCCTCGAGGTCTTCTACCTCGGCTCGCGCGAGGTAGACGGCTCGCCCGCGGGCACGACCAACAACGGGACGCACACGGCGCTCACGCGCAACGCGTTCCGGATCAAGTCGAGCTTTCCCATCGTCTCTTACCAGTTCAACCCGCTTGAGAATGTCGGCGTCTTCTCGAACGACGCCTCGCAGCTCTTGCCCACGAGCGCCCTCGACGGTCCGTACGTAATCGCGAGCTGGCCACAGACCATCGCGGAGACCGACAACCCCGACACGAATTTCGACACGAACCTCCGCGCGTTCTTGACGATCGTGGGAACGACTCCTGACACGACGGTTCGCGTGCGCTCAAAGGCGCGCATCGTGCCCGGACCGCCGCTCCCGGGCGGCGTCCCGGCGGGCCAACTCTTCGAGAAGACGCTCCAGCCGTTTGAGGTCCTCAACCTCGAGACGGGCGATTTCTTGGCGGACTTCACGGGCTCGTTCGTGGATGCCAACCATCCCGTCGTGGTCTTCGCCGGGTCGGAAGCCTCCGACGCGCCGACATTCTCGTCCCTGTCGGGACGCTTGTGTTGTGCCGACCACCTCGAGGAGCAAGCTGTGCCTACGCGCGCCGCGGGCAAATCGTTCGCGGTGGCGCACATGCCGAGCCGGCTCGACGCCATCGTGCGCGCCGGCGCCGCCCTCGCGCCAGCCCCCGAGCCGGAGCTCTATCGCGTGGTGGCGACGCAGCCCGGCACGACGCGCGTCACGACAACGCTGCCGCCACCCGACGACGCCTTCACGCTCGACGAAGAAGGCGCGTTTCGCACCATTTCGTCGAAGCGCGACTTCACGATGACCGCATCGGCCAGCGTGGTCGTCGCCGACATCGTGGTCTCGCAAGAAGCGGCCTCCGTGCCCCGCGGCATGCCCGGCGGCGATCCCTCGCTCACGTACGTCCCGCCCATCGAGCAATGGCGACGCGACTACGTCCTGCTCTTGCCCGACAAGTACGCGTTCGACTTCCTCGTGCTCGCAGTGCCCAACGGCGCCGACGTCTTCCTCGATGGCCTCAAGCTCGGCGCCGACACCTGCGAGGTCGCTCCCGCCGACGGTCTCACGGACGCCATCCGAAAGGGACCGCCGGCTCACTTCGCGTACCGGTGCCCCATGTCGACGCCGGTCATCACGACCACCCCGGAGGGCGCTCCGAAGGTCGAACCGGGCCGCCAGAACGATGGCGTCCATCGACTCCAGGCGACCAAGCCCGTGGGCGTCGTGGTCTACGGCTTCGACGCGTTCGTAAGCTACGCCTACGCGGGCGGCACGGAGCTTCGGACGATCAACCCGCGGTGAGGCGGCGAGGCCTGCGCCGCGTGACCACGTGGAGTTGGCTGCTGCGACGCGCGGCGCCGCTCAGTAACAGTCCGCGCTGACTGAGTCGACGGCGGGGTCCACCTGCGACCCCGTGCTGGCCCTGCAAAGGACTACGACGCGCGACCGAGCGGCGGGGAGAAAGACGTTGTACGGCGCGATGCCCGCGTCCGCCTCGACGGTGATGAGGCCCAGAAAGGTGAGCGCATCGCTCGACGGTCCGGCGAACACCTTCAGCCGTGGACTCCCGGGGCATCCTCCTGAGCATCCGCCGCCGCACGCGCTGTCGAGCGCCGTCGCTCGAATCGTCGCCTGGCCGCCAATGTCGACGTCGAAGCGAGCCTCGACGCAGGCAAAGACGGATTGCCCCGCGAGCATGCCGGTCGTCGCCCCGATGTTGTAGTCGAACCCAACAAGCTTTCCGTCTGCCTCGATCGCGTTGGCGACGTCACACGTGTAACCGGTGGCGCCGTCCGGCGTAACGTTGGTCACCGTGATCACGCGGGGCGTACACGACGACGTATCGGCATCGCTGGCCTCCGACGGGAGGCCTGCATCGACCACCGGCGGTGTAGCCGCATCGACAAGGTCTGCGTCGGGCGGTCCCGAGTCCTCCGCCGGCCCCGAGTCTTCCGGCGCCCCGCCATCTTCGGGCGCGCTACCGGAAATTCCGTCCAGCGAGGTGAGCACGGTGCAGCCGACGACGGCAGCAAGTGCGAGCGGGCGGACAAGCTGCCCCAGGATTCCCGCAGCCGACATCCTCGTGAGCCTATCGCGCTCAGGCGCAGTCGGCCATGCCCCACCTGCGGCTCCCCCCTACCGGCCGGGCCCCAGCGGTTCGATGGGCCAGAGCTTGAGGAGCGGCGTTCGCGCGCCGGGCCCCGCCTCGCGCATGGCGCGCGCGCAGTCGTCGAGGGAGAGGCGCCGCGGGCCGAAGGCCGAGGCGTCGGCGGCGTCCGAGTCCATGAGCATCGTCGGCGTGTCGACGCCGAAGTCGTCGGGGTGCCCCGGCATGTTGAGCAGAACGTGCCCCAGCTCGTGAGCCAAGGTGAGGCTGCTGCGGCGCGCCCTTAGGCCCGCCCGGTCGAGGATGACGACGTTGCGAATGCTCGAAAGGTCGCTCGCGATGAACGACTCCCCGATGCGCCCGCCGCTCGCGAAGGCGGGAACGACGAAGACCTCCAAGGTCGAGGGATCGCCGTCGTCGAATGCCTTGAGCAACGTTCGCTCTTCAAGCGTGCCCGCCATCGAGTCCATGTCACCGAAGTGCTGGAGGCCGTCCGACAGGTCGACGCGTCCGACGCGCACCGCGAGCGAAGATTCGGTGGAGCTCGTCGCCTCGACGATGGCCAAGACTCCGCTGCGGCGACGCACGAGGACGTCGACGCTCCCCGACGCGCCGGGGCCGATGCGCGCGTTGGGCGAGAGCGTTGTCTTGAAGCCGGCCTTCGTGGCGAGCGCGGCGAACTCCCGGGCCACCACGTCAGGCGTCGCGCGTGCCGCGACGTGCAGCGACACGGCCCGTCCGTCGATTCGAAAGGCGAGCTCGCCACCGGTGGCCGGGAGCCCCAGGTCGTTGCCAAAGGCCACGAGGTGCGAGGGCGGCGGGTCGACGACCTTGATGTCGAGCGAATCGCTGCGCCCAAAACTTACGCCGCATTGACCCCACGTGGCCGAAGCAAGCGCGAGCTCGGAGCGCATGAGCGCGACGGCGCCCGCGTCGTTGCCGCCGATGGCCGGTGCCCCACCCGGCGAGACGCGAAGCACGAGGGCTCGAACGTTGGCCTTCGTCCGAGGCAGCGCCGAATCCTTTCCGAGCCGCGGCCCCTCGACCCGCAACGACTGGTGAACCTTGTCAGCGATGCGCACCACGACGGCGCCGCCGACCTCACCGCGCAGGCTCCGGTCAACAGCGACGGGGTGCGAGCGATCGATGTCATCGACGACGAACCGAAGGGGCGCCGAGACGAAGCAACGCTGCTCGCCGCCGCAAGGCACTTCGTCCACCTTGAGTCGCGGCACCGCGTCGAGGCCGACGTTGGTCGCCGAGAAGGCCTCCACACCGAGCGTTGGCGCTTCGCGGCCCGCTGGAACGCGGAGCTCCACGCGCAGCGCGTCCGGATCAGCGTAGGTCGCCCGCGGGGCGGGAGCGAGCTCCGGCGGCGTCCGCTGGAGCGACGCACGCCCCTTGACGGGATCGACCTCCTTGCCATCAGCACCGCGAAAGGAAAGACCGTAGACGACGACGGGCACGCGCTCCTCGCGGCCGTCTCTAAGGCGGACGATGAGGCTCCCCTGCCCGGCGCGCCGACCTTGGAGCGCGACCTTGCCGTTCGCGGCGCGCCCCCACGGCTGCGCGACGCCGTCGACGACGAGCCGAAGCATGTCGGCGACCTTCTTGTCGGACGGCGTGAACGTCGCGCCCTCAAAACGAGCGTCAAGCAAGCGGAGCGACGCGGCGGCGTGTCCCACGACACGTGGCGACTCCGAGTCGGCGAGGCCGTCGAGGTCGTCGTCGTCGCGATCCGCGACGAGGGTGAAGGTCGCGTCGTCGTCGCCGGCCCGCGCAAGGGGCGAAGCGAGGGCCACGCCCGCTGCGAGAACGAAGGCGTCGATCGATCGGCGCAGGCCGCGCCGGCTCCCGTGCGAACCGCCTCGGTGCGGTGCACCGAGGATCGTGATCACTCGAGCCAACCCCACTGCACCCAACGGATGTTTTGCTCCGTAAGGACCGGCGGAGCGTTCTCGTCACCGCGACTCTTGGCGTCGGCGGCGCGAATAAGGCCGGCCCACGCGACGCTCGAGATGAGCCGAGAGGTCACCAATTCGCTGGCGGCATCGCGAGCCTCGTCGCGGAGACCGAGATCCCAGATGGCCGCTGTCGCGACGCCACGAACCTCTTCGCGCTTGGCGCTCCGGGCGGCGGTGGTTAGCGCCGCGCGAAGGTCGTCGCGGCCGTATCCCGAGACAAGATGCCGCGCGGCACGGACGGCGACCTCGGTCTCGAGCGGCTGCGTTCGAACGAAGCTCTCGAGCATGGCCTTGGCCGACGGGACGTGATCGGCCGCCATGCGGAACAGAAAGGTCGTGTCGCGATCGGCGCTGGGGCGATCGGAGAGACGTGCGACGAGCTCTACGGTGGGTCGCGTATCGGTGCTGGCCTTCTGCCCGCTCCCGTCGACCTGACGGGCCGCCGATTCGAGGACCCACGCGACGAGCGCCCACGCGGAGCGCGAGCTTGATGCGCCGTCGTCGGCCGAATCGCGCGCCGCAGCCAGCGGCTCCTGCTCGCCGGCGCGCACGGCGACCTCGGCGAGAACGAGCCAACGGCCAAGGTGGCGCTCGGCGCCCCTGAGGATCGCCAGCGCCGGCGCGATAGACCTGGCGACGGGTGCGTGCCGCAGAAGCGGCACGAACACGTCGGTGCAGAGCGAGATGCGGTGCGCTTCCTTGATCATGGGCGCCACCGCGAGGAGGTGCGCCCCGCTCGACTCGCCTCGGACGACGCGCGCCGTCTCTGCGGCGAACGAAAGGTACGATTGGCGGTTCGACGCGAGCTTGGAGAGAAGCCCCGCGAGCGTCTTGTCTTTGCAGAAGCCCGCGGCGCTCAAGGTGGCGATGCCGCCGGCGTCGTCGGCGCCCAAGGCGTCGCGCAAGAGGCCCGCCGCCGCCGCGTCGCCCTGCTCCGCCAACGTGCGGATGGTGACGGCGTAGAGCTCCCTCGAGAAGCTCTTGCGCTTGACGAGCGTGGAGGCGGTCTCGACGACGGCGCCTCGCAGCTGCGGGCTCAACGGCGCGAGCGCTCGCAGGGCTCCCGCGAGCTTCGTCTCCGACGCGCCCTTGCGCTTCATGGCGGCGTCGAGCTCTTCGAGCATGCGCTCGCGAGTCGTCTTGTCGACGAACTCGGCGCGCGCCAGCGGCGGACGCTTCGCTGCGTCCAGGCTCCGAGCCTCAGGGGCTCGTGTGGTCCGTGCTTCGCTCCTCTTGCCCACCGGCACAGTTCACCCCCGAAAAAATCGGCCCGCTCGCTCGAGACGTTTGGTCACCATATCAGAAGCAAGCCCTTACGTTCGCCGACGATGTTGTGAATCGCGATCGAGGGGTCCGTGTGTGGACTGGCCAGACCGATCTCCAAAACATGATAGGGAGTCCGCCCTCGTGCCACGACAATCGTCGGGCGTCCACGACGCGCTTCGCGATCCTTCGCGATCCCCCGAGGCTCGGCGTCGTAGCAAGTCACACGCGCTGCAACTCTACGCCGACCGGCTCTCCCTCGACGTCCGCCGCGTTCGCTTCGGCTACGCCGCCAAACGACACCTCCGTCGCGAGGACCTCGCGCGCGAGCTCGTCTTTGTGTTTCGCGAGGATACGTTCGAGTCGAGCGCCGCCGCGGAGCACGAGCCGGATGCGGTCCGCAAAATCGAGGCCTGCATCTTTCCGCGCCGTTTGGACGCGACTCTGCAGTTCGCGAACGAAGCCAAGGTCCAAGAGCTCCTCGTCGAGGGCCGTCTCGAGGACGACGGCAACGTGTTGCCCCGTGCCCATGCGCCCATCGGCGGCGGCGAACCCGGCCTTCGGCCGACACTCGGCGAGGACGTCCTCGGCACGGAACTCGGCGTACCCTTCGAGGCCCGGCTTCGCGAAGGGGGCGAGCGCCGCATCGCTTTGCCGAGCGGCCATGTCGCCGAGCGGCACCGTGCCGCGGCGCGCGGCGAGGTGCCACACGGTACGTGACAGGTCCGCCGACCAGGCGGCCATTTCCTTCTTGAGGATCTGGGCCTCCTTGCCGAGGCCTCGCTCGCCAAGGGTGCGGAAGTTGGGCTTGAGGACGTAGTCCACCAGCTCAGCCTCTTTCTTCTCGTCCACGAAATGGAGCGAGAGGACGTTGAGCTCTTCCCTCATCACGGCTTCGAAGTGAGCGAGCTTCTGGCGGTCCACGGCCCCGGGGACGACGACGTGGGCTGCACGCAGCGGTTGCCGCACCTTCAGCTTGCCGTGGGTGCGCGCTTGGAGGCCCAAGCTCACGATGTCCCGCACGCACCCCATCAGGGTGATGAGCTCACGGCTCTCGAGCCGTGTGGCTTGTGGGAAGTCGGTGAGGTGAACGCTGGTCGGCGCTTTGGAGCCGGCGCGCGCTGCCGGCCCGACGACGAGGTTTTGGTACATCGCGTCGGCGGCGAAGGGCGTAAACGGGGCCATGAGCCGCGCCGTCGTGACCAGCGACTCGTAGAGCGTGGCAAACGCGGCGCGCTTGTCGTCGTCCCAGCCGGCGCGCCAGAAACGCTCGCGACTTCGCCGGACGTACCAATTCGACAGGGCATCGACGAACTCGGTGATGTGCCGGGTGGCGCCGAAGACATCGAGGGCGTCGAGTTTCTCGCCAACGTGAAAGGTCGTCTCTTGAAGGAGATCGCGGATCCAGCGATCGAGTTCGTTCTTCCGGACGTCAAGCGACGCGACGCCCGACGCTCCAGCCGGAGCGAGCGGATCGAAGTCGTCGATGTTCGCGTAGATGACGAAGAACGAATAGACGTTGCGCAGCTTGATGAGCGTCTCTTTCTGGAGCGCGCGCACGTTCGAGAGCGAGTGCCGGGTGTTGGTCCACGGGGGACTCTGCGCATAGAAGAACCAACGAAACGCGTCGGCGCCGGGGGCCGACGCCGACGGGTCCTCGACCCAGGCTCGTTCGCCCAGGGGAAGCCGAGGCACCTCGACGGGCGCCACGTCGGGCTTCGTCGTGCGCCGAACGCCGAGGCGCGTCTGGTCCTCCGATGCGAGGGCCACGACGCGACGCCGCATCTTCTTGCCGGCGTGGATCGTGACCTCGACGCTCTCGCCTTCTCGCTCACCGTAGACGCGGACACGCGCACCTTCTTGCATGTCGAGGCCTTCGAGATCTTCGCGCGCGATGAAGCACGTGCCTGGCTTCACCTCGACGCCCACGTCCTTGCCGTCCAAGACGCCAAACTCCATGCGCACGCGATCGAGGATCACGTCCGGCGGCGTGTAGTTGCCCTTGGACTTCGACTCCTTCTTCCCTTCCTTGTCGCAGACGTGCCCGAGGACGATGCACGACTTGAACGGGTGGGGATACGGACGCGCCGGCTCGAGACCGAAGCGCTTCTGACAATCGGCGTCGAAGACCAACGTCGAGATCATGAGCAGCGTGTAGAACCAGCCGCGCGTCTGATCGATGGCCTCGCTAATGAAGTCGGCGGGGAAGCTCTCGCGAAACTTCTCCACGGAGCCTTCGGCGTGGGGGAACCCCCACTGCGCGAAGGGCATCGCCCCCGAGTCAAACCAGCAATCGATGACCTCGGGGACGCGCCTATAGGTCCCCTCCTCGCCCGCGTTCTGCCAGGTGACCTGGTCGATCCACGGCTTGTGAACGACGAGGTGCTCGGAGAGGGAGGGGTCCTTCTTCTTGGCCTCATGGAAGTGATCGAAGGCGTTGGGGTTCTTGGCCAAGATCTCCGCCATGGAGGCCGGCGCCTCCATGTTGCCGGTGACGTCGTTGATCCAGATGTTGAGCGGCGTGCCCCAATACCGCTCACGAGAGAGCGCCCAGTCGACGTTGTTGCGCAAGAAGTCGCCGAAGCGCCCCTCCTTGATGTGATCCGGCAACCAATGAATCGCCCCGCTGTTCTCGAGCGCGCGATCTTTCACGGACGTCGTGCGGATGTACCAAGCGGGCCGGGCGAATTGGATGAGCGGATCGGAGTCGGCGCGCCAGCAAAAGGGATAGTCGTGGCGATAGAGCTCGGCGAAGACCAGAAGACCTCGCTCACGGAGCTCGTCTTGGAGGTCTTTGTCGCAATCTTTCACCCAGCGACCGGCGTACTTTCCCATCTCCGGGAGGAACGCGCCGTCGGCGCCGACGGCGCACAAGAGCGGAACGCCTTCGCCGCCGCCAGGCAACGACGCCATGATCTTCTTGTGCGCGTTGTGGTCGTCTTCGCCGAAGGCCGGCGCAATGTGAACGATGCCCGTGCCCGTATCGAGCGTCACGAAGTCGGCGGCGATGACCTTGAAGTAAGGCACCCCTTCGGGAAGTGTCGCGCCATAGAGATCGAAGGGCGGCGCGTAGCGCTCGCCCACGAGGTCCTTGCCGGCGAATTCGGCCACGACCTCGAGCTTCGCCTTGAGCTTGCCCTCGAGCGCGCCGACCAAGTCCTTCGCGACGACGAAGCGACGGCCCGCGAAAGCGTGAACCTTGTCGGCGCCGTCCTTCGTCGCGTCTTTCTTGTCCTTCTTGTCGGCGTTCTTGTCGGTGACGGCTTCACCAACGACAACGACCACGTAGCGATGCGCTGGATGGACAGCCGCGTAAGAGTTCGAAGGCAAGGTCCAAGGCGTCGTCGTCCACACGAGGAGCGACGCGTCGCCAAGGTCGGGCCGCTCGGAGTCGCGAAGCGGAAACGCGACGTAGGCGCTCGGGTCGTCGACGGACTTGTAGCCGAGGCCAACCTCCGCCGACGAAAGCGGCGTTCCGCCTTGCGCCCACCACCAGACGACCTTGTGGCCTTGGTAGAGGAGCCCCTTCTTGAAGAGCTCGGCGAGAGCCCACCAAACGCTCTCGACGTACCCTTTGTGGAAGGTGACGTACGCGTCCTTTAGATCGACCCAGAAGCCGATGCGCTCCGTTAGCCGCTCCCACTCCTCGGTGTAGCGAAAGACCGAGTCGATGCAGCGCTTCACGAAGGGCTCGACGCCGTACTCTTCGATGGCCGCCTTGCCGTGGATGCGCAGCTCCTTCTCGACCTCGACCTCGACGGGCAGTCCGTGCGTGTCCCAACCGGCTTTGCGGCCCACGCGATGGCCCTGCATCGTCTTGTAGCGCGGGAAGAGGTCCTTGATGACGCGCGTCAGAACGTGACCGTTGTGCGGAATGCCGTTGGCCGTCGGCGGCCCTTCGTAGAAGACGAAGGAGCCGGCCGGCGAGGTCTTCCCGAGCGATTGCTCGAAGATGCGCTGCTCCTTCCAGAGCGAGAGAATCTTCTTCTCCTCGGCTGGAAAATCGAGCTCTTGAAGGACCTTCTCGAAGCGCGGGCTACTCGCCATGGGGCGCGGAGAGTAGTGCAACGGCCCTCGCAATGGAACGCGCGTCGCGCCACGCTGGGTCGCGCCGCCCGCGATGCGGAGCTGTGGTTCGCCGCGTCGTTCTAGGGACCGACGCGAACGCGCCCGATGACCTCGTCGCGCTCCGGCAGGATCCACGGATTGTGCCGAAACACATCGTACGTGAGCGGCGTCGAGCACACGCCCTTGGCGTCGACGACGGTGGTCATCTTCGTGCTGGTCTTTCGGCGCGAAGCCAAGAACGCGTCGAGATCGCGAAATTCGGGATCACGCTTGAGCTGTTCGCAAAGGTGCTTCACCTGCGTCATGAGGAGCAACGGATCACACACGATGCGCGGCTGAAGATCGGGCGACGGGATCGGAAAACGTGTCACCCCGGTCGTCCGATGCACCGTGACGCGCCGCTCGCAGACCGCGTGGGCATCGAACATGTGCTGAGCGACGAGTCGACCTTCGCCCGTGAGCGCGACATCTCCAGGAAACGCGTAGGGCACCAACTGACACGCCGAGAACGTGCCCCATACGGCGGCTCTGGTGCGTTTGCTCCGCGGTCCCGGCGGCTCGGGCCAGCGGCGGTCGGCGACGAACAGCCAAAGAACCCCAAGCATGAGCAGCGGGTACGAGTACTCGATGACGGCGAAGGACATGACGTGCAACGCGGCAAACTGCGCGAAGGCCGCCCAGAACAGCCAGCGGCGTTTCGACAAGAGCGCCCAGGACACGCAAAGCTCCAGGAACACCACGTAGGCGCAAGCGGCGGGCACGAGCGCCTGTGGCATCCACAAATTCCCGTAGAGCGCGGCGCCGCTCAGCCACTCGACGTGGAACTTCAACGTGCTCGCCCACGCATACGAAAGAACCACGAGCCCCTTGAGCACGGCGCGCGCGCGAGGGACCGCTAAGAAGACCGCCGTTTGCCACGCGAGGGTCGTGTGCTGGCTTTGACGGAAGCGAAAGTCCTGCACCCAACTCAGCGCAAAGACGCCTGCCGCCACCGCCAGAACGATGCCGGCGCGCCGCGCGTCCTTGCTCGACGCGTTGAGGTCGGAGGCGCGGAGCGAGCGCACGAAGAACCATGCCGCGGCAACACCGAGGCAAAATACGCGCCGAAGATGGCCGAAATGGCGCGCTCGCCGAGCACGCGCGCGCTCGCAGCCTTCCCAGAAGGGCCAGCAGATGGGCTCGCCCTGCGACAGCACGCGCGGGAAATGGCGGGTCAGGGTCCAATGCACGGCCATGAGCGCGTGGGCCAGTCCGAGGACGGCGCCGTAGCTCGCCAGCGCCTTGTCCCGCGCCCACTCGGCGCCCCTGGCGTTGAAGACAGTCCCTGCGAGCACGGCCGAAGAATGAGCGGCGACGGGGCATCGGCGCAAGCCGTGAACGTCCGTCGCGAATCTCCGTCGCGGCCCGGTGTCCGTCGGCTATGCTTCCGAGGCATGCGACCCCGCGTTTGGCTGGCCGCCGCGGCACTCTTTGCGTTCCCCGCGGCGAGCGGGTGTGACGACCCGACGAGCGTCGCGGTCCGGGTCACAGCCGACATCCCGTGCTCCACCTTGAAGGGCGTCCTGATCAGGGCCACAAGCCCCGGCAAGCCGGAGGGACCCGAGACCAGGACGACCCGTTGCGTGGACGGCGCCGACGAGGCAACGGTGGGAACCCTCATCCTGGTGCCGAGCGGCGATCCCGATGCGAAGCTCTCCGTGACCGTCATCGCCGGACTCGACCGTCCCGCGGAGGAGTGCGCGGCGGCCAACTACGAAGGCTGCGTCATCGCCAGGCGGACCCTTCGCTTCGTAGCCAAACGCGAGCTCGACCTGCCCATCGTGGTGCGCGGGCAATGCAAGGGCATCGCGTGCGACGGCACCGCGACGTGCGTGGCCGGGACGTGCCGCACGGCCAAGGTCGATGACCCCGCCGACTGCGTCGGCGACGTGTGCAGCGAGGGTTCACTGGCCGGGCGCCAGGCCCCGCCCCCGGTGGTCTTGCCCGACGGTGCCGTGGTCGCGCCAGTCACACCGGGCCCCGCGCCTGACGCCGGCCTCACGTGTGGAACGAGCGAGAAGGTTTGCGGCGGCGCTTGCGTCAGCGCCGGCGACCCTCGCTACGGGTGCACGCTTGGCGGCTGCGAGCCGTGCGCCGGGCTAGACATCGGAGACTTCGCCTGTGCCACGGGCCTTTGCACGTTGATCGCTTGCAAGGCCGGCTACAAGAAGTGCGGCGAGGGGTGCGTTCCTACCGACGTGGCCCACGGCTGCTCGGCCGCCGCCTGTCAGCCTTGCGACGCCGCCAACGGCACGGCGAGCTGCGAAGGGGGCCAGTGCGCCCTTACTTGCTCTTCGGGTTACAAGCTCTGCGGAGGCAAGTGCGTCGACGTAACCGATCCGAGCTACGGCTGCGGCCTGAGCGGCTGCACCGCTTGCTCGCCCGACAGCGGCGGAGGAACGATCCTTTGCAGCGCCAACGCCTGCACGCTGGGCACGTGCCCGGCGGGCACCAAGAACGGCAACCAGAAGTGTGTCCCGACGGATCGCAACAACGGCTGCGCGGCCGCGTCGTGTACGCCGTGCGCCGCCGACGCGACATGCCAGGGCATGCCAACGGTTTGCACGTGCGTGCCCCAAAGCGACGCGACGGTCTGCGCAGCCAAGGGCTTCAACTGCGGGAGCACCACGAACAACTGCGGCGGCGCGGTGACCTGCGGGAGCTGCACGACCCCCAACAGCTGCGCCGGCGGCGGTACCGCCAACGTGTGCGGCTGCGCCCAACAACGCCGCCGCGTGCAGCGGAAAGAACTGCGGAACCGTGGGGAACAATTGCGGCCAGGCCGTGAGCTGCGGCACTTGCGCGAGCCCCGATAGCTGCGGCGGAGCTGGAGCCGCCAACGTGTGCGGCTGCACGCCGACGCTCGATTGCAACGGCAACTGCGGCTACTACGACAACGGCTGCGGCACGCAGGTGTATTGCGGAGATTGCGGGGGCGGCGGATGCGACTGAGGGCAACGTTGGCCGCGGCCGCGTGCGCGGGGCTCTTGGCGGCGACGAGCGCGGCGCCGGCGCGCGCGCAGGCGAAGGACACGGAGGCGGCGCAGCTCAAGAAGCAGGGCGACGACGCCTTCTTGGGTCTGAAGTACGCCGACGCCCTCCGCGCCTACGACGCTTCTTACGAGAAGCAGAAGAACCCGGCGTTGCACTTCAACCGGGGGCGAGCGTTGGAGGCGCTGGAGCGCTACCCGGAAGCGCTCGACGCCTTCGAAGCGTTCCTGCGAGACGCGCCGCCGGAGCTTCGGTCCAAGACGCCAAAGCTCGCGGAGCACGTGGCCGAGCTCAAGGCGAAGGTGACCACCGTGACCTTCGCCGTCGCACCGGCGGGTGCGCGCATCCTCGTGCGCCGCACCGCCATCGGCACCGCGCCGCTCACGGCGCCCGTTCGCCTAAACAGCGGTCCCGCGCGCATCGAGGTTGAGGCCGACGGCCACGTTCCCTTCACCGAAGAGCGCGCCCTCGCCGGCGGTAGCGCCATCACGATCAAGGTGCAGCTCGAAAAGAAGGGCGGCTCGGCTGCTGGCGGGGTTGGCCCCGCGCCACAAAGTGGCGAGCCCGGCCCGGCTCCAGCGAGTGGTGGACTCTTCAGCAAATGGTGGTTCTGGACTGGCGCAGCGGTGGTCGTCGCCGGAGCGGCGACAGCCGTCGTCATCGTCGCCACGCAGCCTGCCAAGCCGCGCGAGGGAGAGCTCGGCCAGCTCGGCGCGCCGCTCTTGCGGTTCTGACGGCCCAAGGACCCGAGATCGGCGGCGTTTAGGCGCTCTCGCGAACGCGATCGATCTTCCCGCTCACGAGCTCGTACGAGCTGGCCAACGTGGACACCTGCGCCAGCTCCGTGTCGTCGATCTTGATCTTGTATTGACGCTCGATGGCCGCGACGATCTCGACGCCCATCATGGAATCGATGCCCAAATCCTTGAACGCCGCGTCGTCGGTGATCTCGTCGATCTCAGCGATTTCGCAGGTCAACTTGCGGAGCTCGTCCTTCAGTGCGTTCGACATGCCTCGTCCTTACTGGTCACAAAACGGGGGGGGTCACGACCGCTGTCACGACCGGTGTCACGACGATCCGGGAGCTACCTGACGCTTCTCGACGACCTCGATGAGGTCTCGCACGGTGCGAATCGTCTCGAGTTGCTCGTTTGGAATGTGCACCTTGGCCGTGCGCTCGAGGGTGCTGATGATCTCCATCATGCCGAGCGAGTCGATCCCGAGGTCGGTGATCTCCGTGCGTTCGTCGATCTCGCCGAACTCCCGCTCGACGACCTCCGTGGCCGTCGTGCGGAATAACTCGAGGAGCTCGGTTCGGTTCAACGCCATGATCAGGGGTGCTCGGGTCGGGGTCACTCGTAGCAAGCCCCAGGCCGATGGCGCGCGAGCCAAGGCGTCGTGGAGCGCCGGGGACTTACTGCGAGAATGGACAGCGTGCAAGGCGACGGCGAGCTTTCCATCGGCAATTTTGTCGAGCGGGAGCGAGTAATACGCTTCGCGCGCGAAGCACCTTACGCAGTCGCCGCGCTTCGACGTGCGGTTCGTGCGGCAATCGTTGCCGTACCCGTTCCAGCGTGCCTATAAGCTGACCCGTGCGTAGTCCGTCCCTCCCGCGGGTCTTCATCACCGGGGTCGGTGTTGTCAGTTCCATCGGCGTGGGGAAAAAGGCCTTCTACGATGGCCTCCTCGCTGGCAAGAGCGGCATCTCACGCGTCGAGTCCTTCGACCCGAAAGAGCTTGGCCGCGAATACGCGGGCGAGGTGAAAGGCTTCCACGCGCGCGACTTTCTGACCGCCGCCGAGGGGCGCCGAGCGGGCCGATGCTCCGCCATGACGCTCGCCGCTGCGCGCCTCGCTCTGGAAGACGCGGCCTTGGCCACCGGCGCGCTTCGCGGCGGCCGCACCGCCGTCGTGCTGGGCACGACGATGGGCGAGGCGACGCTCCTTGCTGAACTCGACTATGCGCTGATGACCAAGGGGCCGGCCGCCGTGCGGCGGGCGCTCATTCCGAAATACGGCTCCACGCTCCTGCCCATTCACGTGGCCCGCGCCATCGGCGCCGAGGGGATGGTGCTCACGCTGCCCGCGGCATGCGCCGCCGGCAACTACGCCATCGGCTTCGCCGCCGATCTCATCCGCGCCGGTCGCGCCGACGTCGTCGTCACCGGCGCGGCGGAGCTGCTGCAAGAGCTGCAGTTCAGCGGCTTCGTGCGGCTCGCCGCCATGGCCCAATCGCGCTGCCAGCCCTTCGACCTCCATCGGCAAGGCCTGATCCTCGGAGAGGGTGCGGCGCTCTTGGTGCTCGAGTCGGAGGCCCACGCAGCGAAGCGAGGCGTCGCTCTCCAGGCGGAGGTGGGCGGTTACGGAATCTCCTGCGACGGCTACCACATCACGAGGCCGCACCCGAACGCGGACGGCAGCGTCCGAGCGATGCGCGAGGCCATCTCTCGCAGTGGGATCTCAGAAGCCGACATCGACTTCGTGAACGCCCACGGCACGGGAACGAAGGCCAACGACACCGCCGAGGCCAAGGTCATGCGCGACGTCTTCGGCGAGCGCCTCGTTCCGATCTCGAGCATCAAGTCGATGCTTGGACACTGCATGGGTGCCGCCAGCGCGCTCGAGGCGGCGTCTTGCGTGATGACCCTGGAGCGCGGCTACTACCCGCCGACCATCGGCTACGAGACGCCCGATCCCGAGTGCGACGTGGCGCTCGTGGCCAATGAGGCGCGCGCCGGAAAGACGGACATCGTACTCAACAACTCGCTCGCCTTTGGCGGCTACAACGCCGTCACCGTGTTCGCCCGCCCCGGGCTCCTCCCTCCGCCCGGCGCGCGCCCCGGCGCCGCGCCGCGGAGCGCCGCGTGACGCCCCAAGCCATCACGGGGCTCGGCATCGTGGCCACCGTCGGTACGGGCCGCGACGCGTTCTTTCAGGCGATGCGGACGCCTGTTCGCTTGAGTGAAGCCCCGCCACGCGTGATCGAGTCCTTCGATCCGAAGGCCTACGCTGAGCCGCCGGCGGTCTTCGAGGCACTCGCCTTCGACCCTGCGAAGCTCCTCGGAGATAAGGGGCTTCGCACCCTCGATCGGTTGACGAAGCTCCTCATCGTGAGCGCTCGCCTCGCGCTTCACGACGCGGGCCTGAAGAAAGACGGCTCGCTCGTGGCGCTCGCTCCGGAACGCACCGGCGTCGTCACCTCAAACGCCTACGGCAGCCTGGAAGCGATCACGGAGCTCGACCGCGTCGCGCAGCTCGAAGACGCGCGGTACATCAACCCGGCCAAGTTTCCCAACACCGTCGCCAACAGCGCCAGCGGCTATGTGAGCATTTGGGAAGAACTCCGCGCCCTCAACGTCGCCGTCTGCGACGGCAACTGCGGCGGCCTGGACGCCGTGTCGGTGGCGGAGATGCAGTTCACCGCCGAGCGCGCCGACGCGATCCTCGTGGGCGGGGGTGAAGCCATGAGCGAAGCGCTGTTCGTCGCGTTCATGCAGCTCGGCGCGTTGGCGCAGGGCGCGTGCCTCGGAGAAGGCGCCGCGTACCTCGTGACCGAACCGATGGCTCTGGCCGCGGCGCGCGGCGCGAGGATCCTGGGTGTTGTGACCGGCTTCGGAACTGCGTTCGTGGGACCGTCGACGGGAGAGGCGCTCCTCTTCGCTTCGCCCGAGGCCATGACGAAGGCCATCGAGGCCGCGCTCGCCGACGCCGGCATCGGCCCCGGCGACGTCGACGTGGTGGCGAGCGGTCTCGCGGGCCTGCCTGAGTTCGACGCCGCGGAGAAGAGAGGCATCGAGCAGGCGCTCGGCGCAGACGTTTGCATCGCGACACCGAAACACGTGCTCGGCGAAACGCTCGGCGCCGGCGGCACGATGGGCATGGCCGCTGCTACGGCGTGGTTCGCGGGCGCTCCGCCTTTTCCGACGCTCGCGGAAGCGAGTCCGCGAGCCCTGGCGCCGAAGGTCGTCCTCGTGACGTCGCTGGGTTACTACGGCAACGCGAGCGCCGTCGTCTTGAGGCGTCCTGGGTCGTAGCGTCGTGCGCACCGGCCGGACCTGGGTTGATTTCCGCGAGGCTGCCGTGCCGCTGCGCGAGCGGCACCGACGATGAGGTGGTGCGTCGTCGAAGTCCGCGATCTCGGCCCAAGGAGCCCCACAGAACTGCTGGACGCTAGCCGCGACGCTCGTGCGACCTTCGAGAGCCACGGGGCGCGTGGCCCTCCAGCCAGAGTGGTGCCATCGCGCGCGCTCGCGAGCGGCGAGCAGCGCGTGGGCGCCGTCGGAGATCGGCGCGGCCGGTGCTGGTGCGGTGACCCAGGTCTACGTTTGCGCGGCGGGTTGGCAGCGCACGCCCAAGGCAGCGAAGCGATAGGTGCCCTCTGGGAACACGGTGCTCTCACCCGCGATCCATCGGAGTCGTGCGTCGCGGTAGGCCTTTCGGAAGCCGCGGAGCGCCGAGAGCTCTTGGCGCCGCCGCTCTTTGTTGCGACAGGCCACATGGGGCCGGAGCTTGCGGCGAGGCTCGACGGTACGCGGCCTGCTCGTCGGCGCCGTGCCGAGCACGGCCTTGCGTCCAAGCACGCGTCGCCCCGTCTTCGCGCGCCGCGCTTTCGCCGCGTCCTCTTCCGCACGGACCGCAGCGGCGATCTTGTCGGCCCATTCCTTGGCCGCGAGGTGCTCGAAGCCGTCCACGGGCTCGATGCGAAGGGTCACCTCTTTCGGCATCGGGCCGTCTTCCCGGAAGAAGGCGCGTGGGCGCTTGATGGTCCTCGTCGTGCCGCGAAGATGTTGGCCGAACGACGACGCACCAGGCCACTCCGCGACTCGCTCGACGAGGTTGTCAGCGACGGGGTTGCAGAGAACGTAGATGAGCTTGTCGAAGCGGTCTTGGGCTTCAACAAGGTAAACGGCGTTGGGCTGCTCGGTGGCCCAGAGGTTTTCCCAGCGACCCCAATGCGCGTTGAGAGCCTTGGCGATCATCTTATGGAAGTGGGCGAAGAACTCGGGGTAGTTCCCGAGGTTGTCGCGGACGAGCAGGTGCTGGTGGTTGCTCATCGCGATGAAGCCATGCAGCGTGATCTTGTAGCGCTCGCACGCCTCCGCGAGGCAGTAGAGGTAGATCTGCTCGACGCGCGCATCGGGACGCAACAGGTGCTGCCGCTGCGTGCAGCGGCGACTGGTGAGGTACGTCCGACCAGCGACGACCTGACGGGGAAGCGTCATGAACGTTACATCGGCGGCGACGCGAGCCAAGTTGCTGCGACGAGGCAAAAAAGGAACTCAGGACCGGTCTCGCCTCGCAATCACGCTGGCGACCGCCACAACAACGGCCTCAGGCACGTCCCGCCAATCGCCAACGCCTCCGCGAAGGTCATCGAAATCCGTGGTCTCGCGACAGAGCCTCCAGGCGGCAGCAACAGGCGTGGCTCCGCCCGCAAGGAGAGGCGAGAGGAGCTCGACGAGCGGTTGCGTGCCTCGATCAACGGTTCTGACGACGAGCTGCATCATGAGTTGCTCGGAGCGTTCGGTGCGCGACCTCATAGCACCCGGCGCGGGTCTCGATCCGAGCGTCAGGCGCGAGGGAGTGCCGACGCTCCAGCTCGCGTGCCGCTCCCACCACAGCGCGACGTGGCCCCGTTCGCAAAGGAGTGCAACGGCGCGACAGAATGCGTCCGCGCGCGGTCCCGTCGAGGTGAGTGCCTCTTCAACGGGGCGCGCGGCGAGCGACAACAGGACGGTCGAACTCCCCTGTGCATGGACGAGGTCGTCCTTGACGAAGGTCGCGCTCGCGGTGGCGCTGAACGCGGCTCCTTCTGCCCGAAGGTCCAGCCGACAGGACCAACGGGATAGCCGCAAGAGATCCTCGGCGGCCACCACCGCCCCTCCATAGAGCATCAGAACGCCCACGCTCGCAACAAGCAGGGCCAGCGCCACATACGCGAGGCCAACCCAAATCCGTCGCTCGCCTTCGAGGAACGGGCCAACCCCAAGGAAGATGCCGAGGCAAAGCAAGCCGGCACCCAGAGAGAGAATCAGCAAGTTGCCAAGCCAGCTCCGCGCTTCGGCGCTCCACGCCGGCACCGCGCTCTTCAACGGGAACTCGCATCGGGGGCACCAGGCCGCGTCACCTGCACCGTTGCCGCAGGCGGGGCAGATGACGCCGAGCGCTTCGGGGACATGCGCCGCGCTCGCGGGCGCTGCCCCGCGTATCGCCTGGAAGCCAATACCGAAGAGCCAGATGGCAATGCCCCCGACGACAAGCCCGAAGAACCCCCGAATGAGCCATCCGAATATCGGAGGCCCAGAGACCCTAGCCCCGAGCACGCTGACGGTAATGCCTCCCAAGAACGCCGCGAGCAGCAGCGGCAAGGCCGCCTCCGCGAGACGGGACGACAGCGGTGAGCGCCGGGCGCGAACGGTTCCCATCGAGGGGAGGAGCCGCCTGCGACGCTCTTGTCGCAGGACCGCCTGGGCCTACGAACGCGGTCCCGACAGGGGACCGTGCCATACGCCGCGACGACGCCGCGCGCCTGACGTCAATCCCGCATGAAGTGGCAGCTGTACCCGCCAGGGTGCTTCTCCAAGTAGTCCTGGTGGTAGTCCTCGGCTTTGGTGAAGGGGCCCGCCGCGACGACCTCGGTGACGATGGGGCGCTTCCACTTGCCCGACGCGTTCACCTTCGCCTTGACGGCCTCGGCGGTCGCCTTTTGCGCCGGCGACGTGAAGAAGATCGCCGATCGGTACTGCGTGCCCACGTCGTTGCCTTGACGGTTCTCGGTCGTCGGGTCGTGCATCTTGAAGAACCACTTCTCGAGGAGGTCCGCGTAGCTCAGCTTCGTGGGGTCAAAGAGGATTCGCACCGACTCCGCGTGGCCCGTGGCGCCGGTCTTTACGTGCTCGTAGGTGGGGCGCGCGCTCGTGCCGCCCGCGTACCCGACCTCCGTGTCGATGACGCCCGGGATCTTTCGAAGGAGCTCCTCCATTCCCCAGAAGCAACCGCCAGCGAGCACCGCCTCTTCGACCGTGGCGTTGCAGCTCGCCTTGGTGGCGCTTCCCTCCGCGGCGGGGGCGCCGCCCTTGGCGGAGCCCGGTGCACAGGCGTTGTCTGTCTTTGCGGCCGGCGTCGTGGCGCCCTTGGTGAAGAGTGCGCGGTAGGCCCCGTAACCTTCAGCTTCGAGCTTCTCGGTGGGAACGAAGCGGAGCGACGCGGAGTTGATGCAGTAGCGCAAGCCCGTCGGCGCGGGGCCATCTTCAAAGACGTGCCCGAGGTGCGAGTCGCCAGCCTTTGACCGAACCTCGACGCGGACCATGCCGTGCGCGCGATCGGTCTTGGAAACGACGCGCGTCTCCTCGACGGGCTTGGTGAAGCTGGGCCAGCCGGTGCCGGACTCAAACTTGTCGAGGGAACTGAAGAGCGGCTCGCCCGTGGCGACGTCGACGTAGAGGCCCTCTGCGTGGTTGTCCCAGAACTCGTTGCGGAAGGGAGGCTCGGTCGCGTCCTCCTGCGTGACCTTGTATTGGAGCGGCGAGAGCTTCTGCTTGAGCTCGCTGACGGGTGGCTTGGTGTAGATGCGGTTTTCCATGATCGCTCCTTGAGCTCGGTCATCGGCCCGCACGGCAGCGCCCGGCGCCGCGGTGGCCGCCACGTCGGAGCCGGCCCGACGCGAGCAGCCCAAGACCACGGCGAACAGGACGGTGATGAGAACTGCGAGGCACGAACGCGTAGGATTCAGCATGTGTCAGCCTCAGGGGCACGTGGCCTTGCGAGACGAACCAGGACAGTGGTCCCGGCCCTGCCCCGAGGCAAGCCTTCGTGCTGTTACGTGCCGGCGGCACGGTCGGATCGGAGTCGATACGCGGCGCGACCCCCACGGTTACGGGCATTCGGCACGCCCGCCTAACCCATGGCGTTCACTCGCAAAATTGTGAATGATTCAGCCATGGCTCGCTCCATCACGCAGCGCATGCTCGGGGGGCCGGCGGTGTTCGCGTTCGCGTTGGCCGCGAGCGGCTGCGGGCGGTCGACGCCGGCGCCGGCACCGCAGCAAGCGCCGTCATCCTCGGCTCCAATGGCTCCCGCTTCCCGCGCCTCCGCGGTCGCGCTGCCCTTCATCGAAGATGATTACCCGCGCGCCCTTCGCGAAGCGCGACGCACCGGCCGAGCCATCTTCGTCGACGTGTGGGCGCCGTGGTGTCACACGTGCCTCAGCCTCAAGCAATACGTCCTCACCGATCCGTCGCTCGCGCCGCACGCAGCTCGCTTCGTGTGGCTCTCCATCGACTCGGAGCGACCTGAGAACGCAGCGCTCGTCGAGCGGCTCCGAATCACTGCGCTGCCCACGCTCACGATCGTGGAGCCTGCGCGCGAAACGGAGGCTTGGACGTGGCGCGGCGCGTTGACGGCCAAAGAGCTCGTCGGCTCTCTCTCCATGGTGGAGGAGCGGCTGCGCAATCCCGGGAGTCAAGCCGACCTCGAAGCCGCCGAGCTCGCGGCTCGGAGCGGGCGTGAGGGCGAAGCGCTGGACGCCTACAAGCGAGCGCTCGCGGCAGCGACCGGTGAAGCCCGTGGACCGGTGGCCGACGCCTTCGTCACGCTGCTCGATGCGCAAAAGCGATTCGCCGATTGCGCGGCGGTGGCTGCGCAAGTGGGGCCATCGCTGCCCGAAGGGACCTACCGCGTGGACCTCGCGATCACCGGCGCTCACTGCTCCGTCGAGGCGACGGCGGGGAAGGATAAGTCGGGGGCCGCCGCGCACGCCGCGGCAGCACCCTTCATCCGGGAGCTTCGTCTCCTTTCCGGCGGGACATCGTCGGCGGTGCTCGCCGACGACCGATCGAGCGCCTTCGAGGCACTCGTCAGCACGCTGCGCGAAACCGGCGACGCGGAGGGCGCGAAGGCCGCGGCCCGGGAGTGGGCCCTCATGCTCGAGGGCGCGGCGGGCAAGGCGAAGACCGCGGCCGAGCGCGTCGTCTTCGACGCCCATCGGCTGGGCGCGTACATCGAGCTGGGCGAGCCGGCGCGCGCCCTTCCGATGCTGGAGGCGTCGGAGCGCGACTTTCCCGACGACTACAACCCGAGCGCGCGAAGGGCTCGTGCGCTCCTTGAGCTCGGTCGCCTCGACGACGCCACGAAGGCCGCCGAGCGCGCACTCGAGCGCGCCTACGGCCCGCGACGCCTTCGGCTGTTCATCCTGAAGGCCGACATCAGCAAGAAACGCGGAGACCGAACCGCCGAGCGCGCGAGCCTCGACGACGCGCTGGCCGACGCCAAGCGGCTCTCGTTGCGCGACAGCTACCGGAAACTCGTCGAATCCATCGAAGCGCGTCGCAAGGCGCTGCCTTAGTGCTGAGTTTCACTTGGGACGACGGGTTGTTCGGCGGCCCAATGCGGGGCAAAGGGCCGGAGAACAACCCTCGATCGCCAGGGATCTGAACGTTCCCATGACGGTTTGGTTTTCGACCGACCGTTCAGTTCAACGGAAACGGTGCCCTAGCGGAGGCCGATCGGCACCGCGAAACGGACCGCTGCGCGGGCAAGGGTGGAAGAGCGTCGGCGTCAACGAAGATACTGAAAATTCAAGCGCAATCGGCGGTTGACCGCGGCCCGTGGGCTGGGGTACGAGCGAGGGCGCCTCCGAGGGCATGGGCGTCTTCCGACAGAACTCGGGGCCCCCCGAACACGCTCTCGCCCGAGCCCGCTCCGGCGCCCGCGCCCTTCCTCCTCAACCGATGCCCTTCCCTTCCCTCCGTCGCCACGCGCCCCGTGCGCGCGCCCTCCGCGAGCAGGGGCCAGGCCGCGGTCGTGCATGGGGCCGACGGACCGCCGCGCTCCGCGTGCTCGTCCTCGCGGCTTTCGCCGCTCTCCTCGCCTTCGCGCCGCGGACGGCCCTCGCCCAGACGACCGACGCGGGCGTGCGCCCGGCGGCGCGCCTCGACGCCGGCGCGCCGAAGGCCGACGTGAGGACCGCAGGCGCAACGGACGGAGGGTCCGATGCCGCCAGCGTGGAGCCGGAGGTCGCCGCGGCGACGGGCCCGACGGTACGCATCCCCGCCACGGAAGCGGAGAAGGCCGACGGCGACCCCATCGCGGCCATCGAGGTGAGCGGCAACCGCCGAGTCGCACGCGAAGACGTCATCTCCTACTTGAAGCTCAAGGTCGGTCAGCCCTTCAAGATGGAGGCGCTCTCGGTCGACGTGCGGGCCCTCTGGGACGCCGGCTTCTTCGACGACATCGAGGTCGACCTGACACGGCAAGCGAGCGGCGTTCGCCTCCGCTTCGTCGTGCGCGAGCGCCCCAACATCAAGGGCATCGAGTTCGAAGGCAACGACGAGATCGAGGCCGACAAGCTCACCGAGGCCATCGAGGTCAAGACCAACACCATCCTGAGCGTCCCGGCGGTGCGGCGGAGCGTGCAGAAGGTCAAGGATGCCTACGCAGAGAAGGGCTACTTCCTCGCGGAGGTCGAGTACACCGTCGAGCCGCAGCGCGACAACGAGGTCATCGTTCGCTTCAAGGTGAAGGAACACCAGCCGGTCACGGTCCGGCGCGTCACCTTCATCGGCAACGAGAACGTCCCCGACGCCGACTTGCGTGAGGTCATGCAGACGGGTCAGGGCGGCTTCTTCGCCTTCGGCTCCGGCGGGCCCTACCGACAGGACGTCTTCGAGCGCGACGTGCTCATGCTCTCGGCGCTCTACTACGACAAGGGCTACATGAGCGTGCAGGTGGCGACGCCGCGCGTGATGCTCTCGCCGGACCGCGAGGGCATCGAGATCACGCTCGTCATCAACGAGGGACCGCGCTTCAAGATCCGCCAACTGCGCGTCTACGAGCGCGACGAGGACGGCAGGGAAATCGAGCCTCTCGGCGGCCGTCGCGCCCTGCGCCAGATGGTCAAGGCCAAGACCGGCGATTGGTTCAACCGCGCCGGCGTCGTGAAGGATCTGCAGGCCGTTCGCACGCTCTACCGCGACGCCGGTTACTACTTCGTTGAGGCCGATCCAGAGACCAACGTCGACGCGCAGAAGCGCGAGGTCGACATCGTCATTCCCATCCGCCGAGGCCCCCTCACGCGCGTCGAGCGCATCCAAGTGAAGGGCAACACCAAGACCCGCGACAAGGTCATTCGCCGCGAGATGGAGATCGCCGAGGGCGATCTCTACTCCGAGACCAAGGTCGAAGACTCGAAGCGTCGCGTGACGGCGCTCGGCTACTTCGAGCGCGTCGACGTGACCACCGAGCAGGGCTCGGCCAACGACCGCGTCATCATCAACTTCGAGATCGGCGAGCGCCCCACGGGCACGTTCCAGGTCGGCGCCGGCTTCAGCTCTGTCGAGAACTTCATCGCCACGGCGCAGGTGCAGCAGGCGAACCTCTTCGGCAACGGGCAATCGCTGGCGCTCCAGGGGCAGTTCTCCAGCCTTCGGCAAATCGTCAGCGTCCGCTTCTTCGAGCCTTATTTCTTCGACTCCGACTGGTCGTTCTCGACGGAGCTCTTCCAGCAGGTCTACGTCTTTCCGGACTTCTCGCGGCAGTCGCTCGGCGGCTCGTTGACCTACGGTTATGCGCTCGTCCAGCCGTGGCTGCGCCTGTCCATGACGGGCACCGTGCAGAACGACCGCGTGTCCACCTCCGCGGGCAACACGCTCTTCGGCTCGTCGTCGAATTTCGGCAACGTGTTCCAGCGCTTGCCCCTCGCGAACCTCTTCAACGACGGCCGCACGGTTTCGCTGCGCCCAGCCCTCATCTTCGACACGCGCGACAACCGACTCTTCCCCACGAGCGGCCTCTACCTCCAGTTGTCGAGCGAGTGGGCCGACGAGAACATCGGCAGCGAGCTTGAGTTCTTGCGTCACCGGTTCACGGGCGGCGCCTACTACCCGCTCGGCGGTGGAACGGGCCAGCCCGGCTCGGGCTTCGTCCTCAAGCTCAACACCGAGCTTGGCTACATCACGAGCCCCAGGCCCGAGGGCGTTCCGATCTATCAGCGCTTCTTCCTCGGCGGCATCCTCGACATGCGCGGCTATCGACTCCGCACCGTCGGCCCGCGCTTGCCACTCAACGCTTCGCTCGACCCGAACGCCCAGCCGATCCCCGACGGCGCCCGCATCGGCGGCAACCTCCAGGCCTACTCCAACCTCGAGCTTGAGTTCCCCATCGTCGACAAGGTCGGCATCCGCGGCGTCGTCTTCACCGACGTCGGCAATGCGTGGAACACCGAGGAGCAGTTCTGCAAGACGACGCCGGCGCCGCAGTTCCCCAACGTCGTCCGGCCCTGTTTCGGCGCCGACGCGCTGCTCAACGTCCGCGCGAGCTCCGGCTTCGGCATTCGCTGGTTCTCGCCCTTGGGGCCGCTCCGCTTCGAGTGGGGCTTCCCGTGGAAGCCGCTCCCCTTCGAAGAGAGCTACGTCTTCGAGTTCACCATCGGCAACTTCTTCTAGCCCGACCCGGGCTCGCCGCCGCCACGGCGCAGGAGGCGTGCCCACACGTGTGCACAATGCCCGCATTTTCAGGGACCTGACGGTTCCTGGATCGCGGGAGGCCATGGCGGATCGGACGAGACCAGTGCGACAGCGGAGCCTCGCGCGCTTTTCGAAAGAACACGCCAATTCCGCGCGGGGTATGGGCGTTGCAGCTCCGCGGTCCATGCGGGAACACGAAACCAACGACCTCTCCTTGGACACGCTCGACGCCGTTGCTGGCGGCTTGGGGCGGACCCACTTCCAGCGCGCCGAAGCGCCCGCGCCGATGGGCGGCTACCAGGAGGTCGGCCCAGCGTTCGACCCGGGACTCCTCATGCCGCAGCACGCGCCTCAGTACGCTCCCGCGCGCATCGGCTGGAGCTCGCAGGCGCCGGCGGCGGCAAGCACCGTAGCCAACATGTTCGGACCGCAAGGGTTCCTGCCGGTGGCTCAGGCGCCGCAGCAGGTTGCGCCGCGGCCAGTCGCTGCGCCGGCGCCACAGCCGCAAGCGAACCCCTTCGCGCAGATCTCGCAGGGACTCGGCGTCGCCAACCAAGCGATGGGGCTCTTCAAGAACCTCGGCGGCATGTTCGGCGGAGGCCAACAGGGCGCCAGCCAGGGGGCACAGCAAGGCGCGCAAGGAGCGCAGCAGCCGCAAGGCGAGGGCGACTTCATGGGCGGCAACGAGGGCCCCGGCGCGGGCAACAACGACTTCGGCGGTGGTGACTTCGGCGGCGGCGACTTTGGCGGCGGTGACTTCGGCGGCTTCTGAGTCCCGACGAGACCGGTAACCGCTAGAGATCACGCATCAATCTTCGCGCCCTTGTGGGTAGTCGCGAGGCCGTTCCCGTAGTAGGAAAACGGCTTCCGAAGGACGCGAAGAAGCATGGCCGAAGACCTCCCCCCGGGCGACTCCACGAGCTCCACCAACGGCCCCCCGCCGGCGCCTCCCGCTGGCGGTGGCGCGGGAGGAGCGACCCCAAATCAGCGCGTTCCCGTCTCCATCACGGACGAGATGCGGACGAGCTACCTCGATTACGCGATGAGCGTGATCATCGGCCGCGCGATCCCCGACGCGCGCGACGGCCTCAAGCCCGTCCATCGACGCATCCTCTTCTCGGCCTACGAGCAGCGCATCGTTCCGGGCACCGCGCACAAGAAGAGCGCGAAGGTCGTCGGTGACGTGCTCGCGCAGTACCACCCGCACGGTGACGCCTCCGTCTACGACGCGATGGTGCGCCTCGCGCAAGACTTCTCGATGCGCTACCCGCTCATCGACGGTCAGGGGAACTTCGGCAGCGTCGACGGCGATCCGCCAGCCGCCTACCGCTACACGGAAGCGCGTCTGTCGCGCATCGCCGTCGAGCTCCTGACGGACATCGAGAAGGAGTGCGTCGACTTCCAGTCGAACTTCGACGACTCGAAGGAAGAGCCGCGGGTCCTGCCGTCGCGAATCCCCAACCTGCTCGTCAACGGCTCCGGCGGTATCGCCGTCGGCATGGCGACGAACATCCCGCCACACAACCTCGGAGAGGTCGTCGACGCGACGATGCACCTCCTCAGAAACCCCGAGTCGACGGTCGACGACCTGATGCGTTTCGTGCCGGGCCCCGACTTCCCGACGGGCGCCGTCATCTACGGTCGCTCAGGCATCGAGCAGGCGCAGCGCACGGGTCGCGGCACCATCGTGATGCGAGCGCGTATTCACGTCGAGAAGGCCCAAGGCCGCGGCGAGCGCGAGCAAATCGTCATCACCGAGATTCCCTACCAGATGAACAAGGCGCGCGTGGCCGCGCGCATCGGTGAGCTGGTCCGCGAGAAGAAGCTCGAAGGCATCAGCGAGATCAGGGATGAGTCGGACCGCGACGGCATCCGCCTCGTCGTCGAGCTCAAGCGCGACGTCGTGCCCCAGGTGGTCATCAACCAGCTCTACCGGATGACGGACCTGCAATCGACCTTCGGCGTCATCAACCTCGCCATCGTGCAGGGTCGGCCGCAGGTGCTGAACCTCCGCGAGACGCTCGCCGTCTTCATCGAGCATCGCCGCGACGTCGTCACACGCCGCACGCGCTTTGAACTCAACCAAGCCGAGGGCCAGCGCGAGCTCGTCGAAGGCCTGGGCATGGCCACGACGGACATCGACAAGGTCATCAAGACCATCCGCGCCGCGCGCGACTCGGAACAGGCCCGCGTCGCGCTCATGGCGCTGCCGCTATCGGGCTTGGAAGAGTTCGTGAGGCGGGCCGGCCGGCCGGCCAACGAGATCGACGAAGCAAAGAAGCGCGGCGAGTATTTCCTCTCCGAGCGCCAAGCCAAGGCCATCCTCGAGATGCGCCTGTCGAAGCTTACGGGCCTCGAGCAAGAGAAGCTCGCGACCGAATACGGTGAGCTCTGCGAAGTCATCACGCGGCTCCGCGCCATCCTCGCCGACGAGCGCCTTCTGCGTGACGTCATCGCCATGGAGCTCGAGGAGATTCGCGGCAAGTACGCCGACAAGCGCCGCACCGAGATCGTGCAGACGGAAGCGGAGATCAACGACGAAGACCTCATCCAAGAAGAGGACATGGTCGTCACGATCTCGCACGCCGGGTACATCAAGCGGACCGGCACGAGCGACTACCGCGCGCAGAAGCGCGGCGGTCGCGGCAAGATCGGCATGGAGGCCCGCGACGAGGACTTCGTCAACCAGCTCTTCGTCGCCTCAACACACTCGCTCATCTTCATCTTCTCCGACAAGGGGAAGGTCTTCGTGAAGAAGGTCTACGAGATTCCCCTCGGCACGCGGACCTCGAAGGGCCGCGCCATCGTGAACTTCGTCGGCATGGAGACCGGCGAGAAGGTCGCGGCCATCGTCGCCGTGCCCAAGATCGAGGCGGGCCGTTTCGTCGTCACGCTGACCAAGAAGGGTCAGATCAAGAAGACCGAGCTGCTTGAGTACGAGAACTTCCGCGAGAAGGGCATCATCGGCGTCAAGATCGAAGACAGCGACGCGCTCCTCTCGGCGGCGCTCACCGACGGCGAGCGCGAGTTCCTCATCGCGACGCGCCAGGGCCAGTCGATCCGGTTCCCCGAGGATCAGGTTCGTCCTATGGGCCGCGCCACGATGGGTGTGAAGGGCATCGACATCGTCGAAGGCGACGCCGTCGTCGGCTTCGCCGTGACCGATTCGGAGCGCAACCACGTGCTCGCCGTCTGCGAAAACGGTTTCGGGAAGCGCACCCAACTCGAGGAGTTCCGCAAGCAGAACCGCGGCGGCAAGGGGATCATCCTCATCGACGCCAGCGAGCGAAACGGCCCCGTGGTCGACATCAAGCTCGTCGGCGACGCCGATCAGGTCATGCTGATCACCGATCGCGGGCAGCTCATTCGCACCGGCGTCGCGGAGATTCGCGAGACAGGACGCAACGCCCAAGGCGTGAAGCTGATGACCCTCGACGAAGGCGAGCGCATCGTCGCGCTCGAGCGCATGGCGGAGAGCGCCGCCGACGAAACAGCCGGCGGCGATTCGCTCATCCCCGCGGAAGGCTCGTTGCCTCCCGACGGCTCGGCGCCGACCGACGCGTCCGTTCCTCCGGACGCGCCGGACGCCAGCGACTCGGTGCCTCCGGGAGACGGCTCGGTTAACTGAAGGGCGATGTGCGGCCCCTCCACGGCGCCGCCAGAAGCGCTTGCGCCAGAGGACCTATCGGGTACGAAGGCGGGATGCGTCTCGGCAGGAGCTCTCGCGCTGTATGGCTTATTTTGGCGGCCGCGTGCGGCTCCTCCGACGCGCCGTCGAATGAATCGCCCGCATCCCCGGGCGGCAATGGCTCCGGCGTTGCGGGTCCTGGAGCCCCCGCGGCGACCGCCGCACCAAGTTCGACGGTCACCGACGTCGTCGGTTTGTGGGCCGTCTCTGGGAGCGACGCCCGCGGCAGTTACAGCGGCGATGTTGAGGTGCGCTCGAGCGCCGCCGGGTTGAGCTTCACGCGGGCCATCCGTTACGCGGGAGTCACCGTCGAGGACGGTCGCGAGCTCCATTGGCTGATTCGCGGAAAGGTCGACGGCGGCCCGAACGCTACGTCGTACGCGCTCGCCGCTTCCTTGCGCCGCATCGACTTCATCGCGAAGCGCGGCGGCGTCGTGCGCGGCTCAAACGACGGCCCCATCGCGCTGGTCGGCGCCATGGCGCTCACGGGCAAGGGTGAACTTGACGTGAGCCTATTGGGAGGTGGCATCTCGATTCGCGAAACCTGGCGTTCGCGGCGGGCGCTGCCGTCGGAGCCGCTCTACGTGGACCAGCGTCGATGGATGGCCTCGCACGACCCGCCCACGGCGAGCGAGAAGCAGCTCAGCTTCTCTTTGTTCGCCAACTACCACACGCTCGACATTGTTAAGCCCTACGTCGGCCGCGCTGACTTCCAGGCGGCCCAGCACGGCCATTTCGTGGATCCCTCGGACCTCGACTTCTACCGTCAGAATCCCAACGCGCTCCGCGTCGTCGACAAAGTCATCGACGAGGTGAGCCTCGGTGAGACGCGAGCAAGAGCCGACTCGTTTCGCCACACGCTGGCTCGAAAGGCCGAGCTCTACGACAAGGACATCGAAGAGCGCTTCGTTGACCCGGACCTCGGCATGATCCCCGAAGGAGGCACGCCCGGCGCCGGCTTTGCAGGCCACGGCCCGTCGGGCGACGGCTCCCTTTGGACGGGCATCTACCTCGCGGGCCAAGTCTACCGACATCAGGTGACGGGAAGCGCTGTCGCCAAAGCGAACGTCGTCCGGTCGCTCAACGCGCTCTTGACGCTCCAGGAGATCACCGGCGACTGGTCGCAGTTCGCGCGGACGCTGCGCAAGCCGCAGGTCGGCATTGCACCACAGGCGCCATGGCACGCCGGCACCGGCTCCTTCTCGCAGTACGAGTGGCTCGCCGGCGGCAACAACGACATGATCAAGGGCCTCTTCTACGGCTACCTGATGGGCTGGGAGCTCCTGTGCGAAGGAGGCAAGACGGGGCATGAGGCGCTTTGTGCACGGATCCGCGTCAATGCGAAACACCTCGCGGATGACGTTCAGCTCGGCGGCTCCAACGCGCCTGCGTCGCAGCTAACCAACAAATTGCCGGCCGCTTGGCTCGCCGCGGTCGTCGCCGAAGACGCCACCGACAAGCTCAACTACCAGACGAAGGCGTCTAGCTACTGGGCGCTTATCAAGTCGGTGTTGCCGTCGACCGCCGTGGCCGGTGTAAACGGGCGCGTGGAAGGCAGCGGCGCGCACCTCGAGTCGGTCTCCGACTTGGTCGCCATGAACCTCGCCAAGCGTATGAACCTGGGCGGCGACGCGACGACGCTCTACCGCGGCCACATCGACCAGAGCTACAAGGTCATCGAGCGACAACGCTTCCCCGAATGGGACCTCCTGAAGGCCGCCTTCGGCTCCGGTGCCGGTCCATCCTCGCCGTCGGTCAAGCTCGCCGTGTCGCGTCTCGAGGAGGCGATGGTCCCAAAGGTCTCCTACAACATCGATCGAACGTTGAACCCGGACTTCTGTATGTCTCCCTATCCTTCGCACCCCTGGAAGGGCGATTGGATGCAGTACCCTCAGGCGGACCGCACCGACGCGCTCAACTCGTATCCGCACTTCGAGATGGAGGTCGACATCCTGTACTGGAAGGTCGGCAACAGCTACCGCAGCACCGAGGGCTACGAAGCTCCCGGCGGTGACTACCTCCATCTCTACTGGTTTGGGCGCAAGCACAACCTGATCGCGGCGAACGACTGACGGAAGAGGCGCCGGAGGGCCCTCGAGGTACCGGCGCCTCGCAACCGAAGGCGCTAGCATCGCAGCCCATGGCGACGCGCTCCCAACGACCCCTCGCACCGAAGCCCGCAGCCCAGAAGAAGGCGGCGGCGAAGCGCGCCAAGGCGTCTGCACCGGCGACCGCCCCCTCCCCGGTCTCGCGCAAGGCGCCCACGCGCGAGGAGGCGCTGGGCGTCTTTGAGCGACTCAAGGCTCACCACCACGACGCGCATTGCGAGCTCGACCACCGAACCCCTTTCGAGCTCATTTGTGCGACCGTGCTCTCGGCGCAAAGCACCGACGTGGCGGTCAACAAGCTCACCCCCGCTCTGTTTGAAAAGTTTCCCGATGCCCGAGCGCTCGCCGCGGCCTCGCAAGACGAGGTTGAAGACGCCATCAACCGCATCGGGATGTACCGACAGAAGGCCAAGAATCTCATCGGGCTCGCGAAGCGCCTCGTGGCCGAGCACGGCGGCGAGGTCCCGCAGTCGATGCAGGAGCTAGTCTTGCTGCCCGGTGTGGGCCGAAAGACAGCCAACGTCGTGCTCGGCGTAGCCTTTGGGAAGCCTGAGGGCGTGGTCGTCGACACCCACGTTCAACGCATCGCCCAGCGCCTCAAGTGGACTCGTCACGACGAGCCGGTCGCCATCGAGCAAGACTTGATGAAGCTTGTGCCCCGAAGCGACTGGGACAAGGCGAGCCATGTGCTCATCTTTCACGGTCGACGGGTCTGCGGGGCGCAGAAGCCGGCCTGCACGACGTGCCCGATTCACGACGTCTGCCCCAGCGCCTTCCGCGCGGAAAACGTCGGACGAAAGCCACCGCGAACGCGCAGCTGAGGCGTCGTCGCGGGCGGAGCCGCATCGCGTCCTCGCCGCGCGCGCCGGCGCCGCCATGATCGGCTCGATCGTGGGCGCAATGTGCGTCGGGGCGCGCAACTTCCTCTCGCGGGGCGCCGATGTATGGGTCTCCAGCGCATCACGCAGCGGGATTCTTCACCAACGGGCTCGCGCTGCGTATTACCAACTTCCACCCACGAGATGCCCATGGCGCGACGTTCGCATTCTCAGCTCTCGGTCCCGCTCGTCCTTCTGAGCCTCGCCTCCACGGCATGCAGCGACGCCGATTCGCCGCAAGGCCTGACGGCCGTTGCCGAGGGACAACCGAGCGATCGCGCGAGCCCCGCCGCCGAATACGCGTCCGCGCCCGCGCCCGCCGCCACGGCACCGTCTCTCGACGCCGACGCGGGCACCGACGCGAAGGCGCCTACGCCCTTCGACATGCGAAGCTGGCAGCCGCACGGCAAGGGCCTGTGGATCTGGCACTTCGACTACGTCGGGATGACACCTCAGGCGGCGGCCACGCGGGCGAAGGCCCTCGGCGTCGCGTACGTCCTCATCAAGAGCGGCCAAGACGCGAAGTTCTGGACGACGCGATTCAACGCCGCCATCGTCTCCGAGTTCACCTCGCGGGGGATCCGCGTCCTCGCCTGGCCCTACGTCACCCCCACAAACGTCAGCGCCTCGATCGACGCGGCCGCCGAGGCCGCACGCGTTCCGGGCTGCGACGGCCTCGTGCTCGACGTCGAGGTCGAATGGGAGACGGGCGGCAAGACCGCGAACAGCGCCAAGGCGGCCCAACTGTGCCAAGGCATTCGCTCGAAGGTGCCGGGCGTATGGCTCGGTTACACGTCGTTCGGTTGGATCGGCTACCACAGCGCCTTCCCCTTCGCGGCCTTCGATGAGCACTGCGGCGACGCGGCGTTCCCGCAGGTCTACTTCTCGGATCGCGGCGTCGCTTGGAACGGGCCCCACGGCCTCTCAGAGGCGCTCGCGCAGTACAAGGCCGCCGGGCTCAAGGCGCCGCTTTGGCCCATCACGTCGAACGACGACGTCGCAGGGACCAACCAGGGCCCGTCCACGGTCGCGCTCAACGGATTTCTCGCGGCCGCCGGGCCCTACACCTCCCTATGGACCCTGCCCGACAAGGCGCGCCCCGAGAAGCTACAGCAGCTGGACGCGCTCTCGTGGGCGAACCCGTAACGCTAAGCCCGCGACGTCAAGGGGTACCGTCAATCGGTGTCCGCTACTTGGCCTTCGGCTTGGCCGGCGCCGTGGCCTTCTTCCCACCGTCACTCACGGGAACCGTGGCGTCGACGGCGCCCGCGTCGACCGCGGCGCGGGGCACTGCACCGCGCGCTCCCGCCTCACGAGCACCGGCCTCGCTGGCGTCGGTGCCTCCCTCGACGCCCGCGTCGACGACGATCATGTGCTCATAGGTCCCTTGCGACGCGATGACCACGCCGGGCTCCCAGTTGTCACCGCCCTTGCGCGGCGTGTCGTCGCACATCTCCGCCATGAGCGCCCGCTTACGGAAGACCCGCGCACACGCGATCGGCATGCCGGCGTAGCGGTCGTCGAGGTAACGCAAGGAGAGGCGATAGCGCCCCGGCGTCTCCTGAATCTTGAAGACCGTCACAGTCGGTGACGTCGTCACCTCACACCAGGGGCGACCGCTCTGCACGGAGCAGGCTTCGCGGCTCAGTGTGCCCTTGGGCCCAACATCCATGACGCGCGGCTCGATGCGGGGGAACGTTTCGATGTCGTCGGTGGAGCCGAAGGCGCTCCAGCCGAACTGCACGAACGTGTCGTCACTCGGCGGAACGCTGTTGACCTCCGCGACGCTCTCGCCGCGACGGCCTTCGTCGTCGGTCGCCTCGAGCTTGATGGTGAACTTTCCGAGCGCGTCGATGGGAAACGTGACGCGCTGGCCGCTACGCGACAGCGTGAGCTTCGCCGTCGACCCCTTGGCGAGCTCGCCGATGAACCAGCTCCGATCGATGACGGGCCTGGCGCCTTGATCGCTGAGGCCCTCGCACTCGATGGTGCTCTGCCAGGGCGCCGAGAGTCGTGCGAGCCAGTTGACGGTCTGCTGGACACGGCAGACCGCGTGGGCCTTTGGTCCCACGACCTTGCAGGGCGGCGAGCGCCCCGTGTCGAGGTGGACGGCGATGGGGCGCTCGACCTTGGGAATGGCCACCATGTCGAAGGCGACGCCGGGCTGCGCCGGCGGGCACTCGTCGCCGGGCGTGAACTGCGTGGCGTAGACGTGGAGCTGCGAGCCGTTGTCGACGACGGCCTGGATCTCCAGCTTGTCGGCTTGCGAGCTCGGCTCGGCGTAGCCCGCGAGCACCATCTCATCGCCAAACGAAACGCCCTTGGGCGGCAGCGCTCGACTCTTCGGCAAGTCGGAGCGAAAGAACTCGAAGTCGTATTTCGTGCGGAGCGCGTAGAAGCCCGGCTTCGCGCCGATGTAGTCGCTCTGCGCGACACGTCGCGTGGCGAGCCGCTCACCCGGTTGCACGTCCGATTGGAGGCCCACCCGCGTCTTCTGCACGGAGATCGGAAACTCAGGCCTCCCGCACGAAGCGACCGAGAGGAGGACAGCGGCGAGGGAGAAGGTCAAGCCCGCGAGGAGCGACGGAGGCACGGTCTTCATGACGGCGGCAGCATACAGCGGTCACCAAGCGTTGGGAGCGCCATGTGGAGGACGCGCGCGCCGCAGCGTCACGGGCGCCCGCGAAAGGCGCGGACCAGGTCGGCGGTGACGGTGTACGGGTCGGCTTCGCGTCGCTCGACGCGCGAGAGCGCCGCATCGAGCGAGGGCCCGAGCTCCGCCAGCGCCGCCTCGATGAGCGCCTCGCGGAGCGCCTCACGCAGCTCGAGGCGCGCGCGCGCCGCGTGCCGGGCGCGGCCGGTCTCGGTCTGCGTAGCCCAGAGGTAGTGCCGATCGAGCCCCCGCACGAACTCGCTGATGCCTTCGCCGCGCACAGCCACGCAGCGCACGATGGGCGGGGTGAAGGGCCCTTCGCCGACGGCGTCCGCGGAAGCCTCGACGCCGTGCGCCCGTGCCTCGTCCTCGCCGTGCGATAGGCCGTGAACCGCGTGGCCGCGGATCTTGCTCGCCGAGAGGAGTGACTCTTTGCCCAACGCGATCATCAGCTCGAGATCGCGCACCGCAGCGTCGGCGCCATCGCGATCAGCCTTGTTGACAGCGAAGACGTCGGCGCACTCGAGGATGCCCGCCTTGATGGCCTGGACCTCGTCGCCCATTCCCGGAGCCACAACGACGAGCGTCGTGTGCGCCGTTTGCGTGATCTCGAGTTCGTCCTGGCCAACGCCCACCGTTTCGACCAAGACGACGTCGCAACCGAACGCGTCCATGAGCCGCACCATGTCGCGCGCGGAGCGCGAGAGGCCGCCGAGGTGCCCGCGCGTCGCGACGGAGCGAATGAACACGCCGCTGTCGGTGGCGTGACGCTGCATACGGATGCGGTCGCCAAGGATGGCGCCGCCAGAGAAGGGGCTCGTGGGGTCGACGGCCAAGACGCCGACGCGTCGCCCCTCTTTGCGGAAGGCCTCGATGAGCCGGTCGCAGAGCGTCGATTTGCCCGCGCCGGGGTTTCCGGTCACGCCGACGATGCGTGCGCGGCCCGTCTTCGGAAAGAGGTCGCGGAGGAGATCTTGGTGCCCCGCGCTGCGGTCGTCGACAAGGCGAAGGCCGCGCGCGAGGGCCGGCGCGTCTCCGGCCAGGATGCGTTCGGCGAGGGGGTGCATGATCGCGCGCGTCTATAGCGCTGGACGGGCCCGGCGCCTACTTCGCGCTAGGTCACCGAGCGTGATCATGGATCACGCCCGGTTGATTCAGTTTCGTTCTTGTGGGGCTACGCGCCCCCTCGAATCGCGGCGATTCGACGCGCTTCGTGATCCCCGCAGGGGGAAGCCGCCCTGCCTTCGCCTTCGGCGAACCGTGCTTCGCACGGCTCACGCATGAAGCTGGTTCGAGTAGGCCCCTCGCTCGTCGCGGGCCTACTCGAACCTGTCGACTTCAGAGTGTCCGGGGACTAGCCGTGAGCTTTTCGATCCGGCGACGCACATCGGCCGCGTCGGAGAGCCCTTTGACCTTGAGCGCTTGCTCGTACGCCGCCTTGGCCTGCGTCGCATCTTTCTGGGCCACGAAGGCGTCGCCAAGGGCGACCCAAGCGGGGCCCCACTCAGGAAAATCTCGGGTGGCGCGCTCGGCAAAGGCACGGGCCGTGGTCTCGCGGCCTTGCGCACGACAGGCGTCACTGGCGCGAATCAGCGGTGCGGGATCGCTGCGGTCGAGTCCAAAGGCCACCTGATAGCTCTCGATGGCGAGGTCAATCTCACGCTGCTTGACGTACGCGTCCGCGGCGAGGAGCTTGGCTGCGGCGAGGTTGGGCAGGATTGAGAGCGCCGCCTTTGCTTCGAGCTGCGCCACATCCGCCTTCCCTTCTGCGAGGGCGACGCGCCCGACGACGACGCGCATCGAGGCGTCGCTCGGATCACCCTTGAGCGCCCGCTGCGCGCTGCCACGGGCGGCCTCGAGCTGGCCCAGCGCGATCTGCACCTCGGCCAAACGCGCCAGCGCTTCGCCGAAAGACGGCCTGCCGACGAGCGCGGCTTCGAGGTGGGAGAGTGCCTCGGGTCCCGGCGGCAAGAGGCGCCCAATGCGGTAGCGCGCGTCGGGTGAACCACCGTCAGCCTTCAAGGCCTCGCGCGAGTCGGCCAGAGCGGCCTCGGTTCGTCCGAAGAGCGCGTGGAGGTCGGCGAGGGCCAGCCATGCTTCGGTGGCCGGCTGGCTGCCCGCGAGCGTGATCGCCTCTCGCAGCAGAGCCTCGGCGTCTTTGTCGCGAAGCTCCAGCAAGCGAGCGCGCCCTTCCGCCACCTTGGCCTCGTACAGCCGCGGCTCGAGGGCTTGGGCGCGCTTGATCTCCTCGAGGGCTTCGCTGGCGCGACGTCGGAGGAGGTTCGCCTCCGCGGCGCACGCGTGGCCGAGCGCCTTGCCACCGGGCTTCAGGCCGAGAACGCGGCACTCGGTCATGGCTTGCGCAAACTCGCGCCGGTCGATGGACGTTCGGGCCAACTCGTAGTGGATGCGGATGGCGAGCTCCCGGTCGGCTCCCACGAGCTGCGACGCTCGACGAAGCTCGACGAGCGCCTCTCGAACGGCGCCGGCGCGGCGGTGCGCCTTCCCGGCCTCGAAAGCGACACGCGAGGGCGGGGCGGCCTCGCCGGCGCGGGCCGGTTCGTCGCTTAGGCCAAGGGCGAGGCCAATCGCGAAGACGGGCGCCATCGCAATGCGTGGAAAGCGCAACGATCGCATGCCTCTCCTTACCACGGGGTGGCGATTCAGGCCGCCTTCCGGGCGCGCTCAGCCCTTCACGGGCGCAGGTCTAGAAGCGGTGGGGGGCCATAACCATCAGTATTTTCGCGAATCTACCCGTGACCGGGGCGACGCTCGTCGAGGCGCGCGAGGGCCCACCGGCACGCTTCGCGAACCATCGGCGAGGGGTGTACGACGAGCGCACGCGCGAGGGCGCCACGAGCGTCCTCGCTGCGGCGATTGCCGAGCACCACGACGGCGTTGCGCGCCAAACCGTCGGCGGTCGCGCGCCTCAGTGGACTCCCCTCGGTGAGCTCGACCCATCGGCTCGGCTCGAGCAGCGCCTGCAGCGAGAGGTCGCCCCAGCGTGGATGAGGTTCGAAGGCGCGCGTTCGCGCGGGGTCACGCTCGCGTGCGGAGCCATTGAAGGGGCACACGCTCTGGCAATCGTCGCAGCCGAAGAGGCGCTCGCCGATGGCTTCGCGGAGCGCCCCAACGGTGGCGCTTCGCTTCTCGATGGTCAAATACGAGATGCAGCGCCGCGCATCGAGGACGAAGGGCTCGACGAAGGCGCCGGTGGGACACGCGTCGAGGCAGCGCGTGCACGAACCGCAGCGCTCCGGCATCGGGGTATCGGCAGAGAGCGCGAGCGTCGTGACGACTTCGCCGAGGAGGACGAAGGACCCCTCGCCGGGAACGATGAGCATCCCGTTCTTCCCGACGAAACCGAGCCCCGCGCGCGCCGCCCACGCGCGCTCGAGCAGCGGCGCGTCGTCGCACATCGGCCGCGCATCGCCGCCGAGCGTCCGCATGAACCGGGCGAGCTGGCGCAGCTTCTTCCGAACCCCGTTGTGGTAGTCGCGGCCCCGCGCGTAGCGCGCGATGGTGCGCGCGACGTCGGGGTCGTGGGCCTCGCTCTCGGCGCTCCGTTGGTAGCGGCGCGCGACGCAGACCACGCTCCGCGCGCCCTCGAGGATCGCCGCGGTGTCGAGGCGCTGCCGCACCCCCACGGGCTCCTTCAGCCAGTCCATTTCACCAAACCACCCCGCGGCAACGAAGCGCTCGTACCGCTCGTATTCGACGCCGAGGGGAACATCGGCGCGAGCGACCCCCACGGCCTCGAAGCCCAAGGCCTTCGCCTTTTCGCGAACCCGTTCCGTGTCCGAAAGAGGGCGTGGTGCGGGGTCTTGCATCGCGGCTTTCGATACGCTCCGATTCGAAGCTCGCACGGTCATGAAGCTCCAGCAACCGCCCCGCGGCGCCGGGTACCGCACCAACGCCGACGCCTTCCTGCTCGCGCGCTTCGCGCAGCCCACGGTGCGCGCCGCCCGCGTCTACGACCTCGGAGCCGGCGTCGGCGCCATTGGCCTGTCGATGCTTCACGCCGCCTTCGTTGACCGCGCCGTGCTCGTCGAACGCGACGCCGTGGCGGTGCGCCTCGCCGAAGAAAACGCCCGACAGAACGGCTACGGCGATCGCACCGATGTCGTCCGCGGCGACGTCCTCGAGGTCGCGAAGGCGCACCTCGGTCGCGCGTCGCTGGTCGTCTGCAACCCTCCGTACATCGAGCCAGGCCGCGGCCGCGCACCAAAGGCGGGCCACCGCGACGCGAAGATGGGCAGCGTCGGGCGCTTCGTCGAAGCGGCGCGCCTCGTACTCGGCCAGCGCGGCAAGGCCTTCTTCGTCTACCCCGCGGCCGAGCTTTGCACCTTCGTGGAGACGCTACGGGAGAGCGGCCTTGAGCCGAAGCGGATGCTCTTCGTGCACCCGAGGTCCGCGGCGCCGGCGCGCGTCGTGCTGGTTCAGGCGCAGGCGGGCAAGCGCGGCGGGCTCTTCATCGAGGCGCCTGTTCACGAACACTGAGGCCCAAGACGCCGACGCGCCAACGGGGCGTGTGGCACGCTCGACGACACACGAGTCGCGCGCCCTCCGTCACCGCTCGCCGCGCAGCCGGTCAAGGATGATCGCGCACGCGCCGCGCACGCTCAGGTGGTTGTAGCCCGTGGCTGCCGCTGCGCGAACCGGCGGCAAGACAGCGTCGGCGCTGGCCACCACTTCGGGAGCGAGGCCCCAGCCAGTGCCGAAGACGATGAGGACGTTTCGGTCGGTCTCCTCGAGCCGCTTGCGTGCCGAGTGAAAGTCGAGCGGCGCCGCGACGGCGCGGGCCGCGGTGATCCACACGTCGACGTTGCCACGACCGCCCAAGGCGCTGATGGCGTCATCGAGTGTGCCTACGGCGCGGACGAGGCCGATGGCTTCCTTGCGGTCGGGAATGCGAACGCCGCTCGAGCCGTGCAGCCAGTGCTCGCGAATCCGCTCCACGAGCTCGCGTTGCGCCAAGACCGGGTGCGCGACGAACAAATCCGTGCAGCCGTAGGTCCGTCCGCTCCGCGACAGGTCGTGCACGTCGAGGTTGGTGACGGCCGTCGTGGTGATCTTCCCCGTGCCGTCGAGCACTGGATGGTGAATGAGCGCGAGCGCGAGCCGTGCGGTCATGGTTCGCTCCGCTTGGCCTTCACCCGCGCGTAGAGGTCTGGACGACGGGCCTCTGTGCGCGCTTCCGACTCGCGAAGGCGCCACGCGGCGATCTCTCCGTGGTTGCCGGAGGCGAGGACCTCAGGAACGCGAGCCCCGCGAAACTCCGCCGGCCGTGTGTATTGCGGATACTCGAGGAGCCCCGTCTCGGGACTGTGCGACTCCTCCACGGTGGACGCGGCGTTTCCCAGGACCCCGGGCAGGAGCCGTGAGCAGGCGTCGATGACCGCCATGGCGGCGACCTCGCCACCGGTCATCACGAAGTCGCCGAGCGAAATCTCTTCGTCCACGTAGGAGCGAACGCGTTCATCGAAGCCCTCGTAGCGGCCACACACGAGCGACACGGCGGGGCGTTCCGCGAGGGCGCGCACACGCCGTTGATCGAGAGGCGCGCCCTGCGGCGTGAGGAGCACCCGGTGCGCACGGACACCATCGGGCGCGTCGGCGTCGAGCGACTCGAGGCAAGCGACGAGGACGTCCACGCGCATGACCATGCCGCTGCCGCCACCGTAGGGCGTGTCGTCGACGCTCCGGTGGCGTCCCAAGCCGAAGTCACGCGGCGAGCGAAAGCGCACTGCCATGGCGTTTTGCGCGAGGGCGCGCCCCACGAAGCTGACGCCCATGAAGCTCTCAAAGGCCTCGGGAAAGAGCGTGACGACGTCGAACCTCACGACGGCGTGTCCTCGAGCAGCTCGACGTTCTTGACGACGACCAGGCCCGCGTCGCCGTCGATGCTCACGACGAAATGATCGTGGAGCGGCACCTCGAGCTCGCCACGCGCCGTGCGAGCAACGATGGTCTCGGCGGCCGGGTACGAACGAAAACCTCCCACGTGGCCCCACGGCTCGGCGCCGTCGCCTGCCTCCAAGCGGACCGGCGCTCCGATGAGATCGCAGTGATAGAACTCCCCCTCGAGCGGCGCCGGAAACGCGCCCCGCTTCATGGAGAGCGTTGCGCCGCGAAGCTCGTCGGCCCGATCGCGGTCGTCGACGGAGTAGAGCTTCATCAAGATGGCGTCGTCGGCGCGCCGCGCGCGATCGACGGAGACCTCATGGGTCTCGCCATCCTTCAGCCGGACAAGCACCTCGTCGGCTTCAAGCAGGAGATCGCTGTCGGGGTTGTATAGCCGGACCCGCACCTCGCCGCGCACGCCGTGGGCGCGGGCGATCTCGCCTAGCGCGACCCATTCGTCGGGCGGAAGAGCCACGGCGGGCTCAGTCGACGATGTCGAGGTGCGCGCGCTTGCCGAGCTTGGTGGAAACGGCAGCGAGGATCGTGCGCATCGACTGAGCCGTGCGGCCCTCTTTGCCGATGACCTTCCCGATGTCTTCCTTGGCGACGCGCAGCTCGATCACGCAGTTGTGATCGGAGGCGATCTCGGTCACCTCGACTTGGTCGGGGTTGTCGACGAGTTCGACGGCAATGGCGCGAATCAGGGCTTTGAGCGGCATGGATAGGTACGCGCGAGCACGCGAAGACTGAGAACCGGTGGATAGGAGGGGTGAAGCGAGCGTCGGTCCGGCGTCGGTCTGGTCGATTTGACGAGAGCGGCGAGGTTACTTCTTCGCCGGTGCCGCGGCGGGCGCTGCGGCAGCAGCGGGCCGGCGCTTGAGCAGCCGCGTCAGCGTCTCGGACGTCTGCGCGCCAACGGAACGCCAGTAAGCGAGGCGCTCATCGTTCACGGAGACAATCGAAGCTTCGCCCTTGCGCGGGTCGAACGTGCCGATGTTCTCGAGAAAACGGCCGCCGCGCGGGCTGCGATGATCGGTCACGACGACGCGATAAAACGGGCGCTTCTTGGTGCCGGCACGGGCGAGGCGAATATGAACGGCCATGGGATCCTGATCTGTTCTCTTGGGGGAGCCCCCGGAAAGACGGGGCGCGAACGCTACGAGAGGGGCACGGGCCGGTCAAGGACAATCACGACGAGCTGGAGCGCATTTCTCGGGTGTGGGACGTCGGTATCGCCGCGCGCCGTTCATGGGTGGAGTCCAGGTTTCGAGCGCGTGCGCCCTACCCGTGAACGGACATGATCCGCGTCAGTCGAGCGAGGGCTGGGATCGCAGCGAAGGTCGTGTGCGTGTGCACGCGGCCTTGGCGAATGGCGGCCACGAAGCCGCGGAGGGCCGAAATCGATGTCTCATCGCGGGGATGGGCCCAGGGGACGCCGAGGCGGCGGCTCAGCGGCAGGTTGGACATCCCGATGATGCTGTCGGCATCGCCTCGAATGGTGGCGTCGGGGACCCCGGCTATTCCGTTGCGGATCGTCAGCCTCCCCCCGCCGAAGCACAAGGTGAGGGCCACGTCGGCGTCTTCCACGACGATGGCGACGTTGGCGGTGATGGCGTCGAAGTCTTTGAGTTTATGAGGCTTGGCGTCGAGGTTTTGCCGCAGCAGGTCGAAGAGCATGACGGCGAAGCCGTTTTCCTCGGCCAGAGGTGCGAGCGCAATTCGGTCGAGGGCCACGCCGTCTCGTTCTCGCGGTCCTCCCGCTCTGTCAAGCACTAGCCAACACGAGCTGCCCTCGGGGGAACGCCCGGGCCTGTAAGGCGTCGGCCGATAGCCCGTTGTGCCCTCGTGTTTGGCGCTCCCTCCCTTTCCTGGCCCCGCTCGCCCGAGGCGGCGGACGCGGCACGGTACCTGGGCGCCCTCTTCCCGTACCCGGCTGCAAACGCGCACGAGAGCCGTGAGCGGAGCCGCCACCGCTATATGCTGCGCGCCGTGGACGAGCGACCGAGCCGAGCGGCCGACGCGGCCGACGCCGAGCGGCTCGCCGAAGAGCGGGCACTGGTGGCGCGCGCGCAGGCGGGCGATCGCTCGTCGCTGGGCCGACTCCTCGAGCGCCACGGGCCAACTCTCTACCGCGCCGTTCTCCTGCCACGGCTCGGGTCCGAGGCCGCCGCGAAGGACGCGCTCTCCGAGACCTACGCCAAGGTCGTCGAGCGCATCGGCAAGTTCGTTTGGCAAAACGTTGGGTTTTACCCCTGGCTCCGCATGGTGGCGATGCACGTCGCCATCGATCACCTGCGCGCGCGGCGACGCCTCGTTCTGTGGGAGGCGGAAGATGTGGAGCGCGAGGTGGACGCCTCGGCCACGAGCACGCCCATTGACGACAAGCTCAGCGCCGCACGCGACGGGGCCGCGGCCCGAGCCAGGGTCCAAGAGGCGCTCGCTCGCATCCACCCGCGCTATGCCGAAGCGCTCCGTTTGCGCGTCCTCGAGGAGCGACCCCGTGAAGAGGTGGCCGCCACGCTCGGCGTCAGCCCCGCCACCTTCGACGTACTCCTACACCGCGCCGTTGCGGCGCTACGAAAGGCCATCTCGCCGGAGCCTTCGCCTTCGGGTACACCGAACGAGAGCCGGCCGACGGACCGGAGGTCTCGCCCATGAAGTCCCGCCCTGATTTCGACGACCTTCCCTTCGCGCCGGCGTCGCCCGCCGAGGAGGCGGCGGCCGCGCGTCTGCGGGACGCGCTCGACGCGCCGGTCGGAGGTCCCCGCGACGGCGGCGGAGACGTCTCCGGGCAAGACGACGTGCTGCTCGTGCGGGCACTGACGGCGGCGCACGCGCCTCGAGGCCTCGATGACGCGGAGCACAGGCGACTCGTCGAAGAGGCGCTGTTCGCGACATCGGCGCGCCGCAAGGAGCGCCGCGGCGGCACTGTGATTCGCGTGGCCTTCGGCGTGTCGGGGCTCTTCGCGGCGGCCGCGGCCGTTGTCATCTTCGTCGCGCGCCAAGACGGGAAGGCGCCGAGCCTCTACGTTGCGCGCTCGACGCAGTCCCTCTTTCAAGAGCCCTTCCAGGTGGGCGGCACGGCGGCGCGCGTCGATCGAATCGCCTCAGCACGGGCCGCCGAGTTTCGCGACAACCAGTTCACGCGTTGGGGAGTCCGGTGATGCACGCGCTCCGTTTGATTCGCGTCCGCTTCGCTCCGGCGCTCGCCATCGCGCTCTCGCTGGCAGTCCTCAGCGCGGGCTGCGAACGCGCGACCAGCTCTGCGGATGGCGGCGTCGCTGTCGACCTGGCGCTCATGGCGTTCCTATCGCAGGCTCGCGCCGTCCACCACGAAGCCAACGTGCGTGAGGCCGGCGGCGATGCCAAGGGGGCGATCCTCGCGCTCGAGGGACTCACGGCGGCCCGGCGCCCCGATGGCGCGCGGCCCGAGGTCGCCGAGCTCATGGCCGACACCTTCGCGCGCCTCGCCGAGCTCCGGGCGCGCAGCGGCGACGTCGACGGCGCGGCGCGCGATCTCGAGTCGGGCTTGGCGCAAGCGCCGGCGCGCTCGTATTTCGAAGGTCACCTCTACGAGGTCGCGGGCATCGTGTCCGAGACGAAGGCCAAGCAGCTGGCCGACGCGGGCCGAGAGAGCGCGGCGGCGGAGGCGCGCGGAAAGGCCATCGAGCTTCTTCGCAAAGCTGTCGCCATCCAGGAAGAAGTGATTCGCTCGACGCTGGCCGCCGACGCTGGCCCAAGGAAGGCGCCATGAAGGGACCGAGGGATTCGACCACCACGAACCACGCTGCCAACGAGCGGCTGCTGCGCAGCGGCGCGGGCGCGCTGCTGCTGGCGCTCACGGGGCTCGCCGGTTGTGCCGGCGCCGCAGCGCCAAAGAGCGCCGCGGAAGCGCCCCCGCAGGCGCAGCAACACGCGCCGGGCAGCTACCCCGCTTCGATGCCCCTGCCGAGCGCGCCGCAGAGCTCCGCGGATCACCCGGCGGCGGGCGCCGCGGCTCCCGCGGCCCCCACGGCGACGGTGCCACGTCGCGAGGGACTGCGTCGCGACATCGAAGCGGCTCAGCGAGAGCTGGACCTGTCGGGCGCCGACTGCGCCTCGGCCTGCCGCGCGCTAGGTTCGATGGAGCGGGCCACCGCTAGGCTCTGCACGCTCGAAGAGGCTTCATGCGAGGACGTGCGCGTAAGGCTCCGCAAGGCACGCGAGCGAGTGCGGGCCACTTGCGGTGGTTGCGGCGGCGCCCCCAGCGTCGACCCCGACGCGCCGATTCCTTCGCGATGACGAGCGAAGGCAACGCGGCTCTCATGGACCTTCGCGACGGAGGCCGATGGTCGTTGGCGCAACGAGGAAAAAACGACCTCTTGCACCTGGCGGCGCGCGCCGCGCTCGGCGTCGGCCGACTGCCTCCGCACTGGCGCGCGCGGCTCGGCAGCGTGGCCGGTTCGCTGATCTACGCGCTCGCCCCGAGCCTGCGTCGCACGGCCATCGACCAGCTCGGGCGAGCCTTTCCCCAAGGAGACGCACCCGAGCTCGCGCGCCGTACGTTCCGTGAGCTCGGCGTCCTCTTGGCCGAGGCTACCGCCGCGGTCGCCGGAGGCAGCGCTGTGCTGCCCTTTCCGGAGAACCAACGAGCCGTGCTGGACGAGGCCCGAGCGGCGGGCTGCGGCGTGGTGCTCGCGTCGGCACACCTCGGCCCCTTCGAGCGCGTCGCCACGACCTTGGCAACGACCTTGGCGGGCGCCGAGCCGTTCGCCGTCGTGGGCCGCGAGAGCTACGATCCGAGGCTCATGTCGCTCTACCGCCGACTCCGGCGCTACGAGACGATCTACCGCGGCGCGCCGGGCGCCGGCGTGAGGATGGTGCGCGTCTTGAGGACTGGCGGCGTCCTCGGCATCCCGATGGATCTGAAGACCCGCGCCCCCTCGGTGGACGCCGATCTTCTGGGGCTCGGCCCCGTGCCCACGGCGGTGGGGCCGGCGAGGCTCGCTTTGCGAAGCGGCGCCCGCGTCGTCGTCGCCACGGTAGCGCCTCACGATGGCGACCTCGCCGTCACCGTAACGGCCGTCGGCACGTCCGACTTGGGCCGCGACCCCGCGTCCGCCGTCGAGTTGACGCGGCGCCTAAACGCCGAACTCGACCGCCGCATCCGCGCGCTACCGCACTTTTGGCCCTGGATGCACCGCCGTTCCTAACGGCGAGAGCTTTTTCCGGCACCGCGCCGGCACCTTCGTTAGTCTTTTGGGCGGTGCCCTTGGAAGGTTCGCGCATCCCCCGGGTGGCGGCGCTCCTCTCTCCCGAGGAGCTTCGTCGGCTTCCGCTTACGCCGATCGACGGCTTCGTGTTGTCGCGCGTCGACGGGCAGTCGTCCTTCGACGACATCGTGGGACACACGGGCCTGCCCGAACAAGAGGTCGCGGCGAGCCTTGAGCGCCTCGCCAACCTGTCTTTGGTCGTGCTCGACGCCTCCGCTGAGCGGGCGCCCGCGCGAACCGTCTCGAGCACCATCGAGAGTCCCCGCACGGCGGAGGCGCGCCCCAAGGCGGCGCCGCCGACACCGCCGGCCAGCGCGCCGAGGGCGGTCCCTTCGGAGCCGAGGGTCATGGCAAAGGTCGAGGCGCCGAACGACCTGTCGCCCGAGGAGCAGAAGCGCATCGTCGAGGCGATGGCGTTCCTCGACACCGCCGACCACTACGCGTTGCTTGGCGTGCCGCGAGCGGCCGACAAGAAGGAGATCAAGCGCGGCTACTACGAGCGCGCGGCCCTCTACCACCCGGATCGTTACTTTCGCCGCCAGCCGGGCGACTACAAGCCGATGCTAGAGGCGATCTTCGCTCGCATCACGGCGGCGCACGACGTGCTCACCGACAAGGTGCAGCGAGCCGACTACGACTCCTACCTCGGCGACCGCGCGCACACGGAAGACCTCGAGACGAGGCTCAAGGCCGCCGAGGCCACGGTTCGCGCTGCCGAGGCGGCAGCCCGCGAAGCGCCCGCGATCACGACGCCAGAGCCTTCCCCTTCTCCTTTTGTGACCACGCCTCCTCCGGCTCCGGCGCCGTCACCCGCGGTGGCCGCGGCAGCGCTGCGAGATGCCGCCGAGCGCGCCGGGCAGGCCTCACCCAAGGTGACCGCGCGGCCGGCGAGCCCCATCGATCCGCAAGCGCGGCGTGACCTCTTGGCAAAACACCTGCGCGGTGGAAAGCCGACGCGAACCTCATCCAACCCGGGCTTCGCCGCGGCCACGTCGCCGCCCCCTCCGCAAGCCGACAAAGACGCGCTCCGTCGCCGCTACGAGCAGCGCAAGGAGGACGTCCGGCGCGGTCAAGCGCAGCACCATCGACAGACCGGCGACCAGGCGCGCGCCGCGGGTGACGCCATCGCCGCGGCTGCATCGTACAAGGCGGCGCTCAATTTCACGCCCGAGGATAGCGAGCTGCAGCGCCTCGTCGACGAAGCGACCGTGGAGTCCGAGACGACGCTCGCGGACACCTACCGCAAGCAGGCCATCTACGAGGAGAAGGCTGGCCGATGGGCCGACGCGGCGCGTTCGTGGAGCAAGGTGACGCAGCTTGCGCCAAAGGATCCCGTTCCTGGGAGCGCGCCGCCAACTCCATCTTGCTCGCGAAAGGCAACCTCCACGACGCCGCGACGTTCGCCCAAAAAGCGACATCGCTTTTGCCCCAGGACGCGCGGCTGCGCGCCCTTCTTTCGAACGTCTACCTGGAAGCCGGCCTCTTCAAGAACGCAAAACGCGAAATAGACACAGCAATTCAGCTCGCGCCGGGGGATGATAGTATCGCCGTTCTGGCGAGACGTATTGCGAGCGCCATTGGGAAATAGCTTCCGTCGGGAGAATCATGGAGAAGGTCATCGGCATCGATCTGGGGACCACGAACTCGTGCGTGGCCCTCGTGGAGAACGGGACGCCCGTCGTCATCCCCAATCGCGGCGGATACAAGACGACGCCTTCGATGGTGGCCGTCACGGAAGCGGGCAAGCGCCTCGTGGGGCACATCGCCAAGCGGCAAGCGATCACCAACGCCGAGAACTCGGTGTCGGCAGCCAAGCGGCTCATCGGCCGCAAGTGGACGTCGCCGCAAGTGCGCAACGCCGTGGCGACCTCCAGCTACCGCATCGTCGAAGGCCCGCACCACGACGTGCGCATCGTGCTCCGCGACAAGGAGTACAGCGTCCCCGAGATTAGCGCGATGGTCCTCCAGGAGATGAAGGTCATCGCGGAGGACTATGTCGGTCACCCGGTCACCAAGGCCGTCATCACGGTGCCGGCCTACTTCAATGACAACCAGAGGCAGGCCACCAAAGACGCCGGTGAGATCTCGGGCCTCGAGGTCATCCGCATCATCAACGAGCCCACGGCGGCCGCCTTGTCGTACGGCTACGGCCGCAACGTCGAGAAGACGGTCGCCGTCTACGACTTCGGGGGCGGCACCTTCGACATCTCGATTCTCGAGATCGGTTCCAACGGCGTCTTCAAGGTCATCGCAACGGCCGGGGACACCTTCCTCGGCGGCGAGGACATCGACGCCCGCATCATCGATTGGCTTGTGCAAGGGTTCCGCGAGGAGCACCAGATCGACCTGCGTCAAGATCGGATGGCGCTCCAGCGGCTCAAGGACGCGGCAGAGAAGGCGAAGTGCGAGCTATCGGGCGTCCGCGAGACGGAGATCAACCTCCCGTTCATCATCTCGAGCGGCCGCAACGAGGCGCTGCACCTTCAGCGGACGCTTTCGCGCGCCACGCTCGAGGAGCTCAGCGTGGATCTCATCGAGCGTACCGTCGACATTTGCCGCCAGACCCTGGAAGACGCCAAGCTCGAGAAGAACGAGGTTGATGAGGTGTTGCTCGTCGGCGGCATGACGCGCATGCCGCGCATCCAGACCGAGGTCGCCACCTTCTTTGAGAAGCAACCGTCCAAGGGCGTCCACCCCGACGAGGTCGTCGCCCTCGGCGCGGCCATCCAGGGCTCCGCGCTCATCGACGAGAAGCAGGACATGATCCTGCTCGACGTCACGCCCCACGCGCTCGGAATCATGACCCACGGCGGGTTCTTCGAAGAGCTCATCCCGCCGAACACCACGGTGCCCACGAGCCGCCAGAAGATCTTCACCACGAGCCGCGACAACCAGACGGCGGTGAAGATCCTCGTCATGCAAGGCGACTCGGACAAGGCCGAGGACAACGAGGTGCTCGGGGAGTTCATCCTCACGGGCCTGCGGCGTGCCGCCAAGGGCCAGGTCGAGGTGGAGGTCACCTTCGAGATCAACGCCGACGGCATCGTGAGCGTCCGCGCGCGCGACCTCGAGACGGGCCTCGTTCAGTCGATCCAAGTCACGGCCACGAGCGGCCTCACGCGCGACGAGGTCAAGAACATGATCGAGGGCGCGAAAGACTACATGGTGGAGCGCCGCAGCTCGGAGGAGCTGGAGCGCGTGCGCCAGGAGGCGGAGAAGCTCACCGTCGAGATCGAGCGTCTCTTTCCGCAGGTCGAGCAGATCGTGGCGGCCAGCGACTTCGGACGCGACGCCATCGACAAGGCTCGGTCCATCGTGACGAAAGCCAAGCAAGCCATCGAGAAGAAGGATCTTGCCGCGTTGAAGGACCAGATCGAGGGGCTCACGCGGACCCATCGGATGTTTAAGGGCGTCGTCGCGAAGAGCCAATAGCAACTGAGAATCGAAGGGCCGCATTGTGAGCAGTAAGCGCGACGAACAGGGCAACCGCGAGTCGGACAAGCCGACCATGGTTCCCCTCGACGTCGTCACGGACGTGCACACGTCCGACAAGCCCACGATGGTGCCCGAGGTGCCCTTGACGGAGTTTGCGCGCCAGCCAGTGGCGCGTCGCACGCCCGTCGGGACGCGCGCGGCTCAAGTCACCCTCACCGACGAGGCGGAGCTGGAACGTGCGCGCTTGCTGTCGCTGGAGATCGTGACACCGGCGGAGCCGCTCGCCGTGCCGCCGCCGCTCGCGGCGCTGCGAACCAAGCAGCCGGCGGAAGACATGCTCGAGCGCCTGGAGCTTGGTGACCTCGCGGGAGCGCTCCGCATCGCGGAAGAGATCCTGACGATGCGCTGCGACGACCTCGAGGCGAAACGGGTCGCTTGGGAGTGCCGCGAGAAGCTCGCAGAGCTCTACGTCGATCGCCTGGGCACGCTCGACGCGGTCCCGCTCGTCATCATGAGCGGCGACGAACTGCGCGCCGTCAGCCTCGACCATCGGGCCGGGTTTCTCTTGTCGCACGTCGACGGGCTCTCGAGCCTGGAGATGATCCTCGACGTCAGCGGCATGCCGCGGCTCGACGCGCTGCGCATCCTCGTGGAGCTGGTTCAGAAGCGCGTGGTCGCGCTGCGGACCTGACGAGGCGCGCGACCCACGGCCCGCTGAAGCCAGATCGACGCGTGCGCAAGCGGAAATCGCGCCGCACATGTCGGTTGACGCTTTGATGTTGCAGAGCGTTCTCGGAGAGCTACACCCTTAGACCCATGGGCGTGCCGATCGATGCCGTGCGCTTGCAGCGCCAGATCGAGCACGTGCTTGAGCGGAGCGCTGACGGCACCGAGCTGTTGCCGCTGCTGCGGCGGCTCGCTCGCCTGGCTGCGCCGGGCTCGGAAGCGGCGCACTTCGCGCACCTGAAGCTCGCGGAGCTCCTCGCCGAGCAGAACCCTTGGCGAGCGGCCCTCTCGGCCCGGAAAGCGGCCACGTCGAACCGCCGCGATGACCGCGCCCTCGCGGTCCAGGGCCTGTGCCTGACGCTCTTGGGCCACTACCGCGCCGCTGCGGCGGCGTACCGTCGGGCCCTCGAGCTTGCCCCCGGTAACCCCTGGTACGCCCACAACCTCGGTCATCTGCTCGACGTGACCCTCGGCCAACCCACGGCGGCGCTGCCATGGCTCAGCACCGCCTACGCGAACCTCCCGGAGCATGGCGGCATCGCGACATCGTTCGCTCATGCGCTGGGCAAAGCGGGACGCGTCGCAGAGGCCCGCAAGGTTCTTCGCCGTGCCATGCGTGAGGGCCCCTCACCGGAACACCCCTCCGCCGAGCACCTCGCGCTCCTCCGTTGGCTCGACGCCGGCGCGCCCGAGGAGCGCATTGGGCTTCCCGTCCGGCCCGCCGCGCCGCGGCGGAACGCGGCTCCGTCGCAAGGCGACGAACCGGAGTCCCCGGCCAACGACGGCTCCGAGCCGGTCGAACGAGCCCTCTTGCGCGGCCTTGAGCGATTGCCGCTCGACGATCGGCAGAGGGCCCCGCGCGCGCGCCATTGCCCGCGCGCCCATCGCCCGTGACATGTGCGCCGACGGCGCGAGCCCCGAGAGCGTCGCCGCCGCTGTCGCCTACGCCATCGTCTACGTCGACGACGTGCCGCTCTCGCAGGCGGAGGTCGCCGCGTCCTTCCGCGTCAGCGGTTCGAGTCTGCGGGGGCGTTTTGCGACCTTGCGGGGGCACCTGCATCTCTTCTGCGACGGGCCCGACCGCTAAGGGCTGGCGGCGCTGCCGGTCCCGCATCGCGCTCGCTTTTCCACACTCCTAACGCTATGGAGGAGGCCCTATGGCTCTCGCTCCGCGCGCCCTCGCTCGTCCTTGCGTCGCCTTCCTGGCGCTCCTCGCCACGGCTCTGCCCGACACCGCCGCGTACGCGCAGGGTCGCGGCGCTCCGAAGGCGCCGCCGGCTCCGCCTGCCGCCCCGAGCCCCGCGGCGAACTTGCCCGCGCCACCTTCCGTGAACGACCCGATGCTCGCCCCGATGCCCCCCGCGAAGCGCAACGTGAGCACCTGGGAAGAGGTCCTCACCTTCGTGCGAGCGCGCTCCACCGATCTGCAGATTGCGCTCGCCGATGTCACGCGGGCTGAAGGCCAATCACGCTCCGCGCTCGCGGGCGCGCTGCCGTCGTTGACGGCGCAAGGCACCGTCGCCAAAGACATCATCACGCACGAGATCCCGGTGGGCCCCGGCACCGTCTCCCAGCAGCCGAACCCGGACGTCTACGTCAACGGCAGCCTCGGTCTCACGCAGCCGGTCCTCGCGCTCCGTGCGTGGCACTCGATCGAGACGGCACGCATGAACGAGTCGGTCGCGAAGCTCGGCGTGTCGGAGGTCAAGCGAACGATCACGCTGCGCGTGGCGAACGCCGTCATCGGCGTGGTCACCGCCGAGCGCGTGGCGGAGCTCAATCGCGTCGGCCTCCGAACGTCTTTGGAGCGACTCGATCTGTCCGTTCGCAAAAAGGCGCTTGGCGCCGCTACGGGGCTCGACGTACTTCGCTCGCAGCAAGACGTCGAGCAGGCCCGCGCGACCCTCATCACCGGTGACGAGTCGCTGCGGCAGGCGCGCGAAGCGCTCGGGCTGGCCCTCGGGGTTCCCGAGCCCGTGGGCGTCGTCGCTGACGTCAACCTCGACGGCATTCAGCGCTCGGCGGCGAACTCGTGCAAGGCCGCCGGCTCCATCGACGAACGCTCCGACCTCGCGGCGGCGCGCGCGCGGCAAGAGGTCGCCGAGCGCGGCACGCGCGACGTCCGCTACCAGTACTTTCCGACCATCAACGCGCAGAGCAACCTGCGCGCCAATAGTCGTTCGCCGCAGACGAGCCCCACGTGGGAGATCCTCGGCGTGCTCAACTTCCCGCTATGGGAAGGTGGCGCTCGCTACGGCGCCATGAAGACGGCGGAGGCCGACATCGTGCGTTCGGAGAGCACGCTCACGTCACTCCGTCGCAGCGCCAACGTGGAGGTCGGGCAAGCGATGCGCGGCGTCGGTGTCGCCGAGCAGTCGCGAAAGGTCGCGAGCGACTCGCGCGCGCTGGCCGCCGAAGCCGAGCGCCTCGCCCGTGCGGGATTTCTAGAAGGTCAGGGCACGAGCCTCGAGCTCGTGCTCGCGGCGCAAGCGCTCCGCCAAGCGGAGGTCACGCTGGCGCTCAAGGAGTTCGAGCTCGTGCGCGCGCGGCTTGCGGCGCTGCTCGCGGCCTCCAACTGCTCACTCTAGGACGCGTCGTGTCCGCGGGCCCCCGCGCTCTCAGGAGCCACCAGGGGCCGCCTTGCCCCAGCCCGTCGTGCGGGCGAGATCGCTCAGCGCCACGCTGTAGTCCATGAGCGCGTAGATGTGCGAGACGCGCGCGTTGACATACACGCGCAAGGGCTCTGTGAGCGCGCGTTCGTCCTTGGTCCCGAGGTCGATGGCGTCTTGCACCGTCGAGATCCACTGCCGGGCGCGGCTCTCGGCGCGGCCCCAGGCTTCTTCGCGCCCCTTGGCCTCCACGGCGATGGCGTGGGCGTTTTCGACCTCGACGCCGACGCCGCCGAGCGCCAGCCGGTGCAGCGCTCGCGTCTCCTCGAGCTGCGACTCGGCCATGCCGATGCGCGCTTGCTTGACCATGAAGTCGAGATCCCATCGAGCACCGAGACCGAAGTAGTAGCCGAGGCCCGTCAACCCTTGGTTGAAGCGATCGCCGAACCACGCGTTGTTCTGCACGGTCGCGCTCGGCGCGTAGACGTACGACGCGCCGAGTCCAATGCCGACGTTCGGCAACATGTACGCGCGAGCCAGGTCTACGAGCGCTCGACGCGCGACGAGGCCGGCGCGCGCTTGGTTGATGTCGGGCCGGTAGAGGCGCGCCGCCGTGAGGTATTGCACGACGGGGCCGAGCTCGACGGTCGGCTTCTTGAGCGGCTCATCGGGCACGTCAAAGTTCGACTGGACGCCGGTCATGAATCGGAGCGCCGCGAGGGCGTAGATCTCGCCCTTTTTCGCGTCGCCGGCGCGGGCGAGGATCTCGTCGCGGTAAACGAGGAGCCTTAGCCGATCGGTCTCCTCGACGCTGGCATCGCCCCTCGCGATGCGCTTCTCGATGCCTTGGATCCCCTTGGCGATGCGCTCGGTGACGTCGTTGATGAGGTACGCGGCGTCGCGCGCCAAGAGCGTCCCGAAATACGCTCGCCGCACGTCCATGCGGATCTGTTGCCGTGTCTTCTCGAGATCCCACTCGCTGACCCGCACCGCGGCCGTCGCCGCCTCGCGCCCCGCCGTCATCTTGCCGAACGTGTAGAGCGGTATCGTGCCGTTGATGGAGCCACGAAGGGCCGGCTGCAGGCCCTCGAAGATGCCCGGGTTCACGATGCTCGCCGGTGCCGTTGTGTAGGTCGGGATGCCTCCGATGGTTGGCAAGACACCGACGTCGACGCTCGCGTACCACTGCGAAAACGGCAGCCACTTGGCTTCCGAGAGCTGCCCGTGCCACCAGGCGAGACGGGCCCGCGCGGCCCACAAGTTCGGGTGATTTCGATCGGCGAGGGCGAGGCACTCGACAAGACTGTACGAGCGTCCGCGCACCACCTGCTGCGTGGGCAGCGCCTGGTAGGTCCCGAAGGTCGACTCGGCGTCAGCCTTCTTTTCGTCGGTCTTCTTTTCGTCGCCTTCGAGATCGAGGTCGCTCGCGCGCGCCCGCTCGGTCGCTGCAAGCGCCGCGACCGCAAGCGAGAGCGAAAGCGGCGTGAGCCACCCTCGACCTCGGGACGAGCGAAAATCCCTCATGATTCGCTGCGCGACCTTACCAACGCACGCTGGGGCGTCAATCGGCCCGCGCGGCGCGGCCCGGAAGCCTCCCGAGCTTGAGCCTCGGCCAGCGCGAGGACGCGGTCCGTGAGCGCCGCCCTCGGCAGCGTGCCGAGCCTCGAGAGCGCGCAAAATCGCACATCATCGTAAACGCCGCCGTCGAGGCCCGCGGCCGGGACAATCTTGCCGTCGAGCGACGCTCGAACGACCTGCACGGTGAGGCGTCGGTGCGAGAGCACATGAACGAGCTCGCCGCAGGCCACCAGGTCGCGCGGAGTGGCGCCGACCAGCTCGGCGAACCGCTCCGGCAGGTCGGCCGTCTCGCCGCTCCCGCGAGCCGCGACGCTCGGAAACTCCCAGAGGCCCGCGAAGAGCCCGCTCTCGGCCCGCCGATGAGCGAGGAGAACGCGACCACGACGCTGCACGACAAGCGCCGCGAGATGCACTGGGACGGGCGCCTTCTTGGATTGGATCCGGGGCAGCTCGTCGGTGAGGCCGCGAGCGCGCGCTTGGCAAGGAGCCGCCAGTGGACACGTCCCGCACTGGGGCGCGCGCGGGGTGCACACCGTTGCTCCAAGCTCCATGAGGGCTTCGTTGAAGGTCCCCGGATCGTTCGCCGGAACTAGCGCCTCGGCGATGCTCCACACGCGAGCGAGGCCGGCGCCGCGCGTGGGGTCAGAGAGGAGCGCGAAGAGTCGCGCCACGACGCGCGCGACGTTGCCATCGACAATGGCCGCCCGTTCGCCGCAAGCGATGCTCGCGACGGCCCCCGCGGTGTAGCGTCCGACGCCGGGCAACGTGCGCAGCTCGACAGCGCTGCGAGGAAACACCCCGCCGTGCAGCTCGCAGACGGCGCGGGCCGCCGCGTGGAGCATGCGGGCGCGTCGGTAGTAGCCGAGCCCGCTCCACAAGGACAAGACGTCCTCGAGGGGAGCTTCGGCGAGTCGTTCGACGCGAGGGAACGCTTTCAGGAAGCGTTCGTAGTAAGGGATCACCGTGTCGACCCGCGTTTGCTGCAGCATGATCTCGCTGAGCCAGACGGCGTAGGGATCGCGGCTCTCGCGCCAAGGAAGGTCACGCTTCGCTCTTCGAAACCACGGAACAAGAAGCCGTGCGAGCGAATCGCCGGCCCCTTGCGCGTCCGGGACGCCGTGCGCATCTTCTGCCGCGGGTCGCCTTTTGCGCGACCGGGAGCTCCGAGGCATGCGCAATTCTGGTGTGGCTGCGGTCCTGTCTTTCCTCATCCCTGGCGTGGGACAGATCTACAACGGCAAGTTCCTCCGCGGGGTCTTTTGGTTGGTCATCACCCCGGGCTTCTGGATCGGCACTGGCGGGACCTTCGGCTGGGTGTGCCATCTCATCGCCGCGTACACAGCGTACTCGTACGCGGAAGCCCACGGCCGTTACGTGCCGGCCTGACGCGCGTCGCCTCGCGGCGGCCGCAAAGCCAGGTCGCGGCGGGGCGTGGTCGCCGCGCTCAGCGATAGGGGTTGCGATCGATGTCGTCGTCACCCCCGCCGCTTCGCTCGCCGCGTGGCGACTCCCGGCGCGGGGCGGGCTCGGCGGGCTCAAGGCGAGAGCGCGGCGGTGACGAGCGCGGCGGCGGCGCGCTCGCGCGGGGCCGCTGCGACGTGGGCAACTCGCCAACCGCATAGTTTGGGACGCTGCGAGGCGCGGCGGCGGGCGGCGCCGCCGGAGTGGTGGCAGTGGTGGCCGCCAGCGCGAGCGGCGACGGAGCAGCCGACGGCTGGGTCGTGAGCGGCGTGCCGATGGGCGTCGTGGGCACGGGCGGCGGCGCGGCTCGAAGCGGGTTGGTCGCCGTGGGGGGCCGCGGGCTGCGAGCGCGGCGATGGAGGGAACGGTGGAGGACGGCGTCGCGGCGCTAGCACCCGCGGCGTGCGGTGCGGCAGCCCTCGCCTCGTGGGCCTCTTCGTTGCTCGACTGCGCGCGCGATACGCCGACGAAGACACCGACGGCGAGCACGACCGAGACGATGGCGAAAGTGGCTGCCGACGAGCCTCGCTGCGGTGCCGGCGCGGCTGAGCGCTCGACGGCGCTCATGGCGCTCACCGAGGAGTCGGCGGCCACGGAAGGCGCCGGCTGCGAGACGACGCCTACCGAGGGCGGCAGCGCAGACGGCGGCGGCGCATCGACCATTGGGGCCAGCGGGCTTCCACCGGCCACGACTCCGGCGGCCGGCGGCGGCGGCGAATCGCGACGCGACCCACGCGGCACGTCGACGCGCGTGAGTGGTCCGGGACCGCGCGTCGCTTGCATGTCGAGATCCCCACCACGCTGCTCCATCCCCGAGATCCAAGCGCGGATGGCCTCGCGCTGCTGAAGGAGCAGCGGGCCCAACACGCGTTGCACGTGGGCCGCCACGTCGCGTTGCGCTCCGAGCACGCCCGCCGCTACCGCCGCGCGTTCAAGGGCGTCGGCAAAGTGGGCCGTCGATGGGAACCGTCGATCGCGATCGCGCTCCAGAGCGCGCCCCACCACCTCTTCGAGGGCTGGGTGAATCGACGGTACGAGCGAGCGAAGCCGAGGGATCGGGCCACGCAAGACCTTCTCGATGGTGTCCGCTTCCGTGTCGCCCTTGAAGAGGCGCTTGCAGGCGAGCGCCTCCCAGAGGCACGTGCCAATGGCAAACACGTCGGCGCGTCGGTCGACGGTGTAGCCAAGCGCTTGCTCCGGCGCCATGTACGAGAACTTGCCCTTGAGTTGGCCGGTCCGCGTATGCGCGAGGCGGTCGGCGGCGTGGGCTACGCCGAAGTCGGTGATCTTGGCCGTGCCCTCGGCCGCGACGAGAACGTTTTGAGGCGACACGTCGCGATGAACGATGTCGAGCGGTCGACCGTCATCTCCCACGAGCTCGTGCGCCGCGTGGAGCCCTGCCAGCACGTCGAGGAAAATCCGAACGGTGACCTGAATGGGAACGGGCGAGCCGGCTTGATGGGAGAGGTTGAGGAGGCGCGCCAAGGTCTCGCCCTCGACGTACTCCATGACGAGGTAGTAGCCGCGGTCGCTGGTGCCGATTTCGAGAATGGGCACGACGTTCGGGTGATGGAGGCGAGCCGCGAGCCGCGCCTCGTCGAGGAACATGTCCACGAACTCGGCGTCGTTCGCGAGATGCGAGTGGAGACGCTTGATGGCCACGAAGCGCTGGAAGCCGCCGGCACCACCGAGGCGCCCCAAATAGACCGTGGCCATCCCGCCGCTCGCGAGCTCGGCGACGAGCTCGAAGCGCCCGAGTTGCCTCGGCGGAGCGTCTTCGGAAACTGGGAGCGGCTTCACGCGACTCCCATCTTACAATTCTCATGCCCGTCGGGGCGAGTCGGCCGCGAATTTAGAATGCGCCGCTTAGCCCAAAGGCCGCGCCCTGGCGCAACGGAACGACGTACGGATCGAGCCGCGTCTGTCCTGACTTGGCGCTCACTGGATCCTTCGAGGTCCATCGGGTGAAGTAGAGGCCAACCACGGCCGTGGTGATAATCATCGCGCCTGTTACACCAGCGACAATGTAGGTCCTGCGGCGCGCCGACTTCGACACCTCGCCGGTCGGGAAGCAGTCGGCGTCGGCCGCGGGATCGGCCGCGCACTCTTCGGTGACCTTAAGCTCCTCGCCTTCGACGCGCTTGAGATCGATGTACGAGCCAACGCTGAGGCCCGCCATGAGCGTCGAGGCGACAACGCCACCGTAGAAGACGCCCTTCGAAAAGGGTCGCGTGTCGGCTTCGGAAGGAGGCTCGACGTTCTTCGAGCCCTTGTCGTCCTTGCCACCCTTCCCTTCCTTGCCGTCCTTGTCTTTGCCGCCCTTGCCGTCGCCTTCGGGCTCGGCCTTCCACTCCTCGCGAGCGCCCGCCTTCGCATCAATGGACGTCGCTTGCGAGCCTTGACCGGAGAAGCGCGCCTCGATGCCCCGCGAGCCCGGCTTGATGAAGATCCGATGCTGATCTTGCGGGTTGTCGCCGCTCGACGAGGGCGCGCCGTCGACGCGCAACACGCACGCCGGCGAGCAGGTCACGTCGACGCGCGTAAGCCGCGGCGACGCCTCCGCGATGACCTCGCGCACCAAGACCATCGTCGGGCTGTCGGCGGCGTACATCTTCTCGGCGAGCGCGGCGAGCGTCGCCGCGCGGTCGAGCTCTTGCGCCTCGCGGCGCGCGCGGATGGCGTTGCGAAGCGCCTGCGAGCTCGGAAGCGCCGCGAAGGCGGCCTCGAAGTGCGAGCCGGCCTCGGAATACCGCCGGTCGCGGTACGCCTGCCGACCTTGATCGTATTCGGCGCGCGCCTTCTCCTTGTCGTCGTAGCTCTGCGCATGCGCCGACGAGGCGTCGAGGCCCAGCGCAAGGCTGAATGCGAGGCCGAACGCGAAGGCAGGAGCGGAAGGGAAGAACCGCGAAGGCCTCACAGTCGGTAAGGGTAGCTTGGAACAGGGCTAGCGGGCGAGCCAGCGGGCAAAACGGTCGCGCGAACGCGAAAAGGCGGCACGACGCGCCCTCACGCCATGTCGAGGAACAGCGAGTCCGGCTGCTCGAGGTAACGGATGATGTCGTAGGCGAACGCAGCGCCGACGTGACCGTCGACGATCCGGTGGTCGAAGGACAAAGACAGCAACATGACGTCGCCGATGACGATGGCGCCGTCTTTCACCACGGGCTTTTGCTTCATCTGGTGCACCCCAAGGATGCCCACCTCGGGGAAGTTGATGATCGGGGTCGCGAAGAGGCCGCCATCGGCGCCGAGCGACGTGATGGTGAACGTCGAACCTTGAAGGTCATCGACCTTCGCCTTGCCCGCCTTGGCGTCGGCCCCGAGGCGCTCGATCTCGCGCGCGATGTCGACAAGGCTCATGCGGTCGGCATGCTTGACGACGGGAACCATGAGGCCCGCGTCGGTCGATGTGGCGATGCCAATGTGGAAGACCTTGCGATAGACGAGCTCGTTCGTCGACTCGTCGAGCGCCGAGTTCAGCACCGGGTGCTTCTTGAGCGCTGCCACCACCGCCTTCACGATGAACGGCAGGAACGTGAGCTTGACGCCGCGCGCTTCGGCCATGGGCTTGAGGCGCGCCCGCAGCGCCTTGAGCGCCGTCACGTCGCACTCCTCGACGAAGGTGAAGTGCGCCGCCGTTTGCGTCGACTGAGCCATGCGCGCCGCGATGCGGCGACGCATGCCGGCGAAGGGCACGCGCTCCTCGCCGGCGTCGCCGGCTCCGGGCATCGGTGCAATGCGTACCGGTTCGCGGCCCGCGACGCTCGATGGCGACGTCGGCGCGGCGGCCATCGGGCGCGGCATGGCGCCAGCCGCCGTCACAGCCATCGCGCCGCTCTGGAGGAACGCCTCCACGTCGGTCTTCGTGACGCGACCTTGCGGCCCCGTCGGCGGCACGGCGCGAAGGTCGACACCAAGCTCACGCGCGGCGCGGCGCGTGGCCGGCGTCGCAAGGGGCTTGTCGTTGTAGTAGCCGCTCGCGCTTGCCGGCGCCGCTGACGCGACCGGTGCGGCCGCTCGCGGCGACGCGCCCCCCATGCCGGGCAAGTGCTCCTTGATGTCGCCCACGGCCGTTGCGGCGGGTCCGTCGGCGCTGGGTTTGGCTTCCTGCGAGCCGTTCTGCCCGCCGTTCGCCTTCGTGGCGCCCTCCGACTCGAAGACGACGAGCACGGCGTGCACCTGCACCACGTCACCAACCTTGCCGTTGGTCTGCACCACGACGCCGCCGCGCGGCGCGGCGATGGTGACCGTGGCCTTGTCGGTCATGACCTCGACCATCGGCTGGTCTTCTTTGACGACTTCGCCGGCCTTGATGAGCCACGCGACGATTTCGCCTTCTGCCACGCCCTCACCGATGTCCGGTAGCTTGAACTCCCAGCGCGCCATCTTGATCTCCTTCGAACCTGCTTGAGCCTTCAAGCCACGTAGTGGGCGGTCTCTTCGATCGCCGGAAGAATGCGGTGTGCGAGCGGCAGGTAATCCAGCTCTTGGGTGTACGGAAACGGCGTATCGAAGCCGGTGACGCGCACCGGCGGGGCTTCGAGGTGAACGAAGGCGCGCTCGTTGATGAGCGCCACGAGCTCAGCGCCAAAGCCACACGTCTTCGGGGCCTCGTGCACCACGACGACACGCCCCGTCTTCTTCACGCTCTCGGTGATCGTGTCGATGTCGACGGGCCACAAGGTCCGCAGATCGAGGATCTCGGCCTTGATGCCCTTCTTTGCCGCTTCGTCGGCGGCCGCGATGGCCTCGTAGAGCATCGCGCCCCAGGCGATGACGGTCACGTCGGCGCCTTCACGGACGACGCGGGCCTTGCCGAGCGGCGTGGTGTAGTCGCCCTCGGGCACGTCACCCTTCGAGGCGCGGTAGATGCGTTTGGGCTCGAAGAAGAGCACCGGATCGGGATCGCGAATGGCGGCGAGCAAGAGCCCCTTGGCGTCTTCCGGCGTCGCGGGGCAAACGACCTTGAGGCCGGCGACGTGAATGAAGAGCGATTCGGGCGACTGCGAGTGATACAGGCCACCGCGAATGCCGCCGCCGACGGGCGTCCGAATGACGAGCTTCGCGGGGTATTCGCCGCCGGAGCGCCAACGGAACTTCGCCAGCTCGCTGACGATCTGGTCGTAGGCGGGAAAGATGAAATCCGAGAACTGGATTTCGGGGATGGGCACGAGCCCGTAGAGCGCCATGCCGATGGCGCAGCCGATGATGCCGCCCTCCGAGAGCGGCGTATCGATCACGCGCTCTTCGCCGAAGCTCTCGAGGAGGCCTTGCGTCACGCGGAAGACCCCCCCGACCTTGGCGACGTCTTCGCCGAGGACGACGACGCGCGGATCACGAGCCATCTCCAGGCGGAGCGCGTCGCCGATCGCTTGGACCATGTTCATCTGCACGTGCGTGTTCTCCTTAACCGTGATCCTTGAGGCGGCCCGTATCGCGCAGCGCGGCGCGCTGCTCGGTGAGATTCCATGGAGCCGTGGCGTAGACGTCGCCGAAGAAATCTCGCGTCGCCGGCGACGACGCCTCGGCGCTCCGCAACGCCTCATCGACCTCTGCGGCGACGCGCTCGCGAACGTCGGCGAGCGCGTCGGCCCCGACGCGGGTCGTGGCGTCTGCCTCGAAGAGCGCGACGCCGGAGCCGTTGCACTCGACCACCAGGACCTCGGCACCGGCCCCGCCACGAATCCGCGTCGCGGCGGCGCGAGCGGCTCCGGCGACAGCGAACACGTCGCTGCCGTTCGCCACCTGCGCCGAGAGCCCGTAGGCCACGGCGCGACGCGTCGTGTCGGCGAGGCCGGGCGCGGTGGCGATCGCGACGAAGAGCACGGGAAGCTTGAAGACGCCGGCAAAGTTGAGCGCGTTGTGAAACTCCCCCTCCTCGGCCTCGGCGTCGTCGAAGAGCGCCATGGCGAGCGTTTGCTCGCCGCGAATCTTGGCGGCCCAAGCGACGCCGGCGGCGTGGGTGAGGTGCGCGGCGTTGTGATAGCCGCTCGATCCGAGCGCGAGGGTGCGCGAGACGAACGCCGGCGCCGGGACCCGACCGCCCTGCGGGTCGGCGCCGCTGCCGAAGGCGTGCGCGAGGACGAGCTCGAGCGAGGCGCCGCGCGCCAAAGCCGCGCCGAGCCGCGGACCGGGAAAGAGGAAGTCGGTCGCGGACAGGGCGGAGACGACACCGACCATCGCAGCGGGCTCGGTGGCGGCAGGCCAACGCTCGAGAAGCCCATGGCTCACCGCCGCGCGGAGTCGATCGTCGACGACCTGTTGAAGCACCAACGCGCGGTACGTTGCGAGGAGCGCGGCAGGCGTCGGCGGGCTGTCGGCGTCGGCGACCGCAGGGCCGCCGTCGGGCGTGTGCTCCGTGGCACCGGGACTCGCGGTCGTCATCGGGCCCTTCTTTACTAGAAAAGTCGCCTCAGTTCGAGGGCCCCTGGGCCCAAAGACTTACGGACGAGGATTTGGAAATGCGCTAGATTGGCCTCTAGATGGCGAGGCGAGCCTCCCTTCCAGGCTTTCCGCCTTCGGCGGCAATCACCGGACTTGGCGGTCCAGCGCGAACGACGCTGGCGCCAGCGCCTTCCCGTGGCTCGGTGGTCCCGACGCCGCGCGGCAGCATGCCTCCACCGTCGTCGCGCCCGAGCACGTCGGCGCTTCCAGCAGGCTACGACGGCGTCCCGTTGCCAGCCGTAGTCCAGCTCCTGGACCGCCTCGCGAACGCCGAAGAGAGCGCGTTTTTGGTTGGCTGGCTCGAGGCCGCGCTGAGCGGTCGCGGCCGCCTCGACCCGGCCCTCGGGGTTCGCCTCGTTCGGGCGTACCGCGAGAGCGGCCGCCTCGACCGCGCCCGCGAAGTGGCGCTCAGCATGGCGGCCACAGGCCCGGCGTGGGGTCCCTTGGACCAAGCGCGCATCGCCATCGAACGTGCGCTCGTCGACTTGGGCGAGGGGCGCTTCGCCCACGCAGAATCGGAGCTGCGAAAAGCTGCCCGCGAGGTCGACGCCGGTCCCCGCGGCGGCGGCTTGCGGGAACGATTGGACCTTCAACTGGTGACCGCGCAGTGCGAGCTCGCGCAAGACCGGATTGGCCCCGCCGTCGAAGCCATCCGCCTCGCCGAGCACATCGCCGATCGAATCGACGACGGCCCGTGGCGGACGTCCGTCGGCCTCTGGATGGGCCACATCCTGATGCGCTCGATGGAGCCGCGCGGCGCCGCGAAGGCGTACGGTGCCGCCCTCGCCCGCGCGCCCTACCAAGGGGCCTCGGCCATGAGCGCGCTCGCCAACCTCGCCACGGCCCTCGGCTGCATCGGCCGCTGGGAGGAGGCGCGCGATCACGCCCATCGCGCCATCGGCCTCGCCGCCGACTCCGGCGCAACGGTTCGCCACGCAGACGCCTTCGACGTGCTCGCGCTCGTCGAGATCGCCGGCGACCATCCCGACGGCGCGCTCATGGCCATCGAGCAGGCCAGCGCCATCCTCGGTGACTTCGAGCACCCGACGCTCCGCTTCCAGCTCGCCGAGCACCGGGCCCTCGCCCTCGCCATGCTCGGCCGGGCCGACGAGGCGCGCGACTGGCTCGGCCGGACCGAGAAGCTCTTCTCCGAGCTGCCCACCGCCGACACCTTCGACGATCAAGATTTCCAAGCCACGCGGGCGCGCGTCTTCGAGGCGCTCGGCGATCGAGAAGAGGCGATGCGCATCGCCGATACCTACCGGCACCGCTTGACCGACGCCTTCGTGACCGGCTCGCTCAACCTCGTGCTCGGCCGAGTGGCGCTCGCGAGCGGCGACTTGCCGCGAGCGCGCGCGGCCGTCGAGCAAGCGGCGCTCTCCGGCGAGCGGCGCGGCTGGGTCTTCCCCGAGCGTGAAGGTTCGCGTGAGCTCTGGACCGAGGCCCGCAAGCTCGGGGACAGCCGCATCGTGCGCTACGCCGAACGCATGCTCTCGGCGCAGCCCGTCGCCAGCATGGGTTCGATGCCGCCGCCGGCCCCGTCGCGCGCGAGCATTCCCGTGCCGCCGGCGTCTCGCGCATCGCTCGCGCCTCCGCCTTCGCGCGCCGACCTCCGCATCGACGCGCCCGACGCGCTCGTGTACGTCACCACCAACGATGGAGTGGTCCGTGTAAAGCGCACGGAGCTCGCGACGTGCCTCGGCGATGCGCAGGTCGTCGTCGACACCCTCTCCCACGCGCTCCGGGTCAACGAACGCGAGGTGTCTCTCGAGCGGCGGCGCGCCCTCGAGCCGCTCATGGTCGAGCTGTTGCGGCGCGCGCGCGACGGCCTGAGCGCGGAGGAGATCCTGCGCGCCGCCGGCGGCCCCGGCCCCGAATCGGCCGACGCGGAGCACCGGGTGCGCGTGCTTATTTCCCGCGTGCGTGACCTCCTCGGCGAGCCGACCGCGATCGAGCGGATCCGCGACCCCGGCGAGCACGGCAAGACGCGCTATCGGCTCGCGACGGCCATCAAGTTCGCGCTCATCGAGCCGTTGGCCCAGGGCAGCCTCGACGCGTTCTGACAGCGGCCCCGTTACCGCCGGCGACTCTTTCGTCGGCCCAGGGCGAAGGCCACGGCGACACCGCAGGCAACGGCCGTCAGCGCGGAGCCGCGCCCCGCCGACGCGCTGCAGAGCCAGCCGGCGCCGGTCACCTCGAGGGCCTCGCGCTCGGGAACGGCGATGGTGCGCCCGTCGGGTGGCGGCGGAACGCACGCGCCGGTGCGCCAGTCGCACGTGTCGTCACCCTTGCATGGGCTCGGCGAACACAGGTCGACACACCTCGCGCGGCCGGGCGCCCCGTTGACGCTCACCCTCGCGCAGACGCGCTTGGGCGGGCACAACACGCCATCGCAGTCGTCGACGCATGAGCCAGCCTTGCAGTGGCTCGCTGCTGGACACGGAACACCAACACACGCCGGCTCGACACATCGGGGCACTTGCGCGGACAGATCGCACGCCTGCTCCGCGGGGCAACTCTGGCCCGGCGCGCAGGCGCACGAAGGCGTGCAGCGACCTTCCTTGCAAACCGCACCGTCGGGGCACGTGATCTCGTCGCAAGGATCGACGCAGCCGAAGCCTCGGCAGATTTGCCCTGCCGGGCAACGTACGTTCGCGCTGCAGTTGGGCACGCAAGCCCTCGTGTCGTCGCAGGTCTGGCCTTCGGGACAGCCGAAAATGGAGCAGTCCTTGGGAACGCAAACGCACGGGCCCTCGTCTTGGGGTGTCGGCACCGACCCGTTGGCGCAGGCAAAGTCCGCGAGCGGCACGCACTGCGGCACGCAGGCGCCGACGGCGCAGGTCTTCTTCTTGGGGCAGGCGTCGGGGGCGAAGCCGCTGCAATTGTGATCGACGACGTCATCGCAGCGCTCCGGCGCGCCCGGGTACGTCGACGGATCGGCGTCGTTGCAATCGCAAGGCGTCCCGGACCAGGGACAGCCGCAGGCGGCGAAGCCGTCGCGGTCGGCGTCGGGACACTCGTTGCCCGGCTCGCATACGGGCGCCGCCTGGGCCCCGAACGACCACAAGAGGAGAGTCGCCGATGCCAGGCCGGCGGACGAGGTTCGGAGCAGTTTGCGCAAAGGTTGCGCTTCGCTTTCGCTCCACATCGACGGATTGTGGTCTTGCGACGGGTCTCGCTCAAGGCATTTCCCCGTCACGCTGCTATGTCCACCCTCGTGAGTTGTAGAGTGATCCCGCTGTCGATGGCGCTCGCCGCGTGCGCAGGCAGCGACGCGTCGCACGGCGCGACGTTCACGGTGTGGCTCTTCGATGAGCGCGCGACGCTGGATGGCACCGAGACGCCCATCGCGAACGTCGCCGTTGCGCTCGACGGTCCCGATGGGTTGCGCGTCGTCAAGAGCACGGAGGCTGACGGCCACGTGACCTTCGAAGGCGACTTCGCGCGGGGTGTCTCCATCACTGCCCTCTCCGACAATCACGTCTACGTCACGATGCTCGAGGCCTCCCCCGAAGCGGCGGCGGCGCGCCCCAACCGCGTAGGAAAACCGGCGACGGATCTCGTGATCTTCCCGCCCCGTCTCGATCGGCTCGCCGAGAGCATGACCGTGGGCCTTCGAGGAACCATCGCCGGCAAGCAGGGCGTCGACAACGCGGTGACGTTGGCGCTAAGCGGCGTCGAGCGCCTCGGGGCCGTTCGCACGCTGGAGCCGACGTACCTGCTTCGCGCGCCACGGGACCGGCCCTTCTTCTTGCTTGGTCACGAGACACGCGTGGCCGCCGACGCGGCGGGCATCCTCTTCAACGAACACCTCAAGAGCTTCCGCATCGACCTTGCGGCGCGCTCCGACGACGAGCTCATGGACCTCGACTTGCCGAAGTTGCCGGCACTGCCCACCAGGCGAATTCGCATGCGCGTTGAGCCGCCGAGGCAAGGGCCGGTGCCTTTCGGCGCGGGCACCGGGGCCGTGGCCTCGGTCACGAGCGCAGACTCGGAGCTGGCTGTGGGGCTCTTCGCGGAGGCGAAGGCCACCCCAAACGGAGCACTCGACGTCGATGTCCACCTCGTCGACGCCGACGTCGCGCCGGAACGACTCCTAAGTCACGTCGTCGTGACGGCACCCGACGGATCGAAGTCCGCGCGGACCGAGCAGGCCACACTGACCGACGGCGCCGTTTGGAAAGACTTCGCGGCGCCGCCGACGATCCGCGAGCCGGAGGCTTCGCGCACGGCGCGCGACGCCATCCCACTCGATGGCTTTCCCGCGGGAGCGGACCTCTTCGCGACGGTCTACGCCGGCGGGAGCCTCCTTTGGATTCTGCACGGACCGCCCGGTGGACCGCGCGCGCGATCCTTCACCCTCCCTTACCACGACGAGGTCAAGGTGCCGGAGATACGCGTCTTCGCGTTGAGCCTTGCGGCGCGCTTCGATCGCGTCGAGCTCCCCATGCGGGGCGAGTTCTATCGCTACACGTCGACGTTTCGCGACATCATCCTCCGGAAGCGATGAAGCGTCGGCGGGGCCACTTCGCCGGCGTCGCGCTCGGCGTCACCGTCGCGACGTCATCGGGGCCATCGGCGGCGCAGTCACGCGGTTTCAGCGTAGCTGCGTACGAGCCCTCGGACCCGGGGAGCCAATGGTTCGTCGTCGACGCGCTCGACCGGCGGGGTCACTTGCGGCCCGCCGTCGGCGCCGCGGTCGACTACGCGCACAAGCCGCTCGTGATCAGAGACCGCGCCGGCACGGAGCGCGCTCGACTCATCGATCACCAACTCTTCGCGCACCTCGGGGCCTCCGTGGTGGCCTTCGAGCGGCTCCGCTTCGCCTTCAACCAACCGTTGGCCCTCTACCAGGATGGCGAGAGCGCGCTCGTGAACGGAGAGACGCTCCGCGGTGCCTCAAAGGCAGCCGTCGGTGATCTGCGACTGTCCGCCGACGCGCGATGGCTCGGCCGTTACGGCGAACCGGTCTCGATGGCCGCGGGGGTCCGCGTTTGGCTGCCGACGGGTCTCCCGTCGCAGTTCACGAGCGACGGGACGCTTCGCGTCGCGCCCGGCTTGGCGATCGCGGGAGAGATCGGGCGCGTGGTCTGGGCCGTGCGCGCAGCGCTTGTCGTGCGCCCTCGCGACGACGCCTACGCCGGTTCATCGCTCGGAAGCCAGCTTGCAGGAGACGCGGGCGTCGCGGTGCGCGTCGGCCGATTCCGCGTCGGCCCCGAGCTCTTCGCCCGAACAACCCTCGGTGACACGTTCCTGACTCCGCGCGGCACCCCCGCCGACGTCGCCCTCGGCGTTCACTACGAGACGCCGAGCGGCTGGCGTATTGCCGCGGCCATCGGCGCGGGCCTCTCGAGCGGCCTGGGCACCGCCGCGCTCCGTGCGCTCGGCGCCATCGAGTGGGGCGCGCCCATCGTCCCGCCCGATAGGGACCGCGACGGAATCCTTGACGGTGTCGACGCGTGCCCCGACCTGGCCGGCGTCGCGAGCGGCGATCCGGAGGCGCACGGCTGCCCCGCGCCCGAGCCCATCCCCGACGAAGACACGGACGCCGACGGCATTTGGGATCGCGACGACGCCTGCCCCGGCCTCGTCGGCGTCGCCACGAAGGATCCAATGACCCACGGCTGCCCGAAGGAGGCCCTGCGCAAGCTTGCCGTCGCTACGAAGACGGAGATCCGCATCGGCGAACAGCTTCAGTTCGCGATGGATAGCGCGGAGCTCGCCGCGGCGAGCGACGACGTGCTTTCCGCCGTCGCACGCATCTTGACCGAGCACCCGGAGATTCGTCGCGTGCGCATCGAAGGCCACACCGACGACACGGGCGACGCAGCGCACAACGAGGACTTGAGCCGAAGGCGCGCCGCCTCCGTTCGCTCGTGGCTCATCGACCATGGCATCGACGGAGAGCGGTTGGAGAGTGAAGGCTTCGGAAGTCGCCAGCCGCTCGATGCCAACCTGACCGAGGAGGGCCGCGCGAAGAACCGCCGCGTCGCGTTTACCATCGTGGAACGAGCAGCGCCCTAGTTCGCCGTCGTCGCTACGGCCCATCAAAGACGCGCAGTGCCTCCGCGTCGATGCGCACCTTCACGGGCTCCCCGTTGTCGGACCAGAGCTCGCCGTAGCGAGCGTCGCACTCCATGACGACGCGCCCGACCTCGTTCTCGTCGGCGTCAAGCAAGACGAGGCCGTCGTAGCGCTCGGGGCGCGAGCACCGCGGCAGCGCCTCGCCTTCGGCGATCCGATGAAGGCTCCTTAGGACTGTCCGAACCTCTGCCGAATGAGACACGACTCCCTTCAGAGTCGGCGGGTCAGGCGGTCGCCGGTACGCCATGAGCTGAATCGAGGAGACGTTGGGTACGAGCGCGTGGCGGAGCGCTGCCCCGTCGGTGAGCGGCGCCGTCGCCTCGCCGCTGCACGCGAGGGCGGCGAGACCGAGCGACGCCATGAGGATGCAACGAATCGGGTTCATGCCCCGAGCGCAGCAAGGCCTGCGCCAAGGCTCCATCCGTCGTCACCGCGGCGAAGCTGCGTTGCGATCGGCCCGATCCCACGGCTCGCCGCCACGCCGATCCACGCGCCTGCTACGCTGGCCCGATGACCACGCACAGCGTGCTAGTCGGGTACGTCGTTTGGATCTTCGGCTTTCTAGGAGCCCATCGCTTCTACTTTGGACGCCCGCTCACCGGAACCTTGTGGTTCTTCACCTTCGGCCTCTTTGGCGTCGGTTGGCTGGTCGACCTATTCTTGGTCCCCGGCATGGCCCGCACGGCTGCGGTTCGCTATCGCTCCGGCAAGACCGACTACACGGTCGCTTGGGTGCTCTTGACGTTCCTCGGTGTCTTTGGCGTGCACCGCATGTACCTCGGAAAATGGCTCACCGGCATCCTGTGGCTGTGCTCCGGCGGATTGCTTGGCCTCGGTGTCCTCTACGATCTGTGGACGCTCAATGAGCAGGTCGACGCGCGGAACCGGGGTCTCTGAGCGAGACGCTTGAGCCTCGCTCGCGGCGCTCACGCGAGCCCGCTGGACCGAGGGGCGCTACGGGCATTGGGCCGCGTCGCGCTCGCCGTCCTTGAAGAAGTCTGCTGGCATCCGCGAGCCGCGCGACGCCGCTTGGGCTGCTTTGACAAACGCGCCATAGCGGCAGGTGTTCTTCGGGTCGCGGGCGGCGAGGTCTCGGTAGAGGACGATGGCCTCCGTGGTCTTGCCGCCCCGGAAGTACTCTTGCCCGAGGGCCTCCAGCATCGCCGTCGCTCGGGGCGACGCGGACGCGTGCGACGGCTCGCCGGTCAGCTTGCGAAAGAAAGCCGACGCAGCGCCCGCACTGCCGGCGCGCGCGTAGACGCCGACCACGTCTTTGCTGGCTGCGCGCCGGAGGTTCTCGCCCTGGCCCACGGCGGGGAAACGTGCGGCGTGCTCGATCACCTTCGCGAACGCGTTGAGCGCCTTCGCGTCCTCGGCTTTCATCACGTGAACATGCGCGAGCTTGTACCAGGCGTAGCCGTAGACGTCGCTCTTCGGGGGCGGATACTTGAGCGCCTCACTGTAGGCCTGCTGCGCGAGGTCGAACTTGCTCGGATCGGTGGCGGCCTCCTCGAAGAACATGTCGCCGAAGGCTACGTACGCGTTGGGTATGAGGCGCGAGTCGGGGTGGTTCTTGATGAGCTCGAAGTAGGTCTTACGGGCGCTCATGCGATCGCCGGCTTGCACGTATGCGGCGGCCCGCGCGTTCAGCTCTTGGTCCGGTTGGCCTCCGTTGACCGGCGTCGGCGCCCCCACAACCGCCGGCCCGTCGTCGCGCGCCGGCGTCGCCAACGGTGCCGAAGGCTCTGTCGTCGGGGCGCGGGCCTCGGACGAAGCCTCCGACGAAGGGAGGCTAGCGCGCGTCGATGGCGGTGGTGACGCCGTGACGTTTGGCTCACCACCACACGCGACGAGTGCCAGGAGGAGGGCGCGGCACAACGAAGGCGAGGCACGCATCGCCTTAGGGTAGCGGACCACTACGTGGTGCGCAGCTTGACCTCGAACTCGCGCGAAAGGCCCGCCCGCTTCAACGCTCGCAGGCGCCGATGTCCGGCACACTGCGCGGCCCGCAGGCGCGATCGACGGGACTGCTCGCGGTGGGGTGACCGGCGTTCACGGCGGGGCTCGCCGCTTGAAGCTGGCAGCTGTAGCCGTTGCCGCTCGCCGGTGCCGCGACAAAGTTCGGTGCGGCGCTCGTGCCCCCGACGTCGAAGCCCGCTCCCTGCGCCGCCGCGAGCGTGGCGAAGCTGGTGCTCCAGTCGCCCCCTCCGCCCGCGTGGTGGCAGAGGTTATTGGCAAAGGTGGTGAAGTTGGAGAGGGCCGGGTGAGCGAAGCAGTGATGCGAGGCGTTGGAACCGGCGCCGAAGTAGATGAGGTTCGACGCCACGCGGAGGTTTTGGCCGGCGGTCCCTCGGAGCGCCACGCCTTCGCTGCCAGCCCCTGCCTGCGCGAAATAGACGGTGTTGTTCCTGACGACCCCCGCCGTGTCGGCGTCATCGCCGGCGCCTATGTCGCCACCGATGAGGAGCCCTGCTTGATAGGTGGCCTGCGTGTTCACGATGACGTTGCTCTCCATCACGATGCCGGGCGCTGAGCTGGCGCAGATGGCGCAGTAGCCGAGGTTGACGATGGTGTTGCCGCGCACGACGAAGTTGCGGAGGTACTCGGCCGTCGCGTAGCCGGGGTTGAGCGAGACGCCGTAGCAACCCCCGGCCGCGCTCGTCTGCGAGATCGTGTTGCCCTCGATGGTCACGCCGTCCCAGCGACCGTGCACCGTGAGGTTGCCTCCGGTGCACGCCCCGCCCACGACCGAATTGCCGGTGAGCACGTTGTTGCGAACGACGGCTCGCACGCCGCCACCGCCGAGGTAAATCCCGTGGCTGAAGCCGCTGCCGGAGTAGTTGTTGTTGGCGATGGTGTTGCCCTCGATGCGAAGGTCGTTGGCGTTCCCGAGCCACCCCATGTCGGAGTTGTGGTGGATGTTGTTGTTCCTCACCGTGAGAAAGCGGATCCCAGCGGTGCCCTCTGCGCTCTGCACGTGGAGCCCGATCTTGAAGCCTGTAATCTCCATGTTCTCGATCAGGACGTTGCGAAGCACCGCGCGCAGCCAAAACCCCCAATCTGCGGCGCCTTGGCCGTCGATCTTGAGATCACGAACGACGTAGCCGCCGTCATCGTTGACGTCTTGCTGGTAGGTGCCAAACTCGAAACCGCTGATGCCCGCGCTGGCCTTGAGCCACGGCTTCGCGGTTCCGCCCCAGCTCGGCGAGTAGGCCTCCACGACAATGGGGCTCGTGGCCGTCGCGTTGTAGTTCTGAAGCACCATACGGAAGTTGGTCCACGCGCCACCCCGCGCGAAGCGGAGCTGCGTGCCCGCAGGAAGCGTGTTCACGTTGAAGCCCGTCAGATCGCGCTTGGGCGCGGCGGCCGAGGTACCGGCATTGGCATTGTCGCCGGCGACGCACCCCGCTGCTGCACCAACGGCGCAGTCCGAGAAGTAATACGCGGCGCCGAGTGTGAAGGTGGGCGTCGCCGGCGCGCCGGGGCACGTAGTAACGGGCGGCGCACTCGCGTCGACTCCACCGCCACCGCCACCGCCACCGCCGCCCGCCGCGTCGCCTTGAGGCTGCCCGACGACCGCGCCATCGGGAAGCGTGACGGTGCCGCCATCGAGCGGTGCGCCTTGCCCCGCTGCCGCGCCGTTCGTAGCGTTGCCAACGGGAGCGCCCGTGATCGGGTCGCGCTCCGGTGCGCCGACGAGGCCCTCCGCTCCCGGCTCACCCGCGCACGCGCAGGCGAGTGCGCTCACAAGAACGAGGGACACCTTCGCCTGAGCACGAGCCGCGATCTTCACCATGACCCCGATCTTCACCATGATGGGACTGCCTCCAAATTGGGGCTGAGCGCTTCGAACCCGCGACGGGCGTCTAGCGACTCAGCACGTGGTGAAAGGTGCTGTCGCAGGTTGCGCGCCAGGCCACACAACCATCTAATATTCTTCTCTTTTGGTCCTCCAAGCCATGTGGACCGGGGCCCCCAGCGCGCGGGGGTTGGCCCCCAATTTTCAGCCCATTACGGTTGCGGCGCGGGCTATGCGAAGATCACGCGTCGTGACGAGCCACCTTGATCGCTACCTGCTCGGTGAGGTCATGGCGTCGGGCGGCATGTCGTCGGTGCACCTCGGTCGCATGCGCGGGGCTGCGGGCTTCGGCCGCACCGTGGCCATCAAGCGGCTCCATCCCCAATACGCAACGGATCCGGACTTCGTCGCGATGATGCTCGACGAAGCGAAGCTCGTCTCCCGCATCAGCCACCCCAACGTCGTCGCCACGCTCGACGTCGTGCACACCGACAGCAGTCTGTTTCTCATCCTCGACTATGTGCACGGCGAGACGCTCGCCACGATCCATAGAACGCTCGCCGCGGAGGGGCGGCGCATCCCCCTCCCCATCGCGCGGGCCATCGCTTCCGCCATGCTCCTGGGCCTCGACGCGGCCCACGAAGCCACCGACGAGTTAGGGCATGCGCTTGGCGTTGTGCATCGCGACGTCTCACCGCAAAACGTCATGATCGGCGCCGATGGCGGCGTCCGAGTGCTCGACTTCGGCGTCGCCAAGGCGGCGAGCTTCAGTCACCAATCGGACGCGGGGCAGATCAAGGGCAAGCTCGCCTACATGGCACCCGAACAGCTCGCGGGCACCACGGTTACGCGCGCCGCCGATCTCTACGGCGCGAGCGTGGTCCTGTGGGAGATGCTCACGGGCCGTCGCCTCTACGAGGCCATGGAGAAGGCGCAGATCGCCTTTCTTGTGATGAACGGCGCGGCGCGCTCACCGCGCACCGTGGAGCCCGAGGTGCCGGAAGATCTCGCGGACCTCGTGATGCGCGGGCTCGAGCGGGACCCGGAGCGCCGGTTTCCGACGGCGCGAGCCATGGCGGAAGCCATCGAGGCGACGGGCCCCGCCGCCACGGTCCGCGAGATCGCCGCGTGGCTGGAGGAGGTCTTGCACGACTCGCTCGCGACGAAGGCGGAACGCGTGGCCCGCATGGAGCGCGATACGGTCGAGGCGACCGACGTACGTGAACTGGCTTCCTCGCTTGCCGCAGCGAGCGCCGCTACGCCGCCATCGCAGACGACGCCGCCGGCACTCGGCCCCGTCGAAGGCTCCCTGGAAGCCACGACGAGCGTCTCCTCGTCGGATCAGCCCAAACTTGCGCGGCCCGTGTGGCCCGTCGCAGCCATCGCGTTGGGCATCGGCGCGGGGATCCTCCTCATGCGACTAAGCGGTGGCCGCGTCGATCACGCCCCCACGGCCCCCGCCGCGCGAGACGAGCATGCCGCCGCTCCTCAAGATCTTCAGCCCGGCACCGGGCCCGCGCCGAGCGTCGCGCCGGCGCGTGCGCCCGGCGATCCGTCAAGCACGCCGCCCGACGGCCCCGCCAACACCGCTCCCCCGCGAGCAGGCCCTTCGCCTGACGCGAGCGACGCGCCCGTCGTCACGCCGGTGGCGCCGGCTCCGCGTCCGCGCCTCCCCCCTCGAAAATCAGCCGGATCCCCCCAGCCAAAGGCGACGCAAGATGGCCTCTTCGATCGCAACTGACCCACGAGGTCCCGCGACGCTCGTGGCGGTTGCGCTCCTCCTCGCGACGACACCGGTGGCCGCGCAGGCCCCGTCCCGCGAAGCGTTGGCGCAGACCCTCTTCGACGAGGCCAAGGCCTTGTATGAGAAAGAGTCGTGGGATGCCGCGTGCGAGAAGTTCCAATCGAGCCACGAGCTCGACCCGCGCGGCGGCACGCTCTTCAACCTCGCCCTCTGCCGGGAGAAGCAAGGCCGCACGGCCTCCGCGTGGAGCGCCTTCGCCGAGGCGAAGAACCTCTCTTCGAAGGAAGGACGAAAGGAGCGCGTCAGCTTTGCCGAGGCGAGGCTTCGGGAGCTGGAGCGCACCGTTCCGCGACTGCGCATCACGGTCACGAGGAGCGCGCCGAACCTCGTCGTACGGCTCGACGGTCAAGTGCTGCCGGAGGCCGCGTGGAACACCGCCGTGCCCGTCGACCCGGGCGCGCATCAGCTTGAAGCGAGCGCCCCGCGGCACACCAAGTTCGTCGTCTCCGTGACTGCGACAGCGGCCACCACTGGAGCGGTGTCGATTCCCGCGCTGACGGAGGAGCGCGTTGCGCCGGCGCGCCGCGTCGACCGGCCGCCGGATTCGGTGCGGTGGCCCGGGTGGGCTCTCGGCGGCGCGGGCCTTCTGGCGCTCGGCACGGGCGGGGCCTTCGGCGTCGTCGCCTTTCAGAAGCGAAGCGAGGCCGAGTCGCTGTGCGCCCGCGGACTCTGCGACGACGGCCAAAAGCGAAACGCCGAAGGCGTGACGGCGGCGTGGGTCTCGAACATCGCCATCGGCGTCGGCGCTGTGGCGGTCGCCGTCGGGGTCTATCTTTTGGTGCGCCCGAGCCCGAACGCCGCAAGCGCGACGGCGCAGCTCACGCGTTGGTAGGCTCGTCGCAAATCACCACGGGGTGGAGCGGCGCCTATTGGCCACGCCCGAGCGCGTAGTGAGCCAGGATCCGCGCGTCGGGGAGCGCTTTGTCGTAGATGGCAAGCTCGTCGATGTCACCCTTGACGCCGCTAGCCACGGCCAGCGCCGACGGGCTCGGGAGTGGAGCGGACGACGACGAGAGCTTTCCTTCCCAGCGCACACCGTTGACGAAGAGCACCGGGCGAGTGGGCGTGTTGACGGCCACGACGTGATGGACGGCACCGAGCGCGGGAACGGCGTCTTCCGCGTGAGCGAAGCGCAAAATGGTGCCGCCCCATCGCTCGAAGCGAACGAACGGAAGCTGCGGATAAAAGCAGAGCCCGGTTCCGTAGAGCTCGGGCCGATTGACCTGGTTGGAGATGAGATCGCCGTAGGCCGTCGGACGAACCCAAAGCTCGTAGGTGAAGGCTGCGGCGAGGGGAAAGTCGTAGACGGCGTCGAGCAGGAGCTGCGCGGTGGCGCCCATTCCGACGGCGGGATCGGGATCGCCCGCGATGAGGGACGGCCGGCCACGCGTCGGCCCCCCCGAGATGACGACGTCCTTCTTCTGCCCCGACGAATCAGCGGCTCGCACGCCCGCGCTCTCCGAGAAGCGCAGGTACAGGATGGGAGCGTCGGCGAGCACGGCGCGCGCATACGCTGAGCCGCCCGCGGCCGACGAGTCGAGCTGGCCGGCGGGCGTGCCGGCGTCGGTCGACCCGCTGGAGACCGGTCCTTCGAGCGGCGCATCGAGGCCGGCTAACGCCTGGCAAGACGCTGTCACCAAGACCAGCGCAAGCGGACTCGGGGTCACCCGTCCTAGGTCTGCACGAAACGCGCGCCGCATGCGGTATCACTATGCCATGACCGACGACCCGACCGCGCTCGAACAGAAGGAGCCGGGCTCCAAGCTCGCAGAGAGCGTGGCCATCGTGGCCCATGTGCTCACGGGCGCCGCTCGCGGCACCAGGCGCTACGTCGGCACGCGCATGACGATCGGAAAGTCACAAGACAACCACCTGGTGTTGCCCGACCGCACGGTGTCTCGTCATCACTGCGAACTCGTCCGGACGACGAGCGGCATCGAGCTCCGCGACCTCGGCTCCACCAACGGTACCCGCGTCGACGGGACCCAAGTCGCCCATGCGGTCGTGAAACCCGGCTCGACGGTGCGTGTGGGGGAGGTCGAGATTGCCCTGCGGCCGAGCGCGCAGCCCCTCTCGGTGCTGCCGAGCGAACGACACCGGTTTGGCGACGCGGTCGGACGCAGCCTCGCCATGCGAACGATCTTCGGCGTCCTCGAGTTCATGGCGCCCAGCGACGCGACGATCCTGCTCGAAGGCGAGACGGGAACCGGCAAAGATGCCCTCGCGCGCGCCGTCCTCGCCGAGAGCCGCCGCAAGAAGGGTCCCTTTCAGGTCCTCGACTGCGGCGTCGTGAGCGCGAACCTGCTCGAAAGCGAACTCTTCGGTCACGAGAAGGGCGCCTTCACGGGCGCGGCCACGGCGCGCCGCGGCATCTTCGAGGCCGCCTCGGGGGGCACCGTCTTCCTCGACGAGATCGACGAGCTGCCGCTCGACCTTCAGCCGAAGCTGCTCCGCGTCATCGAGGCCCGAGAGATCAAACGCCTCGGATCATCGAAACCGATCAAGATTGACGTTCGGTTGATCGCGGCATCCAAACGTGACCTGGTCGGCGCCGTCGCCGAGGGTCGCTTCCGGGAGGATCTGTACTTTCGTCTCGCCGTCGTTCCCATCCAACTTCCGCCGCTCCGGGCGCGTCGCGATGACATCCCGCTGCTCGTGACGACGATGCTCGCGGCGCTCGGGGGCAAAGACATGAGCGTCAACGACGAAGTGATGAGCGAGTTTCTCGCCCGCGAGTGGCGCGGCAACGTCCGCGAGCTGCGCAACGTCCTCGAGCGTGCGCTCCACTTGGCGCGCGGGCAAGGCACCAACGAGATCGACGTCTGTCACCTCCCCGCGCTCCGGAGCCTCGAGTCGACGTTCCGCTTCGAACCCGGACGCTCGTTCGATGAGACCATGCGCGCCTGCGAGCGCGCCTACGCGCGCTGGCTCGTCACGATGCACGGCTCTGAGGAAGCGGCGGCGGCTGAAGCGCAGCTTGACCTCGGGCGCCTGATGGCGCTCATCGACGACTGAGACATCGCGGCCAGTACGCGGACGTCAGGGAATCAGAGAGAGGCGAGGGACCGGGGGAGCGTCGCAGCGCAGGCGTGCGGCCCCACCGCCGAGCATCAGCCACTCGCCCCGTACCTCGAGCGCCACCGGCGGGACGTTCCCTGCCGCGAATTGCCCCAGCATCGAGCGGATGCCTTCGGCGCTGTCCCAGTCTCCCGTCGGCCCATTGGAGTGGACGACGGCTATCCCATCCCGCGCGATCCGGGCGACCCCCGCGCCGAGGAACTCGTCGTCATCGCCACACCGCGCGCGCATCTCGGGCAAGCCCACGAACACCTCATCCTTACGAGGATTGACGACGAGCGGACTCTGCAACGTGAGTTCCTCCGGGACCCTGGCGATCTCCTCCAGCGAGCCCGCACGGAAGGCGACGACACGGTCGCCGTCGACGACGTGCAGGACGCCCTGCTCGAGACCCAACGCGCGGGGCCGCTCGACGACGGCTCGGTCTTCGTGGCGGTCGGCCCGATCGATTCGCACGACCTCGACTCCGTCCGCGTCTGCTCGAACGAAGGCGACGGCGTGCTCGTCAATGGCCAGGTCGAGGATCGTCTGCGGCTCCGCCCCCGTGTATCGCTCGAGCCCCCGCGCGCCGAAGGCGGCGATCGACCACTCGTCGTCCACGAGCGCGTGCATCGCCACGCCGCCCGCCGATCCGACCAGCAACGCGCCGGCGTAAAACGGCTCACACAGGGAGTGCACCGCCAGCTCGACAGGAGCCTGCGCCGCTTGATCGTCGCGCAGCGGCACGATCCGCAAGCCGTCCTTCAGCCCGACTTCAGCCCGAGGGCGTCCGTCCGAGCGATCACCACGAAGTCATCCCCTGCGGCGGCTGCGATCTGGCAGCCCTTGGGGTCGATCCGAGCCAGCGTGCGCGTCGTGCCGCCACCCTCCGGGCCGACCACGACGTCGGTCCATTCCTCGACCTCATGGAGCAGCACGAGGAGCCCATGGCGCACGCCGAGGAGTCGAAGGAAAGGTTGCGGACGGTCCGCAAACGTCAGCTCGCCGCCCTCGAGTCGGAGGTATCGATGCATCGCGCGGGCAGTCAATCTCGGCGCGGATAGGGGGTCAAGGCGGCGCGGTTGCGGTCAGCGAGCCTTCCGCGTCTCCCGTACACGGCGGGTGTCACGCCGAACTCGGCCATAAACGCGCGGTGAAAATAGGGCATGTCCTCGAAGCCGACCCGCTCCGCGAGCGCACGGAGCGGGAGCGTCGGCTCCGTCCACGAGAGGCGCGCGGCCTCGTTCAAGCGAAGCTGCAGTCGGTAGGCGATGGGCGTCGTCCCGTAGCGGCCGGCGAAGCGGCGCGCGAACGTGCGTGGGTGCATTTCCGCGACCGACGCCAGGTGCTCGAGGTAGAGCGGCCGCGCGAACGTCTCGTCCATCGCGCGCTTCGCCGCGGCCAACGGATCGCGCGGCGCAATCTCGACGTTCTTCTTCACGAAGCTCCGCACCTCGGCGCGAACCTCGCGAGCGGGGAGGCCCGCGCCAGCGTCGCTTGCCACTTGATAGGCGCGACAGAACTCGAAGAACGTGCGGTCCAGCTTCGCGGCAGGTGAGAAGACGACGTCACCTTCCTCGGCGCCGATGCCGCCGCTCTCGTCGGGGTAGACGATGAAGCCGACCTGAAGGCCCGCGTCGGAAGGGCTCGCGCGCATGGAGAGGGCGTACTGCTCGCCGGGGCTGATCAGGTGCGCCTCGCCGGGGCCGTACGCGCGGCACTCTCGCCGCGTGCCCGCGTGAACCCAGTCGCCCGCGAGCTGCACGCCAATCTCGAGGCCGGTCGCCATGCCGCCTTTGCGAACGACCGGCTCGGTGTTCACGTACTCGTAGACCCACCCAAGGAGCCCCTCGCCGAAGTCCACTCGCTCGTAGCGATTCGCAACCGTGGAGCCGCGGAGGGACATAGGGCTAGCCACCACCTTCTACGGTGGCACCGCGCCAGACCTTCCCGTCCCTTTCGTCCACTCGTCGATGGCCTCCCGGCGCGGCAAATGAGGCCGGCTCGCACACGACCCCTCTCGCGAGCGCCGGAGGACCCAATCTATGAAACTGCACCGTCCTGTCGACACCACGCTCGGACTCGCGTTTGCCCTCGGCCTTTCCATGACGACCCTCGCGGCGGGCTGCGCCTCCGCGGACTCCGCCGAGGGCTCCACCTCGGACGACATCGCCGAATCCGCCCTCGTCACCCCGTCGGCGGGCTCCATTCGCAAGCTGGGAGCTCTGCAGTATGGCGATCAGCGCACCGGGATCGGCTACAGCGGGAGGCCACGCGCGCTCGCGTACACGTTCGTGGGCCACCGCGGCGACGCGGTCGACGTGGTGGTCGAGGCCGACTGCGAAGACGCCGTCGCGTGGCTCTTGGACGACGCGCGCGGCGTCGTCACGCGCGACACGGCGCTCGCGCCGAAGCCTGACACGCGCGTCGCGCACCTCACGGCGACGCTCCCCAAAGACGGCACCTTCATGATCGTCTTCCGCGAGGCGCATGGCGAAGCGACCTCGTTCTCAGTGACCCTCGAAGGCAAGGCCGCCTGCACGCCCAAGCGCTGCGCGGACGTCGGCGCCCATTGCGGAACGCTCGACGACGGCTGCGGCGCCACGCTCACGTGCGGCACCTGCGCGAGCCCGGACACGTGCGGAGGTAGCGGCGTCGCGAACGTGTGCGGCAGCCCGCCGCCACCGCCGCCTCCCCCGCCCTGCACATGGCCGCGAAGCTTCGAGCAGCAATTCGGGCAAGCGTGGAACCCCGCTGACGTTGCCTTCGTGACGAGCGACGGCGCGGTCCACCGCGGCATGGGCTCGCTCGATCTCCAAGCGTCGAAGAACCAAGTGCCAAATGCAGTGCGCACCCTCGGCTCCGGCGCGCTCGTGCGTGAGATTCGACTGCTGAGCGCGAGCGGCGCGACGGTTGCGTCGCGCACGGGCGCCGCGGTCTACGGCCTCGGCGACGCGATGTGGCATCAAGTGAACGGCTACGCGGCCGGCGACTTCGTCGAGACGACGCTCGTCCGACTCTTCGCGGAGCCCACGCACTCGTACGCCGAGCTCAAGGAGTACTTCCGTCGCTTGACCGCGAGCAGCGTGAGCCTGGTGCCCGCGGCCGATCAAACGGACTACGCTGTCGCGGCGCAGCGCTTGATGAGCTCGCTCGACTCCGGCCAGCGCGCCTTCAAGCTCGGCACGGGACACGCGCTCGACTTCCACCAGGCGACCGAGGTGGTGAACGGAAAGCCGTTCGCGTTCCAACTCTCAAACCCGCCGGGCCTCGATCCGAAGATCGGCATGCGGCAAGGCGCCGCGTGGCTCTTCTGGCCGTCCATCGCGGTCGAGCCGATCTGCCGCTGATTCGTGAACGCCTGCAGCCGTTCGCTCGAGCCGGTTCTGCTCGGAGCTGCCCTCGCGGCCAGCTCCAACTTCTTCGTCTTCCGGACACGCTCGAGTCCAGCCGCGGCGCGTACTTGAGCCCTCGCAGCGGGACAAGTTGCGCGCCGGTGTGGCCGCGAGTCCACGCCCCGCGGCCCCCTGTCCCGACGCTGTCTATGAGAAGGCGTGTGATCGCGCGGCGCCGCCGGTGCTCTTCCGAAGTCGTCCCACTGCGGCCTGGTCATTGTCCCCGACCCGTCGTCGAGCGATCGCACCGTCATCTCCGACTATGCGGGGCTACCTCGAATCTTCGAACTGCGTGGCTTGGGCGCCTGCCGGCGATCCTCCTCGCGACGTTCCTGTTCGTCGCGTGGCACCTGCCGAGCCGGCTCCTGCTCTCGCACGGCATCGAGGGTCGCGCCGGTGATGCCGGCTCGGTGCTGCTCGGCACGGGTCGTCGACGTATCCGCCAATCGCTGGCACAAGTTGACGCGCCCATCCCAAAGAATTCGCCTTTCGCACGAGGGCACGAGAATTGCTCGCTGGGCGCCCCATGGCCCCCCTTGCTCCTTGCTCGTCATGCCTCCGCCACATTCGCGTCGATCACTTGGCGTGCCCGTTCTGCGCTGCGACCGTGCCGGCAGGCTTCGCAGCCCGCGCAGTCCCGCCAGCAAAGAAGCGGTTGGACCGGCTCGCAACCCTGACGTTCGCAACGTCACTCGCTATGGCCGGCTGCGGGGAGATCCAACCGGAGCCTGCCGCGGCGACCGGCACGTCGGTGAATCCGACTGCGTCCGTCGCGCCCGACGCTGGCTCCACACCGGCCGCGCGCCCCTCTGGCCTCGGCGACGCCGGTCCTGAGGCGGGCCTCGTTCAAGACGATGGCGGCGTTGCGGCAGAGTACGGGGCACCTCCCGATGCGGGCTTTGACGACGACGGCGGCGTCTCCGCCGACTATGGCCAACCGCCTGTCTTCCTCGACGGCGGGCACGACTGAGAACCGCGCTACCTACGCGTCCGGCCCTCGCACGCCGTCGATGAGGACCTTGAGCGGCGTGCTGCCTGGGCGAAGGCCTCGATCGCTTGTGATGAGGACGGGTACCGCGCTTGACGAACCGCGGTCGACCGTTCCCCACAGAAGCACCCCGACGGAGCGTCTCATGCCGGTGTGCTCTCCCCAGCTACCAGAACTGAAGGTTCGCGTCCGGCAGCTCCAAGCACGTCTGCAAGAAGTGACCTCGCGCTACGGAACAAAGCTCGACTAGCGCAACGGGGCCGCGCACGACGAAATCTTCGTTCGAGCGCCGTCAGCGTGACGACCGACTCGGTCGGTCAGGGGCGCTTGCGGCAAGAGAGGCCGAGGAAGGTCCGCGTCGGCTCGAAGTGCGCGAGGCGCTTCCCCGTGGTCGCGTCGAAGACGTGCACGCCGCCCGGGCCAAAGTTGGCCGGGCTCGCGACCGCGAGGCGGTTTCCTGCCGCCGCACTGATGCCGAAGATTCGGTCGGTGAAGCCTTCGAGCAAGAGCGATGTCGCCGTCGTGGTCGCGGGATCGAGCACGAACACCTCCGATCCTGCGCCACCTGCGGCAAGAAGTTTCCCCGCGCCACCCGGGCCGAAGCGCCCCAACGTTTGCACAACCGAGAACTCGGCAAGCGGTGCTTGCGCGAAGAGCTCCGCTGCGCCGGCGAAGCGCTTGAACGTGCCGGGGTAGCGGAACAGCCAGAGGCCGGCGTCGTTCGCCGTGATGGCACCGCAGGGGAGCTGCGATTGTTGGAACGCTCCGGTGATGAGATCGATGGCCGCGATCCGCGGCTGGCTCGCGGGCCCGTTGCAAACGAGGAGCTTGTCGCCAGCGACGGCCAGCGACCCGGCCGTGGAAGCGCCCCCCAAAACGTTGACGGCGGGCCCCTCGACGAGCACACCGGTGTCGAGGTTGAGCGAGCCGACCTTCTGCGAACCCGTCGACGGATTCTGAACGATGGTCACGCATTCGGCCGAGAGCCCGCTCGTATCGGCTGGCGGCGGCGGGGGTGGCGGCGGCTCACTCGTCTTGCCCGGCAGCGGCGCCGGAGGGTTCGTGCTCGGCGCGGGCGCGCCAGGCGCGGCGGGCGCTTCGGGCCTCGGCGATGCCGCAGGCTCGACGCCCTCTCCGCCGGTCGGATCGGCATCGCCACAAGCGGCGAGCGTGAGCATCACGAGACACGGAACGAGCGTCTTTCGGTTCATACGAGCCATCGGGGCCTCCAGGATCACCGTGGAGCAAGCTCCGATCCCAGCAACCAAGCCCATCGGGCCTGACCGCCGCGTGCGCCTGGCGCTCGTAACATCGCGAGATCGCAGAGTGGCGCCGACGTGCGAGACGCGCTCCGGATCCGACGTGCTCCGGGGTCGCGAGGGCGTGTACTAGGAGAGCACTCGCGTCTAGACGCCAGGGCGTCGCACTGTGTCGCGCATTCATGGTTCACCCGCCTCGCGAAGCACGAAAACGCGACCGCGCGTGCCGCAGTCGTCACCAACGGCGGCCTCGGCGTCGCCGATCAAGAGCGCCTGGCGCGCGATCCCAACGTCCGCGTGCGTGTCGCGCTCTTCGCCATGGGCGACGTCTACAATTCGAACACGAAGCGCCATGAAGACGCACGCATCGATCCGAGCGTCGACGCGAGCTCGCCAAGGACGCATCGGCCCAGGTGCGACTCAAGGTGGCGGTCTCGCGGCACCCGCGCAAGTGCGGACGCTCGCCGAGCATCGACGGGGTGGCGCCAGTGCTGCTCATGAACGACGCCAGCGCGAAGGTGCGCGAGGCCGCAGCCGCGCTCAAACCGTATCCAAAGGGCACGCGAAAGCCGCCGCCCTGATAGCAGATCGCGCGGATCCGGCCCGGCGACGCGCGTTTCGGCTACCCTGCGCGGCGGGAGCGAGGGGATGAAGAAGTCCGTGAAGAAGCCATCACCGACCGCCAAGACTGGCGAAATTGGGCGCCTCGGGCGCGAAGCGAAGACCTTCAAGCGCTACGAAGACGGGTACAAGATCGTCCGAGCAAGCGCACGCCATCTTCAACGCTTTGAGCGGCGCGGTGAGGCTTCCTTGGCGCGCGAGGTTCGCGGCATTGGCGTTCTCGTGCTCCGTCGACTGGCCGCCGACATGCGAGGCGAGGACGACGCCCGCGCCATTTTCGAGGAGATCTCGAAAGCCATCGGCACGTTGATTCCCCTCTTCAGCAAGACGCTCTTCAAGAAGCCTCCGCGCGTCCGCGTCGAGCGCCCCGCCATCGAGAGGCGCGTGCCACGGGCCAAGGTTGATGGCGCGCTCACGAAGGCCGCGCTCGTGAGCGTCGCGCGGCGAGCCAAGACCGACGACATCGAGGCTCCGGAAGCGCTGCGTTGGTACGCCAAGTTTGTGAGGGCCGCGCCGGAGCTGGCCGTGAAGCGCGACGCCTGGCGACGCGGCCGTGCTCTCCTAAAGGAGGCCCAGCGGGAGGCGCGACGAAACAACTTTCTCGCCGCCTACTACGAAAAGAAGATGCTCAAATTCGAAGCCATCTTCTTCGGCGAAACCTCTCCGTAGCGGCGTGAGCTTCGTGGTGTGGCGTCCGCCCGTCACGCACCATCGATAAGCACCTTGAGCGCGCCGCGTCGTCCTGCATGAGCGAAGGCCTCCACAGCACGCGACAACGGATAGCGCGCCTCGATGAGCGAGCTCGGGTCGACCCTTCCCTGCCCGAGCGCGTCGACGGCGCGCCTCATGTCGCCGCAACGAGAACCGACGATGCGCACCTCGTGAATCACGACGGGCGCGAGGTCGACGGTGAGCTTGCCGGCCACCGTCGTCTTGAGCACGACGGTGCCTCGTGGCGCGACGAGGCGAAGCGCGGCGGCGAGGCCCGCTTCGGTCCCGGTCGCCTCAACAACGAGCGCCGCGCCGGCGCGTGAGCGCGGCAGGTTGTCTTCAAGAAACGTCTCGACGCCGACCGAAGCGGCGCGCGCCAGCTTGTGCGCGTGGTGACCCACGAGGGTCGTCTGGACACCTTCGCTCGCGAGCGCGAAGGCGATGAGCAGGCCGAGCTTGCCGTCACCCAAGACGATCGCTCGCGGTGGCTCCGCGACACCTGCAACTTCGTCGAGCACATGCAGCGCGGCTGCGAGCGGCTCGGCGAAAACGGCACGGTCGTCGGGCAGCGCCGCTGGCACCTCGACAAGGCATCGCTCGGGAACAGCCACGAGCTCAGCGAAGGCGCCGGAGCGCCCAACGATCCCTAAAACCGTGCGGCTCGGGCAGTGGTGGCTGCCGCGTGACGCGCACTCGGGGCAGACGCCGCAGCCCGCGTTGATGTCCGCGACAACGCGCTTGCCGATCCAACGTGGCCCGTCAGCGGCCACGACCTCGCCGACGAACTCGTGGCCTGGCACACCGCGGAATCCCATATAGCCGCGCGCCAATTGAAGGTCCGTGTCGCAGACGCCAGCCACACGGACGCGAACGAGCGCCTCGCCGGCTGGACGCTCGGGCGGCGGACAATTGGTCACGACGCGCGGGGGGTCGTCGAGGACGAGAGCTAACACGAGGGCGAGTCTAGCGAGTCGCAGAGCGCGCGCACCTCGGTTTATTTTTCACCCCTTCCGGGCCGTTGAACCGCGACGTGCGCCGAGAATTCAGGTTTGCGCGCTTGTGCGCGTGACCATGAGCCCTTCGATGGTGCGCCGATCGAACGGCTTGTCGAGGCAAGGGTTCCCAACACGCAGCAGGAACTCGCGAGCATTCTCCGTGTGCACACCGCCGGTGATGAAGACGAACCGCTCCGACTGCCCTGGGGCCTCAACCCGCGCGCGTTCGTAGAGCTCGATGCCTGTCATCTCGGGCATCATCATGTCGCAGAGCACCACGTCGAACACCGGTTCGAGACACAGACGCTCCAGCGCGCGGTGGGGGGATTGTTCGAACACGATGTCGTAGCGCTCTCCGAGGAGTCGCTCGAGCGAGGTCCCCACCGCAGCGTCGTCGTCGATGAGTAGGATGCGCCCGGAACGAGAGACGTTGGCCTCGCGCTCTGGGACCGACGGAACCCGCGGCGGCGCAACCGGGAGGCTCACGGTGAAGGTCGAGCCGCGGCCCCGTTCGCTTACCACCGAGAGGCTCCCTCCGAAGGCCCGTACGGAGCTGTGGCTAATCGCGAGGCCGAGCCCGGTACCAACGCCGACGGCCTTCGTCGTAAAGAACGGGTCAAAGATGTGCGGCAGGTCCTCCGGCCGAATCCCGACCCCGGTGTCGCTCACCTCGATTTCGACGACACCAGTGGCAGCGACGCGTGTGGTGACGCGGACCTCGTTCTCTTCGACGCGCCCCGCTTCGATGGCCTGCGCGGCGTTGATGATGAGGTTGAGGATCACCTGACCGAGGCGCGCCTCGTCCGCCACCACCAGGGGAACTTCCGCGAGCAGGGAGGTGACGCGGGCGCGATGGCGGAGCTCGTGCGCGGCCATCTTCAGGGCGAGATCAACGACCTCGTTGACGGAGACGCGCGTCATACCGGCGCGTGCCGGGCGCGAGAAATTCTTCAGGTCGCGAACGATGACCCGGACCCGCTCTGCGCCAGCATGAGCCTCGGCAACGACCTCGGAGAGGTTCGCGACGTCGGCAGCCTCGCTGGGGACGCCTTCGCGAAGCGCGGAGTCCAGGTATTCGAGGTTCGCAAGGACGTACGTGAGTGGGTTGTTGATCTCGTGCGCTACGCCGGCAGCGAGCGTTCCGATCGACGCGAGTCGCTCCGAGAGGACAACCTGGGCGCGAAGGCGGTTTCGCTCCGTCACGTCTCGCGAGGCGACGAGGCGAGCGCGGCGGCCAGCGTGCTCGAAGGGATCGCTCAGGATGACCTCCCACAGCGCGTAGCCGCCGTCTTTGCGGAGAAACCGCGCCTCGCGGGGAGTACCCGGGCGCGGTTCGGCGACGAACTCACGAAGCGCCGGTCGATCCTCCTCATGGACGAGCTCGTAGAGCCTTTGGCCCACGACCTCCCCGGTGGTGCGGCCGAGGAGCGCGCACCATGCGGCGTTGACGAACTCGAGCGTGTCCTCCTGAATGATGGCGACGGCGTCCGGCAACCGTTCAATGAGGTCGCGCATCCGCTGCTCGGCCCGCAACAGATCGTCGCGTGCCATTTCGACGCGGGCTCGCGAGACGGCCCCGCGCCAGTAGGCGGCGCTGAGGCGCCGACCGAGCCAAGCCAAATACGTGACCTGGAGTGCGAGCACCGCTCCAAGCGCAAACCCCTTCCCGAGTGCCGAGAGCCAAACAGGCCCCAAGGGGCAACACGATCAGCGTGGCCGCGCCAAGACGCATCAGGGTGTGCCAGGGCGCAAACGCATGCGCGACACCCGCGGCGATCCCCGTCGACGCGACGAGGACGAGCATCGTGGGGAAGCCGATGCCCTGCCAATAGATGACGGCCGCGACTAGCCCGCTGAAGCCGGCTATCGAGAGCATGGACAGGACGGCGAACGCGCGGCGCCACGTCGGTCGCTTGGCCGCGTCGGCTACGGGCGGGCCGAGCACCAGCCGGCGGGCCAAGCCAGCCACGACGTTGAGCGTGATGATGGCCGCACATTCGTAGGGATGCGCGGCTCCGAGGTCGGAGATCAGCGAAATCGCCACGCCGAACGTGAGGTACACCGCCGGCCCCAGCGCGGTGCGCTGCCACACCGCCTGCTCCGCCTCGTGAATGAGACGGTTGAGGACGTGCACGTCGAGAGCCACCCCCTCCTCGCCGATGACCTGTCCCAACACTCCTCAACCGTAAGGCACGCCGCGGCGGCGCGCCCGCGACCGAGTCAAAGAGTGCCCTATTTCCCCCCCCACAAGTCGCACTTCAGGGGGCGGGGCGTTCAGCCGTTCGAAAACATTGGAGTCGCAGCGGCTCGCTCCCATCGAACGTTCCTACCGTGGGCCCGCGGGGAACGATAAGTGGCCTTTGTCGCTGACGAGACGCCATGGGGGCGTTGTTGTTCGAGGAGCCACCCGAAAGGGCTGTTAAGAACCGCTGATGCTCGCTCGCACCGCTCCCCTCGTCATCGCGCTCACGAGCGCGGCCCTCGTCCTCTGCTCCGTCGCATGCAGCGACGCCTCCGACCGCGGCGCGCTCGAAGGCAGCGACAAGCCCTCGCAAGCGGGCCCAGCGGCGGGAGGCGGAGCCGCGACCTTCGAGGGCTCGGCCGGCGGGACGACCTCGACGAAGTCCGGCGGGAGCTGCGAGAAGATGGACATCCTCTTCGTCGTCGACAACTCCGGCTCGATGGGCGAAGAGCAGTCGAACCTCGCCACCAACTTCGCCCTCGTGACCGGCCGCCTCGACGCCTACACGACCGGAAGCGGCGGCAAGCTCGACTACCGCATCGCGGTCACCACCACGGGGCGCTCGTACACCGACGTGTTGCCCATTCCGCTCCCCATCTCCATCGGCGGCGAGAAGGGCGACGACGGCGCGTTCCGGCGCGGCTGCGGGCTCAAAGGAGCCTGGATCGAAAAGAGCGACGCCGATCGGTCCAAGGAGCTGTCGTGCGCCGCCAACGTCGGCACCGACGGGCCGGGCCTCGAAATGCCGCTCGACGCGCTCCGCCTCGCCGTCACTGAGCGAGAAACCGACGGAAAGAACGCGGGCTTCCTTCGGAGCGATGCGCTGCTCGCGGTCGTCATCATCACCGACGAGGATGACTGCTCGCACGTGACCGACAAGGTCAAGGACGCTTGCAACGCCAACGATCTCAAGCCGCTGAGCACGTTCCTCTCGACCCTCGATCAAGTCAAAGGTGGACGCGAGCGTTGGGCCGCTGCCGTCATCGCCGGCGAGACCACCTGCAACTCGACCTTCGGCACCGCGGATGAGGCAAAGCGCCTCAAGGATTTCGTCTCGCAGACGGGCAAGAACGCCATCTTCCGGTCCATCTGCCAAGGCGATCTCGTCAAGCCGCTCGAAGACGCGCTCAACGTCTTCGGCGACGCGTGCCAGCACTTCTCGGTCAAGTGACGCGGTCAAGGACGCGCTCTCCCCTCCGACGGCGGGCTAGCCTCCGGTCGCGCAGAACGCTTCGTAGTCGACGTACGAGGTGATGGTGGGCGCGGGCCCGCACACCGGACACTCGGGCGACGGCCGAAGACGGACCTCGCGGAAGCGCATGCCGAGACTGTCGTAGGTCATGAGACGACCGACGAGAGAGCTGCCGATGCCCAACAGCAGCTTGAGCGTCTCCGTCGCTTGAAGCAGCCCGACGACCCCCGGAAGGACGCCGAGCACGCCAGCCTCCTGGCAATTGGGTGCGAGGTGAGGCGCCGGAGGCTCCGGATAAAGGCAACGGTAACAAGGCCCCGCAGTGAGGCCGAAGCGGCCCGCCGCGCGCGCCGGCAAGAACGTCGTCACCTGGCCATCAAAGCGAGAGACTGAGCCGTGAACCACGGCCTTGCCCAGCCACACGCTCGCGTCGTTGACGAGGTACCGCGTCGGGAAGTTGTCGCTTCCGTCCACGACCAGGTCGAAGGCCGAAACGACACGTTCCACGTTGGCGCTCGTGAGGCGAGCCTCGTGCGCCTCGACCGAGACATCGGGGTTGAGCTCATGGAGCGCGGCACTCGCACTCTTCACCTTCGACCAGCCGACGCGAGCGGTGCTGTGGAGCGGCTGCCGCTGAAGGTTCGACATCTCGACGCGGTCGGCGTCGATGACCCCGAGCGTGCCAACGCCAGCGGCCGCCAAGTAGAGGGCCACCGGTGAGCCGAGGCCCCCGGCTCCGACGACCAGGACTCGCGCGTCCGACAAGCGGAGCTGCCCCGCCTCCCCGATCTCGGGCAAGAGCAGGTGGCGTGCGTAGCGCGCGCGCGCGGCTCCGTCGAGTCGCCGACCACCGCGCTGGGCGCCGTGCTCTTGGATCGGGTAGCCGCGCTCCTGCCAGCCCGTGAAGCCGGGCTCGGCGCTCTCGACGTGCTCGTAGCCAAGGTCCCTTAAGGTCTGCGCCGCCAAGAGCGAGCGTGAGCCGAGGGCGCAATAGGTGACGATGCGCCGCGCCCGATCGGGCAGCAGCGACGGCGCGCGAAGCTCGAGCACTCCGCGCGGGATCGAGATCGCTCCCGGCAGCATCCCGCTGGCGAGCTCTTCGACCTCTCTCACGTCGACGAGAACGAGCGCCTCGTCTGCTTCGAGGCGACGCCGGAGCTCCTCCAGGGACACGACGTGCACGTGGGCGCGGGCGCGAGAGACGAGGTCGGACAACGTAGCCATGCGGCCCCTCAGCATAGTCGAGGCGCAGCGCCGCGTTCACGAGACGGCGACGCCGACTTGACGACGTCGCCATCGCGCATCAAGGTGAGTGCGCTGCGCTCGCAGCAGAAGGAGGTGGACCATGCGCCCTGTTGAACAAAACGACTCTCAAGTCCCGTCCGCCTCGCGCACGAGCGCCTGAACGACGGAGCCATCGACCACACGCCGCAGCGAGTGGCGACCCTCCGACCGTTCGAGCTATGCGCTCGGCGGACATGAGCTTCATCCACGCGGAGCCTCGCGGCTTTCGCGCTCGGGAGTCGTTTCCTCATGTCTCGTCGTTCTCGTTCACAAGATTCGTCTAGCAAACATTCATCGGACACCCTCGGCGCCCGCATTGAGCGCCTGAACCTGGTTCTCTTCGAGGAGCTCGCAGCGCTCGTTCAAGACGAGCTCCGCGATCCAAGGCTCGCCGACGTGATCCTTTGCAAACTCGAGCTGTCCGTCGATGCGCGGACGGCTCGGGTTCACTACCTCGTCCGGGGCCCCGACGGCCCCGGTCGCGGCGCGCGCGTGGCCGACGGCCTCACGCGAGCGACCCCGTTCTTGCGGGCTCGCCTCGCTGAGGCCGTCGACCTCAAGCGAGCGGTCGACTTGCGGTTCATCCATCAGGGCTTCGTGCCCATGAGCGGTGAGCCTTGAGCGTCCGCGTCCTCACGGACACAAGTCACGGCGAGCGCGTCCCCGTCCTTCTTTGGACCAGCCCTGAGGCCGGGGACGCCTCGCCGGAGACCTTGCGCCAGCTCTCTCGTGTGGCTTCGATGCCGTATGTCGTGAGCCACGTCGCGGCGATGGCAGACGCCCACATGGCATCTGGCGTCGCCGTCGGGACCGTGTTTGCCACGGCAGACGTCGTTGTGCCCGGTGCGCTGGGCGGCGACCTGGGATGCGGGATGTCGGCGACGCGTCTAGGCAGCTCGCAAGGCGCAAGCGCCCTCGATCGGCGCACCCTCGAGCGGCTCCTCTCTCGTTGGTCTGCAACGATCCCCGTTGGCGACGCCACGCACCGAGGCAAGGGCTGCGAGGTGCCCGACGTGCTGCTCGATGGCAGCCTGTCAACACACGCGCTGGAACGCCTGCGCGCTCGGCTCGCGCCTCGGCACCTGGGCACCTTGGGCGGAGGCAACCACTTCATCGAACTCGATCGCGACCCGGAAGACGGGCTGTGGCTCTTGGTCCACTCGGGCTCGCGCGGTCTGGGGGCCGCGTTGTGCGCCCATCATCGTCATGCGACATCGGGGGCGGATCCGCTCGCCGCGCTCTCGCTGCAAGGCGCTGCGGGCCAAGCTTACCTTTCGGACCAGGAGTGGGCGCTGGCCTTCGCGGCAGCGAATCGCGCCCGCTTGGCCACCTTGGCGCTCGAAGCCTTCGCGGAGATCACGGGAAGCTCGACGGCCTGCGCGCCCCCTATCGACGTACCGCACAACTTCATCCGCCGCGAGCCGTGGGGCAACGATGCGCTCTACATTCATCGAAAGGGAGCCGCCGCGGCACCCGCGAGCGAGCTCGCTCTCGTGCCGGGCTCGATGGGAACCGCTAGCTACCTCGTACGCGGCCTCGGCAATCGCGATTCGTTCGCTTCCTGTTCTCATGGCGCCGGGCGCGTCATGAGCCGCCGCGAGGCGCGGACCCGCATTCGGCCCGATACCCTCGTTGCCAGCATGCGCCGGATCGTCTTCCCCCGAGGCAACGTGGCTGCCCTCGTCGAAGAGGCGCCCGGCGCCTACCGCGACATTCGTCGCGTGCTCGAGGCGCAAGACGACCTCGTGGTTCCAGAGCTCCGGCTGGAGCCGCTGGTCGTCCTCAAGGGGTGAGCGCTCACGCCAGCGAGAGCCGTGCGGCCACCCCAAAGAAGGCGCGGCTCCGCGCAACCTCTAGCCGACATCGTCGGCCGCTCGCGCTTCGAGCACACGCCTGTCAGTCCGGAGGCCGAAGAAGAGCGCTCCTAGCACCACCACGAGGAGCGACGCGGCGATGGCCACGTGGCGCGGGCCGAGCGCCTCGTCGGAAGGTCCCCTCACCTCGCGGATCACGGCGGCGCTCATAAAGGCCACGTGAAAGCCCAGGGCCGTCACTGTCGAGCCGCTGCGGGAGCGAAGGGCCGTCGTGGCGAGACCGAGAAAGAGCGCCGACGGCAGCGCCCGCGGCGTGCCCAATGAGAGCGCGTAGAAGGCGGCGACGGAGAGCGTCGAGGTGGTGGCATCGCGCGAGAGGCGAAGGCGACCGAAGAGGGCGCCGCGGAAGAAGAGCTCGAACATCACGGGCCAAAGGACGGCGATGCACACGAACACGATGATCTTCGACGGCGTCGTCTCCATCGAGATCATGCGGCTCACTTCCGCCTGCTCCGACTCGGTCAGTGGAAACCGGGCCGCCCAAAAGCGCTCCGCGTAGGCCACCGGCACCTCGGCGGTGGCTCCCGCGAGGCATGAGGTAAAGAGGACCAGCGAGCCCGTCGAACGCAGCGCCAAAAGCGTCCTCAGCGGTAGCTCGCGCGCGTAGAGGCGCGCGACCAGCAGCACGAGCGCGAGGGTGGTCGCGGCGTGGAGCCCCGTAACGGTGACGAGATCGAGCGCCGCGCCGGGCCGCATCGACTCGACGAGCGCGACGAGGTTGGCCCAAAGCAGGCGGCTGGCGATGGCGAAGAGCGCCGCCGCGAGGAACGACATGCGAAGCGTGGGTGCCGACGTCGGCTGTTTCGAGTCCACGAGGTGCTAGCCCCGGAGGTGCGCGCCGACGCCGCGCTTCAGCACCGTGTCGCGCGCAAGCTTCGGGTCGAGCGCGGGGCAATCGATGGTGTAGTGGAGGCCCCGACTCTCGCGGCGGGCCGACGCGCACTCGACGATGAGCTGCGCCACCTGCGCGATGTTCCGAAGCTCGAGAAAATCGCGCGTGATGAAGTAGCGCCAGTAATACTCGACGATCTCCTCCTGCAGGAGCGCGATGCGGCGCTCGGCGCGTTTGAGGCGCTTGTCGCTGCGCACGATGCCGACGTAGTTCCACATGAGGCGACGAACCTCATCCCAGTTCTGCGTGATGACAACGGCCTCGTCGGAGGTCCCTGCCTGCCCCACGTCCCACTCGGGGACCGAGGGCCAGGGAGTCCCCTTCGTGAGCGAGCCGGCCAGCGCCGTCGCAGCTCGATGCCCGAAGACGAGGCCCTCGAGGAGCGAATTCGAAGCGAGTCGATTGGCGCCGTGAAGGCCCGTGTGCGCCGTCTCTCCGATGGCCCAGAGGCCCGGGATCGTGGTGCGGCCCTCAAGATCCGTCGTGACGCCACCGCACTGGTAGTGGGCCGCCGGCACCACGGGGATCGGCTGCGTCGTGATGTCGACGCCGAAGCGGAGGCACTCGGCGTAGATGCCCGGGAAGCGCTCCTTGATGAATGACGCCTTCTTGTCGGTGATGTCGAGGAGCACGTGCTCGGCGCCGGTGCGCTTCATCTCGAAGTCGATGGCGCGGGCCACGATGTCGCGCGGCGCGAGCTCGGCCTGCGGGTGGTGCGCCGTCATGAAGGGCGTGCCGTCGGTGCGGCGCAAGATCGCGCCTTCGCCGCGCAACGCCTCGGAGATGAGGAAGCTCTTGGCTTGCGGGTGAAAGAGGCACGTCGGATGGAATTGGTAGAATTCCATGTTGGCGATCTCGGCGCCCGCGCGGTACGCCATGGCGAGGCCGTCGCCCGTCGCGACGTCGGGGTTCGTCGTGTAGAGGTAGACCTTTCCGGCGCCGCCGCTCGCGAGGATCGTCGCCCGCGCGACGATGGTCTGCACGCGACCGCCGGCGACGTCGAGCACGTACGCGCCGGAGCAGACCTCGGGCCCGCCGAACTTGGCGAGCGTGATGAGGTCGACGGCCATGTGCTCTTCGAGAATGCGGACGTTGGGCTTCGCGCGGACAGCTTCGAGGAGCGCTCGCTCGACCTCGCGGCCAGTCATGTCGCCGGCGTGGGCGATGCGCCTTGCGCTGTGACCGCCCTCGAGGTGCAGGTCGAACTCGGCGTGTGCGGGGCCCGCGTCGTGGCTCTTGTCGAGGCGGGCGCCGATGGCCTGGAGGGCCTTGATGCGGGCCGGCCCCTCCCGAACGCACACGTCGACGGCGCGCTCGTGGTTCAGGCCGGCGCCGGCGACGATGGTGTCTTGGATGTGCGCCTCAAAGGTGTCGCCGGGGCTCAAGACCGCGGCCACGCCGCCCTGCGCGTACTTCGTGTTCGATTCGTCGGCGGCGCGCTTGCTGACGATCACCACGTCGCCATGAGCCGCAGCGTCGAGGGCGAACGACAAGCCCGCAACGCCGCTGCCGATAACGAGGAAGTCGCAGGTGATCATGGGCCTGCTCCCCTATAGACCGATTTCGGGTCGACGGGATCGCGCCTTCGTCGGAACGCTGCCGTAGCGCGACCGCTACTTCTTCTTCTGAAGCGCGTCGAACTCCTTCTCGAGCTTGTCGAGCTCCTCTTTGAAGTTCCCAAAGCCAATGTCGCGAGCCGCCCTTTGGTCGTCGCCTTCGGGCCCGGGAATGTCGTCAACCTGCTGCACCACGGGCGCAGCGTCGCTGCCGGCGTCTTCCGGCGCCGCGACGACGGGCGCCGACGGCGCCGCTACGACGACGGCCGCATCAGAGCCAGCGTCTTCGCTCTTCGAGAGCATTTCCTTGAGCTTGCCGCAGCCGGAGCCAAAGGCGAGCAACGCGACGCCCAGCACCAGGACGGGGACGCTTCGAACCTTGAGGGCGCTCATTTCTTGCCTCCATCGACGACGATATGCGCGCCCTTTTCGGCTGCAGCTTCTCCACGAGGGCCGTCTCGCTCTTCGCGAGCAAGGCATCGCACCGGGCCATGGTTGCGGCGTCCTTCTCATCTTCTGCGAGCATGCGGACGCGGAACGTGCGCATGGCTCGGCGCCAGTGCTGACGGATCAGCTCCTTCTCCTCGGCCGTGACGACGCCGTCGGCCCGCGCCAGCGTCCGTGCGATCTTCGTCACGCGGTCGATGTGCTCACGGCGGCGCTTCTTCTGCTCCGCGCCCTCTTTGCCCTTCTCCTTCACACCGGCGTCGGCCACGCCGATCGCGACGGGCGCCGCCACCACCGGCGCGACCGGCGGAGGTGCGACGGGAGCCGGCGGCGGAGGCGTCGGAGCGACCGGAGCGGCGCCGGTCGTGACAGGCAGGGGGCGAGTCACGGGACGCGACTTGTCTTGCGCGGCTCCCGGACTCGAAAGCGCTACGAGCGCCGCGGCCAGGCCTACTGCGGAAAGCGTACGTTTCATGGTGCGGAGCGTAGCCAAAGCCAGCGCCGAAGGTGAAAAAGCACGCGGATCAGGGCCGGCGATTTTTCGCAAAATTCATCGACCCGGGGCGGCCCGATCCCTCGTTGACAGGGCCGCGCCTTCCCCTATGTGGATTGGCGTTTCTCTCCGCCTTTCGCGGGAGAATGCCCCGCTCCGGCGCACCGCCGCTGCGGGAACGCGTCGGCCCCGAGACGATCTTTCCCGAGACGTCCTTGTCGCCGACGACAAGGAGTGAGCGGCGTGAAGATTCTCGTCCCCCTCAAGGCCGTCAATGATCCCGACAACGCGAACACCATCAAGTTCAGCGGTGGCAAGGTCGACGCCTCGCACCTGAAGCTCCGGCCCAATCCCTTCGACGAATACGCCCTCGAGACGGCGCTCCGCCTGACCGAGAACGGCGCGGCCCCCAAGGCTCGCATCGGCGAGGTCGTGGTTGTCGCGTTCGGCCCCAAGGCCATCGACCCGCTCCTGCAACCGGGCGCCCTGGCGACCGGCGCCGACCGCGCGATCCGCGTCGACGCGACCGACGACGCCCTCGATGGCGACGTCGTGGCGCGCGCCCTCAAGGCGCTCGTCGACAAGGAGAAGCCGGATCTGGTCCTCCTCGGCAAGCAAACCGTCGACGGCGACTCGAACCAAGTCGGTCAGATCCTCGCGGAGCTGCTCGGGTGGCCTCAAGCCACCTTCGCCGGCACCATCAAGAGCGAAGGCGACAAGGCGCTCCTCGTGGGTCGCGAAGTCGACGGCGGCACCATGACGCTGAAGCTCACGCTTCCTGCCGTCGTCACCGTCGATCTCCGCATCGTCGCGCCGAAGAGCGTCCAGTCGATGCACTCGGCGGCGGGCTTCACGTACACGTACGATGGCGTTCGCTTCGCTCCCCTCCCCGCCATCATGGCGGCGAAGAAGAAGCCCTTCTCCGAAATGAAGCTCGCCGAGCTCGCGCCCGACGCGACCACGAAGATTCGCTACGGCGCCTTCGAGCCGCCGCCGGCTCGCAAAGCCGGCGTCAAGGTGGCGAGCGTCCCCGAGCTGGTCCAAAAGCTCCGCACGGAAGCGAAGGTGGTCTGAGATGAAGAACATTCTCGTCGTGGCCGAGCTCGAAAACGGCAAGGTCCGCAAGTCCCCTCACAGCGCCATCGCCTTTGCGCGGCAGGCCGGAGGCACCTTCTCGGTGCTCGTTGCCGGTGCTGGCGCGGCCGCCGCCGCCGCCGAGCTCGCGGCCTTCGGCGCGCAGAAGCTCCTCGTCGCCGACAGCGCCGAGCTGGCTCAACCCATCTGCGAGCGCTTCGCGCCCGTCATCGCGTCCGCCGCGAAGGGCTTCGACGTCATCGTCATAACGGCCAGCTCCTTTGGCAAAGACATCGCGCCGCGCGTCGCGGCCAAGCTCGGTGCCGGGTACGCGCCCGACGTCGCCGGCGTAAAGGCCGATGGCGACAAGCTCGTCTACAAGCGGCCGATGTTCGCCGGCAACGCCTTCGGCTACGCCGAGGTCACGACGCCAGTGCAGGTCGTTAGCGTTCGTCAGAGCGAGTTCGCGGCGGCCGAGCCCTCCGGCGGAACGTCGCCCACGGAGGCCATTGCCGTGGCCCCCGCCGACGCCGCCGCGGCGCGCGTCGAGTTCGTGTCGCTCGACGCGGCCAAGCGCGAGCGCCCCGACCTTGGCGAAGCCAAGGTCATCGTCTCCGGCGGGCGCGCCCTCAAAGAGAAGTTCGCGGCGGTCTTGGAGCCGCTCGCCGACCAGCTCGGCGCAGCCATCGGCGCGAGCCGCGCGGCCTGCGACGCCGGCTACGCTCCGGCGGAGCTGCAAGTCGGCCAGACGGGACGCATCGTAGCGCCGGCGCTCTACCTCGCCATCGGCATCTCCGGCGCCATTCAGCACCTCGCCGGCATGAAGGGCTCGAAGACCATCGTCGCCATCAACAAGGACGCGAGCGCGCCCATCTTCCAGGTCGCTGACTACGGGCTCGTGGCTGATCTCTTCACGGCCGTCCCCGAGCTGGTCACCGAGCTCAAGAAGTAGCTCTGCGCCGTCGCCCGCGCGACCGCTTCGGCGGCGCCCCTTGCCTCTCGCAGCGGGGGCGGAGCTGCGCTAGTCACCAGGCGTGAGTTATCTCGTCCTCGCACGTAAGTACCGGCCGCAGTCTTTCGAGGACTTGGTCGGCCAAGAGCACGTCGCCAAGACCCTCGCCAACGCTATCGCCCAGGGGCGCGTGGCGCACGCGTTCCTCTTCACGGGGGTCCGCGGCGTGGGCAAGACGACGAGCGCGCGACTCCTCGCGAAGTGCCTGAGCTGCCTCGGCGCCGACGGCAAGGCCACAGGCCCGACGGCGACGCCCTGCCAGACGTGCGCCGCCTGCACCGAGATCGCGGCCGGCAACGACATGGACGTGCAGGAGATCGACGGCGCCAGCTACAACGGCGTCGACGAGGTGCGGCGCCTGCAAGAGGGCCTCGCCTTCCGCCCGGCGCGCGATCGCTACAAGATCTACATCGTCGACGAAGTGCACATGCTCTCGAACGCGGCTTGGAACGCGTTTCTGAAGACCCTCGAGGAGCCGCCGCCGCACGTGAAGTTCATCTTCGCGACGACCGAGGTCCACAAGGTCCCCGTCACCATCCTGAGCCGCTGTCAGCGCTACGACTTCAAGCTGCTGGCCACGCAGACCATCAAGAAGCGCCTCTCACACGTCCTCGGCCTCGAGAAGATCGAAGCCGACGAGGCGGCCGTGTCGATCCTCGCGCGCGAGGCCGCCGGCTCGATGCGCGACGCCATGAGCCTGCTCGATCAGGTCATCGCCTTCAGCGGCGACAAGCTCACAGCGGAGGACGTGGCCCGCGTCTTGGGCTTCGCGGAGCGCCGCGTGATCCACGATCTCGCCGCGTCGCTTGTGCGTGGAGAGACGCTCGCGGCCCTCAAGGTCATCGACGCCGTCGCCGAGCAAGGCTTCGACATCGCCCACACGGCGCGCGATCTCTTGCGCCACCTGCGCGACCTCGTCGTCGCGCGCGTCGGCGGCGAAGGCTCTCGCGAGCTGCTCGATCTCGCCGACGAGGAGGTCCGCGACGTCGTCGCCCTGGCCAACGGCGCCGAGCTCGACGACCTCACACGCCTTTATCAAGGGTTCTCGCGCGGCTTCGACGACGTTGTTCGCAGCGGCCAACCGAAGGCCGCCCTCGAGATGCTCCTTGTGCGCCTCTCGAGGCGCCCTCCTCTCTTGCCCCTCGACGAGCTCCTCGTGCGCGTCGCCGAGCTCGAGAAGCGCCTCACCGGCCCTGCGGCGCCGGCTCCGCGCGGCGGTGGCGCTGGCGGCGGCGGCGCCCGCGCGACCTCGATCACCAGCGAGCCGCGCGGTCAGGAGCGCGCAAGCGCAGACTTCGTAGCGCCATCGCCGGTCGAGCTTGTGCCCGACGCGCGCGCGGCTCGCCCCGTCAGCATGGACACCCCGCGGGCAACCGCCCAGTCGATGCGCCCTTCCGTCCGGCGACCGTCGACGGCGCCAGAACCCTGGGACACGCCCTATCCGGGCTCCGAGGGCTCGCTCGCCCTCGACGTCTCGCGGCAGCCGGCGCCCCCGCAACAGCAGCCGGTGGCCGACCAGCCCGCGCCATCGGTGAGGCCGACCGTCGACGAGACGCTCGCGCCGCTCGTTCACACGGTCTCGGAGGAAGACTTCGCGACCTACCGAACGATCGTCGATCGCATCCGCGAGAAGAAGCCCGGCTTCGCAGCACTCTTTGAGGGCGCCGTTGTCTTGGCCATCGGCAAGGAGCAGCTTCGCCTGGCCTACGAAGCCAACTCGTTTCTCGCTGACCAAGTCAGCGATACGGAGGGCCTCGACCTTTTGACGCGCGAGGTGCGAGCGCACTTCGGCGCGGCGACGAGCGTCGAGATCGAGAAGACGACCAAGAGCCTCGCAGGCCAGGCCACGCTCTCCGCCGTGAACGCACAGAAGGAGCGGGCGCGTCTCCTGGCGGCGCGTGAGCGCGTGCTCGCGCATCCGCTCGTCAAAGAGGCCGTGCGCTTGTTCGACGCGAAGGCCGAGGTGCGACTCCCGCCGGAAGAGGCCTAAGCGCGCCGGCGCCCTTCACGTCATTTTTGGGGCAGAGGCCCGTTGGATCTTGCGATAAGAGGTTCTCATGCAGTTTCGCGGTGGAATGAACGAGCTGATGCGCCAAGCGGCGCGAATGCAACGCAAGCTCGACGAGGCCAAGAAGGCCGTCGCCGACAAGGAGCTCACGGCCACGTCCGTTGGCGACAAGGTCAAGGCGACGGTCACCTACGGCAAGAAGGTCGTGAAGGTCGAGATCGACCCCGACTTCCTGAAGGCCGAAGGCATCGACATGGCGCTCGACGGGGTCTGCGCCGCCATCAACGCCGGCCTCGAGCTGGCCGAGAAGGCCATGGAAGCCGAGGTCGAGAAGATCACCGGCGGAGTGAAGCTGCCCGGAATGACCTGATGCTCCCCGCGCGGACGCGGCGCCTCCAAAGCCTGCTCGCGCGGCTGCCTGGCGTCGGAGAAAAGACGGCGCAGCGCTACGTGCTCTTCCTGCTCACGGCCCATCCGGAGCTTGCGGCGGGACTCGCCGCCGAGCTGGGGGAGCTGCGCGAGCACATTGGCCCCTGCGAGCGCTGCGGAAACATCGCCGAGGTCGAGGCAGGGCGCGCCATCTGCGGCGTTTGCCGCGACAACAAGCGTGACGCGTCGGTGCTTTGCGTCGTCGCCCGCGTGCATGATCTCCTGTCCATCGAGCGCGCCGGCACGATGCGCGGCCGTTACTTCGTTCTCGGCAAGTTGCTCTCACCGCTCGAAGGCATCGGTCCCGACGAATTGCCGACGGAGAAGCTCTTGACGCGCATCCGCGAGGACGGCGTGAAGGAGCTCATCTTGGCGACGCCACCGAGCGTCGACGGCGAGGCCACGGCGCTCTTCTTGAAGCGCGAGCTCGCGAACCTCGCCGTCAGCGTCTCGCGCATCGCGAGCGGTGTGCCCCACGGCGGCGACCTCGAGTTCGCCGATCCGATCACGATGGGTCGCGCGCTGGCGGGCCGACAGAAGATGTAGCTGCGCGACGCTGGCCAAATTAAGTCGGACCGCGCCAGCCTTAAGTGGCCCGCCGAGCCGCCCGAGGGCAAAGCTCTGCCCATGCGGTTCACACGTTTCCTAGTCCTCTGCGCCCTCGCAGCCTGCGGCGGCGCCGACGAGCACCTCACTCAGGCGGCTCCAGGCGCGGAAGACCCCTGCGGGGCACTTCCGGCGACGCTGACCCTCTCGGAGGGCGGGCGCGCGGTCCTCGCTCGCGGTGCGCTGGTCGACAGCGCCGTCGTTGGCGAGGGCGTGGCGGTGGTCCCGGAGGAGTCGCGCTTCGTCGTTCGCGAGGCTGCCCCACAGGTCGGAGGAGCGGTCCGTGTGCAATGCGCAGGCCGACAGGTCGCGATCCCCGTCACCGTGCAGCCGCTCACTTGGAGCAAGCTTGCTCAGTGGAAGGGCGGCGCGAAAGAGGGCGCTGAGGGGCCTTTGGGGCGCGAGTACTTCTCGATGTGGCTCGACGAGGCGCGCCCCAACCAGCTCTTCGTGTTTGGAGGGTTCGTCTACGAGCCCAAGCAGTTCACGCCGGCATCCGACCTATGGCGCTTCGACCTCGGCACCTCGACTTTTCGAAAGCTCATCATGAGCGGCGAGCCGCCGCTGAGTCCCGGCGGGCGCGTCGCCCCGATCCCCGGGGAGGACGCCCTCTTCTACTTCGGTGGGGCAACGGTGAAGCCCAACGGCGCGCTCGCGACCGCTCCGCTGCTCAAGCGACTCAGCTACGGGGCCGACAGCGCGGCCTGGAGCGACGCGGCCGACGCCTCCCGCAGCACGCCAAGCTACACGGGCGCGTTCGTCTACGATTCGAAGCGTCAGCGATGGCTCTCCATCTGCGGGATGGACACGGACCGCGGCGTTCATTGCCAGGTCGACGCGTACACGCCGAAGAGCGGCTGGGCCGCCGTCGCCACCGCGGGCAAGGCGCCGCGAGGCCGGTCTGGCTTCCACTACGCCTACGACCAGGAGGCCGATCGCGTCGTCCTCTTCGGCGGCGCCCTCTCGGCGACGGGCGGCAGCGTCGCGGGGGACACATGGAGTCTGAACCTCGCCGAGTCACCGCCGCGCTGGACGCTCCTCTTCGAGTCGGATCCAGCGGCAGCTCCGAGGCGCAACGGCGCCTGGGTCTACGACCCCGTCGGCCACCGGCTCCTGGTCTGGGGCGGCACCGCCAACGGAAGAACGGCGATCCCGGGCCTTCAGAGCCTTTCGCTCACGGCGAATCAGGAGCGATGGACGTCGCACGAGGTTCCGCGCGACGTCCCGCCGCGCGCGAGCGGCATGGGCGTCTACGACGCGGCACAGAGGCGCGCCGTCCTCGGCTTTGGCAACGAGACTGCGATCTACACGGACCTGTGGGCGCTCGCGCTATAGCGCGTTGCGTGGTCGACCGGTCCCCTCTCAGGCGACGACCTCGACGGGAGTCGCGAGGCGCCAGCCGCCGGGAGCCCGGTCGATCGCGCGGCCAAGGCCGCGCCGGCGCAGTGCGTGGAGCGCGACGTGGAGCCGGTTCCTCGCCGAGGCGGCTTGCATCCTCTCCCCAGGCCAAGCAGCCGCGATGAGGGCGTCGGCGCTCACGACCGTGCCCGCGGCGCGGACGAGCTGAAGAAGGATGAGCCGCGGGGCCCGCTGCTCCGTGAGCTCGACAACCGGTCCGCCATCGAGGCGCGCCCACGCGGCGTCGCTGCCGACGACGAGGCGTGCCTTCGGCTGCGATGGCCCAAAGAGCCGCGCGAGGAGCGACAGGCCGATGCGCCCGTGGGCGTAGTCCGGGCACCGCTGACGGAGTTCGGCGAAGTCTTCGCGGAGGTCCCGGTCAGGCGCCCGCCAAACGGTCGCGTGAACCAGCTCGCGCACGTCGCGGAGGAACGCCGACCGTCTGCCGCCGATCGACGGACTTCGGGGTCCCTCACGGCCTCCACCCGAGAGCGCTTGCGCCAGAAAGTCGTAGTGGCCGACCAACTCGAGGACCGTCTGGTCGGCCGCGGCTTCGGCGAGCTCACGGGCCACGCCCAAGCGCGCGCCGGCGTTGACGGCGTCTCCGCGCAACAGATGTGTGATCGCCGCGTCCATTTCAAAGGTTGCCAGGTACCGCGCATCGGGGCTGAGGCCTGCTTCGCTCAGCGCACCGAGGGCACCTTGATAGAAGGCTGACGCAAGGTCCAGCTGGCGTTCCGCGCGCGCGACGTTGCCCAGATATCCCATGACAAGCCCCCGCTCGGCGTGGGCGCCCAGCTGGCCCGCATCGTCGAGCGCCGGTGCGAGCACGGCCTTCGCCGCGTCCAAGTCGCCGCGCTCGTAGGCGAGGAAGCCGAGCCGGGCGCGCGCTCCAATGGCGCTACCGGCCGCGCCTGCCTCCTCAAAGCTCGCCGCCGCCAACGAGAAACACGTGTGGGCGTCGTCGAGGTTCCCCACAAAGTTGTGAGCTCGGCCCAACGCGAGGCGCGACTCCGCGACGATCGCATCGACCCCTGAAGACTCAGCGAGCAAACACGCCGAATCGAGGAGCAACGTCGCGTCCTCGAAGGCGCCGCGCGCGAGGAAGGCCGACCCGCGAGCACCGAGCGTCGCGGCCCGCGCTGCAACTTCTCTCCGGCGACCTGCGAGCATAGCTACACGTGCGATAGCTCAGGCCGCGGCTCACGCAAGCTCGCACCGGGGCCGGAACTATTTCGACCGCCGCGCCGCTCAAGCCGCGCCCGAGGGGCGTGGCGCCCGCGCGCCTGTCAGAGTGTCGCGTGCGCATGGGCGCCCCGCGGCCTGCGCGCCGTGTTGGCAAACGTCGGCGCTCGCGGAAGCCGCGCCACGTGCGGTTGTTCTCCACCACAACGGAGGACACACGCACGATGAGACATTCGAGTTTGTTGTGGGCGCTCGGCGCCGCAGGCATCGCGCTTCACTGGACCTCGGCGGCGCGTGCCGTCGAGGAGCCGGAGCGCGGGGCGCAACCTAGGGACGTGAACCAGGCATCCTCGGCGGCGGCGACGCGCGATGACGCCATCGCCGAGCTCAAGGACCGCATCAAGGCCGCCGAGCTTCAGGGACGTTACGAGCGGGTGCTTCGCGACAACGAGCTCGCTCGGGCCCGCGCCAAGGAGAGCGCTGAACCTGGCGCGACGAGCGGTGATCGCATCGAACACAAAGCGCTGCTTCTGCCTGACCTCTTCGGAGTCACGGTCTCGAGTGGCGCGCCGATTCCCGGCATCGGCCTCATGGCGGGACCACTGACCATCTCGTCGTCGGCGGGCACGGGGCCGGGCACGCAAACTCTCTCGTTTCGACCCGCCGCGGATGTCGTTGTCGCCAAGCGATGGACCGTAGGCGGCGCGCTCACTGCCACCCGGTGGGCCGCAAGCTCGAGGCCCGCAAACGCCTATTCGCTGGGCGCCGCGCCGCGCGCGGGCGTGCTCATCCCGCTTGGTCGCGGAGTCACGCTTTGGCCCGAGGTTGAGCTGGGAGTGACGCGCTTTCGAAGCGAAATGTTCATTGATGCAGACCTCACGCAACGTAGCCTGGGGATCGTGGTGACGCCGAAGGCGGGCGTCGCTGCGGTGTTCCCGCTCTCGCGGCACGTGTTCTTCCGGGTCGGATCCCAGCTTGCCTATGCGGTCGTCGTCGACGACGGTGACTATGGGACGACGGAGAGCTTCGCGCTCTCCTCGGACGCGCGTCTTGGCCTCATGTTGTAGCCCGCGCGCGGCGACGATTCACGGCTCCGCCAACAGGCGCTCGATCTCCCGCAGCGTCTCGACGTCGTCGCCGATCATCTCCTTCATCGATTGAATGCGCCCCGCGACGACGCGCGCGATGCGCTCTTCGACGGTCTCGTCGGCGTAAACCCAGTAGACCTGCGCGAACTTTCCGTCGCGATGGCAGCGTCCCTCGATCTGCGCCATCTGGATAGCGGACCAGCGCAGATCGTGAACGACTTGAGAGCGCTGCGCATCGCCGCTCTTCCCAGGAACCTCGCCTTGGTGGAGCGAGATTCCCTCCTCGACGGTGAAGAGCACGACCTTCGCGTCGCCTCGCTGAAACCGTACACGCTCCGCCTCTCGCGCCGCGGCCGTGAGGCTTCCGTGAATCACAGCGCAGGGGACCTTCTCCGCTTCGAACGACGCTTGCAGCAGCGACAAGGTCTCCGTGAACGCAACGGAGATGGCCACCTGGTGCCCATTTTCTAGCAGCTCCGTGGCGAGCTCGACCGTGCCCGGCATCCGAATGAGCGAGCTCTTCTGCCGCAATCGCAGCGCCGCCGCGAGCGCCGTTTTGGGATCCCGCCCGCTAGGGTCGAGGTCCATCTCGCGACGAAAGGTGCTCCACGCTTCGTCGTAGAGGGCACGGGCCGGCGCGTCCAACTCGACGGGCGTGAGGATGCGCTGAAGCGCGGGCCAGCCGGCGATCTCCTCCGGTCGACGCCGAAGACCCGCGGCGGGGGCCTTTCCGCGCGCGTCAAAGAGCAGCGCCCTCACCTTCTCGCAATCGGCCGGATCGCCACGCCACTCCCAGCGACCGAAGGTGCCGCGCGAAAGGCCGAGCCCTTCACGCTGACAGAACGCCTCGAAGTCTTTCAAGTCCGCGGCGCGCGCGCCGGTCACGCTCGCGAGGAGCGGCGCGAGGTACGAAAGCTCCAGCGGCGTTTGCCCGGCCGTCGCCGAGAGCCACAGCGCAAAGCCTGCCTTCGCCGTGAGCTTCGCCGCGAGCTTCGAGCGAGCCGCCGCGGGGTTCTTGCACCGGTGACTCTCGTCCCACACGACGGCGTCAAAGGCTGGCGCGGTGCCGGCGCGCGCGAGCCCCTTCTTGGAGCGAATCTTCTTTTTCGCCTCGGCCGTAACCTCGAAGAGCTTGCCGAGTCGATCGTAGTTGAGGAGGACCACTTCTTTCCCGCCATCGCCGAGCAGCTCGATGGTGCGCCGCCAATGCGCCACGACAGCCAGGGGGCACACCACGAGCACGCTTCGAACGTCCGAGAAGCCGCGGAGCGCCTCCCACGCCGTGATGGTCTTGCCGAGGCCGACGTCGTCGGCGAGCAAGAACCCGGGCCGCTTCGCGGCGCGCGCTGCCGCGATGGCGGCGACAGCGACCACTTGGTGGGGTCTCAATGTCGGACGGGGCCCGGCGCTCGCTGAACCACGCTTCGTCGGCCAGGCGCCGGCCGTCCCGAGGGTGCGCTGCACCCTCTCCTCGAAGGAATAGCGCGCCGGACGGAAGGCGGAGAGCGACTTGGGCAACGCCGCGCCCGTGAAGACGAACGCGCCGAGCGCGGCGTCATACTTGGCGCCCAGCGACGTCGCCTGCGCGCGCATGGCGAAGGGCACGTCGAGGACGGTGGCCTCGGCGAGGGCGGTGGGTACCGCCTTGGGCTTTGCTGCGGGCAACGCGCGGGGACGCACGATCGTCATGCACGACCCTTAGCCGATTGGGCGCGCCGTGTGATGGTCGTTCGAGGGCGGCGGCGTCGCTGTTACAGTTCCGGCGTCATGAACGTCTACCTTCTGCGTTGCGGGCTCGGCGATGTGCACCTGACCCTTGAGGGCAGGCGCGTCATTCGGTGCGCGGCGACGACCTTTCAGAAGCTCGAGAGCGTGTCCTTCGACCGCGTCCTGACGAGCCCACTCGGCCCCCCTGTGCAGACTGCCGAACTCTTCGCCGAGCGCGTCGACTACCTCGGCGTCGTTGAGATCATGGCCTCGCTCGCGGCAGGCGCCGCACCGGAGCTGGCGGCGAGACAGGTGCTTTCGGCGGGCGAATCGGTCCTTGTTGTGGCCGACGAGCCAGCACTTGCGGCGCTCGGCGCCTTCCTCGTGGGTCGCCCCACGTTTCCGCCGCACCTGCACGGGCAGCTCTCGGCCATCACCAACCGGAAGCCGGCGTTCTCCTTGCGACCGGGCGAAACGGAGCGGGCCTTGCTCCTTTTGGCCTGACCACTCGGAGCGCAGCGACGCAGCGTGAGAACTTCTGTGTCGGCTGGACGTACACTGCCGAGATGAGCGCTATCGCCCCCGTCGCGGCTCTGATCTTCGGGATCCTCTCGGCAGGGTGCAACCGGGAGGCACCGCAACCGACCCGGGCGACAGCTCCCGCTCCGAGCGCCGGCACCGGGCAAGCGAGCGCCCCCGCGGCTCTTGCCCCAGCGCCCGCTGGCCCGCGCGCGATGGGAGCTGTCCCGGATGCGTCCGCGATCGATGCAGCGCGCGACGCGAGCGTCTCTCCGAACTTCGCCTCGTGGCGCACCGGCACGTCGATCCTTTCTGGCACGGCGGCGCGCGTCGACGCGCCTCGGCGTTGGGATGCAACGGCCGCAGCGATCCCGGGGAGTATCGTCGGCTTCGTTGTGAGACCGAAGACCGAGGTGCCGCTCCCCGCCGATGCGATCAGAGAGCTGAACGACATTCTCCACGATCGTGCTGGGTACAACGACGATGTCGCGCGCCGTTGCCTGATGGGTCACCTGGTTGCGCTCCGCGTCCTCGTGAAGGATGCGAGCGGCGCGGAAGTGCCTGCGGAGATCGCCTTCGAGATGACCTGCAACCGAATCTTGGTCGTCGTCGGCAGCGCGGCCCCGCGCACCGTCTTCGGTTCGTATTTCGACCCCTCGCGCGCCCGCGTGCTGAACGTCCTTCGCCCGCTCTTTCCCAAGGACAAGGAGCTCGCCGCGGAGAAGCCCTGACCGAGCGGACGCGTCCCGCTAACCTTTCAGTCCTCGAGCATCCCGCGCAGGAGCTCCGTGAGCGCGGCGGCTCGCGAGCCGTCGTTGCTCGAGAACGCGTCGCCGTTGGTGAGCACAACAGCCGCGCGCCTTCGCGCGACGTCGAGGGCCATCACGCTGGATGCACCGTCGTCTTCTCCCTCGTGGCCCAGGACCTCAGCGCCCCCGACGCGCATGACTTGAAATCCGAGCGCCCCCTTCTGGCCGAGCGGGAATTCACTGATGGCGAGCAGGGTGCGCACTGACTCTTCGTCAAGCACGCGCGCACCGTCGTAGGTCCCGCCGCCGAGCAGCGCTGCCAGAAACCGAGCGAGACCGCACGGCTCGGCTCGCAGGTCCGACGCCGGGAACACCGGATGCGCAAGGAGCGGTCGCGGCACGAAGGCGCCGGCATCGCGCCCCGCAACATGGGGAGACGCCAGCTCGCCGCCGCTGCGCGACGCTCGAAAGGCCGCCCGCATGCGGAGCGGCGAGAAGAACCAGCGCTCGACGAGCGCCTCGAACGGCTCGGCAACAGCCGTTTCGACGGCCAGCGCCGCGAGCGCGAAGCCGGTGTTCGCGTACCGGACGGCCGTGCCCGGCGAAGACGCGTCTGGCGCGAACTGCCGAGCGGCCGCCTTGCCGCCAAAGCTGCGGACCAAATACGGGCGCAGCTCTTCTTCCGGATCGCCCTCGCGACTGTGGCGCCTTAACTCGCCCCAGTCGTCTACGAGCGAGGCCGTGTGCGTCAGCAGGTGCTTCAAGGTGACCGCGCGATCGGGAAAGCGTGGGTGCCTCAGGCTGAACGGCAAGAGCTTCGACACGTCGTCCTCAACACGGAGGCGTCCTTCGTTGGCGGCGCGCAGGCAGGCCGCGGCCACGAAGGGCTTGGCCAGCGAGGCCGCCGGAAACAGCGTCTCCCGCTCCACGCGCCGGCCGAGGGCCGCGTCGGCGAGGCCCACGGCTCCGCACGCGACGTGCCCCTCTCGAACGCGCGCGTATCCCACGGCAGGAACGCGCGCCGCGTCCTTCGCGCGAACGGCGGCCAACAGAAGGCCGTCAGGCGGAGCGCCGGCCTCTTTCGGCGACGGGACCACAACGGGCGCGCCGCTCGGCGCGTCGCGGCACGCGAGCAGACCTAACACCGCGCACAGCGCGACCACGGCCGACGACGCGCACCTTGCAAGGTTTCGGCTCATCGCGACGGCGTGACCCAGGTCGGCGTCCAATAGGCCGAGCGCGGATGCTCGGAGACTCCGCGCGCCAGCACCTTCTGCGACATGCCGTGCCACGGATCGGGCACGTCCAGGTAGTTTCGCGCGACCGTCAGGCGCTCCGAACTGACCTGCACGCGGAGCGACAGGGCCGGGCCGCGCTCGGGCGTGAGGGCTGCGTCGTGCTGACGGAGCTCCGACGCCAAGCGCAAGAGCGCGGTCTCCCTCGCTGCGCTGAAGGGGGCGCGAGGCGTGCCCTTGGCCGTGAAGGGTGGCCACTTGCGAAGCGCGGCGCGCCCCTTGGGACCGAAGACGACCTCAATGCCGGTCGTCTCCCAGGGCTCGGCATGAGGCGGCAGGTCCTTGATGAGAATCGCGCGGAGCTCCTTGGCGGCGGCGCTCTTCGCGAGCGCGCGCGCAGCCTTCCTTCCGTGGGCCGAGAGCCACTGCTTGAAGGCACGCGTCTCGGCCTTCAGGGGAGCGGCAAGACGCGATGGCGATGGCGCCTTGACCTCGCGTTGGCCCAGCCAATCCCGCAGCGCGCTCGTCGCCGCCGGCACCTCATCGCTGGGGAGCAGATCCTCGAGCAGGCGCCTCGACACAACGCCGCCAGCCATCGCGAAGAGCAGCTCCTCGAGGGAGCGCGCCACGACCGCCAGCTCCCCTTCCGAGCCGATCAGGACGACAGACGGCGTCGCCTCGTTCCCCTTGGGGCGCCAAAACCCGAGGAACGAGCCGTCGGGCATGTGGAGGAAGAGCCCGAGATGGGGTGCGAGATCGGCCCCGCCCTCCACGTAGCCGTCGGGGAACCGCTCGCCCCTAAGGTCGAAGCAGCCGACGGAACCCCACACGTGGGCGCGTAGCCAGACGCAAAACTCCGCGAGCAGCGGCGGCGTCGAAAAGCCCGGACACATGTGCCGAGCGATGGAGTCGAGATCGACGGGATAGCGAGGGGCCACCGACAGCGAGGATACCATCGGCGATCCGGCCCAGACGTCGATGTGCTACCGCTTGGCCATGGACGTCATCCACTCGAACGGCGCGCCGGCCGCCATTGGGCCCTACTCGCAAGCCATGCGCGCCGGAGACTTCGTGTTCCTGAGCGGTCAGATTCCCCTCGATCCGTCGACCGGCACGCTCATCACCGGCGACATCGCGAAGGAGACTGAGCAGGTCCTCAAGAACCTGGGTGCCGTGCTGGAGGCCGCTGGAGCAACTTACGCCAACGTAGCTCGCACAACGATCTACCTGATCGATATGGCCGACTTCACCACCGTCAACGAGGTCTACGGCAAGCTCTTCTCGCACAAGCCCCCGGCGCGAGCCACCGTGCAAGTTGCGGCCTTGCCACGCGGCGCCCGCGTCGAGATCGACGCGGTCGCGTACGTGGGGGCGTGACGGCGCCGCGGCGGCCGGCGCCTCGGCGCGCCTTAGCGTGACTTGACGACGAGCTGACCGAGCGAGCTCGCCTTGGCCGTGATGCTCGCGGCCCCCTCGCCCTTCGTGCCTCGCGAGGTGCTCTTCTCGGTGAGATCGCTGAACCCTTCGACCTTCACGCCCTTGCCGGCGCTGAGCGCCACGACATCGGCGGCGAAGGCCGAGGGGAGCGATAGCGTGACGTCGCCGTTGTCGCTCTCGACGGAAATGGTCGACCCTTTCGTGGGCGTCGAGCTGAGCGTGACGCCGCCGTTGTCGCTGAAGACCTTCGCACCGCCGGTCACCGTCGCGTCGACGCTGCCGTTGTCGGAGCGGATGTCGAGGACCGCACCGTCGGCGGCCGTCAGGTTGTTCGCGTTGACCGAACCGTTCTTCGAGAGGGCCGTCAGCTTGATGGCCTTGGCGGGAACCCTAACGCGCAGATCCTGGCAGCCCGAGAGGCCCGTCTTTGCCGAGCCGACACCGCGCGCGGCCTGACCGCAGTTGATCGTGATCTTCCCCGCAGACTCGGTGACGGTGAACGTCTCCAGGACCTGCTTCTGGAGATCCTCCGCGCTCGCCTTGTCGTCGTCGTCAGCGAAAGCCACGGCCTTCATCGTGACGGAGACCTTCGTGGCCGCCGCGTCGGACTCAACGGTGAGCGAGCCATTCGCGTTGGTGACCGCGATCTCCTCCCCGGCGTAGTCCGCGGCGGCGCCTTTGGCTGACTCCTGCGAAACGAACTTCGTTTGGGTCTTGATCGTCGCCTGAACCGTGCAACCGGCGAGGGCAAAAACACCAAGAAGAGCGAAGGAGGAAAGGACGGTCGCGCGCATGGGTCTGGGTTCTCCTGGCAGGGATAGAGGCAGGCGGTTCAGCCGACCCCAATTCGACGGGGTGGCGGCACTTTTCTTCAAAGGCGGCTCATGGTCGCAGTTTCGGACCGGGCGTTCCAAACAGTTGGCGGGCCGGGGGCCCGGCGAAACGCGGCGCCGCCCCCGAAGGCACGGAACTCGCAAGGGCCGTCGCCTGGGCGTTTGCAGCGCGAATCCCCGCTTCGAGGAGCGAGGTGGCGTCCCCACTGGCCGGGTCGATCGGGGCCCCGAGGACCACGACGATCCGCGTGAAAGGCCACGGCAAGACGAACTTGTCCCAAGCGCGGCGAAAGACGAACGCCCGTGCGGCAGCGCTTCCCATTGGCACCAGCTGAGCGCCCGTCGCTCGCGCCGCGACGAGCGCCCCCTCCTTAACGACACCGTACGGGCCTCGCGGACCGTCAACGGCGAAAGCCGCGTCCGCCTCTTTGGCCTTCATCACACGCACGAGCGCCGCGAGGCCCCGCGCACCACCGCGGGTCGACGAGCCGCGCACCACGAGAAACCCCAGTAGCGCTAGCGCCCGGGCCTGGAGGCTACCATCGCGCGAGTGACTGACGAGCACCGTTGTGGCGCGATGGCGACGCCACGCCAACCGCCACGCGAGCAGCGGAAACTGCGTTCCATGCCAGAAGCAAAGCGCGAGCGGCCCACTCGTTGGCGGCGGCGCCGCCGCGTCACCGGACTGCGCCTGATCGACGACATCGAGGCGCAAGGTCTTCAGCCAGAGCCACGCGACGGCGCCCAAGAGCGAACCGAACGCGCGAAGCAGGAGCGATGGCGAAGGCGCCTCGCGGCTCACGTCGCTTTGAGCTCCGTGAGCCGCGCGCGCGCGCGATCGAGCTTTGGCTCGCTCTCGACGGCGCGTTCGAACATCTGCAGCGCCTTGGTCTTGTCTCCCTGACGAGCGCTGATCTCGCCGAGGTAATAGAAGACCTCACCCTTGGAGATGCCCGCCGCGTCATCGAGCCGTTGGAGCAAGAGTGCGCGGAAGCTCTTTTGAGCGCGCTCGAGATCGTCGGACTCGAGGGCGAGCGTACCGAGATCCCGAAGGACCACGACGGAGCCCGGGTCGATGCGGAAGGCCATGTCGAACTGCTCGATGGCCATGTTGCGATCGCCGAGCTTGGCGAGCGTTTGCCCCAACCGATGGTGGTAGACGGAGAGTTCCTTGGTTCGCCGCGAGCCGAAGGAAGCGATGATGCGCTCGAGCACGACCGCTGCGTCGCGGTCCCTGCCCTCGCTCGAGTAGGTATCGCAGAGCAGCAGCAACAGCTCGCGATCGTGAGGGACGAGCGTGGCCGCCCGCTCGAGAAGCGGCAGCGCATCGCCCGGCGCCTTGCGGGCCGTCAGGTGAACGTCGGCGGCGCTTCGAAGGAGCTTGATGACCCGCCCCAGCGGCTCCGCGACCGGCGGCGGCGGCGGCATCGACGCGGCACCTGGCCGAATCGAGCCGCGCGTGTCGGCGGGCATGGCGATCGGCGCGGCGACGACGACGTCGGGATGCCTCGCGGTGACGACATCGGCCTCCTCCACGAAGAGCGCGGCGACGTCGGCGTGGCGGGCGTCCTTCTCGAGCAGGCTCCGCAAGCGCTCGCGCGGCTTGGCGGCCTCCGGGTCGAGGGAGATGGCCTTTCGCAAGGCCGCCTCTTCACCGGCGAGGTCCCCCTGCTTCGCGAGCGCATCGGCGAGGCGAAGCGCGAGCGCAATGCCACTCTCGCCACTCGACGCCTCGACGAGCGTCTTGAGAGCGCCCGCGGCGCGCCCCACGTCCCCTTGAGCCTCGGCGATGCGGGCCACTGCCTGCAGCGCCCCTTCGTGCTTCGGCTCGCGCGAGAGCACCGCTTCGAACGCATCGAGGGCTCGTTCCGGGTCCTTCAGGCGAGACTCGAACATCTCGCCCAGGCGAACCTCGAGGGCAAGCTCGCCAGCCACGTCGCCACGCTCTTTGGCCCGCGCGATCTGCGCGTTCATGAGCTCGGCGAGCTCCTCGTCACGGCCGTCCTTCTCGAGCAGTTGGGACAGCGCGAACACGCACTCGGCGTGATCCGGCTCGTCGTCGAGCACGGCCCGGTAGGTGTCGGCCGCCTGGTCGCGATCGCCGAGCTGCTCTTCCAGCTTGGCGAGGTCGAGACGCAACGCGACACGCTTGTCTTTGGCGGTCGCCCGGTCGACGAGCTTGCGAAGCAGCTCCGCCAGGTCCCGTTGCCGGCCCATGGCGCCGAGGTGCTTGCGAAGGGCCTCGGCGGCTTCGTCGTCGGCGGGCCGGTCGTCAACCAGCGTCTCGTAGACCTTGATGGCGCGCGGGAGGTCTTCGAGCTTGTCGACGAGCAGCTTCGCCAGCCGGTGCCGAACCATCGCCACCTGCTCGGCGTCGGCTTCGGCGTGGGCGAGTCGGGACAGGAGCTCCACGACTTCCTTCGCGTCGCCCGCCTCCTCGCGGACGCGAGCAAGCTCCAACAGAGCCCACGTATCGTTCTCGTCGTCGGCCAAAACGGCGCGCAGCGTCGCCTCAACGATGGCGGCGTCGCGGAGCACGGTCTCGGCGATCTCCTTTGCGTCGCGCAGCAGCCGCCGACGCTCCGTGAGGTCGTGCTCAACTTTGGCGCGCGCTCGCAACGTATCGACGAGCTCGCGCTCTCGTCCCGGGGCCCGGCGCAGCTCTTCGAGCCTCTGCAAGAGTTCGCCGTTCTCCGGGTCAACGGCGAGCGCCTCGACGAGCGCCTGCTCCGCACCGGGTCGGTCGGAGAGACGATCCCGCCGCCACGTCGCGAGCTTCGTCCAGAGCTCGCCTCGCGACGACGACGACGGAGATATCTTCGCGAGGCCATCGGCGAGCGCCGCGGCCGCCTCGGTCCAGGAAGACGTTGCCGTCGCGAGGCGCTCCAACTCGGCCAACACGTCGGCATCCGCCACGTCTTCTCGGAGCGCCGCCTCGAGCGTTCGCTGCGCGCGCGCCGGGTCCTTCACCTCATCCTCGACGATGCGGGCGAGGTCGAGGCGCGCCCGAATCCGGTCGCCACCCTCGCTCCGTTCGACCTTCTTCTCGTAGAGCGACGCCAGCTCCGTCATTCGGCCCGTCGCCCGGTAAACCGCCTCAAGGGCTTCGGCGGCGTCGGCGAAGAGCTCATGGTCCGGGAGGAGACCTTCGAGCGCGGCGCGGCTGCCTTCGTGCTCCTGAGAGCGATCGAGCGCCGTCCGGAAGGTCGCGAGAGCAAGCGGCGCGTCGCCAAACTTCTCCTTTTGGAGCGACCCAAGCCGGAAGAGCAACTCCGCTTGCTTCGAAGCGTCAACCTCCGCTGAGACGCGTCGTTCGAGTACGCCCGCCAGCGCTTTCGCGTCGCCGATGCGGCCGTAGAGACGGTCGAGGGCAACGAGCGTCGCCTCACCGTCGCCCCCCTGATCAGCAGCCGATGCGTAGGCGCGTGCCGCGCGCTCCAGCTCCTCCGTTCGCGTCTCGGCGACGGCGCCGAGGCGCGCGTACAAGTCGGCGGCCACGGGAGCCTCGAGCGTTGCCGCGGCTCGTTCTGCCAACGCATCGGCGTATCGCTTCCACGCCTCCATGCCTCGCCGCTCCGCGACCGCCTCAAGCTCGCGGTGCACGTCGTCGCTCGTCGCGTCCTCCGAGAGAGCGCGCAGGAGCGCCTTCTCAGCGCGCTCCATGTCGTTGACATCCGTCGACGCGAGGCGGGCTACTTCGCGCAGCGTTCGCGCACGTTCCATCGGCTCCGTCTGGGCGTGGAGCCGCATCTCGAGCGCGTCCATGAGCTCCCCGTGCCGCGAGCTCGCTCGGAGCACTGGCTCGAGTACGTCGACGACGTCAGCGCGCAGCTCTTCGACCGCTCGCCCCAAGGCGAAGAGCGCCGCCACGGCCTCGTCGTCGACGCCGGCGTCGAGCACCTCGCGGTACGCCTGCACGGCGCCAGCCGGGTCCTCCAGCTCCTTGGCCATCAGCCCGGCCGCGCGCTTTCGCAAGGTCGCCTTGACCGCACCGTCGCTGCTGCGGCCCGCTTGCAGTCGGAGGTTCTCGAGCAGTTCGCTCCAGAGCTTCTCTTGCTCGTAGAGGACGCCAAGGCGGCGGACGACGTCGTCATCGCTGCGCACGTCGTTCGCGAGCACGAGCTGCGCGATGGCTTCGCGACGATCGCCGAGCCCCTCTTCGTAGCGCTGCGCCGCGTCCAGGTGGAGCTGGAACCTGAGGCCCTCGTCGTCTTCGCCGCAGAGCTCCACGCGTCGCTGGTAGAGGTCGACGAGCTTGGCGGCTTCGTTCTTTCCTTCGTAGAGCGGGATGAGGTTGTCGAGCGTGTAGGCGCTCTGGGGCTCCAGCTCAAGGGCGCGCTCGTACGCCGTGATGGCGCCCGTCGCGTCGTCGAGCATGTCGCGTCGCGCCTCACCGACGCGGCGCCACAAGCTGGCCCGCTCCTCGTCGTCGCCGACCAATTCGGCTCGCTTCGCAAGAACCCGCACGAGCACCGACCAGTCGCTGAGGAGCGTCGCCAGCGCGTCCATCTCCTCAAGCGGAGCCATGTCGCTCTCGTCGAGTGAGAAGAGGCGAGCCCACGCGTCGAGCGCGCGGCGGGGATCGTCACGCCGCTTGTCGTGAACCTTGGCGAGGCTCGAGAGCAACTCCTTCTTGCTAAGGGCCTCGGTGCGTTCGATGCCTCGCTCGTAGGCCGCCGCGAGGTCGTCCCAACGTTTCGTCGCCTCGGCAAGGCGATCGAGCTCGCTGCGACTCTCGCCGTCCTCCGGATCGAGGACGAAGGCATCGCGAACGGCCTCGAAGGCCTTGCCCGTGTCCTTCCCCTGTGCCTCCCAGAGGCGCGCTGCGTCGCGCAAAACCGACACGCGCTCGCCATCGGTCTCGGCGATGCGGAGCTTCTCGTCGGCGATGGTGACGAGGCGACGCCAGTCGTCGGACTTTTCGTAAATGGGCGAAAGGATCCCAACGACGCGCGCCTTGTGTTCGGCGTTTTGAAGGAGTCGTTCTAGGGCGCGGACGGCGCTTTCGCCGTGGCTGGACGTGGGCGCGACATCGTACGTGTTCTGGTATTCGCCGATGGCCGATGACACGTCCGAGAGGTGCTCCTCCAAGACCTGCGCCAATTCGAGGCGGAACGCGGCCTCCTCATCAGGCGCCGCGCTCATCTCCGCGCGACGGCGGAACAGCTCGGCGAGATCGGTGAAGCGGCGTGCGCGCCGGTAGAGCCGGCTCAAGGCATCGAGCGACGCCGTGTCGGTGTCCTCGACCTCAAGGGCCGCACGGTGCGAGTCGATGGCCGCCGCGTCGTCCTTGAGTGAGTCCTCTTGGATCGTGGCGATGGTGTGAAGCGTCGCGAGGCGCGCCTCGGGCTCCGACTGGTGCTCGAGCGCGGAGCGATAAAGCGCGACGCGGTCTTCCGAGCTTCCTAGCGCGATGAGGACGCGATCGATGGCGCCGAAGGCCTTGGCGCCGTCGGCGGGATCGAACCGATACGCTCGCCTATAGAACGCGAGGGCGCGCTCCGGATCCTTTTGCCCCTCAAAGATCTCGCCTGTGCGCATCGAGAGGCGCGCCGTCGCCGCGTCGTCGCTCTCGTGTTTCGCGAGCTCGCCGGCATAGATCTCACCGAGGCGAGCTTCGGCGCTCGCGACGCGGGAGAGCCGCTCGAGCTCCTCCCAAGTCTCCTCGTCGCCAATGTTCTCCGCGAGGAGCTTGGCGGTGGTGTCGAGGGCCGCGGCGTAGTTCTCTTCCTGCTCCTCGTGAAGCTTGGCGAGACGACGGAGCAACTCGACGCGCTCGGAGGCCTCGTCGGAGACGGCCAGCCGCGCCTCGATGGTCGCCATGACCTTGCGCCAATCGAGGCGCGCCATGTAGACGTCTTCGAGGATCGATGCGGCGCGGAACGCGTGCTCTGGCGTCGCCATGAGCGCCTCAAGCGCCGATACCGTCGCCGCGTGTTGGCCATCGAGGCGCAGCGCTTGTTCGTACTGGTCGAAGGCGCGCTCCGCATCCGACAACTTCGTCTGCAGCACCTGACCGAGGCCAAAGTGCAACGTCGCGCGTCGTTCGGCCGCCGGCCCGAGGCCGATCTGCCGCTCGTAGATCGCCACGAGGTCGTCCCACCGCTCCGTTTGCGTGAGGAGTCGCTCAAGCGCGGCGAAGGCGTCGGCTTCCGGCGTCAGGTCGACGATCGCTTGGTAGACGTCGATGGCCGCGGGGACGTCGCTCAACGTACCCTCGAGCAGGCGTGCCTCCTTGAAGAGCAGGCGCTTCTTGTCCGCGTCGCTCGTTGCCGTGGCGGCGCGACGACGCAGCACGTCGAGGAGCGCGGGATGTTCTCCGCTCTCTTCGTAGATTGTCTCGAGGGCAGAGAGCGCCTCGGACTCGTCTGCGCGAAGCTCTAGCGCTCGCCGGTAGTACGTGCGCGCGCGACCGGCGTCGGCGAGCTTGGCGCGGGCCATGGTCGCGATCTTGAGAGCGAGTTCGAGGGCGCGCTCTTCATCGACGACGGTGGCGACGATCTTCTCGAGCGCCTCGACGTATTCGGCGTTGCGCCCCGTGAGCTCGGCCAAACGGTCGCCGATCTGGAGCCACAGCGGCAGCTCCGGCTCGGTGGCGGCGACCTCGAGCGCACGACACATCGTGCCAAAGGCGCGCCCCGGGTCATTCAAGCTGTTCTCGGCCACCGACTCGGCCTGCGAATAGACCCGGAGCTTGCCCTCGGGCGTGTCCTCGTATTCGACCTCGATGTCGAGGACGCGGAGGACCTTCTGCCCATCGCCGTCACCCTCGTAGAGCGGCTTTAGGATGGCCGCCGCGTCGCGACGAGCGCCATCGTCGGCGAGGAGCGCCTCGAGCGCTTCGCGACTGGGCGCGTGCCTCGGGTCGAGGGTCAGGGCCTGGCGATACGCTTCGAGCGCGCCGGCGGTGTCGCCAAGCTGCGCCTTGCGCACCGCGCCGAGGCGAACCAACACAACGAGGCGCTCGTCGGTCGCTTCGGCGCGCGCCAACTCGGCCTCGAGCGTCTCCGCCAGCTCCGAGCTCTTGCCTTCCTTCTCGTAGAGCGACGCCAGCGCCTCGAGCCAGCGCTTCTCGGGCCCGAGCTCATCGACGAGCGCGCGAAACGCGAGGACTGCCTCGGCCACGTCGGCCAGTTTCTCGTGGAGCGTCGTCGCGATGCGCTCCATGAGCTCACGGCGCTCGGCATCGCTGCCGGCGCGCCGCTCGCGCGCGCGGAGCACGTCTACGAGAGCTCGCCACTCACCGACGCGGTCGTAGAGTCGGTCGAGCGAACGAAGCGCCTCCTCGTCGACGGGGTCTTCGTCGAGCCGTGCACGCCATGCGTCGATGGCGCCCTTTGGGTCGTCGAGGAGGTTCTCGGCGAGGACGCCGATGCGGCCGAAGAGCTTCCGGCGCACCTCGCCGTCGGCCTCGAGCTTCACCTCGGCGCGGAGGATCTTGACGAGCTCCGCGTTGTTGGAGCTCTCGACGTAGAGCCGTTCAAGGGAGCGTGCCGCCGGCAGCGCCAGGGCCGCGTCGTCGGGGTCGATCTCGAGGACCTCTCGGTAGACGGCTTCGGCGCTCTCGGGGCGAGACAAGTGCGTCTCGTAGACCTGCGCGAGCTCGCTCAAGATCTCCGCGCGCGGCTGCGGCGCCGCGGCCGCCTTTGCGGTCTCCGCGAGGACCCGCGCCAGCTCCTCGTAGGCGCCGGCCCGACGCGCCAAGTCGGCGAGCCGCTCGCGCGCATGCGCGTCATCGGGCGAGACCGGCAGGAGGCGGGCGTAGGCCTCAAAGGCCCCTTCGTTGAGGCGCTCGTCGCGCAGCTCGGCGACGCGCTGCATGAGCTCGCGGCGTTCCGCGTCGGGAGCGGTTTCAAGTCGCACCTCGAGCGCGCGCACAAGCCCCCGCGCATCATCGCGTGCCACATACACCTGTTCCAGCACGACGGCGGCGCGCGGCCTTAGCCCCGCGACGGAGAGGCACTGCTCGACGACGTCGCACGCCTCTTTGGCCAACGGGTCGGCCGTGAGGACCTCCTCCAGCGTGGCGAGCGCCCGCTCCGGCTGACCGATGTGCCGGTACATGATGACGCCGATGCGCTCCTTGAGGTGCAGCGCCTGCTCGCCCGCGAGGCGCCCAACACGCGCATCGAGGAGGGCCGCGAGGGCCGTCCAGTCGGCCATGGACGCGTAGAGAGAATCGAGCGCGCGGAAGGCTTGCTCGTGCTCCGGCGCGACCTCGAGGATGCGCCGGTAGTACTGAATGGCCTTGGCCTTGTCGCCGGTGATCTCCTCGGCCACAAGGGCGATCTCCGAGAGGAGCGACGCCTTCTCATCGGCCCCCGGCGCGGACTCCGAGGCGCGCTCGTAGAGTTCTTCGAGCGCCCCCCACTGCTCCTCGTTCGTGAGGATCTGCTTGAGTCGCAAGAACGCCCGCTCGTTGGTGGGCTCCTTCGCGAGGATCCGCGCGAGGTAGGGTTTTGCCCGGTTCGTATCGCCCACGGCCTCGACGAGCAACGTGGCGAGACGCTCGGCGAGGTCGAGCTCAACCTTGGCCGCGAGCCCCGACTCTCCCGTCTCCGGCAGCGCCGAAGCCAATGTCTCAACGAAGGCCTTGGTGCGGTGCGTCCGATTGGCCAACACGGCGAGCCGGTCCCAGAAGGACAGCTCGTTGGGAAACTCGGCGACGGCCCGCACGACGGTGTCGTAGGCGGCACCGAAATCGCCCATGCGCTCCTCGCGCACGGCGACCAAGCGACGGAACAGACTGAGCCGGTCGTCCTTGGAGCGCGCCGTGGCAACGAGGACCTCAAGCATCTCGGTCTGCTTGTCGAAGGCGCCGCGCTCACCGTAGATCCGCTCGAGCAACTGCGCCGCGTGGCCCCGCGTCTCGCCAACTTGGAGGAGCTCCTCGACGAGCTTTCGTGCGTCTTCGTCGTCCGGCACAAGGTCGAGCGCGCGCTCGGCGGCGCCCAACGCCGCCTCGGGCTTCTTGAGCGACAGCTCCAGGCGCGCGATCTCGACCTCGAGGCGCGCGCGTTCGCTGCCTTCGGCCCGGTCGCGCTCTTTGGCCACGGCAACGACGGCCCCTTCCGCGTCTCCGCTGGAGCGAAGAAGCCGCGCGAGGGCACGCAGCGACCGAGCGTCGTCGGGCGCCTCGTCGGTGATGCGTCGATGAAGCTTGATGGCCTCCGCCGGCGACTCGAAGACGTCTTCCTCGAGCGTGGCCCATTCACGAAGGAGCTCGAGCTTGCGCTCGTCCCCTTCCCGACTGAGACGGAGCTCGAAGAGCTCGCGAAGTTCGTCCTTCTTCCCGGCGGCCCTAAGGGCCCGGTCCAGAGTCTCGACGGTCTCGGCGTCGGAGGGGTCCTCCACGACGAGATTCTTGTAGAGCGCAACGGCTTCGTCGACGCGATCGAGCTCGCTCGCGAGGATCGCCGCGACCTTGCGCGTGAGCGTGCGACGGTCCGCCCCCGCAGCGCCTTCGATCTCCGTGCGAAGCACCGACACGAGCCCCTCATAGTCGGAGGCTGCGCGGGCGGCGGCTTCGAGCTTGTCGAGGGCCCCCGCCTGCCCCCGCTCGATGGCGAAGGCCTTGCGTGCGTAATCGAAGGCGGCGGCGCGGTCGCCCAGCTCGCCGCCGGTGACCCGCATCAACTTGCCGAGCAGCTCGAGCTTTTCGTCGTCCGTGTTCGCGTGGGCGAGGCGCACCTCATAGAGCGCGGGCAGACGGGCCCACTTCTCTTCTTTCTCGTAGATCGGCAGGAGCGCCGCGGCGGCCCTTTGGTCATCGGGCCGGACGCCGAGGACACGCTCGTAGGCGCGAAAGGCGCGCTCCGGCGCGCCGATGCGCTCCGCGTAGACGGCGGCGGCGCGGAACGAAAGGTCGACCTTGGCTGTCGGGTCCGTGGCCTTGTCGGCCGCCGCCGAGAGGACCTCGGCGAGCCCCTCCCAGTCGTTGGCCGCGCCGTAGAGCTCGCTGAGAGCGTCGTATTCGCCTGCGTGCAGGTACGCGTCGCGCAAGACGCGAAGCGCCTTCGCGTTGCCGGGCGAGAGTTCGAGCACGCGGCGCCACGTGCGGAGCGCGCCTTCGGGGCTCGCGAGCCGATCCGAATAGACGGCGCCCAGCTTCTGCAGCGTTTGGAGCTTCTGCGCCAAATCGCCGCGATGCTCCACGCGAGCTTCGAGGACATCGGCCAACGCGCGGTAGTCCTTCTCGCGCTCGGCGAGCTTCTCCAGCGCGTCGGCGACGGCGCTGTCGGTGGGGTCGAGGGCAAGCACCTCGCGATACAACTTGAGCGCGTCGCCGGCGCGATCGAGCCGCTCCGCAGCGAGCTTCGCCATCTCCATGAGCGTCGCGCGCTTCGCGCTCTCGGTCTGGCGCTCCGCTTCGCCGGCCAGGAGATCGTAGAGCGGCCGATAGGCTCGACGCTTCGTATAGAGGTCCTTGAGCTTTAGGGTGGCCTCGGCGTCGCCGGGCGCCGCCGACAGCAGTTTCTCGAAGGCCTCCACGGCGTTCTGCACGTTGGAGAATTGGTCGAGCCAGCGGCGAGCCACGGAACGGAACAGCTCGGCCTTCTTCTCGGCGGAGGCTTCGACCTCCGCAAGCTTCGTCTGAACCGTGAGCAGATCGCGGAAGCGGCCAAGCGCTTCGTAGACGCGAGCGAGGTCGCGAAGCGCCTCGACGTCGGTGGGATCGAACGCCACGATCTGCGTGAGGATCGTCACCAGCACCGCGTCGTTCTTCAGGTGCTCGCGGTACACGGCGGCGAGCTCGTGAAGGACCGGCTGCCGTTGCTCCTTGGCGTCGGCGGGCGTGCGCTCCAGCTCACCGCGCAGGACGTCGGCGAGGAGCGCGTGTTGACCCGTCTGACGGTAGAGGCGTTTGAGCGAGTCGCGCGCCTGCTTGTTCATCGGATCCTGGCGCAGCACCGCCTTCCACTGGTCGATGGCCTTGGCGGAGCTTTGTCCCTCCTCCGCCATGCCGGCGACCTCCGCGGCCACGCTCGCCTTGTCCGCGCCATCGGGCATGACGCGAAGCGCGTCGGACAAAATCTGCGCGAGCTTGGCTGTCTCACCTCGGTTCTTACAGAGCTCGCGAAAGAACGCGACGAGCCCCGGGTGGCCCGGGTCGATGGCCCGCAGTCGATCAAAATACGGCTCCGCCGCCGCCGGCTGGCCCCGCATCTTCCAATGGACCATGCCCACCTGGAGGAGGAGGGGTCCTTCGGAGCCCGACGGAACGTTGCCGCTCGCGAGCTGCTCGTCGTAGAGCGCCGCGAGCCGGTCCCAGTCTTCGGTCTTCGTGAAATGGTCAACGAGCGAACTGGTGGCCTCCCGATGCCCCGGGTCGAGGTCGATGACCTGTTCGTACGCGGTGGCGGCCTTCGTCGCGTCCGCCAGCTTGTGTCGATAGAGGCGCCCAAGACGCAAGAGGGCCGCGACCTTGTCTTCCTTGCCCGACGCCTCGCGCGCGATACGCTCGAGGGTCTCGGCGAGGGCCTTGAAGTCACCTAGCGAGCGATAAACGATCTCGAGGAGCGACAGCGCGCGTCGGTTACGCGGGTCAAGCTCGAGCGTCTTCTGAAGCTCCGCGGTGACCTTGTTGAGCAGCGCTTCGAGCTTCTTGGGTTGAGCTTTGCCGGCGCTGCCGTCGAGGGCCGGCTTGCCGTAGCGGTAGGCGATCTCGGCGGCGCTCACGAGCAGCGACGCCTTCAGCGACGGCTCCTCGGCGCCCTTGGCCTCCTCGCGATAGCGAGAGACGATCTCCGTCCACTTGCTCCGCTTGACCTCGCTCCGCTCGAGCGCCTCTAGGGCCTCCGCGTGACCCGGTGAAAGCTCAAGCAACCGAGCCCAGGCGTGGGCGGCGCCGGACTCGTCGAGCACCTCAAGGTCGAGCACGCGCGCCAGATCTTCGAGTCGCTTCGCCTCGTGCGGTGTGCCGGCCGCGAGGGTGACCTCGTGGCGCAGGAGACGGGCAACGGCATCGTGCTCGCGACGTCGCTCGTGGGCGCGTCGCGCTTCGAGGACAAGCTCGCGCGCCTCCGCGGTGGGAGCGCCAGCGGCGAGCTCGCCATCGAGGCGCGTCCACGCGTCGTCGGACTCGGGGTCATCTTGGAGCAGCGCCAGCAGCGTGCGGAGGTTCGTCTCGCTCATCGATCGTCGCTCGGTCCGTTCGTCGTTCGGGTCGTTGCGGTTCGCGATCCCGGTGCGGGACGCGGACCTGGTCGGAGCCAGCCTCCTAGGAGGCCGATCGCCATCAAAACCCCGCGAGAACAGCCAGAAAAATCCGCCGCGGGGGAGGCCATGCTACGAGTCTGCCCCGAGGACTGCAAGGGTCGGAACGAGGGCTCCGAGCCACGTCATTTCAGGGAAAAGTGCGGGTATGCTGACGCGCCCCCTTGAGATCCCCCGCCGCCACCGCCCCACCTTCCTCACCGGCGTCCGCCGCTGCGCCGCCGGTGGCGAGCGTCGCTCCCTCGGGCCCTCCCGGTCGCGTCAAGGTGAGCGGGGCAGGCCTTGGCGTCGTCGTTAACGCCAACGCGAAACGTGGCGGCCGTCGCATCGCCGTTGAGCTCGGGCGCGCCCTACCCGGTGCGCGCGTCCGCCTCACCCGCTCCGCCGACGAACTGGATGCCTACTTGCGCTCGCTCTTGCGCGATGGCGAGCCGCGACCGCGGTGCATCCTCGCGGCCGGCGGCGACGGCACGGCCATCGCGCTCGTCAACGCCCTCCGTCGCGTCCTCCCAGAAGACGAGCCCTACCCCGCCATTGGGCTCCTACCGCTCGGTACGGGCAACGCCTGGGCGCACGCGGCGGGCGCCCTCAAGCTCGGCCTGGCGGTGCGGCAGTTGAGGGATCACGCGAGCGCCGTCCCGACACGGCGCTTCGGCCTCATCGAGTGCGAAGGCATCTTGACGACGTTCGCTGGCTGCGGCTGGGACGCGGAGGTGCTCAACGACTACCGCGCGCAGGTTGAGGCGGCGAAAGGTCCGTCGCGGCGGCTCGCGAAGACGGTCTACGGCTACCTCAGCGCCATGGTGCTGCGCACGGTTCCGAAGACCCTCGTGAACGGGCGGCCCACGGTCCTCGTCGAGAACCTCGGCCCCACGGTCCATCGCGTGGACGCCGGTGGCCGCGTCGTCTTGATGGATGGCGTGGGCCGCGGCTCGGTCCTCTACGAGGGCCCCTCCGGCGTCGCCGGCTGCGCGACGTGCCCCGAGTTCGGCTACCAGTTTCGGGCCTACCCGTTCGCGGAGCGCATGCCCGGCGCCTTCAACATCCGCATCTTCGAGACGCCGCCCCTCGAGGCGGTGCGTTCGATTCCGCGCCTCTGGCGCGGGGACCGCGTCCGGGGCATGCACGATTGGTTTGCAACCGAGGTGCGCATGACCTTTTCGAGACCTGTGCCGCTGCAAATCGCCGGTGACGCCGTGGGCTTCCGCCAGAGCGTCGACTACCGCATGCACCCGCGCCACGTCGACGTCCTCGACTGGCGCGCGATGGGGTAGCGATCGCTCAGTTCGTTCTGCTGGCGCGGGGTCGACTTCGGAGCCACGCGATGCCGTGGTCCATGAAGGTCCAGTCGACCATGTGTCCGGCGTTGCGCTCTTCGATGCGGTGCGGCCACGCTAGCGCCGCGAGCGTCGCTCCAAGGGCGCGCGAGTGGTCGGCTGTTTGCCCGTCGGCGGCGGAGACGCCGACAAACACCGGCACGCGCCGCGACTTGTCAGACGGGGGCCGCACCCACGAAGAGCCGCCCGCGAGGAGGACGTACCCGTCGACGTCGAGGGCGCCGCGAACGGCGAGCGAGCTTCCGTAGTAGGCGCCGCGGGAGAAGCCCACGATGAAGGTCTCATCGAAGTGAACGCCGAGCGTTCGTTCCAGCTTCTTCTTGGACTGCACGAGCCCTCTCAAGACGTCACCCTCGTGGCGCTCCTGCGCCGCGCGGCCGGTGGGCCAGACGTAACCACCGTCGACGAGCGGAGACGTCGGCAAGAGGACCGTGAAGTGCTGCCGCTTCGCGTGGATGGCCATGGCGCGCTGTTGCAACCACTGGAAGCCCGGCGTCGTGGCGAGCGAGCCATGCAAGTAGACAACGAGCGTCCGTCGGCCGTCGGTCTTCGTGGCGCCATCGAAGTAACACGTGTGGTCGCCGAGCTCGGTCACCTCCGGCGCACACCAAGGCTTGTCCTTGGACGCCGCGCCGAGCGACGCGGTGGCGGCCGCTGGCTTCGCCTCCGCCGGCGTCTCACGGACCATGACCGCACCTGCGGCGACAAGGACACTCGGAAGAACGACGACCGGCCACCTCATGAGGCGCCGGTCGTAGCACGTCGTTGGCAACGGCCCAAGGTGGCCTCAGTGCGTGATGAGCACGCCGCCGCAGTTGTCTTCGATCCAAGCTGAGTTCTTGCAGACCTTGGACGTCGTTGGCGGCATGCAGTTCACGGTGGCGCCGGCCGCGGGGCAAACGAGCAAGTCTTCGACGTCGATGTAGTGACGCATAGCGATCTCGACGCCCGGCGCATCGCGACGCGTTCCGGTGACGCGAGCCTTGCGACCAGCGACGTAGCCGTCACTCTCGTTGCCTTCGAAGACGAGCTCGAAGGTGCCCGTAGATGTCTGAAGCAACCGGCCGGTGGTCTCACCGCCGATGGCAAACATGCGCGGGCGCAAGGTGCCTTCGAAGACCTCGGCCGCCGGCGGCTGCGTGGCGGGCGTGCTGAATCCCTCGAGCAGCTCGACGAGCGCGCGGAGGCTGGCCTCCTTGACGGGCGTTGCCCCACCGCCGCACGCCGAACGTGCGTCCACGTAGTGCGTCTCCGACTGTGCCCTCTTCACCGTGAGCGAGTTCGTCGGAACGTCGGTCGGGCAAGCGCCCGGTCGCGCGGTCACGCGCACCGCCGAGACGGCCTTCTTCACGTCGGCAGCGTCCTCCGCCGAAAGCGTGCGCTGCACGGGAACCGGCACCGAGCCGACGCATGCATCGCCCGTGAGCTCGCGACTCGCGAAGTCGAACGCCCAAAGGCCCGAGGGATGGCAGCGTCCACGCATCGGCGGCGGCATGAAGCCCTGACCGCGAGTCACGACGATGCTCTTGATACCTGCCGTGCGGAGCTCATCGGCCGTCTCGTCGGCCTGACCCGCGCCGGGCAGCGACCCGTCATCGACGCCGCCGCAGGCCACCAGCGAAAGTGCGGAAAAGACCAGGCTTGCGAGCGCGACGTTCTTCATGGCACTTGGGTTAGCACCCATTTCCACACACACCACTACCTTTGGTGGTCACTCCGATTTGCACCTTCCTGCGCGTTCCCGGCGCGATCGGGCCGTCGATCCAGACCGCGCGGCAACGCGTAGCTTGAGGAGATGCGCCTTCGCTCTCTCCTTCTCTTGTCGCTGCTTGCCGGCTGTGGCGGGCCCCCTCAGAGCGCGGCCCGCCCCGTGCCGAGCACCCCGCCGGGGGCTGCGTCTCCGCCCGCGGCCCCCGTCGCCTGGAACGATTTTACGCCGGCGCTCTTCGCGCGGGCGAAGGCGGAGGGGCGTTTTGTGGTGCTCGATGGGGCCGCCGAGTGGTGCCACTTTTGCCACGTGATGGACGAGAAGACCTACGGCGACGCGCGTGCGCGCGGTGCTTCAGAAGCACTTCCTCGCGTCAAAGGTCGACGTCGACACGCGTCCCGACATCGAGGAGCGCTACACCGATTGGGGTTGGCCCGCGACGGTCATCTTTTCGCCCGACGGACACGAGCTCGGGAAGTACCGGGGGTTCATTCCGCCGGAAGAATTCCTCGAGATCTTGGCCAGAGTCGTGAGCGGCGGCGCGCGCGCCGAAGCGCGCGAGGACGCGGTCGTCTCCATTCCCAAAGCGCCGCTCTCCGACGATGCCCTCGCGCTTGCTCGAAGCTTCACCGAGACGGAGCTCGAAGAGTTCTGGGACAACAAGGAAGGTGGTTGGGGGCGGGAACCCAAGGTTCCGCTCGGATGGAACACGCTCTTCGCGCTCTCCGCCGCGCGGCGCGGCGATGCGCGCGCGAAGGAGCACGCGCTCACGATCCTCGACAAGCAGACGAAGCTCATCGACCCGGTCTGGGGCGGCATCTACCAATATTCCGTGGCGCCCGACTGGGATCACCCACACTTCGAAAAGCTCATGTTCTGGAACGCGGGGCCCTCGCTGCCTACGCCGAAGCCTTTGCGCTCACGAACGATCCGAAGCAGCGCGCGCGCGCCGCCGACATTCGCCGATACTTCGAAGGATTCCTCTTGAGTGAAGGCGGCGCCTTCTACGGCACGCAGGACGCGGACCTCAACTCGCACGCCTCGAGCGTTCCCTTCGCCCCCACGTCACCGCGCGGAAAGGGCGAGTTCATGAAGGGCGAGGACTACTACAAGCTGCCCGACGCAGCGCGCCGCGTGCTTGGGGTTCCCCGCATCGACCCCAACATCTACGCCGACGACAACGGCCTCGCCATTTATGCGCTGGCAACGCTCGCGCGCGCGACGAACGACAGCAGCGCGTCAGCGCTCGCCAAGCGTGCCGCCGACCACATCCTCCGCGAGCACATCACGGCCGAAGGCGGCGTCTTGCACCTCGCGAAGGCGAAGGGCGGCGGCGACCAAAGCGACGCTGCGGTGCGCGTTCACCTGTCTGACGCAGCAGCGCTGGGCTTCGGCCTCGCACATCTGGCCGACGTGCTCACGGACGGCGCGCTCCAGCGGGAGGCCGGACGCATCGCCACATTCTTGGAGAAGAACCTGTACGACGAGGTCGGAGGAGGCTTCTTCGCGCAACCCGTCGACCCGAACGCCGTGGGCATCTTTCGCTCGCGCCGCAAGCCCTTCGACGACAACGTGCTTGCCGCGCGCTTCTTGCTCAGGCTCGACATGCTCGAGGGGGCGGCGAAGCGCCGCGGCACCATCGAGCACACGGTGCGAAGCCTCTCCAGCGCGGCGGCCATCAAGGACCGGGGAAAATTTCTCGGCGACTACCTGTTGCTCCTCGATGAGCTGACCTCGCACCGAAGGCTCCCCGCGAGCGTCCCAAGTCCGGCGGCGACGGAGCCGTCAGGCCATCCCCCTGCCCCGAAGGCCCCGCCGAAGGCGGCTCCTAAGAGACCGGCTCCGGCTCGAGACCCGGCTCGTCTCTGATCGCATCGGGAGCCTCCGCCAGGGCGCCGAGGATGAGCACCTCTACGATGGCCTCGAGCGGTATGGGACCGTGCACGTGCGGCATGGGCCCGCGCGGTGTTGGCGCCTCCTCGACCCGCGCGGAGAGACGACGCGGATCGATGCGGAGGACGAGCGGACGCTCGCCGGCGAAGTAGAGCGCCGCGCTTGCCGCGACGGCTTCCTTGTACGAGCAATGGACGAAGCCCTCGCTCTCGAGCGAGGCGGGGCGATACTCGCGCCCTACCCCGCTCGAAAACCTTGGCTGCTCTTCACGACGCACGAGGTGATACAGCCAACGCATGAGGGATTCCTTCCGGGTTCGTTAGGGCGAAGCGAAGTAGTCGGCGGCGCCGACGAAGCCGCCGGCTTCGGGCACGACGCCAAGGACGCGTGAGGCGCCGCCGTCGAGCGGCATCTCTACGAGCTCCTTCGCGCTCCCGCCGTCGACGAACGACGTGTTGACGACGCCGAAGGCCTTGCCCTTGCCGTCGGCGGCGATGGCCGTAAGGCCATCGGGCAACGCGCCACCCAACGACGACGAGGTGACGGACCAGCGTCGCGCCGAGTAGAAGTCGAAGCCGAGGATCAGCTCATCGCTGCTCGATCGCACGATGGCGCTCGGGAAACCCTCGGCGTTCAAGTCGAGCACCTTGCTCACGGCGCCGGTCGTCAAGTCGATGGCGTCGACCTGGCGACGCTCGACGGGGCCCTTGCCGCCGTCGCCGAGCTGCGAGTTGCAGCCCCCGTGGACGACCAAGAGCCGATGGCGCGATGGATCGTGAACGAGCCCGCCGAAGATCGGATTGAACCCTTGAAGGGCGACACTAACGGCGCTGTTGCCAGCGTCACCACCGTCGGGCCCCGCGTCGGCCGGCGCCCCCGCGTCGGCGGCGAACGCCGTCTGGAAAGTGTCCGTCGTTGGATCGAGCACCACGAGCTTCGGCTTCTGCGTCGTGCAAATGGTGAAGTACCCCTTGGGGTCAACGTTGTTGAGATCGAGGTTCGCGAGCAAGACGTAGATCTTGCCGTCAACATAAGCCGCGGCGATGGGATCGACCGACGTATCGGTGTCCGTCGGGTCGAAGAACGGCGTCAGATCGACGGTCTTGATGGGCGCCGACGCATCCCCCTTGACGGTGTCGTCGATGACGGCGATCCGATTGCGGTTGAAGCGGAGCACGTACGCCTTCCCGGGCGTCGCGGGCACAATCGCCACCGGGTCGGCGTAGCTACTCCCACCGTCGGCCCTGTCGCTGAGCTTCACGTCCCAACTGGCGCGAGCCTTCCATGGTTCAAGCGGATCGAGCTCGACGACGCGATCGATCTGCTGCTGAAGCAGGAATGGGCGGCCCGTCGAGTCGATGGTCGTGAGACCTATAAAGCCGTCGTACCCGAGGCGGCCGGCGACGTTGCCGTCGTTGATGCGCATCGCCACGAGCTCGCTCGAGGTGGCTCCGTTGACGGACACCAAGACCCAGGGACTCTTCGCTTGCGCATCGCCGTTGGCGTCAGCGCCACCGTCGACGGCGCCGCCATCCGTGAGGCTCACGCTGCCGTCGGCCTTGGCCGCCGCGTCGACGACGGAGCCATCGGCAGCGGCGCCGCCGTCGGACTCCTTGAGCTCGAAATCCTCGCCTTCGTCGCAACCGGCCATGAAACCAAACACGCCCAACGACAGCGACGCGGTCGCTACCAAAATCAGCTTCATTTTTCGACTCCGGCCGCGCCCCACGCGCGGCTTTGGGTGTTCACTGCACCGCGCGTGCCCGGTCTCCGGACTCCCGGTTCATCCTCCCTCGAGCCCTTCCCAAGGTGCTCCCCCCGCTGGTTTGGCGCGGGTTCGGCTGCCGACGCGGGACATGTCCGCGGAGGCCCTCAGTGGCGTTGCTCGAGATTGTCCCCGGTTACCGTGGCGGGGGCCGTGCCGGAGTCACACCGGCTTCCCATCGACACGCGCGAGCGGCCAGCGTTACTCGATGCTTGCAGCAGTGTCCATGCCCACGACTCAAGCAAGCTTGGCCACGACAAAGTCGAGAATGCGGTCGGCGAGCGTGGCCTTTGGCATCTTGCCGAGCGGCTCATCTCCTTCCGCCGTGACGAAGATCGCCACGTTTTCGTCGGCCCCGAAGGCGTCGGCGGCGGCGTTCGCCACCACGAGATCGACCTTCTTCGCTGCGAGCTTCTTGCGCGCGTACGCCGCGACCTCGTCGGGCGCACCGGTCTCTACGGCGAAGCCCACGAGCACCGGAGTCTTTCGCGCTCGGCGTGCGCCCACTTCTGCGAGCAGGTCGGGGTTCTTCTGAAGCTCCAAGATGGCGTGGTCGTCTTCCTTCTTCAGCTTGCGGTCTGAGGGCACCCTCGGACGATAGTCGGCCACGGCCGCCGTCATCACGAGGGCGTCGGCGCCGTCGAGCGATGGACCAAGCGTCGCCGCCAGGGCGGCTTGCATGTCGAGCGCTCGACGCACATCGGTGCGACGCACGTCGGGCGGCGTCGTTAGATTGACCGGCCCCGCGATGAGCGTGACGACAGCGCCGCGGGCGGCCGCGCGGGCCGCCACGGCGAACCCCATTTTTCCGGTCGAACGATTTCCGAGGAAACGCACCGGGTCGAGATCCTCGACGGTGGGCCCGGCCGTCACGACGATCCGCTTGCCCGCGAGGTCACGCTTCGTCGGTGGCCCCAACGCCGCCGCCACGGCGGAGACGATGTCTTCCGGGGCAGCCATGCGCCCCATGCCGTGCTCGCCGCTCGCGACCTCACCCACGACGGGTCCCACGAGCCGCACGCGCCCCTGCTGCTCAAGGGCGCGCACGTTGAGCGCCGTCGCCGGGTGGTCCCACATGCGCGGATGCATCGCGGGCGCCACGACGACGGGCCCGCGCGCACAGAGCACGAGCGCGGCGACGAGGTCGTCGGCGCGTCCGTGAGCGAAACGCGACAGCGAGTCGGCCGTCGCCGGCGCGACGCAAACCACGTCGGCGCGCGAGGCGAGCGTGACATGCAGCTCGCCAGAAACGGCCTTGTCCCACATGTCGATGGCGGCTGCGTGGCCGGTGATCCCCGAGAGCGTCGTGGCCCCCAAGAACTCCGTCGCGGCTTTCGTCATCACGGGAAGCACCGTCGCGCCTGCCTTCACGAGGAGGCGGGCAACCTCGGCAGCCTTGTACGCCGCGATGCTGCCGGTCACGACGAGCGCCACGGTACGACCACGAAGCGAGTCCATCGCCCCGGAGCATACATTCCTTATCGATCAGAGGCTCCCGATCAGCGGCTGCCGAGCTCGACGTTGTAAGCGACAGTAGAGATCGTCTCGAACGGCAGCGACACGCCAAAGGCCGCGACCGGCGCCGGCGCCCGATTTTCCACGACGAGGTAGTAGTAGCCAGGATTGAGCGGGAAGCTGCGAACAGTCTCTCCCGGCGGCGCTTGCCCGTAGGTCAACGGCGGGCCCGGCGGTGGGCCGATGGGGCGCGCGGCCTCGTACGGCTGCCGCCATGCATCGCCGAGGGCCTTGTCCACGAGGAAGAAGTCGGCTGGCGCCCCGGCGACTCGCAAGCGCACCGTCATCGAGGCGTCCTTCTGGGCCACCTCGAAGGGGCCCAGGTAGTCGCGCGATGAGGCGCGCAGCTCGGTCTGATCGCTGGCAAGCACGACACGATCCTTACCGCTCGAGAAGAATCGCTTCGGACGCTCCGGCGGCTCCAGGTGTCCCATCGTGAAGTCGTCGCCGTCGTCGAGCCTGACGACGGTGAAGCCGCGGGCGAGCTCGCCTTCTACGATGCCGCGACCCAGCAGTGTGGCGAGGTCGCCGAGCGGCGTCTGCGTGGCCAGGTTGACGACGGCATTCTCGACGCCCAAGAGGCGGAGGTCCGGCGGCGCCGCGAGCCGTCGGAAGCGACCCCAAACGTAAGTCGCGTCGCTCTCGAGACGGAAGTCCATCGAGTACTCGACGCTGAGGCCCGCATAGAAGCCCACGCGACGCGTCACCGGCAAGACGGCGTAGCCGCTGCCGGTCACGTCGACCACGATGGTGCGCTCGGCGTCGTTGACGCGCACGCCGCACTGCGCCGGAAAGAAGCGACCGACGGCGTTGGGTCCGACGATGGCGAGCTTTAGCGGCACGCCGCGCTTCTGCATCTCAGGGCAGACGCGCTGAGCCCCAAAGTTCGAAAAGAGCCACCACCTCAGCGAGTCGCTCGAGTTCACCGTTCCCCGGGCGCACAAGCACCCCGACAACGTCACGGCGAGGACGAGCGCGACCAGCGCCATGGAGGCTCGCGTGGCTCTCGTCGTTCTCATACGTTGAAGCGGAAGTGGACCACGTCGCCGTCGCGCATGACGTAGTCCTTGCCCTCGATGCCGATCTTGCCTGCATCGCGGCACTTGGCTTCGCCGCCGAGCTTGACGAAGTCCTCCCACCAAATGACCTCCGCCTTAATGAAGCCCTTCTCGAAGTCGGTGTGAATCACGCCAGCCGCTTCCGGCGCCTTGGCGCCGATGCGCGTCGTCCAGGCGCGCACCTCCACTTTGCCAGCGGTGAAGAACGTCTGCAGCTTTAGGATCTCGTAGCCGGCTCGAATGACCGCATGCAGCCCCGGCTCCTTGAGACCGGCGCTCTCCAAGAACTCGGGCCGGTCCTGCGGCTCGAGCTGGGCGATCTGCTCCTCAAGGGCCGCGCAGACCGGCACGAGGGGCGCACCCTCGGCGTCGGCGTGTTTCTTGAGGGCCATGAAGTGAGCGTTCTTCTCGAGGTTGGCCAGCGACCCCTCGTCGACGTTGGCGACGTAGAAGCTCGGCTTGAACGTGAGGAGGTGCATCTCCTTGACGATGGCCAAGGCGTCGACGTTGTCGGGGAGCTTGAAGGTCCGTGCCGGTGTGCCCGCGTCGAGGTGCTTCACGAGCATGTCGCAAACCTCGAAGGCGAGCTTCTCCTTGGCGTCGCCGCCCTTCGAAGACTTCCGAGCTCGGTCGAGGCGCTTGTTGACGGTCTCGAGATCCTTGAGGCACAGCTCCATCGTCACGGTGGCGATGTCGCCGACCGGATCGACGCGGTTCTCGACGTGAACGATGTTCGAGTCTTCGAAGCAGCGCGCGACCTGCACGATCGCGTCGACCTCACGAATGTGTGAGAGGAACTGATTGCCGAGCCCCTCTCCCTTGTGGGCGCCGCGCACCAGCCCAGCGATGTCGACGAACTGAATCGACGTCGGGACGATCTTGTCGGCGTGCACAACGGTGTCGAGGGCCTGGAGGCGCGAATCCGGGACGATGACGACGCCGACGTTCGGCTCGATGGTGCAAAACGGGTAGTTGGCCGCCTCGGCCTTGGCCGACGAGAGCGAGTTGAAGAGTGTGGATTTTCCCACGTTGGGGAGGCCGACGATGCCGACGGAGAGGCCCATGGAGCGTTGCTTTCAGGGAGTCGATGAGGTGTTCGGGAAAGTGGGCCCCGCGGTGCCAAGCCCGTCTTTTCGTTACTTTGGCGGGGGCCGCGAAGCAAGCGGGCGAGGGAGCCCTCGCCGCGTGCGCCCGTTAGGGGCCGACGCTAGCCGTCCCGCCCCGTGGCACGGGGCATCCGCCACACTAGCCACGCATCGCGAGCAAGCGCTGACCGAGGACCGCGCCGACCGCAACACTCACGAAGAGCGCCGTCACGTGCCCCGCGAGCATGTGCACGGGGTCGACGTGGCTGCACACGAAGCACATCGCGAGCCCAGCGGCGGCGCCCGCGAAAGCCCCCAACGCGGCGCCCCGCGACGTCGGCGCCACCGGCTCAGCGCCGCGCTCCGTCGCCAAGAATGCCGCCATCGGGCCCACGGCGACGACCAAGCTGATGCCGAAGCAAGCGACGTGATGCCCTTCACCGGCGTCGGTCAGGCCCCGGAGCTGCGTGACGACCGCCGCCGCAACCGTCACGACGAGCCCAAGGGCGAGCCCAACGGCGGTGCTCACGGCGCGCGGCGCGCCGGTCGTTCGGCCGGGGAATCGAAACAGCACGACGTAGCTCACGAGGAGGCCCAGAGCCCACACAGTCGTAAGGGCGAGGCCGGCAGCCAGCTCGGCTCCATGTCCCATCACGAGGGCGATGAGCGCTGCCCAAGACAGGGTCACCGCGCCGGCCACCGCGCGCCGCCTAGCGAGCTCACGACGCGTTGGCGAGGATCGTTCTCGCGCCGCCGAAAGGACACGGTCTCGGAGTGCAGAGGTCGGGTCGCTCATTTCACACCTTCCGCAGCGAGGACCTCACGCAGCCGCTCGTACGCCCGATGCGCACGAAGCTTGGTGGCAGCAACGGAGATGCCCAGAACATCGGCCGCCTGGGCCATCGAGAGGCCTTCCTCGCGCACGAGCAGGAAGGCCTCGCGCAAGATCGGCTGCATCGCCTCGAGTTCGGCGCGAGCTACGGCCGAAAGCTCGATGGCTGCGAAGACCGCCTCCGCGTCGGGCGTTGGGCTCGGCGGCGCGTGACCGTCAGCTTCGAGGTCACCAGAGGGAACGAAGCGGTTGGCCTTGCGCGCATGGTCGAGAAAGATGCGCCGCGCGATGGCATAGGCCCAAGGCACGACGTCGGCGTCGTGGCGGAAACGCGACCGCGCGTCGTGCATTCGGAGGAACGTCTGCTGAAGCATGTCTTCCGCATCGGCAGACCTCCGCGCGAGCCGATGCAGGTACGCAAAGAGCCGTGAAGCGAGGCCATCGTAGACCGCCGCGAAGGCCGCGTCGTCGCCCGCCGCGTAGCGCGACATCGCTCGGCTTACGGGATCGGCGACGGTCACGGGCGCCCAACCTACACGGTGCGACGCGGTCCACGCCAGCAAGGGTGCGCCGGAAGGTGCCCCAGACGACACGCGGGAGGAGAGGGAGGCGAGCACGCTTGGGTCCTACGCACCACGGGACCCCCAGTTACGTAGGCACGGCCCCTTTTGCCGCCCCGGCCCGCGCAAGTCCACTTTGGCCCCTAGGGCACAGCAGCCGCGCGGCTCTATGCTCGCGAATCCATGAGCAAGAAGAAGGAAGCCTTCGACTACGTCTACTACGGCACGGCGTGTGACACGGCGGAGCTGGAGCGCTTCCTCGCCCACACGATGACCGTGAACGACAAGCTCGAGGCCGACGGTCGCCGCAAGACGCCGGTCTGCATTTGGGGTCGCCATGGGATCGGCAAGACCGAAGTTGTCGAGAGCCTCGCCCGCTCGCGCGGAGCCGAGTTTGTCGCCATCGCACCGGCTCAGTTCGAAGAGATGGGCGACCTCATGGGCATGCCCGTCGTCGTGGACGACGGCAAGGCTACGCGCATGGCGCCGCCCGAGTGGGTGCCACGTCGCGAAGGGCCCGGGGTGCTCCTCATCGACGACGTAAACCGCGCCGACGACCGCATCCTCCGCGGCCTCATGCAGCTCCTTCAAAATCACGAGCTGGCCGGGTGGAAACTGCCCTCGGGCTGGCAGATCGTGCTCACCGCCAACCCCGACGGTGGCGACTACTCGGTGACGCCGATGGACGACGCGATGCTCACGCGCATGCTCCACGTCACGCTCCGCTTCGACGTGAAGCGCTGGGCCGCTTGGGCTGAACGAACCGGTGTCGATCCGCGCGGGATCGCCTTCGTCCTCACGTACCCGGAGACGGTGACCGGCGAGCGAACCACGCCGCGCACCCTCGTTCAGTTCTTCGATCGCATCGCGGGCATCGCTGACCTGAAGAAGGAGGTCGACCTCGTCACCATCCTCGGTGAATCGTGCCTCGACAAAGCGACCGTTTCGACGTTCATCGCCTTCGTAAACCAGAACCTCGAAGACCTCGTGTCACCGGAGGACATTCTCGGAGCGAAGAAGCTCGAGACCGTCGCCGCCCGCCTCGGGCGGCTCGTCGACCGAGACGTCAAGCGCGTCGACATGCTCGCCGCCATCTGCACGCGCTTGGTCAACCACCTCACGCTCAGGAAGGGCGCGCTCCCCGACAAAGAGCTCCAAAATCTCCGCGATTTCGTCAAGCTTCCGATGCTCCCCGAAGACATGCGCCTCGCCCTCGCGCAGGATCTGAGCCTCCTCGACGCCAAGAAGGGCATCGCCAAGATCATGGGCGACCCGGACGTCGCGAAGCTGCTCCTCCGCTTGGCCTCGTCGAAGTAGCGATGGACGCCGACGCGATCCGCAAGAACGTCGACGATCTCTCGCGAGAGCTCCTCATCGGCGAACCCTATTTCGGTCACCTCTTGGTCGGCACCTTGCGGCTCGCCGTGGCCGGCGATTTTGCCGCGAGGCTCTCGCCGTCGGCGCACCTCGCACGCATCGAGGTCGGCGCGGCGCGCTGGCAGACGCTCTCTCCGGCAGCGCGCAAGGCGGCGCTGAAGCACGAGCTGCTCCACCTGACGCTCAAGCACCCGCTCCGGGCGCGGAGCTTCGCGCTCCTAGAGCTCTACGGCCTCGCCTGCGACCTCGTCGTCAACCAGTACATCGACACGACCCACCTCGAAGGCGCCTTTACGCTCGCGATGTTTCCCGGCCTTCTGCCCAACCAAACGGCGGATCATTACTACGCGGCGCTCTTGCCGCTTTACGAACGCTGCGCGTGCGACGGCGGAGCGTGCTCCGGCGAGGCTGGCGACGGCGACGGTCGCGGTGACGCCTCCTCACCGGAACGCGCATTGCGCGATTTCTTGCGCGATTCGGAGGCGTGCCGCTCTCACGGGTCGTGGCGCGCCTTTCGCCAACCTGCCGTCCCCTGCCCTCTCGGTCCTCGACGCCAACGTCGACGCCCTCGTGGAGGCGACCGTCAAGCGGGCGCGGTGCCGCAATTGGGGCCGCATGCCGGGGTCGTTTCAAGAACTCTTGGAGCACCTCATCGACAAGCGCAGCGAGGTCCCCTGGCGCCGCGTCCTAAGGCTCTTCGGCGCGTCGAGCGAGCGCACGTACCTCAAGAACACGATCTCGCGCGCCTCCAAGCGCTACGGCACCTGTCCCGGCATTCGCGTCAAGCGGCGGACCAAGCTCGTCGTGGCCGTCGACACCTCGGGGAGCGTGCCGGCGGAAGACATTGCGGTCTTCTTCTCAGAGATCCACGCGATGTGGCGGCGCGGCGCCTCGGTGACGATCCTCGAGGCCGACGCCACCGTGACCCGCGAGTACGAGTACCGCGGCACGCCGCCCAAGGCCGCCACGGGGCGCGGCGGAACCGCCTTTGATCCGGCCATCGCGCGCGCCAACGCGCTTCGGCCCGACGCGCTCATCTACTTCACCGACGGCCACGCTCCCGAGCCGACGACGAGAACACGTATGCCCATGCTCTGGGTGCTGACGCGCGACGGGCACGACGTTCTTGAGGCGACGCACTTGCCGGGCCGGCGCGTCAAGCTCTCACGAACCGCGGGCGCCTAACCCACCACCAGGAATGATCATGGGGACACACTCGGAGACCGACGAAAACCCGTTCCGAAGCCTTGCGTCGCTCCGCGCTGCGATGGCCACCACGGGCCATGGCGCGCTCGAAGGCTTCGACTCGTCGGTCAAGGCCCACGGCGAGACGTGGCTCGCGCTCACGGCCGACGAGCGGCGCTCCCTCTTGAACGCTTGCCCTCATCGCAATCGGGCCCCGTCCTATTCACTCGGGGCGGGCCCGTCGATCAAGGGGCCGCTGTCGGGGCTCGTTCACGTCGTCGCCGTGGAGTGGATGCAGCGTGGTCGACCGGCCGATGCCGCGATCCTCTTTGACGATCTGCTGGAGTTCTCCGACCTCCCGAAGGAGGTCTATTGCAACGCGCTCTGGGTCATCCAGAACGACAACAGCAAGCTTGGCACGCAGCCGGAGCGCGCGGCGCGCTACCTCGAGGCGTGCCTCCCCCACGGGCCGCGGAACCCGGCCATCTATTTCAACGCCGCGTGCGTGCTCTTCGAGCTTGGCGACCACGAGGGTGCGCTCTCGCAGATCGAGAACGCGAAGGCGCACAACTACGACAACCTCGAGAACGTCCGCGACGAGAAGCTACTGGCGCCGCTCCGGAGCCATCCGCGCTTCGAAGCGGTCTTCGCGCACATGGATCCGCCCGAGTGGGACGACCTCGACGCAGCGTTGGCCACGCCGGATCAAGTCAAGAACCTCGAAGTCCGCGGCGTGAAGACCTTTCCCGAGGGGATCCGCACGCTCAAGAACCTCGAGGTCCTCGACATCCACTTCTCACAGTTCAAGGAAGTGCCCGTATGGGTCACCGAGCTCACGAAGCTCCGCAAGCTCAAGGTGAACTGGAACGCCTCGATGAAGGTCTTGCCAGATGAAATCCTGGCGATGCCGTCGTTGCGCGAGCTCTCGTTTTACGACAGCGGCCTCGGCAAGAAGTACCAAATGGCGCAGGTGAACAGTCTCCTCGGTGGCTTCGCGAAGGCGAAGCCGGATCACGCAACGAGGATGCTGCACATCGCGCTTCTCTTGCAGAACGAGAAGGTCGCCCTCGCGCGGGCCGCCGAAGGCATCGGCCCGCTCGTGTCGGCGCTCGACAGCAACGTCGGACAGGTGAGGAGTTTCGCGCTGCGGCTCCTCGCGAAGAGGCTCGGCGCTGTCACCGTTCCGCTGCGCGAGGGCGCCAGCGTCGTTGTCCTCGGCAAGCTCCTCATGGACCGTGCGGTCCTCTCAGAGCGGCTCGCACGACGCGGCATGGCGCTGGCCCGGAACGTGTCCCCTGAAACCGTGGCCGTGATCGTCGGGGAGCAGGCCAAAGGGAAGGCCGACGGCTTGGTCGGGGGCACGGTCATGCTCGCCCTCGAGGAGCACTTGCGCGACGCCCTCGACGCCGTCGATCCGGGACACCTCGCGGCCGACAACCCGCGGCCAAAGGCTGCGACCAAAGGAAAGCGAGGCGAAGCCGGCAGCGCCGCGCCGGCCCCTCGCGGCGAGTCTGCCGCGAAGCTCGGCGAGCTCTTGATGTCGAAGGACGCTGCCACCGTGCAGGTCGCCCTCGAGATGATGAAACGCGGCGGCGTGCCGGCGGGCGTCTTGGAGGAGCTTTTCCTCGCGATGCAGAACACGGAGCTCGAGAAGAAGGCGCGCGACGGCGCCAAGAAGCTTTTCTTGCAGTATGCACCGAACCACGTCCAAGACGCCGTGAAGAAGATCTTCGCTCGCACGAGCATCTACCTGTCCGGCGAAACCAAGGTGCGGTCGCGAATCAAGTCGCTGGCGCGCCAGGCGAAGGGTGACATCGATCCCGTCAAGCTGGCGCTCCTCCTCTTGCCCAGCCGGCGCGGCTTCTCCTACCTGTTCGAGGCCGCGAAGAAGGACGAGACGTTGGCCGCACGGGCCCTCGAGGCGCTGCGCAGCGGCGCGTCGCTTGACCTCTCGTCGAGCGAGCTAGACGAGTTGCCCGCCGCGCTCACCACCTTGAAGGGCCTGTCGACGCTGGACCTCACCGGCTGCCACCTGTCCGAAATCTCGCCGACCCTGCTTTCCATGACCGCCCTCGTCACGTTGGACCTGACGCGCAACCGCCTCACGACAGTCCCCGAGGCCATCGCGCAGCTCACGAACCTTCGTTCGCTCGCCGTCGGTTCGAATTTTCTCCGCGAGTTTCCCGTCGCGCTCTTTCGCATGACGACGCTGACGTCGCTCGACGTCTCGACGGAGCGCTACGACCCCGTGCGTTCGCTTCCGTTTTCGTCGATCCCCGAGGGGCTCGGGAGGCTCACGGCGCTCAAGGAGCTAAACCTCAGCGCCCATCACCTGGCCACGTTGCCCGACGACCTCCGAACGCTGACGAAGCTCGAGAAGCTCGACCTCTCCAGCGGCAAGGTGGGCTCGCTTCCCGAGTGGCTGGCGGAGCTGCCGGCGCTACGCGTGCTCGATCTTGAATACGCCGAGCTGGGCGACGCCGAGCGCATCAAGGCGGTGGCGAGCAACCTCAAGGCGAAGGGCGTCCGCGTGAAGGGCCTCAAGTAGCGGAGCGCGCACTCAGACGTCGACAGGGCCCCCGAAGGCGCCAAAGAACCGCGCGATCCACAGCACGACGAGCGCGGCGAGGATGGCCGTGAACACACGCTGCACGACGGGACTTCGATCGAGGCCCGCGGTGCGGCCACGCCAGACGTAGCTCCCCATCTCGATCGCCGCGAAGAGGGCGAGCGCCGGAAAGACGACGAACCAGAGCGGGTGAAACTGCGTTGCCGCGTGGAAGTCGAGGTGCGCCGCCGCACGAGCCGCGCGGGTAAGACCGCACGATGGGCACGGCACACCGAGGAAAAATCGGATTGGGCACGGGGACGGAAGGAACCAGAGCACGAGCACTGCGACGGCGGCGAGGGCGAGCGGTGCCGCGAGACGACGTGTGACGTTGGGTGCCGGCGGCTCCATCAAGCGCTCATCATGACCCACAAAAGAAGAGCGGCCGCCGGTCTCAGACCAAGCGGCCGCACCACGCGCTAGCGCGCGGCTTTCACATCGGGCTTTCCCAGACCTTGTTGAGCTCCTGCTGCATCAAGATCACGTTGTAGTAGGGCACGATGTACATGATGCCCTTGTTCTCCGGGTTAGGGAGACCGGCCCGCATCTGCATCTCTTGGATCAGCGCGCCGCACTTCACGATCTGCCAGTACATCGCGTAGATGCCGCACGTCACGGTGCTAAGGAGCATGATCTTGACCCAGCTCGGCTCTTCGCGACCGAGGTAGGCCGACATCTCGTTGGCCACGGAGATGAACCAGATCATCTGGTAGATGCCGCACGTGACGATGCCGATGAGCAAGACGTTGATGGGGTTGCGGACTTGACCCTTGGGCCCGTGTTGGCCCGGAGCACCGCCACCACCGCCGCCGCCCATCATGGGGCCGCCACCGGCGGGAACCATCGGGCCGCCCGGCCCGCCGGGATAACCCGGTTGTGCGCCCGGAGCCGCTCCGTACGGCTGCTGATACGGCTGGCCCGGCTGCTGGCCCGGTTGGTTGTAGGCGCCCTGGGGCCCGAGCGCTTGGTTGATGCCCTGGTTGATGGCATCGGTCGCTTGATTGAACCCTTGGTTGACCTGCTGGCCAAAGTCCGGCTGCCCTTGCGGTGCACCGTATCCGCCGGGAGCGCCTGGCGGAGCGCCGTACCCGCCCGCCTGTCCCGGCGGCGGCCCATAACCTTGCTGCGGCGGCGCGCCGAAGCCTTGCTGCGGCGGCGCCCCGTAGGCGCCCATGTTGGGATCTTGTGGCGGCGCGCCGTAGCCACCGGGCGCGCCGGGCGGCGGTGAGCCGAAGCCATCGGGCGCGACCATGGTGCCGCCGAGCGGGTTCACGCCCTGCGCGGAGCCAAAGGCCGCGTGTTCGGGTGCCACGGGCGGCGGCGCCGCGGGAGGCGGTCCGAAGGCAGCCGGCGGAGGGAAGCCCGGATCGGCCGGCGGCGGGCCCATGGGAGCGGACCCTGGCATCGGCGGAGCGACGCCCACCATCGTGCCTTTGAGCTTGCTCGGCATCGGAGCCGGCGCGGCAGCAGGCGCTGGTGCGCCAGGCGGCGGAGCCGCGTGCGGCGACTGCTGCATGAGCATCGTTCCCTTGAACTTCGGGGCGGCGGCGCCCTTCAAGTTGAAGGAGCACTTGGTGCAGGTCTGCGCCGTTTCGGGGTTTTGGGTGCCGCAGTTGGGGCAGAACACGTTAGGAGATCCTCCGTCGGGCCGGCAGTCGCCAGCCGGTCCAGCTTTCGCGGCGGAGCATACTTGGCACTCGCCTGCGCACTCAAGCCATTCCTTGAGTGCCCCGTCCTTGAAGCGCCGTTCCCTGAGGCCGTCGAGATCGCGTCATCCCGCGCGCGCGACGCGACCTACTTGGCGAGTTCGATGTCCACGCGGCGGTCGAGGCGCCAGGTGTCTTCGTCGGTGCCCTTGGCGTCGAGCTCGCCGCGCGACGTCTGAAGCAAGCGCGCATCCCCGATCCCGAGGGACGTCATGTATTGCTTCACGTTGGATGAGCGCTTCGCACCGAGCGCCATGTTGTACTCCTGCTCGCCGCGGGGGTCCGCTCGTCCCACGAGACGGACCGATCGCCCCTTGAGCGGTCCGTCGGTCATGCACTTGGCGAGCGCCTGGAGCGTCGTTCGATCGTCACCGACCACGTCGGAGGTATCGAAATCGAAGCGCGGCGCGTCTTTGGGCTCGGGCAGGGAGCACAGGCGTCGAATTTCGTCGGAGACGTTCACCGGGCGCTTCGGCGCGGAGGACGCCGCCGGCGGGGCCGCAACGACGGGCTTTTCCGTCGCGGCAGGCGCCACGGGAGCCACCGGCGCTGGCGGCGGCTCGCTCCCGCAACCCACGCTGAACGCGAAGCCGAACGCGAACGCAAACGCAAACGGCGGCGCTGCAAGGACGACGAGGAAACGTTGGCGCATGGGGGCTCCTTTGGACAGTGCCCACCTCGCGCCCCGCCCCGCTCCTTGGGAGCGGTGGCGATGACGGAACCGGACGACGCCGAACCTACCCGGGCCCCCGCCTCCGCTCAAGCCCTTGCGGACTCCAGGTCGGCGCCGCGCACCCCACGAGAACGGGCACAGGGCAACCCCGATCGACCTCGAGACCGCTGTTCCGGGTTTCGCGGCCGCCCCAAGCGGGGACTCCTTGACACCTTATCGGGCTCGCCACTAGTTTCGCCGCGCCTCGCGGAAAACCTTCGGCCTGGCGAAGAGTTTCAAGCGGTCGATAGCAGCATCGTCGGCCTCGCCCGAGGGGCAACTTCAACCTCCCCGCGCGCCTATCGGTCCCATGCCCTTCGCCCTCACCGCGGAACGCGAGCGCGAGCTCGACGACATCCTCAGCCGCTATCCGAACCGGATGGCCGCGTGCATTCCGGTCCTGCACGTCTGCCAAGAGCAGAACGGGCACATCAACGACGAGGTCGTCGACTTCGTCTCCAAGCGGCTCGACCTCCCGCCGGCGCACGTGAAGGGGGTCGTCACCTTCTACACGCTGTTCAACCAGAAGCCCGTCGGCAAGCACCAAGTCTGGGTGTGCCGCACGTTGCCCTGCGCGCTCCGCGGCGGCCTCGACGTCCTGCATCACTGCGAGAAGAAGCTCGGCATTCATGCCGGCGAGACCACGCCCGACGGCAAAGTCACGCTGCGCTCCGCCGAGTGCCTCGCGAGCTGCGGCACGGCGCCCATGATGCAGGTCGACAAGGACTACTTCGAGAATCTCACGATGGATAAGGTCGACGAGATCTTGCGGAAGCTTCAGGCGTGAGGCGCGAGGAGCCATGATCAAGCGCACCAACTACCTGACGAAGCTCTACGGCACTCCCAACGGCTGGTCCCTCGAGGCCTACGAGCGCGAGGGCGGCTACAAGGCCGCGCGCAAGGCGCTCTCGATGACCAAAGAAGCGGTCGTCGACGAAGCCAAGAAGGCGAACATCCGTGGCCGCGGCGGCGCAGGCTTTCCCATGGGCATCAAGTGGAGCTTCATGCGCCCGTCGCAGAAGCCCGCCTACCTCGTCATCAACGCCGACGAGGGCGAGCCGGGAACGCACAAAGACCGCACCATCATGGAGCTCAATCCGCACTCCGTGGTCGAGGGCTGCATCATCGGCTGCTACGGCATCGGGGCCCACGCTGCGTACATCTACGTGCGCGACGAACTGCACCTCTCCAAGGCTCGCCTATGGGGCGCCATCAAGGAAGCGCGCGCCAAGGGCTACCTCGGCAAGAACCCCTTCGGTAAGGACTACCCCGTCGAGGTCTACGTCCACACGGGCGCCGGTGCGTACATCTGCGGCGAGGAGACCTCGCTGCTCAACTCCCTTGAGGGGCGACGCGGCGAGCCGCGCCTCAAGCCGCCCTTCCCCGCTCAGGTCGGCGCCTTCGGCTGCCCGACGACGGTCAACAACCTCGAGACCATCGCCATCGTGCCGGCGATGATCGAAATGGGCGGCGAAGCCTTCTCGAAGCTCTCATCGCTTCACGGAATGAACGACGGCGGAGTCCGCCTCTTCGGCGTCAACGGGCACGTGAAGAAGCCCGGCGTCTTCGAGCTGGCCGTCGGCGTCACGATGCGCGAACTCATCTACGACCTCGGCGGTGGCGTCCAAGGCGACAAGGACCTCTTGTGCGTCGTCCCCGGCGGCTCGTCGACCCCGGTGCTCCTCGCCAACGAGACGGTTCACGCGCCCGACGAGAAGAATCCGCTTCACGAGTGGCACGGCAAGAGCGTCCTCGACGTCCCGCTCGGGGTCGAGACCTACCGCGGCCTCGGCACGATGCTCGGCACGTGTTGCGCGACGGTCCTCGCGGTGGGTACCTGCCCGGTGCTCGCGATGGAGAACTTGATGCAGTTCTACCATCACGAGTCTTGCGGACAGTGCACGCCCTGCCGCGAAGGAAGCGCTTGGCTGCACCGCACGGTCACCAAGATCATCGACGGCAAGGGCACGATGGACGACGTGAACAACCTGTCGGACATCGCCAACAACATCATGGGCAACACCATCTGCGCCTTCGGCGAAGGGACCGCCATGCCGGCCTTGGGCTTCATGAAGAAGTTCCGCGCCGACTTCGAGGCCTACGTTCGCGGTGAGCGCTCGCGCGCAAACGCCACGCTGGTGCCCTTCCCATGAGCCCGAAGTGCCTGCTCACGACCCCGTTCGCTTCGAGGTGCGGCTGATGCTCGGTCAGATCTACTTCTATTTCCTGGCACTCCTCGCGCTGACCGGCGCCATCGTGACGGTCGCTCAGCGCAATCCCATTCGCGGAGCCATGGGCCTGCTCTTGACGGTGCTCTCGATCGCGGGCCTGTTCTTGGCGCTCAACGCCGAGTTTCTCGCGTTCATTCAGCTCATCGTCTACGCCGGCGCCATCGTCGTTCTGTTCCTCTTCGTGATCATGCTCTTGGGCCCTGACGCTCAATCGGAACGTGACCATCGCGGCCAGATCTCACGCGCCGTCTCGGGCGTCGTCTTCGGCCTCGTCGCTGCCGGGGCGGTGCTGCAGCTCTGGCAGTCGACGAAGACCGGCTGGTTCGACGCGGCTCCGAAGGAATACGGCGGCATCGAAGGCATGGGGCGCCTGCTCTTCACCAAGGGCCTCGCGCCCTTCGAGCTCTCGAGCGCCCTGCTCATGGTTGCCATCGTCGGCGCCGTCGCAGTTGCTCGTGGGCGCTCCGCGCAGGAAGCCGCCGAGCTCAAAGAAAAGGGTGCGGGGCCGTCATGATCACACCGAGCCACTACCTCGTCCTCGGGGCGCTCCTGTTCGTCATTGGCGGCGTCGGGTTTCTCGTGCGCCGCAACGTCCTGGTCACCCTCATGAGCATCGAGCTGATGCTCAACGCGGTGAACCTGACGCTCGTGACCTTCAACCGCATGCGCCCTGAGGGCATGGGCGGGCAGATGTTCGCGTTCTTCCTCATCGCCGCGGAAGCGGCTGAGGTGGCCGTGGGCCTCGCCATCGTCCTGTCGATGTTCCGCATTCGTCGCACGGTTCGCTCCGACGACGCCGACCTTCTCCGCAACTGACGCGAAAGACCTTCATGATCGAGACGCTCTTTCCCGCCAACGACTTCTCGCTGATCGGCATCATCCTCGCCCTTCCGCTGCTCGGTGCCTTCGTGAACGGCATCTGGGGGCGGCGCCTCGGCAAGGAGGCTGTGAAGCTGATGGCCCTGGCCGCCATCGGCGCGAGCTTCGTCTGCGCCATCATCGCCTTCTTGGCGCTCGACAAAATGGTGAGCCGCGAGCACGGCTACCAGCGCCTCACGTGGACCGCCTACGAGTGGATGCACACCGTCGGCGGCCGAGGCGCCGGCAACGTCGCCATCGACGCGAAGTTCAGCATCGACGCCTTGAACGCCGTGATGATGCTCATCGTCACCGGCGTCGGCTTTCTGATTCACCTCTACGCGTCGTCGTACATGGGGAAGGACAAGGCCTATTGGCGCTTCTTCACCTATCTGAACCTCTTTATCTTCTCGATGCTCGTCCTCATCCTCGGGGACAACCTGCCGGTGCTCTTCGTCGGCTGGGAGGGCGTCGGCCTCTGCTCTTACCTCCTCATCGGCTTCTGGTACGAGGGCCTCCCCAACGCCGCCGCCGGCAAGAAGGCGTTCATCGCGAACCGCATCGGCGACTTCGGCCTGATCTGCGGGATGTTCTTGCTCGTCCACTACACGGGCGCGCTCGACTGGACTGGCATCAAGAACGGCGCCGACATCCTCGCGAGCAACCCGAGCGACTACTACCAAATCCACGTCTGGCCCATCGGCGGCGGCACCTACACGGGCGCGCTGGCCTTCCTGCAGCCGAAGAGCCCCATCACGATCACGGCGGCGACGGCCATCGGCCTCGCGCTCTTCCTCGGCTGCGCGGGCAAGAGCGCGCAGATCCCGCTCTACGTTTGGCTCCCCGACGCGATGGCCGGCCCGACGCCCGTCTCGGCGCTCATCCACGCGGCGACGATGGTCACGGCCGGCATCTACCTCGTTTGCCGCCTCTCCTTCGTGTTCGTGCTCTCGCCCTTCGTCATGACGACGATCGTGGTGACCGGCGCGGCGACAGCCATCCTCGCGGCGACCATCGCGCTCGTTCAGAACGACATCAAGAAGGTGCTCGCGTACTCCACGGTGAGCCAGCTCGGCTTCATGTTCGTCGGTGTCGGCGTGGGCGCGTTCTCCGCCGGCTTCTTCCACGTCTTCACGCACGCGTTCTTCAAGGCCTGCCTGTTCCTCGGGGCCGGGAGCGTCATTCACGCGATGCATGGCCGCATCCACGACGACGTGAAGTCGCAGGACATGCGGTTCATGGGCGGCCTGAAGAAGTACATGCCGTTCACCTATTGGACGTTCCTCACGGCGACGCTCGCCATCGCTGGTGCGCCGCTGTTCTCGGGCTTCTTCTCCAAGGACGAGATCCTCTTCAAGGCGTTCGTCTCGAAGAGCGTGAACCCCTTCGCGGAGCAGCTCAGCAGCAAGGCCGGCGCCACCGTGTGGGCTCCACCGGCTTGGTTCGGCCAGGCGGTCTTCGTGGTGATGGTCATCGCTGCGACGATGACGGCTTTCTACATGTTCCGCTGCTTCTTCCTCACCTTCCACGGCAACTTCCGTGGCTGGGAGGTCGGTCGCGCCTCCGCTTTCCGTTCGCTCCCCGCCGATGAGGAGGTCGACCACGACGGCGACCACCACCACGAGGAGGAAGATCTCACCGTGCCGGGCCCGCCGCCCCACGAGTCCCCGTGGCAGATGACGGTTCCGCTCATCGTGCTCGCGGCCTTCTCGTTCGCCGCCGGCTTCCTCAACCCGGCACCGCTGACGCACACGCTCCCGATGGAGCATTGGCTCCAGCCGGTCTTCGAGGGCACCTTCAAGATCGGCGGTGGCGCCGGGCCCATCCTCACCCGCGCCGACGCGCAAAAGCTCGAATGGCCTTTGGCCTTTGGAGGCATCGCAGCCTTCGCCATCGGCACCGGCATCGCTTACTGGATGTACATGATGAAAGACGGCGCGCCGGCCCGCGAGCTCGCGGCAAAAGCGCCGAAGCTTCATCAACTCTTGCTCGACAAGTGGCGCATCGACGAGCTCTACGAGAAAACCATCCTCGCCGCCGTCGACGCCCTCGCCGACACCATGGCCCAAGTCGATCGCTACATCATCGACGGCGTGCTCGCGCGCGGCTCATCGCTGCTCGTTGCGGCGCTGGGCCACATCCTTCGTGCGTTCCAGAACGGCGTCGTACACGTCTACGCGCTGGCCATGGTCGTTGGCCTTGCCGCCTTCGCGTGGCACTTCACCACGCCTCACCCGGACGCCACCATGACCGAAGCCTCCGGCGACTACACCCTCGAGGCGGGGCCCGGCATGGGCTACTCGTTCCGCTGGGACGCCGACGGCGACGGCAAAGCCGACAGTGACTTCGGCACGCAGACGACCGTCAAGGTGCACGTCGACCCCGGAAAGTCGCAGGCGGTCACTCTGGAAGTGAAAAACGCGTTCGGCCGCGTCGGCGCGAAGCGCTTCAACTTGGCCCGTCCCGAGAAAGCAAAAGTTCTCGATGTCGGGACCGGCATGATGGGAGGCCAGTGATGGCGACTCGTGACGTGACGCCGTCGCCGGCGCAGCCCGCGTGGGTCATCCCCGCGCTGTCCACGCTCGGTGTGCTCGCCGCGCTCTTTGCGGGACTTCACCTCTTCGGACGAGCCGAGGGCGGCTTCGCCCTCTCTCGCGCCATCGGCTGGGCCGTTCCCCTCCTCGTCGCGGCCGCCGTCGGCGCTTTCGTGCCGACGCAAGGCGGCCTCAAGACTCGCCTGCCGATCGCGGTCATGGCCGCCCTCGCCGTGCTCATGATCACGGCGCTCTGGGTCTCCGACAGCGCCGAGATCCCCGACGAGCTCCCCAAGGAGCCCAAGACGCTCCTCTCGTGGCTCATTGGATTGCCGATCGCAGGCGCCATCGCGATCCTGTTCCTCCCGCGGCAAGCGCCGCGGGTCCTTCAGTGGACCACGCTGGGCACGATGCTCGCGACGCTCGCCGCGAGCACGGCCCTCCTGCGGATCCCGATGGGCCGGGAGTTCCACTTCAACCAGGACTTCGTCTGGCTCGAGTCGCTCGGTATCCGCTACCACGTCGCGCTCGACGGCCTGTCGTTGTGGCTGGTCCTCTTGACGACGCTCACGGTGCCCATCGCGACCTACGCCTCCTTTGGGTCCATCCAGTCGCGCATGAAGGACTGGTGCTTCTCGCTGCTCCTCCTTGAGGGCGCGATGATCGGCGCGTTCGTCTCGCTCGACCTCTTCCTCTTCTACGTCTTCTGGGAACTGATGCTCATCCCGATGTACGTCATGATCGGCGTCTGGGGAGGTTCGAACCGCATCAAGGCGGCCATCAAGTTCTTCCTCTACACGATGTTCGGCTCGGTCCTCATGCTGGGCGCCATCCTGTACCTCGCCTACACGTACTCGAAGCTGACGGGCTCGATGTCCTTCGACTACTTCGATCTCCAGCGCGTGCTCGTGCCGCGCAACGTTCAGATCTGGCTCTTCGCCGCCTTCACCTTGTCGTTCGTCATCAAGGTGCCGATGTTCCCGGTGCACACGTGGTTGCCCGACGCGCACACGGAAGCGCCCACGGCGGGCAGCGTGATCCTCGCCGCCGTGATGCTCAAGCTGGGCACCTACGGCTACATGCGCTTCTGCCTCGGACTCTTTCCGGAGTCGAGCGGTGAGTTCGCCGCGAACCTCGCCGGCGTGGCGGTCCTCGGCGGCATCGTCTACGGCGCCCTCTGCGCCTGGAAGCAAGATGACGTCAAACGCCTCGTTGCGTACTCCTCGGTCGCGCACCTTGGATACGTCATGCTCGGGGTCTTTGCGGCGACCCAGTCGTCGATGGAGGGCGCCGTCCTTCAGATGATCAACCACGGCATCTCGACGGGAGCGCTCTTCCTCTTGGTCGGCGTCATCTACGACCGCCGTCACACGCGCATGCTCGACCAGTTCGGTGGCCTCGCGAAGGTCATGCCGGTCTACGCGGCGCTCTTCGTGGTCGCGACGCTCGCGAGCGTTGGCCTTCCGCTCACCAACGGCTTCGCCGGCGAGTTCATGGTGATCACCGGCACAGCGGTCTCGAGCCGCCTCGGCCACTTCGCGGGCATTCAGGCCGTGGGCGCCGCCATCGGCGTCATCCTCGGCGCGCTCTACATGCTCGGCGTTGTTCAGAAGATGTTCTTCGGCCCCATCACGAAAGACGAGAACCGGCATCTCGACGACATGACGCGTCGCGAGGTCCTCGCGCTCACGCCCTTCGTCATCTTGATCTTCGTCATCGGCCTGTTCCCGAACCTCCTCTTAAACCCGATGGCGGGCGCTGTGACGCGCATCCGGACCGACTTCGAGGCGCGCATCCAGTCGAGCCCGGGGCCGCGCTACTACACGGGCCCCATCAAGATGTTGCCGCGTCGCCCCGAGGCTCCGGCAGCGCCCGTGCCTGCGCCGGCGAAGAACGCGGAAGTTGGGGGTGGCTCATGATGGACCTGATGTTCGCCCTCTCGCCGTTCTTCGTCATGGGCGTCGGCGCTCTCGCGCTGATGCTCGCGGAGGCTTTCTCCAGAAACAAGGGCGGCTTGGCCCTCGGCACCACCGCCGCCTTCGTGGCCTCCGGCGTCTTCGCGGCCGCCGTTTGGGCACAAGGCGTCGAGCCCACCGTGGCCGCCTCGCTCGCGCCGTGGGTCCTCGTCGACCGCTTTGCCCTCTTCTTCCAGATGCTCCTCTGCCTCGGCGGCGCCCTCGCGTCGCTCTTGGCCGGCGGTTACCTGCCGGAGCACCACCTTGATCGCGGCGAGTTCTATTCGCTGCTCCTCTTCTCGACGTTCGGCGCCATGATGCTCGTCGCCGCCGGCGACCTGCTCACGCTCTTCTTGGGCCTCGAGACCATGAGCATCGGCGCCTACGCCATGACGGCATTCCGGCGCGCGTCGCCGCGCTCTGCCGAAGCCGGCCTCAAGTATTTCCTCTTGGGCGCCTTCGCAGCCGCCGTGATGCTCTACGGCTTCGCCCTTCTCTACGGCGTGACCGGCTCGACGGAGCTCGGCAAGATCGGCGACGCCATCAAGGCTGGCGCGAGCTCGAATCCGCTCGTCATTATCGCTCTCGCGCTCATCCTCGTTGGGCTGGCGTTCAAGATCAGCGCAGTGCCTTTCCACATGTGGACGCCGGACGCCTACGAAGGCGCACCGACGCCAGGCACAACCTACATGGCTGTCGTCGTGAAGAGCGCCGCCTTCGCGATGATGGTCCGCGTGCTCATGACGATGTTCGGCGACCCGCAGTCGACCTCCTGGTCCTCCGGTTGGCCGCCGGTCTTGGCGTGGGTCGCGCTCATCACGATGACCGTCGCGAACCTCATCGCCGGGCGACAAGACTCGGTCAAGCGCATGCTGGCCTACTCGAGCATCGCGCACGCCGGCTACTTGCTCCTCGGCGTCGTCGCGAGCGTTCGCGCCGGCGCAGAGGCCAACGCCGCCGTCATGTTCTATCTCTTGACCTACACGGTCTCGACGGCGGGAGCCTTCGGCGCGCTCATTCTCTGCGGCAGTCGTGGCGCCGAAGCCGTGAGCTACGAAGACCTAGCCGGCATCGGACGACGCCACCCGGCGGCGGCGTTGCCCTTCGCGCTCTTCGCGCTCTCGCTCGCAGGAATTCCCCCCACCGCCGGCTTCTTCGGGAAGTATTTCCTCTTCAAGGCAGCGATGGGCGGCGGCTTCTACGTGCTCGCCATCGTCGCGTTCCTGAACAGCGTGCTCGGCGCGTACTACTACCTGCGGGTCCTCGTCTTCATGTACATGCGCGAGCCCGCTGCGGGAGCGCCCATCGCGAAGCCCATGCGGTCTGGCTACGTCGGCACGGCGCTCATCATCAGCGCCCTGCTCGTCCTCGCGCTGGGCGTCTTGCCGGGCGCCTCGCTCGACGTGGCGTCGGCGGCGGCCGCCACGTTCGCTCCCGCGAAGTAGCCACGGTCGCGGGCCTTCCTCTTGCAGCGCTGGGTCCCTATGCGGTCGCGACCCCTCGGTGTTCTGCTCGTCTGCGTCGTCCTTTCGTGCTCGCGCAAGGACGCGGCGCCGGCCGGAGGCGCCAACTCAATTGACGCGGCGGCACCGGCGGTGTCGGTCGCGTCAACGGCAGCGTCTACGGCCGCACGCGGCGCGCCGATTCCGAGCGCGAAGATCGCCGAGACCGTAAACCCCGACGGCCTCGCCCCCTACGCCGGCGCTACGGGCAGCGTTGAAGGCCGCGTTACGGTCATCGGCGACCCGGCGCCTCCTTCCGGCCTGAACTTCACCAAGTGCCCCGAAGCAGAGGCGGTCTATGGTCGCGTGTTTCGCGAAGGCGCGCCGCTCGCCGACGGAGCACGTCCTCTGGCCGACGCCCTCGTGGTCATCACCGGCTACAAGGGCTTCGTCGCGGAGAAGAACGAGGCGAAGTCGATCCGCATCCGCGGCTGCGCGATCTCGCCAAAGACCATCGACCTCACCTTCGGGCAGCGGCTCGAGATCGGTAATGACATGGGCACCGGGCGCCTCTTTGCGCCGCAGCTCGCCAACCATCCGCTCCCGGCGCTGATGGTCGCGCCCCACAAGGCGGAGCCGGTGAAGTTGTGGCCCATCGAGCCAGGCTTCACGCAGCTCATCGATCGCTTCGGGCACGAGTTCTTGGTGAGCGACGTCTACACGCTCCTCCAGCCGCTCCACGCGGTCTCCGCAGAGGACGGTACGTTCCGCATCGACGGCATCCCCGTCGGCAAGGTCGACGTCAACGCGCGGCTTCGCCACATCAATCGCGACGTCATCAAGTCCGTCGAGGTTCGGGCCAACGTCGTATCGCGCGTCGACGTGACGATGGAGTACAAGAGCCCGCCGCCGAAGCCGGCGACCTCCGCCGACGCAGGCCCGCGCATCATCATCAAGTAGCGCGCGGAGCCGCGACCGTGGTGCCACGCCACAGTCCCTCGCTCAGAGGCTCTTCAGCCCCTGCTCCAGCCTGTTGCAGTCGAGGAGCGGGCGGGCCGTCGGGTTTCGGTAGGGTGATGCGCAGCTGCCGATGAGCAGGCCGAGCTCCCGGTGCATGATGCCGACATTGGGCGGATCGAAGCTGTAGGTGCCGTCGGGCACCGAGGCGGCCCAGAGGTTCCACGTCGCCGCGTGGGCGGGGTCACGCATGCCCACGTAGGCTTGATGCAACCGCTCGTGCACCCAGCGCACCTCGCGGGACGTCAGCGGCACGCCAACCGACGCCGCGTAGGCAAAGAAACCCGGGACGTCTTGTGGGTTGAACTTGTCGCTCGGCGGCGGGCTCGCGCTCGTCGCGAAGCCGTAATCCATATCGACGCGCTCGCCGAGGCCCTTCAAGAGCTCGAGGCCCAGCGCCGTCTGGTTCTTCTGCCACGCAATGGCGACGGCCGCCGACTGGTGCGAGCGCATGATTTGCCGCGCGTCGTTCTTCAGACACGTAGCCGGCACAAGGGCGCAGGTCGTCGCTGCGAGGGCCTCACCGCTCGAGATGCCGTTCTTGCAGTCGAGGTTGCCGGGCGCGCCCGAGTGCATGAGCCGAATCGCCAGCGCGCTCGGGCACTCGACGTTCCCGGCGAGCGTGTATTGCGCGAGCTGCTGCGTCGGCGAGATGAGGTTCAGGTCCTTGTCGAGCGTAGGGATGATGAAGTTGCGGGCGTCGACCTCCTTGGCCCACGCTTCGTAGAGTTCCTTGGTCTGGGCCAAGTCGGCCTTCGCTGCTGCGTCTAAGCGCGACACACACGCCTGCGTCTGAGCGATGGCCCGGAGCATGTGGCCGATGTCGTCCTTCGAGCGCTTGTTCTTGATGTAGACGTCGCCGAAGGTCGGATTGTTTGGAACATGCACGTAATCCGACGGCGCGTTGTCGATGCCGGGCCGGTTCAGGCTCGTGTCGATGACGAGCGCCTGGCCCCGATCGTTCGACGTGACGGGCGCGGAGTAGAAGGTCCGCGACAAGAGGCGCGGGTTCTTGTCATTCGCGTCCTTGACCATCGCGAGGATCCAGGCCGAGTAGCCTCGGGCCATCTTGCGAACGAGATGCGCCGTCTTGGCATCGCCGCCGAGGAGATGAGCAAAGCACATGCCCTCCAGATACGGCGACGTGTGGATGCCCGCGTTGTCGCTCCCATCGTTCGAGTGCTTGTACGTGACGGTGCCGCCCGCCTTCGTCACGGTGATGCCGGTCCAGAAGGTGCCCCACCAAAAGCCGCCTTGGGGGTGCGTCTCGGGCCAGCCGTGAAGGCGCTCGTCGAGGAAGTCGTAGTAGCGAGTGTCCTTCAGAAGCGCGATGAGCTCGTCGGTCGCCGCCGCAAGCTCGGCCGGCGAAACGGCCGTGCCGACGTCGGGCCGCGTGTACGAGACGGGGAGCACGATGGCGGGCGCGCCAACGGCCGGGACGGTGGGCGCGTCGGCCACGGCGGCATCGCTCGCGGCCCCATCGGTCGCGACCGGGGTCGTGGCGCCGTCCTTTAACGCTGCCCCAGCGTCGTCTGGCGACCCGGATACCGTCGCGGGAGACGCGTCGCCGTCGCTCGAGCAACCGTAGAAAAGCCCCGTCACGATGGAGAGCGTCGCAACCCAACGAGGTGTTTTCACCGTGGTGGCGTGACAGAGGCTTTTCGCGTCGTCCAAGGATGTCGCGATTTAGTCCCCAATAGACGACTTTGATCCGCAAAATCGTACGCGCGAGCGCGCGACGCGCCGTCTCCGATCCTCTGGGCCGTGATGCACCAAGCCCGCGGCAAACGGGCGGTGGGTGCCTCCCACGGTAGGTCCTGGGGGCGGCGAAGTCGCGCGCCTCGCGCGTCAGCCCAGCTCGCTGAGGTCGACGTCGATCGCGTCTTCGTCGCCCTCGATGGCGGCTTCGTACGCTGCGCCCGCCGCGCCCCCGCGCACCGTGACGACCCCCGGACCATCCTTGAGGACGATGCCGCTCTGCCGGCGATGCGCAGCGCAGCGCAGCGTTTGCCGAGCCGCCGCCCCCAAGAGGAAGACCCCACACGCTTCGCAATAGCCGGCGTCGGGCACGTAGTCGTCGGCGCGATGCAGGTAGTCGGCGAGAAACAGCGACTGAACTCGCTGCGCCAGGCGCAAACGACCCCGATGCATCGGTACGAGCATCAGCTCGCCGCGCACCGTCAGCGCTTCAACGAGGCTACCGCGACGAAAGGCCTCATCGACGTACCGGTCCGCGTCGCCGATGCAGAGCGAATCCATGCAGCTCATCGCGCTGCGCCACGCCGGCTCCAAGAGCGACCGGATGTGATCGTCGGCGAGCAGGCCCATGGCCGGCGGAATCGTCGACGGCGGCGGTGCATCGATGGGCGGCGCAATGCTCACGTCGACCAGGCCGGCCACCGCCGCGTACGGCCCCTTGAGCCAAGCGGCGAGCTCGCGCTTGGTCCAACCGGTACACACGCCTCGGCAGAAGGCGAGCGCGGCATCGCGGCAACCGTCGGCGATCGCCAAGGGCGACATCGCGATGGGCAGGATCGGCCGCAGCGAATAGAGCGCGCTCAAACCGACCCCCGCCTCGTCTCGTCGTGCATGAGGCGGAGCGTGCAGCGATTGTGCCGGTTGGCCCCTCCACGACGCGGGGCGCGATTTCAGCCACTTGCCGTTCCGTGCCAAGGCGGGCGCTCCACTGTCGCGCGACATGTCACGTGACATCGGGCTAACTGCACGGTCCGCGAGCAGGCGTCGGCACATGTAAGGCGCTCGTAAGTTCGCGCACTCCGCCACTCTGCTAACCGCACGGCATGCGTTCGCTCCTCGTTCTTGCTGGGGTTCTTTCCGTGGCGCTTCTCGCGTGCAGCGACGCGGCGCCGGCCTTCTCGACAGGCGCGCCTTCCGCCGACGCCGCGGCGCCACCGACGTCGACAGAAGGCGCCTCCGATGCCGGCGCGGCCCGGGATGTAGGCGCTTCCCCCGACGCGAAACCCCAACCGACGGGCAGCTGCCCGTCGGCCATCGGCACCTTCGACGAGAGCGAGTACCTTCACGCGTTGCACCCGCTGCAAAAGGGCTCGTGCTCTCCCGCCGATCTCGACACGCTCGAGAAGATCGGGCTCGGCTCCTACGCGGCCCGTCGCGCGCTCGTGAGCGCGACCTGCGCGAAGTGTGTCTATTCGGACGTCAATGACGCCGAATGGGGACTGCTCGTCGTGGTCGACCCCGACACGGCGCTCACCAACTACGCCGGCTGCGCCGCCCTCGCGGGCGACGTCAGGCCATGCGTGAAGATGAACAGCGCTTGGCGCTTCTGCACGCGCAAGGCGTGCGGTCATTGCTCCGGCGCTCAGAAGAACGCCTGCGCGGAGGCCGAATCCACCTCGGGGCAATGCCAGAGCTACTTCGAAGCCGACACCGCATGCGGTGGAGCGTGGCCCGCCGGCTGCTCGAGCTCGGACGAAATGATCGCCACCTACTGCGGCCCTTAGCCCTTCGCCGCAAGCCCCGCTTCACGGTGGCCCCCGCGAGCCTTGCGCGCCGCCACCATCCGCTCGATCATCGCGCCCCTCAAAGAGGAGGTTTCATGGCCAATCCGTTTGCACACATCGAACTCAGCACCGACGACCTTGGCAAAGCGAAGAAGTTCTACAAGAGCGTCTTCGACTGGAAGCTGAACGACATGAAAGGCATGCCGTACACGATGATCGACGTCGGCAAGGGCACTGGCGGCGGCATGCAGAAGAAGCCCATGCCGGAGGCGCCGACCGCCTGGCTTGCGTACGTCGAAGTGGCGGACGTGAAGAAGACGCTGGCGAAGGCCTCGAAGGGCGGCGGGCGCGTCGTACTCGACTATCATCCCATCGGAACGAACGGCGCCATCGGCGTGTTCGTTGACCCGACCGGCGCAGCGCTCGGCGTTTGGGAGGCCGGGAAGAAGGTCGCCAAGGCGGCCGCCAAAACGCCGAAGGCGGCCGCAAAGAAGGCGACGAAGCCCGCGGCCAAGAAGACCAAGCGCAAGTAGCGATGTGCCAACGGCGGAGGCATCGGCGCGCCAATCGCGTCGATGCCTCTTCCGCTTTTGTATCTTCGTCTCGCGCCCCGCAGCGAGCGCGAACGCTCACACCTTCGAGCCGAGCAACTTCTGCGCGAGGCTTAGGCCTTCGCGAACGGCCCCCATGCCGTCCTTGGCTTTGTCGAGCGAGGCGACGACGTCGGTCGCGGTGGCGATGCCCTGCTTCACCAGGGCGCCACCGGGCACCATGCTGAGCGCGGCGCCGAGAGCGCCCTTCGCGTCACCTTTCATGAGCGCTTGCAGACCGTCGAGTGAGCCCTTGATGACACTCAAGCCCGGGATCAGCCCGCTTACCGCGCCGAGGAGCCCGCCCCCGACGACTCCGCGGCGGGCGCCACAGTGCCATCGATCGGCTCGCCGCGCAGCGCCGCTTGCCGGGCGTCCTTGCAACGCGGCCCTGACACGAGGCTCCCCGCGGAGACGGCCTCGCCGCGGCCGCACTTGGCGAGGTCGACCTTGTATTGCGCGGTCGTGTCGGCCGCCATCTCGCTCACGGACTTTTGGCTCGCCGCCGACTCAGCCTGACGAAACATCGCGTCGATGCCCCCTTTGTATTGGCGCTCGTACTTCGCGCTGCCGTGGACCTTCCGCATCATGCCCTCGTAACTCGCCTTCACCTGCGACGCGTTGGCCGTCAGATTGGCGACGTAGTCCTTCGCCTCGGCCTCGGTCACGGCAACGCGCAGCGGAAAGGCCTTGAGCGACGCCGTCGCCAGCGCATCGAGCGCGGCTGGCGAACCTCCGTCGTTGAGGACGCCCTGGTAGGTCGCGAGGATCCCCATCGACGTCGCCGCAACGGCTTCGATGCGCCGCTGCCGTTCGAGCCAGCGCGCCACGCGCGCGTAGTCAGCCGACGTGACGGGCATCTCCATTTGTTTCCGCGTACGGACCATGCTGGCCGCGCGGAGCATCGTGGTGAGCGACGACGTCTGCATCTGCGAGTTCGAGGTCATGGTGACGAGCGAGACCTGGCTCAGCTGCGACTTCAAGTCGTTGAGCTTCATGACGTGTTTTGCGCCGTCCATGATCTCCCGCTTCTCCGCCGCCGTCGCCGTCTGCTCGGCCATCTTGCGCGAGAGTTGCTGCACGCGATCGGTGAAGGAGTCTTTCACCTGGAGGAAGTTGTCGTTCACGGCACGCCCGTCCTGATCGGTGACCGCTTCGATGCGAAGCTTGATGTTCGCCTTGCGGAGCGCCTTCACGACGGAGCTCGACGTCTCGGGCGGCGGCATGCCGGGCGCCGCCGGCTGCTGACCAAGAGCAAACTTGAGGGCCTTCACGAGATCCTTCTCCATGCGGTCGATCTGCTCGACCTCCAGGTTGCCGGTCTCTTGCTCCATCCGGTCGGCCGCGGCCTCTTGCTTGCGAACGACATCCTTCTGTTCGTCGGTGACCACGACGCCCGAGGAGGTCGTTGCGTTCGACGGCTGGCCGCCAGGCAAGAGCATGCCGCATCCGGTAGCCGCGAACAGAAGAGCGATGGAGAGCGAGAGCGACGTCGGCTTCATGGAACAAACTCCGAAGCCCGGGCCGTTCATCGGCCAGTGGGCTGCCCGTTCCTACGCCCTAACGGACGGAAGCTTCCCCTCCAATTCCTCAAGAGTGGCGAGCCATTGCGCTCCCTCCGATGCGGAAATTTTCTTCCGGAATCGGCTTTCCGGTGGCGTCAGTTTGCGCCCGAGCGGGCAAGGTCTGCCTTCGCCCGAACAAGCAGCGTGTCCTTCGGATCGACGACCACAGCGGTCGCCGTCAGCGCGAGCGCCTGCGTCGCATCGATCGTCGACACACTCGAGCGCGCGCGGAGGAGCACCGCCAAGGCGATGGCCGGCGCCACGTCACCGCCCACGGGGCGCGTCGCCGCCTCGCCGAGCGCGAGCTGCACGGCCGCGGCTTCACCCGGTGAGGACTCGACCAAGAGCGGCAAGAGCTCGCGCGCGACGGCCTCGGAACGCCAGAGCAGGGCTCGCCCCGCGACCGTCGCCAACGAGAGGCGCACGCGCGTGGCCCGCATGGCTGCTCGCCGCGCATCGCCGCTCAAGAGCGCTTCATCGACGGCCATGAGCGCCACGCGCGGCGCCCGCGCCAGCATCGCCGAGCGCACGCCATCGACGAGGCCCGCCGAAAGCGCTCGCCCTTCGATGAGCGCGCCGCCGTCCGCGAGGCGCTCCGCGACGGCGAGCGCGGCGGGCACGGCAGACGGAGAGAGTCGCGCGGCATCAAGGGCCAGCTCGGCGGCGCGCCGCGGCCGGCCGGCCGAGAGGGCCAGCGCGGCGCCGGCGGCGGCAAGACTCGGGCTCGCGCGGTGCAGAAGGAGCGCAGCCTCGATGCGCGCGAGCCCGCGTTGGGCCGATGGCTCGGCCTCGGCGAGCGCCACCTCGAGGTCTATGCTGAGCGGCTCGCTCGTGGCCGCCTTCGCGAGCTCGTCGAAGCGTGCCTTTGGCGTCGCCGCGCAGGTGGCGCGCGCGATGGCAACGGCGGAGCTCGCCGGGTCTCGCTCCATCGCCACCGCGAGGGCCTTCTCGCTCTCGCGAGCGAGCCCCAGGGCGCACAAGACCCGCGCCATGGCGGCGGGCGCCACGGCGCTCCGCGAATCCGCGTCCGTTGCGCGCCGGTACTGGAGGAGGGCTGCGACCTTTCGGCCGTCACGCTCGAGGAGCGAACCGGCGAGCACCGCCGCGTACGCGTCGGGCGTAATCTCGTGACCGACGACCAGATCGCCGGACAACACTCGCACGATGGGCGCGCTTCCATGGCACCCCACGAGGGCGAACACCGATGCGAGCAGCGCGCACGCGGGACCGACCGACGAGGAGCGAAACATGTCGGCCGCGCGTCAGCGGCGCTTCTTGAACGCGCGACGAAAATCGTTCGAGTCGTCGTCGCCGCGCGCCGTCTCGTCTTCTTGAGCCGCGTGAAGGTGATGGGGGTGGCCGCCTTCCGCTTCGCGCAGCCGTTCGGCGATCTCGATGAGGCGCCGTTCGACGCGGCCGAAGACGCTCGCCGCCGGGAACCGACCGGCCTCATCGCGTCCACCGGCTGCCATGCCCGTCAGGATCTCAATTCCCTCGTGAACCGACTCGACCGAGTAGAGGTGGAATTGCCCGCGGCGAATGGCCGCCGCGACGTCTTCGCGAAGGACGAGGTGCGGCGTGTTGGCCCGCGGCAAGAGAACACCCTGAGATCCGGTGAGACCTCGCGCCGAACAGAGATCGAAGAAGCCTTCGATCTTCGCGCAGACGCCGCCGATGGTCTGCATCTCGCCGAGCTGATTGACGCTGCCGGTAACCGCGACACCCTGATCGATGGGCACCTCGGCGAGGGCGCTCAAGACCGCAAAGAGCTCGCTCGATGAAGCGGAGTCACCGTCGATCTCGCCGTAGCTCTGCTCGAAGGCGATCTGCGCGCGGAGCGACAGCGGTCGCTCTTGGCCGAAGAGTCGCCCAAGATAGCCGCGCAAGATGGCGACGCCCTTGGTGTGGATGGAACCACCGAGCTGCGCTTCGCGTTCGACGTCGACGATGCCTTCGCGGCCCAAGGCCACAACGGCCGTGATCCGCATCGGCTGACCGAACTCGACGTCACCGGCGCTGTAAACCGACAGACCGTTGACGACGCCCACGCGCTTGCCCGCCGTGTCGAGCGCCACCTCGCCGCGCAGCGTGATCTCCCGCACGTGCCGTTCGGCGGCCCCCATGCGCTCGCGACGCTCAAGCCACGCCTGCTCGACGTCGTCAGCGATCACCGTGGCGCCCTCCGGCGGAGGGCGTGAAGCGGAGAGCGGAAACGCGCCGCCGTCGCTGCGAATGCTTGGCGTGCCCTCGAGCTCCATCACCGCGCGGCCGGCGGCGAGCGCGCCCGCGAAGGCGGCGGTCTCCTCCAACGGCGACATGATCAGCGCCAGCTTTTCCTGGTGCTCCGCGAGGCGTGTCGCGATGTCGAGGAGACGCGCGCGCGCCGTGCGGTCAAACGTGCCCCAATCGCGCTCCTCGGCCTTCGCCATGAGGAACGCGTCCATCAGGATCAGGTTCTCGGGTGTGCGTACGATGATCGGCTCGACCTCGACCTTGACGCGGAACAGCGCCGCGAAGTCGGGATCTTGCTCCAGGAGCGCCGCGTAGAGCGCCGGCGCCCCCACAAGGACCACGCGCACCGAGAGCGGCGCCGGCACCGGTCGCAGCGACGTCGCGTAGAGGCCGAGCGGCCCGAGCGGGTCCTCGGCGCCAATTTGGCGTTCGCGGAGCACACGCTTCATGCGCTCCCAGATGATCGGGTCCGCGAGCAAGTCGGCGGCGCGCACGATAAGGATGCCCCCGGAGGCGCGCTGCAGGGCGCCCGGCCGAATGCGCGTGAAGTCGGTGAGCAACGCGCCAAAACGCGCGCGTCGCTCGAGGTAGCCGAAGAGGTTCGGATACGTCGGGTTGGTCTCGTAGTGCACGGGCGCGTGAGGAGCCCCGTCGCCATCGTCACCAGAACCCTCGTGCGCCACGAAGAGGTTCACGCGGAAGCGATTCAGGCGCGTCGCGTGCTCCGGATCGTGATCCGGCGTCTCGCTGTCCTGCTCTTCGTTCTCCTCGTCGCTCGTTCTAGTGACAAAGTCTTCCCAGTCTTCGCCCAGCTCTTTGTGGACTCGCTCAAGGTAGGCCTTGAGCGCGTCGCCGTGCTCAGCGAACCCCTCGTAGAGGGTCTGCATCGTCACGTCGATGACGGTCTGCGCGGCGCGTGAGAGCGCTTCGCTGCGCACCTCCTGGAACTTCTCGGAGTGCTGCCGGACGAGGTCGGCGACCTTCTCGACCTCGGACGCAAGGTGAGTCTCGGCGTCGTTCAGCGCCTTCTTGGTGGACTCGTCGAGGACATCGAACTGCTCCGCCGAGAGCGGCTTGCCATGCAGGATCGGAAACGTCTGAACGCCACCCTGAATGTGCCGGACACCGAAGCCGAGGTTCTTCGCCGTCGTCTCGAGCTCCTGCAAGACGACCTTGCTCTTCGCCTCGAGCTCACGGGCGAGCGTCGCTTGCGCCTTCTGCATGGCCTCGCCGGTCACGGCGCGGGGGATTTCCTCCCGAAGACGTCCCACGAGGGCGTCCATGGCCTCGACGAGGACCGCGCCGACACCGGCCGCGAGGACGAGCGGCCGCGGAGCCTCGGGCCGATCAAAGTCGTGCACATAGACGATGTCCGGCGGCGGATCTTTCGCGCGCGCGATGCGCTCCGCGTAGCGAACGATCTCGTCTTCGACCATCACCTCGGGTTCGGCCGAGACGAAGACGTGAAAACTCGGCTCGCGGGACGTCAGGCCCAGCTCAAGCGCCCGGCGCGCAATGGGCGCGACGAGGCCAAAGAGGCCGCGGCTCTCACGCGGGCTTTCAGGCAAGAGGTTGGGGTCCGTATGGACCGTCACCTTCTCAGCCGGGACGAGGAAGGCGTCGCGGCCGCGCGAGGGCGGGAGGTTTACATCGCTCCAGGGAGCCGGCGGCACGCCCCGCTCTGCCGCGCTATCCGCCGCTTCCCCTGAAGAATCAGGATTTTCCGAGGATACACGGTCCGGGGGCGGCACCGGGAGATCGGAGGGTGCCATCCCCCCATGTGTACCAGGGATTGCCGACGGCGATCCGGTTTTGCCGCCCGGCGCTCGGGGCGGCGCCATCGACTGAAAGAAAGCGAAGGGCCTGCTTCCAACGGGCCATGGAGACACGTATATTGGCGCTCGAGTCTCGATCATGGCGCGTCTGATTCTGGCGACCGCCGAGGGGCAACAGGCCATCGAGCTAAGGCCAGTCAACAGCCTCGGTCGCCACCCCAACAATTCGATTCAGCTTCTCGACAAGATCGTGTCGAAGGAGCATTGCATCGTGGAGCTCCGCGACGGGCAGTTCATTCTGCGCGATCTCGGGAGCCTCAACGGCACCTACATCAACGGCGAGCGTGTTCGCGGTGAGCAGGGCCTGAAGCACGGCGACGAGATCGCGCTTGGCTCCACACGCGCGCGCTACGACGACGGCTCTGGCGCTGCCCTTGATCCGCCGCAACCGAGCCCCGGCGTGGCCGTTCATCAAGCCGGCTCGGGCAACTGGCCCGCGGCCGCACCGCCCCAGGCCCCTGCGGCTCAGCCGCCGGTGATGTTTTCGCAAGGTCCGGCAGCGCCGCAGGCGCCCACGGCACCGCGACCGAACCCTCCAATGGGCTACCCGGCGCACGCACCGGCCCAAGGCTCCGCAGCCCCGTTGCCACCCCAAGGCGTGGGCGGCCACGGCACCGGAACAGCGGCGATGCCCATGTTCGGTCAGGCCCCCGCGGCCCCGGGCCAAGCGCCCCGTGCTCCGCATCGGCCCCCGAGCTTTGCCGGCACGCGCGTCGACGTGCTCGACTCGGCGCGCGCCATCGGGACTCAGATCGCGGCCGAGCAGAAGGGCTTTTTGCCCTTTGATCAAATCTCGCGCGACCCGCCGCAGCTGCAGCTCGACTACGAGCGACTCCGCGTGACGTGGGAGCTGACGCGCGAGATCGGCCTCGAGCGCGACCTCGACCGCCTCCTCGACAAGATCGTCAGCGCCCTCTTCAAGTTCGTGCGCGCCGACCGCGGCGTCATCCTTCTCCGTGAGGGCGAGCGAGCGAAGGGCGCGCCGCCTCAAGCGGAAGACTTCTTGCCCCGCGTGGCGCGCCGCCGCGACGGCACCGAAGCGCCCATTCAGATCAGCTCGACGATCCTCAACCACGTCATCACCGAGAAGAAGAGCGTCATCACTCACGATGCGTCGATGGACTTTGCGTCATCGAAGGGCAAATCGATGATCCTGAACCGGATCTCGAGCGCCATCGTGGTGCCGCTGATGCACGAGAGCGACGTCCTCGGCGTCCTCTGGCTCGACAGCGAGTCGCTCGCCGTCTTTCAGCAGAAGGATCTCGAGATCATCACCTCCGTCGGCAACCAGGCCGCGATGTTTATCGAGAACACGTTGCTCGCCAAGCGCATCGAGCAGGAGATCGTGACGCGCGAGCGCTTCTCACGGCTCCTCTCGCCCAACCTCGCCGAGCAGGTCGCGAGCGGAAAGCTCGAGGTCAAGAAGGGCGGTGTCCTCGTCAAGGAGTGCACCGTCTTCAACAGCGACATCCGCGGCTTCACGAACATGAGCGAGGGCGCCGGTCCAGGCGAGCTCGTCGAGATGCTCAACGACTACTTCGAAGAGATGGTGAACCAAGTCTTCAAGTACGAGGGCACGCTCGACAAGTTCATGGGCGACGGCATCATGGCCATCTGGGGCGCGCCGGCCACCCATCCCGACGACGCCGTTCGCTCGGTTCAGAGCGCGCTCGATCAAATGGAGGCGCTCGGCACCTTCAACCGCAAGCGCTTGGAGCGAAACCTCCCGCCGCTCGCCATCGGCATCGGCATCCACACGGGCCCGCTCATCGCGGGCTACGTCGGCAGCTCGAAGGCCCTCAGCTATACCGTCATCGGCGACACCGCGAACACGAGCGCACGCCTCTGCGGCATCGCCCTCGCGGGGCAGATCATCGTGAGCGAGCCTACGCTGGCGAAGCTCGGCCAACGCTTTGAGGTCGAAGAGCTGCCGCCCACGGCCCTCAAGGGCAAAGAGAAGCCGCTCCGCATCTTCAACGTGAAACGAGAGCGCCCCTCGGCGGCTACACACAACTCCTGACGCAGAAGAGCCGTGGCCGCATACGTCCTTCCCTTCGAGAAACCCGTCGTCGAGTTGGTCGAACGCGTTCGTGAGCTGCGCGAGCTCGCGACCGGCGACAAGCGCCTGCGCGCCGAGCTCCGCCGCCTCGAAGAGAAGACCGGGTGGCTCGTACGCGAGCTCTTCGCGAACCTCTCGCCCTGGCAGAAGGTGCAGCTGTGTCGGCATCCGAACCGTCCCTACACGCTCGACTACGTGGAGCGCCTCTTCCTGGATTTCCAGGAGCTCCACGGCGATCGCACCTTCGGCGAGGACGCGGCCATCGTTGCCGGCCTCGCTCGGTTTCACGGGCGCAGCGTCATGGTCCTCGGCCATCAGAAAGGTCGCGGCGCGAAGGAGAACGTGAAGCGGAACTTCGGCATGCCTCAGCCTGAGGGCTACCGGAAAGCGAGACGCCTCTACGACATGGCCGATCGCTTCGGACTGCCGGTCTTCACGTTCATCGACACGCCCGGTGCGTATCCGGGAATCGGCGCCGAGGAGCGCGGTCAAAGCGAAGCCATAGGCGCGTGCCTCGCCGCTATGGCGCGCGCCCGCGTGCCCATCGTGGCGACGATCATCGGCGAGGGCGGCAGCGGCGGCGCGCTCGCGCTGGGCGTGGCCAACGACGTGCTCGTCCTCGAATACGGCACCTACAGCGTGATCACGCCCGAAGGGTGCGCGTCGATCTTGTGGAAGGACGGTGCCCAAGCCGACAAGGCGGCGGCAGCCTTGAAGATGACGGCGCCCGATCTTCTGCGGCTTGGCGTTGTCGACTCGATCATCGAGGAGCCGGCCGGCGGCGCCCACCAAGATCCCGACGCCATCGCCCAAGCCGTCGACCGCGCGCTTCATCGGTCCCTCAAAGCGCTCCTCTCGAAGACGCCAGACGAGCTCGTTGAACACCGGTATCGGCGCTTTCGGGCCCTCGGCGCGCTCGGCGCCTGAGCCGTCAAGGCTGCCCCGGGTTGCACATAACCCGCTGAAATTGCGGCGTTAGAAGGTTTTGTTCAGGTGGGGGATCCGTTCCCTTATGTGGTGTGGTAAGCCCCACCCTCCCATGCCCCAGTCCAAGACCAGGCTCGAAGGCAAAGTCGCCATCGTTACCGGCGGCAGCCGCGGCATTGGCGAGGCCATCGCGCGCGCCTTTCTCGACGCCGGCGCGAAGGTCGTCGTGGCCTCACGCAAGGTGGAGGAGAGCTTCGCCAAGGAGCTCGGCCCCAACGCAGCGGCCGTGGCGGCGCACACCGGCAAGGAGGCCGACTGCGTGCGCCTCGTCGAAGAGACCGTGAAGCGCTTCGGCAAGGTCGACGTGCTGGTGAACAACGCGGCCGCGAATCCCTATTTCGGGCCGATGCTCAACATCGAGCAGGCCGCTTGGGACAAGACCTTCGAGGTCAACGTGAAGGGCTACTTCTTCATGACCCGCGAGGTCGCCAAGCACGCGATGGAGAAGAAGACGCCCGCCGCCATCGTGAACGTCGCGAGCGTCGCGGGCCTCATGGCGACGCCGCTGCAGGGCGCCTACGCGATGACAAAGGCCGCGGTCATTTCCATGACCAAGACGCTCGCGGTGGAGCTCGCCGGCGCCAACATTCGCGTCAACGCCATCGCGCCGGGATTCATCAAGACGAAGTTCGCGAGCGCCATCGTCGACGACAAAGACCTCTTGGCGGACGTCGTCCGGCGCACGCCGCTTGGTCGCGTCGGCGACCCGGCCGAAATCGCCGGTGGCGCGCTCTACCTCGCGAGCGACGAGGCCAGTTATTTGACAGGACACACCCTTGTGATCGACGGAGGTCTGACGATTGGCTGACAGGCTCCGCAGAGGAGGCCGTACGCCTTCCGACGCGAGGACCTTTGATTCTTCAAGGACTGTTGTGGAAGAGAGCTGAAGCGAAGTGGGGGCCCGGGTTGCTTTACGGCACCTCAGGGACGCGTGGTTCGGAAGTGCAGATGGAATCGGGCCAGATAATCGCCGGGAAGTACCGGCTCAACCAGCTCCTCGGAACGGGGGGAATGGCCCAGGTGTGGTCTGCGACCAACACGTTCACGGAGCGTCAGTTCGCCATCAAGTTCATGCTGCCAGCCATGGCGCGCACCGCCGAAGCGGCGCAGCGCTTCTTGATGGAGGCGAAGGCCTCGGCCCGCATCAATCACCCGAACATCGTCGAGATCATGGACGTCGGCCAGACCGACGAGGGCGCGCTCTTCCTCGTGATGGAGCTCTTGAGCGGCGTCTCGCTCGACACCGCGCTCCGCCGACAAAACCCGCCGATGACCATCTACGAGATGACCGTCATCATGCTCGACGTGGCGCGCGCGCTAACGGCGGCTCATCGCGCGGGCGTGGTCCATCGTGACCTCAAGCCGACGAACATCTACCTGCACAAGGATCGCGTAGGCATCGCCGTCCCCAAGGTCCTCGATTTCGGCGTAAGCAAATTCCACGACGACGGAAGCGGCTCCGGCGCGCTAACGGTGGCCGGGACCGTGCTCGGCTCTCCGCTCTACATGAGCCCGGAGCAGGCCATGGGCGCGCCTAACGTCGACGGGCGAACCGATGTCTTTGCCTTCGGCGGCATCCTCTTCGAAGCGCTCGTCGGTTTCCGCTGCTACGACGCGCCCAACTTCAACGCGCTCATCGTCACCATCGCCACGACGCAGCCGCGCAGCATCGACGAGCTCGCGCCCCACTTGCCCGAGTCCCTTCGCGCCCTCGTGCGCGACTGCCTCGTGACCGACAAGAACAAGCGCATCAAGGGTTTCGAGGAGATCGTCGAGCGGCTGTCGCTCGTGGCGTCGGTGCTGGAGCACGACCCGGCGCGGCTCCCCTCCCCGGTCACCAAAGGTCCACCTTCGGACCCCGACGCCACGAACGCGCTCCCGGCGGTCGTGCGCCCTAGCGATCGCCCGCCGTCGCTCACCGACACCGGCGTGCGGATGCCGAGCGGCAACTTCAGCGCACCGTGGACGCCCAGCGCCTCGCTCGCTCCACCGGCGGTGCGCGCTCCGGCGCCGCCGCAAGGTCTCGTGATCGGCCTCGGCGTTCTCGCGCTCGGCCTCGCCGTCGCCCTCCTCGTCATCGCGGTGACGCGCAACACGACCTCGACGCCACGAAGCATCACGCCAGCGACCACCGCCCCCGTCACGACCGCGCCCACGGCGCCGCCCTCGGCCACCTCGGTGCAAGTCGACTCGTTGCCCGGCGCGCGCGTCCGCGGCATCGGCAGCCTCGTCGTCGTCGCGCAGCCGGGCACGTGCGCGCTGTCTGTGAACGGCAGTCCGCTGGGCGCGACCCCCGTGTCGACGCAGCTCGCCGTCGGCGAGCACTCGCTCAAGTGCGACGCCGGCGGTCGCAGCAAGACCGGCAAGGTGACCGTGACGGAGGCCCAGACGGCCCGGTACCTGTTCACGTTCGATTGAACATCGTGGGCGGTGCACCTCCCCAAAGCCGCGCGCTCTTCGACCTCCTCGAGTCGGTTTGCCTCGACGCACGGGGCCGCGAGAAGGTCAGCGATCTTGCGCTCGCCGTCAGCGCCCACGGGTTGTCAGACGCCGACGGGGCCGCCCTCGGCGCGACGGGCGCGCGCCTCGGCGTGTACCGGGCGCTTGTGCGAAACAACCTCGCGCGCGTTCTCTTCCGGGTGCTCGAACGCAGCCGCGAGCTCGTGAACGCGCACCACGACGATCTCTTCGACGACACCGTCGTCCGCTTCCTGAACGATGGAGGCCCTCGTTCTGCGCGCCTTCGCGACGTACCCGGCGAGTTCACACTTTTCGCGGGGGCAACTTGGAGGCAGAACGCGTCGCTCCCGGCGTGGCCCCACGAGCTGACCACGCTGGAGCTCGCGCGCTTCCAGGCCATGGTCTGCGAGGACGACGAGGCCGTGGGCGACGCGCCGGAGCTTCACCTCCAGTCGCGGTTCGTCGCCGCCAAGGCGAGCCAGCTCCACCGCTTCACCTATTCGGTGCTCTCGGCTCTCGAGGGTAGCGACCTGGCTCCAGCCGAGGCCGAGACCTACGTCGCGGTTTGCCGCGACGACGCGTTCACGGTCCACGCGTTCGCGCTGACCGCAGCAGAACACACGCTAGTGTCCGCCCTGATGTCGGGCACGCCGCTCGGTGACGCCGTAGCGCAATTGACCGTAACCGGCACGAACGCCGCGGCTCACCTCGAGGACGCCGCGCGACTGCTCAGCCGGCTGAGCGCGGCGGGGCTATTCTCGCTGAGGCGCTGAGCGCGACCACGGCCCGAAGGCGCTCCACCTCGGCAAGCAGGGCCGCGAGCGGGGGAACGTTCTCGTCACGTTCAAGGACGACAGGAACAGGGCCGACGCGGCGCAATACCTCGCCGAGAAAATCAAGGGTTGCAGGTTGGACAGCAGCCCCGTGGGTGTCGACGACCAGACGCTCGTGCGTGAGCGGCGGCGCCGCTTCGGGTCGCGTGTCTCCCCGGTTCAGGAGCTCGCCGTCGGCAAAGTCGAACCACTCGTGGCCCGCGACGTGCACCTGCCTCACGCGAGCGAGGATTCGGTCGTCGAGCCAGACGCGAACGTCGTGGCCGAAATTGGTCGCGTTCACGATGGCGTTGTTGACGTCGAAGAGCAGATCGCAGTCCGCCTGTTCGCAGACGGCGAGCATGAACTCCGGTTCGGTCAACTCCCCTTGCCCCAGCCTGACGTAGGCGCTCACGTTCTCGACGCAGAGCGGCACGCCGATAGCGTCCCGCGCTCGCTTAACGCGCTCCGCGACGAGCGCCGCGTGCGCACGCGTCAGGGGCAGCGGCAAGAGCTCGTGGAGCACGCGACCGCCGTGGGCCGTCATGCACGCGTGATCGGAGTGCCACGGCGACCCGACAGCGGCGATGAACGCGCGGAGCTCGGCGAGGTACGCGTCATCGAGCGGTTCGACGCCTCCCAAGGACATCGTGAGTCCGTGGGTCACGACGGGGTATCGTTCGAGGGCGCGCTCGAGTGTGCGGCGAGCCGAACCGCCGCGGCCGATGTAGTTCTCTGGTGAGAGTTCGAGGAAGTCCACGGACTCGGGCGCGCGCGCCAAGAGCTCGTCGGCGAACTCCCAACGAAGGCCCAAGCCGAGCTGACCGAGGGTCATCCTTCGTCCGAGTGCGAAGCGCGAGCATGACGCGTCGATCCCAACGGAATCGAGGCAGCAGACTCGCGCATCCCTGACTCCCGGCGCTGGCTCAGATGAGCTTCTTCTTTACGTCCGTCTTGGCATCCGCAGAGCAGGTGCCGGCGCCGCAGCCGGCCTGAGCTGCCGGTGGCTTCTTGCCCGTCGGCTTCTTCGGATCGGCCTTCGCGTCCGCCTTCGCCGGCTCCGTCTTGCCCGGCTCCGTCTTGCCCGTCGCCGCTGCGGCCGGAGCGGCCGGAGGCGTCACCGCATCGGCCTTCGGGGCATCCGCCTTCGGCGCGTCGGCCTTCGGGGCCGAAGGACTCGCCGTGTCGGTCGCCGGTGCCGTGGGCGCGGCCGGGCTGGGCGCGGCGACGTCCGGCGCCTTCGGCGGCGTGAGGTCGCCGCCACCACAGGCGGCCGTGCCGCCGAGAGCCGCGAGAACGAACGCAAACTTCTGGAACGAAAGCTGACTCATTGAAGAACTCCTTGGTCTGTACTCACACGGCAGGCGGAAAAAGGAACGGCGAAGGCCCTAGGAGCCTTACGCGTCACCCTCACTTCGGTTTCGCAGATAGCTCGAGGACGATGGCAGCGTCGTTGGCCACCTTGGTCCCGAGGAGGTTAAAGGCCCCCTGCGCCAACTTGCCGAAGTTGTCTCGCGGCTTCACGTCGTGGTCCGCCAGGACAATCATCAGCGGCTTCGTGGTCTTGATGTCCACGCGCGACGGCTTGTCGGCAGGTCCGCGAAACGCGATCTGGACCTCGGCTTCACGCGCGGCCTTCTTGCCGTGCAGCGTCACCTCGCCCTTGACCTTGCCGGACACCGTTCGCACCTCGTCGGCACCATCCTTCGTGGGCGCTACCTTCGCGAGGTCGGTGACGGCAAGGCCTTCCACGCTCTTTACGGAGAAGACGATGAACTTGTTCTTCTCTCGGTCTTCCGGCGTCGCTTGAGCGCCCACCTCGAGCCACGTGAGCGCGTGTTCGGTTTGTTTGCCGTCTTTGCCCGGGTCGTTGAACGTCGAGGTCTTGAGCGTGGTGAGGTCGACCTTGACGTCCCCCTTGGTGGCCGCGAGGTTTCCGAGGTCGATCTTGAGCTCACCGCCAACGTTGCCGGCGGAAGCCTTGATGTGCTCCTTCGGAGCGTCCATGTCGATGGCGACTTTGCCGCCGGCCTCGAGCGCATAAGACCGGGCGCTCCCGCTGGCCGTCGGCGCAGCAGAAGCGGCTGGCGCAGCGGACGCGGCGGCGCCCGTAGAGGAAGCCACCGTCGCCGTCGGCGCGGGCGCGCTCTTGGGAGCGTCGTCCTTCTTGTCGCAACCGACCGCCGTGACCGCCAAGGCCAACGCCAGGATTTCCGCTTTGCTCATCGATGTCTCCGGGTAAGGGCCGCCGGTGCGGCGGGCGCTCAAGACCTATCCCCTTCTCTCCCGCTGCGGAAGCCCCTTCCCGCGCGCGCCGTGACCCGGCGAACACACCTCGTGAAGCGGACTTCACAGCGCGACGGAAGAAACGTGGATTCGTTTGCTGCGCGAAGCGGCACGCGCGGTGCTTGTGCGACCGCGTCGCGCCACCGATGTCGATGGCGGAAGCGACCCCTACGAGGCTCCCATGCGTTCTGTTTTTCGCTTCGCCCCCGTGGGCTTTCTCTCGCTCAGCACGCTCACCCTTTCTTCTGGGGCGTTGGCTGACGGGCCGAAAGCAAGCTCCACCAAGACAACGAGCGTAGAAATCCCCAACGCCGCCGCCGGCGAAAAGGCTGATCAGGAGCCCGGCTCGACCCACCTCTCGGGTCTCGAGCTCGTGCTCCGGCCGAGCTTTGGCGGCGCGCCCGCCACGTCACCCGTGCGCTATGCACCGAACGCCCAGGCGGGGCTTAGCGGCGCCGACCCCGGCGCCGTGGCCGGCGGCGCGAGCCCCTTCGGTGGGGGCTTCGTGGGGCAAGCCATGGTCGGCGCGCGTTTCCATGCGCTCGTCAGCGCAGGCTTGCGGGCTGGCTATCGCTCCGCGTCGGCCTCCGTCCAGAGCGACGGCACGACCGACCTCACGCGCAGCGCATGGGACGCCGGCCTCTACCTCCGCGCGTACCCGCTCGCCATGAGCCCCGCCATCCGCAAGCACATCGATCCGTGGGTGGGGACCGGCGTTGGCTACATGCGTGACGTCCAGTCATACAAGCGGCCCCTCGGCAACGTCAGCGTCGACTGGACGCTGGACCACCACGCCGTCGCCGTTCCCCTTGGCGTCGGTGTCGACTACCGCGTCCTTCCGATGTTGTCCGTCGGACCGTCGTTCGAGTACACGCTCGCGAACACCGTCGCCGGTTGTCTCAAGGCGTCGACCTCGGCACCGGGATTTGTGGGCTCGTCGTATTGCTCGAACGAGGATCCGGGCAAGCAGTTCGTCAAAGCCGACAGCTACGGCGTGTGGTCGGCAGGCCTCGACGTTCGCGCGACCTTCTGATTGAAACGCTAGCGAGGACCGCGGCCCGCCTTCGGCTTCTTGCTGAAGCGGGACGCGCCACCTTGGGCGGGGCGACGCGGCGGCGCGCGACCGCCGCTGTCGCGCGGCGCTGGACCGGCCGGCGGCGCGTCTCTGCGGTCGCGCGGCACGACGTCGCGGCGCGGGGGGCGGGCCCCTTCGTCGCGCGGCGGCGCCTCGGGCAGCGACCGTCGACTCGGCCTCTCGGCCTTGACAGCGTCGCGAGGCCGCGCGCCGGACGACGCGGCATCCGCGCGCGGCGCCGGCCTCTCGTTATACGCAGGGCGCGGGCCCTCGCGGCGCGGTCGCTCGCGAGCCGCTGCGTCGTGGCCGCGGGTGTCCTCGCGCGGCGGGCTGTCGCGATGCGGTGCTTCGTGAGCGGGTCGGTCCCGACGGGGGTCCTCACGGCTGGGTCCCCCGCGAGCCGGTCCATCACGACGCGGGCCATCTTGCCGCGGTCCGTCTCGACGCGGACCATCCCCGCGCGGGGCGTCAAAGCGCGGACCTCGTGGCCCGGGCGGTGCGTCACGCCGCGGGCCTTCGGGGCGCGGCCCCTCGTGGCGCGGCCCCTCGTGACGCGGCCCCTCGTGACGGGACGTGGAGCGTGGCCCGCGCTCGGGCGACGGGCCGCGATCGGCCGCGATGGTCACGCGACGATCGCGCGGATCCGGCTCCGCCGCGGCGCTCGAAAACTCGGCGGCCACAGACCGCGCCACGTCGACCGTCGACCACGTGGGACCGATGCGAATGGCGCCGACGCTGCGACTCTGAATGCCTCCGCGGCGGCAAACCATCGCGAGCAGACGACGCGGATCGGCGCCGTGAACCGAGCCCCACGTGACTCGGAAAGGCACCCAATCGCCGGCGGCGGGGCGCGGCCCCCGCTCATCGTTGGCCGAGGGCAGGCGTCGTCGCGATTCGCGCTCGCGGGGAACGGGCGCGTCAACGGGCGTCACGTCGCGCGGCGCCGGCAGGCGGGCGAAGTCGCCACGCATGAGGAGGCGACGGAGCACGGGCTCGACGTTGGGGACCTCAGCGAGGCGCTTGGCGAGCGCACCGAGGCGCGGGTCCATGGCTTCGTCCGCACCTTCCGCCGTGAGCTCGGCGACGAAGCTCTCGCGAAGACGCGCCTCGATGACTTCGCGAGCTTCGAGCGGCTCGACGCGCGACGTGACCTTGGCCTCGGAGAGCACCCGGCGCACGCGCAAGAGCTCCCGCGGCGCCACCAGCACGTGGCTCGTGCCGCGCCGACCGGCGCGCCCCGTGCGACCGCTGCGGTGCGTATAAGCGTCCGGCTCCGTGGGCGGCGAATAATGCACGACGCGATCGACGGCCGCGACGTCGAGACCGCGGGCGGCGACATCGGTGGCGACGAGGACGTTGAGCTCACCCTGCTTGAAGGCGGCAAGCGCGCGGTTGCGCTCTCGCTGTTCCATGTCGCCGGAGAGCGCGGCGACGCGAAAGTTCGCGCGCCTAAGCTCCTCGGAGAGATCGGACACTTCGGCGCGTGTCCGGGCGAACACGATGGAGCGACCGTCGTGATCGGAGAGCAGCAGGTTGACGAGACCGGCAAAACGCTCGTGGGCCGGCACAAGGTGCAGGAGATGTTCGATGTCGAGGTTGGCGTCGCCGAGGCGCGTGCCCTCGACGTGCAGCGGCTCCGTCTGGACGCGATTGGCGAGCGCCGCCACGTCGCGAGGAAAGGTCGCCGAGACAAGGTGGGTGCGGCGCCCCGCCGGCGCGCGTCCGATGATCTTCTCCAGGTCCTCTCGGAAACCGAGGTCGAGCATGCGGTCCGCTTCGTCGATCACGATGGCGAGGAGCCCGGCGGGATCGATGCTGCCTCGATCGAGGTGGTCGACGAGTCGGCCCGGCGTTCCGACGACGATCGTCGGGTCGGAGCCAAGCGCGCGGCGCTCGAGGCCGTAGCTGGAGCCACCGGTTACGACGGCGACACGAACGGCCATGGCCGCGAAGAGCCAGCGAAGCTCGCTCTCGACCTGACGTGCCAGCTCGCGTGTCGGCGTGATCACCAGCGCGGTTGGTCGCCCGGCGGCCGACTTTGGGCTCTCGTGCGCAAGAGCGGCGGCCACCAGGTGCCTGAGCAAGAGCCCAATGGCGACGGTCTTCCCGGACCCCGTTTGCGACGTCATGCGGACGTCGCGCTCGGTGACCCCGTCTTCGAGGACCGCGAGCTGCACCGGCGTCAGCTCTGCGTAGCCCTTCTTTTCGAGTGCTTCGCTGAGTGCGGGACCGAGGGCTTCTTTGGTGTGGTCGTCCACGACGCCTCGTAGCAGCGCCGGACGCCCCTCGCGAGGAGATTCGGTGTTTCCGCGAAGATAGGCTGGGCGCTTATGCTCTGGGAATGAGACGACTCATTCTACTCGTAGCCGTCTCCTGTGGGCTCGACGCTCGTACGCCGGAGCTGCTGCCTGCCACGGCCGGCTCGCAGCGCCTTCCCGCACCAAACAAGCGGACCGAGACGCTGCTCACGAGCTGGCGCTTCTCACCTGACGAACCATCGGCAGCCCGCGAGCCGGCCTTCGACGATTCACAGTGGGGCGCCGTCGCGGTGCCGCACACCTGGAACACCAAGCGGGCGCCTTTCGTCACGTTGCCCCGGGCCTGGTACCGCACCTCGCTCTCGTCGGAGGGGCCGTTGGCGCCCGTCACCTACCTGATATTCGAAGGCGTCGGCACCGTGGCCGAAGTCTTCATGGACGGCACGCGCCTCGGCGAACACCGCGGCGCGTACACGCGTTTTGTGTTCGACGCGACGAGCGCCCTCGCCCAGTCCGGTCCGCACGTCATCGCGGTCCGCGTCGACAACACCGACGAGGGCACCGACGACTGCCTGCCGCGCCTCGCGCTGGCGCACAACTACTACAAGCCCTACGGCGGCATCTATCGGAAGGTCCGCGTGCTCGCGGCCGACGCCATTCACGTGGAGCCGATGCACGGAACCACAGGCGTCGACGTAACCTCGACCGACGTCAGCGAAGGTCTGGCCACGCTCAACGTTGCGACGCCGCTCCGAAACACGCTCGACGTCGACGTCGATGCCGACGTGGTGCATCGCGTGACGGCACCCGACGGCACACGCGTCCTGGAGCATCGCACCAGCGTGCGCGTCGCGCGCCGCGGCCGATTGCGCGCGGAGGCCTCTCTCCGAATCGAGCGTCCGACGCTTTGGCAGCTCGGCAAGGGCGCGCTCTACCGCATCGACACCGAAATTGAGGCCGACGGCGCCGTCCGCGACAGCGTGGCGACGCGCGTTGGCCTCCGCGCGTGGTCCTTTGGCCCCGACGGCGCGCGCCTGAACGGCAGCCGGGTGGCCCTGCGAGGAATCAACAAGCACCAGGAGACGGAAGCGCACCTCGCGGCGGTCAACGACGACGAACTCCGCGCTGAATGGCGAACGCTGCAGGAGCTGGGCGTCAACTTCGTGCGCTTGGCGCACTATCCGCATGCGGAACTCGAGCTCGAGTTGGCGGACGAGCTGGGCGTGGCGCTTTGGGTCGAAAACGGCTTCTCGACGCCGGGTCCGTGGACGGCGACGGGGGACCGCATCACGCGTGACATGGTCCGCCAGTCCAAGAGTCACCCGAGCGTCATGTTTTACAGCGTGGGCAATGAAGTCATCGACTCGCGCTTGGGACCGGAAGCGCAGGACGCCGCCACGCGGTACGCCGCTGCCGTCAAGGAAGAGGACACCACACGAACGGTGGTCTACGCCAACAACGCAGACTTCTTCGGTGCCGCCCCCATCGACGCGGTGGCGCACAACGTCTACCCCGGCTGGTACGGCGGAACGCCTTGGGACTTTGACACCCTCGCCAGCGAACGAAAGCTCATCTCCGAGACCGGTGGCCGTTCGGTGGTCACGCATCACACCGACTATGCCGACGCGGCCCTCAAGCTCGCGACCTTCGAGCCCGAAGAGTGGCTGCAGCGCATTGTGGAGAGCCACACCCAGGTGGCCTTCCGCGATCGGGCGCAGGACACCGCGATGTTCACCTGGTGGGTCTTTCGGGACTTTCTGCTCGACGGTCGGCCCAAGGGCGTCAACGACAGCGGCATCATCAGTTTCGACGGCGCCTACAGGAAGGATGCCTTCTACTTGCTCCAGGCGTTTCTGAGGCCGACGCATCCGGTGCTCCGAACGACCAGCCAGCCCTATTTCTTGCGGCGCGGGCGCCGAGACAACGGCATTAAGGTCTACTCAAACCGGCCGGCGCTTCGCCTCTTCGTCAACGACGTAGACCATGGCACGCGTGCCAACGGCGACTACCGCGCCCCCGCCGACCGCCGCGTCGACAACGTCTTCTACTGGCCCGCTCCGCTACGCGACGGATTGAACGAGGTCTTGGTCACCGACGGCGCGGGCACCGAGGAGCGCTCGCGCATCTTCTACGCGACACCAACCACTCCAGCGACGGCCCCTGCCGATCCCATCACGGACCTCTCCGCTTCCAACGCGGGCAACCGCCCCTACTTCGTGGGCGTACCGCCGTGGAGCGGCGGCCCCGTCTTCTACGACCTTGACGGCACCGCCGACAACACCTTCGCGGATGTGCCGGCGGAGCTCCTCGCCGCGGCGCGAATTGCCACCATGCGCACGAGCAAAGCCGGCACTACGACCGGCCTCCGTTTCCGGGTTGCCGCCGGTGTGCCGCACTTGTCGGTGTTTGCGATCGCCGCACCGGGCACCACACTCCCTGCGTTCACGCCCCTGCGCAACGTGCGCTGGCGTGATGACGCGATGGATCTCGTCACCGCCGTGCTCGCCAAGCGCGAGGCCAGCGCCGGCACGGAGGTTGTCGTCCCTGAGCAGACCACGGACTACGCGCTCTTCGTCACCGTCCCCTAACAGCGAGCAGCCGCCTCGGGCGCGGCGAGCAGCGCTGCGAGCCCCGAGCGCCCGCGTCGCTCACGGCAACCGAAGATGCCCTTGCAGCAGCCCGAACGTCGCGCCCGCAAGCAGCGGCCACAGCGTCCCGTCGGAAGGCCGCCAGCGGCGCCAGCCGAAGACGACGACGGCGAACGCGGTGGCCGCCACACCGTGAACGCCAACGCGATAGACCGAATACGCTGCCGCGAGGATGGCACCCACGACGGCGACGGACACACCGGAGAAGAACGCGCGGAGGCGAGGGCGCGCCTCGAGCGACGGCAGGCTGCGCGCGACGAGCAACGAAAGGATGAGCGGCGGCAAGAAGACCCCCGCCGTCGCGGCGAGCGCCCCCGGGAAGCCCGCGGCTCGGTAGCCAAGGAACGTCGAGCAAGCGGCGATGGGGCCGGGCGTCAATTGGGAGAAGGCAATGGCGTCGGAGAAGCTCGCGCCGTCGACCCACCCCCGCCCAACGACTTCGCGCTCGATGGCGGGGATCATCGCGACGCCGCCGCCGAACGTGGCGAGGCTGATCTTCGCGAAGGAGAAGAAGAGCCCCGTCGAGAGCGGCACCGCGGCGGGCGCCGCGAGCAGGAAGGGCGAGCGATCGTCGCCACGGTCGCGCGAGAGGTGGCGCTCCCGCGTAAGAACGGGCCCGTGCACGAAAACGCCATAAAGGCCGGCGAACACGACCAACTCGAGGAGGCCGACGACCTGCGTGGCGAGGCAACCAAAGGTGACGACCAAGACGACGAGATCGAGGCGACGCTTCACGGCGGCGGGACGAAGCTCCTCGGCGACCGCGGCCACAATCCCCACAACGGCCGCGGCGATGCCGGCCAGCGCCGCGCCGACGGCCGGCACGCCGCGGAGCCGCCCGTAAGACGCGGCGAGGAGCAGCATGAGGATGCTCCCCGGCAGGAGAAAACAAAAGACCGCGAGGGCACCGACGAGCGGTCCCTTTTGCCGCGCGCCAACGACAGCCATGAGGTTGGCCGCGTTGGTGCCTGGCAGCGCCGCCGTCACGGCCAACACGGCCGCGAAAGCCTCCGTCGACATCCAGCCGTATTCGTCAACGACCTTCTGCTTGATGCGGGCGATGATCGCGAAGCCGCCCCCGAATGCGACGGCTCCGATGGAGAGAGCCAACCAAAGGACCGCGAGCGTCGAGACATCCTTCTGCCGCGGGTTCGCTTGCACGAGGCGCGCATGTTCGCGTGCCGCGGCGGCGGTCCAAAGGACTTTTCACACGAACTGCGCCGCCTCCGTTGATTCCGTCAGCGCGAGCGTCGAGGCCTTCCCAGCGCTCAGCACCTCGGTCACCTGATCGAAGTAGCCGGTGCCGACTTCGCGCTGATGCCGCGTCGCGGTGTAGCCGTCCTTCTCAGCGGAGAATTCGGCCTGTTGGAGCTCCGAGTAGGCGGCCATACCGCGATCCTTGTACTTCCGAGCGAGCTCGTACATCGAGTAGTTGAGCGAGTGGAAGCCGGCGAGGGTGACGAACTGGAACTTGTAGCCCATGGCCCCTAGCTCGCGCTGGAACTTGGCGATGGTCGCGTCGTCGAGGTTCTTTCGCCAGTTGAAGGACGGCGAGCAGTTGTAGGCCAACAGCTTGTTCGGGTAGCGCGCGCGAATGGCCTCGGCGAAGCGCTTTGCCTCCGCGAGATCCGGCGTCGACGTCTCGCACCAGATGAGGTCCGCGTAGGGCGCGTAGGCGAGGCCGCGCGCGATGGCGCAGTCGAGGCCACCCTTGAGATGAAAGAAGCCTTCTGGCGTTCGCGCGCCGCGCTCGATGAACGGCTGGTCGCGCTCATCGATGTCGCTCGTGAGGAGCCGCGCGCTCTGGGCGTCGGTCCGCGCGATGAGGAGCGTGGAGACGTCGAGCACGTCGGCCGCGAGACGAGCCGCCGCGAGCGTGCGGATGAACTGACTCGTCGGCACGAGGACCTTGCCGCCCATGTGGCCGCACTTCTTCTCGGCGGCCAGTTGGTCTTCAAAGTGAACGCCGGAAGCGCCCGCTTCGATCATCGACTTCATGAGTTCGAAGGCGTTGAGGGGCCCGCCGAAGCCAGCCTCGGCGTCGGCGATGAGCGGCGCGAACCAATAGCGCTCGCCCTTGCCCTCGGCGTGATCGATTTGATCGGCGCGCGTCAACGCTGCGTTGATGCGCGAGACCACGTTGGGGACGCTGTCGACGGGGTAGAGGCTCTGGTCCGGGTACATCTGGCCCGACGTGTTGGCGTCGGCGGCGACTTGCCAGCCGCTCACGTAGATGGCCGAGAGGCCCGCGCGCACCATCTGCACCGCCTGGTTACCGGAGAGGGCGCCTAAGGCCGCGACGTAGTCCTCGCTGTGAAGGAGGTTCCACAGGCGGCGGGCGCCGACCTCCGCGAGCGTATGGGACACCCTCATGGAGCCGCGCAGCCGCTGAACGTCGCCCGGCGTGTAGGGCCGGAGGATGCCCGCAAAGCGCTGCGGACTTTGCTCGGACGTGTAGGCGGTCTTTAGGACGGGCAAGGCGGCTGCGCTCATGGGTAGCTCTCCTCTTTGACAAGTGCGGATGGGGACAACTCGGTGAATGTGCACATCGTTTACATTGATGCCGCGCAAGACGCCGCCGCCGTTGCAGCGGCGTTCGGCGCGCCTCAGGACAAATCGCCGTAGGCCGGCAGTGTCAGGAAGTCCTCGAAGGGTTCGGTGGTGGCGACCTTGAGGAAGAGCTCTTTGGCGCGAGGGAAGTGCCCACGCTCGAAGCGCTCGGCGCCGACCTCGCCGCGAATCCGGGCGAGCTCTTCGTCGACGACGCTCGCGACGAACGCGGCAGTCACGACCGGGCCGCCATCGAGCGTCACGCCGTGGTGAAGCCACTGCCAGATCTGGGCTCGGCTGATCTCCGCCGTCGCCGCGTCTTCCATGAGGTCATAGAGCGGCACGCACCCTTGGCCGCCGAGCCAAGCCTCGAGGTACTGAATGCCGACGCGGACGTTGTGACGGAGGCCCGCTTCGGTCCGCTTGCCACCGGGCACCGCCAGGAGAGCGCTCTGCGAGGGCGAGACGTCGTCGCGCGCGCGCGCAATTTGGTGCGCTCCCGGCATGTGCTCGTCGAAGACGGCGCGCGCGATGGCGATGAGGCCGGGGTGCGCGACCCACGTGCCGTCGTGCCCGGCCTGGACCTCACGGAGCTTGTCGGCCCTCACCTTTTCGAGCGACTGCTCGTTCCTCGCCGCGTCGCCCTTGATGGGGATCTGCGCGGCCATTCCGCCCATGGCGTGAATGCCTCGTCGATGGCAGGTCTTGATGAGCAGCTCGCTGTAAGCCAGCAAGAACGCCTCGCCCATGGTGACCAACGCGCGATCCGGCAAGATGCGGTCGGCGTGCGTGCCGAGCTTCTTGATGAAGCTGAAGATGTAGTCCCAGCGGCCGCAGTTGAGCCCGGCGGAGCGCTCCCGCAGCTCGAAGAGGATCTCGTCCATCTCGAAGGCCGCCGGCAACGTCTCGATGAGGACCGTCGCGCGAACCGAGGCGGCGGGGACACCGACCGCCGCTTCGGCGAAGGCGAAGACCTGGTTCCAGATTCGCGCCTCGCGGTGGCTCTCGAGCTTCGGAACGTAGAAATACGACCCCGTACCGCGAACCAACAGCTCCTTGGCATTATGAAAAAAGAAGAGTCCGAAGTCGAAGAGGCTGCCCGGTGCCGGTCGGCCGTCGACAACGAAGTGCCGCTCCGGCAGGTGGAGACCGCGAGGTCGGACGAAGAGCGTCGCCGTCTTCTCAGGGAGGGCGTAGCGCTTGCCGGTCTCGGGCGCCGTGAAGTCGATTTGCCGGCGGACCGCGTCGAAGAGGTTCTGCTGCCCGGCCAGGAGGTTGTCCCAAGTCGGCGCCGTCGCATCCTCGAAGTCCGCCATGAAGACGTTCGCGCCCGACCCGAGGGCGTTGACGATCATCTTGCGATCGACGGGACCAGTGATCTCCACGCGTCGGTCCTCGAGGTCTCTGGGGATGGGCGCCACACGCCAAGAAGCGTCCTCGCGAACGGAGCGCGTCTCCGGCAAGAAGTCCGGGAGGGCGCCTCCGTCGAAGGCGCGCTTCCGCTCGGCGCGCGCCAGGAGAGCCTCGTCGATGGCCGGCCGGAAGCGACGCACCAAGTCGGCGAGGAACGAGCGAGCCCCTTCCGTGAGCAGGTGCTCGAAAGCCGCAAGGCTCGCGGGCGCGTCCGTCACGACAACCCCGCTCACCACAACCCCGGTCGACGCGTTGGTAGGTGTCATGTTGCGATGCGTTGAAAATGCAGTAAAGGCCCGGCGAGTTCAATAGACCTCGCGGAAACGCGTGTTGACGCCTGTCAACGACAACCAGTAAAACTGTCAATCATGTCGATTTCTAAGGTCGATGGGGGCCCAAAGCTGGGCGCCAAAGTGCGCGCGCTGCGGCGTCGCGAGGGGCTGACGCAAGTGCAGCTCGCCGAAAAGCTCGCCGTGTCGCCCTCTTACCTAAACCTCATTGAGGGCAGCAAGCGCCCCTTGCCCGCCGGCCTGCTCATCAAGCTCGCTCAACTCTTCCACGTCGATCTCGAGTCCTTCGCGGCCGACGATGACGCGAGGCTCGTCGCCGATTTGCTCGAGGTCTTCGCCGATCCGCTCTTCGACGCCCACTCGCTCACCAACGCGGACGTACGCGAGATGGCGCAGGCGAGTCCCGCCGCCGCGCGCGCGGTTCTCGGGCTCTACCGCGCCTACGCCGGTGCGCGTCAGTCCGCCGAATCGCTCTCCTCAAAGCTCACGGACGGCGACGAGTCGGCGGGCATCGCGACGTCCATTTTGCCGTCGGAGGAGGTGAGCGACTTCATCCAGAAGCACATGAACCACTTTCCCGAGCTTGAGGAGAGCGCCGAAGACCTGTGGCGTCGCGCGAAGCTCGAAGGCGAGGACCTCTACACGGGGCTGGTTCGGCACCTCGGCGAGACTCGCGGCGTCACCGTGCGCATCGCGCGAACCGGCGTTGAACGAGACACGCTCCGAAAATTCGACGCCGAGCGACGGGTTCTCGCCCTGAGCGAGCTCTTGCCCACGCGGAGTCGGGTTTTCCAGCTCGCCCACCAGACCTGCCTGGTGCTCGAACGCGATCTTCTCGACCGGCTCGTGAAGGATCCCATCTTGACGAGCGACGAGGCGCGCGCGCTCGGGCGCGTCACGCTCGCCAACTACTTCGCCGGCGCGGTCATCATGCCCTACGAGCCCTTCTTGCGAGCCGCGCGCGAGGAGCGCTACGACATCGACGTGCTCGGCCGGCGCTTTCGCGTGGGCTTCGAGCAGGCATCGCACCGCCTAACGACGATGCGAAGAGCCGGCGCCGAGGGCGTCCCGTTCCACATGATCCGCATCGACGTCGCCGGCAACATCTCGAAGCGCTTCAGCGCGTCGGGGATCCGCTTCGCACGCTTCGCCGGCGTCTGCCCGCGCTGGAACGTCTTCGCGGCGTTCCTCACGCCGGGCATGATCCGCATCCAGCTCTCGCGCATGCCTGACGGCATCACGTACTTCTGCATCGCGCGCACCATTCACAAGGACAGCGGCGGCTACCACGCGCAGCACCCTGTGCAGGCCATCGGCCTCGGCTGCCGCGTCGAGCACGCGCGGGAGCTCATCTACTCGGAAGGCGTCGACTTGGACAACAAGCGCGCCCCGGTACCAGTGGGCGTCACGTGCCGAACGTGCGATCGGTCCGACTGCGATCAGCGCGCCCTTCCCTCGCTGCGTCATCCGCTCCAGATCGACGAGAACATCCGAGGCACGAGCCTGTACCGAATGGCGGAGCGCCCTTGACGACGGTTCCGCCCTCGCTCGTCGGCGGCGTGCGTCTCCTGTCGCTCGACGCCGGCAACACCGTCGTCTTCTTCGACCACGCTCGCCTCGCGAGCATTTGTGAGGCCGCGGGCCATGCCGTCGGGCGCTTCGACCTCGAGGCCGCCGAGGGGCGCGCGAAGCGTCGCCACCTTGACGACGCGATGGAGACCGTCGCCTGGGCGCACGACGGCGCCCCCGGCGCCCGCGCCTGGGGCCAGATGATCGGCACGCTCGTGGTCGAGGCCGGCGCGCCTCGCGCCGCCGTCCGAGTGATCCTCGAGCGCGCGTGGGCCGGGCACGTGCGCAAAAACCTGTGGTCTGTTGTCCCCGAAGGCTTGCGCCACGCGCTGGCGTGGCTCGCCTCCACCGGCGTCAAACTGGGCGTCGTGTCGAACTCGGAAGGAATGCTCGACGCGCTCTTCCGGAACCTAGCGCTCCGCGAGCTCTTCCACGTCTTCCTCGACAGCGGCGTCGTCGGCGTCGAAAAGCCAGACCCTCGCATTTTCGATATGGTGCGGGCCCCCTTCGGCTTTGCCGCCGACGAGGTCCTGCACCTGGGCGACATGGTGTCGACAGACATCGTAGGTGCACGCCGAGCGGGTATGCGCGCCGCGCTCATCGATCCCTTTGGGCACTTTGACGCGCTGGAGCCAGACGTGACACGCGTCGAGAGCGTCGTCGCCGTTGTCGAAGCGATGCTGGCCAGCTCCGCGCGTTAGCGCGCGCTCGGACCTCGCGCCCCGCTCTACGTCTTGGGCAGCAGCTGATCGACGAGCATCATCAACTGGTCGCTCGAGAGCGGCTTTTGCAGGAAGCCGTTGGCGCCGGCGTCGCGCCCCCGTGTCTTCAAGTCGTCGGCGCGGTCCCCCGTCACGAGGATCACGGGCACCGTTCGCACCGCCTCGAGTTCGTGGACACGCACCGCACGGACAAAGGTCAACCCGTCCATCTTTGGCATGTTGATGTCGGCGATGATCAGGTCAACCGGTTGCGACGACAGGATCTCGAGGGCGCGTGCGGCACCGGGGCAGTCGATGAAGGAGAAGCCGCGGCCCATCAAGTAGACCTTGAGGATCTCTCTCATCGTCGCGCTGTCGTCGATCAGGAGGATCTGCTTCACCATTCGGACACCTCAGGTTAGCGAAATGCTGGGCCTGCGCGGAATTTCTTTGCGCCACGGGCCGGCGCGCGGCTTCGTCGTGTGTGCCGACCACGGGGTGTGCCGACCACGGTGCGTGCCGACCACGCGCCCGCGCGGCTCAGAACTTGTACTCGTCGACCAGCTTCACGAGGCGGATCGCCACATCCTCGATCGTCTTCACGGCGCTCTCCGTCTGCGAGAGGCGTTTCATCGTGTCCTCCATCATTCGATTCTGGTCCGTGATGGCGGAGAAAATCTGCGCCACACCGGCGTTCTGCTGCCCGACGGCGGCGTTGATCTGACGAACGACGGCCGAGTTCTCCTTCACGATTCCCGACAGCTCCGTCAGCTTCTCGCCCGTCGTGCGAACGTCCTTCAAGCCCGCGTCGATGCGACTCGAACCGCGCTCCGAGATGGTGACCGTTCCGGCAACGGCCCCGCGCACGTCCTCCAGAATCTCTCTGACGCGGTTCGTCGCTTGGATCGATTGATCGGCGAGGCTTCGAATCTCCCTTGCGACCACTGAAAATCCCCGTCCGTGCTCGCCAGAGCGGACCGCCTCGATGGCAGCGTTTAGTGCGAGCATGTTCGACTGGTCGGCCAGGTCCTTCACCGTCTGGGTGATGTCGCCGATGAGCACCGTCTTGTCGCCGAGGCCTGCGATGCGGGTCGCCATCTCCTCGACCTGGGCGCGCATGTCGAAGAGCGCCTTGAGGCTCTGCTCCACGGCCGCTTCCCCACCGCGGCTGACGCTCTCGGCTCGCTCTGTAACCTGAATCACGGCCTCGGCTTTCTGGGCCGCCACGAGCGAGGTCTGCTTGATCTCCTGGGCCGTCACCTGGGTCTCCTGGAGCGCCGCGGCCTGCTTCGTCAGCATCTGGCTCTGGCCCGTCATGAACGCGGAGAGGTCGGCAACAGAGGCGGCGAGGAGCTCCGTCGAGTCGCGCAGCGCCGTCGGTATCTCGCGAAGGCGCTTCATGAGGCCGTTGAAGGAGCGCGCCAGCTCTCCGATCTCGTCCTCGGACTTGATGCCGATCTCCTGCGTCAAGTCGCCCTTCCGAACGATCTCGCTCGTGACGCGCGTGAGCTCCTGGATGGGACGAACGACGACGGTCCGCGCGATCCATACGAGGACCAGGATGCCCACGAGGCCCACGCCGGAGCCGGCGCTCAGCATGTACTTCTGAATACGCGAGGCTTCGTCCTCGATGAGGTCGAGGTCCATGCCCACGTGCACGGCGACGCCGCGGGGGCTCGTGCCGAGCACGTCGAGCACGTGGATGACGCCGTCGGAGGCGCGGAAGCTGAGGTCTCGCGCCACGCGCAGCCCCTGATCGCCGGAGATCCGCGAGGCGTTCGCCACGGCGCCACGAAATTCCTCGGGGACGCCGTTGGTGAACGTGTGCACGAGCGGATGCCCGTCCTTCTCCACAACGGCGATGTAGCGGACGCCGCGGTGTGTTCGATTGACGCGCACGGAGCGGGCCATGCTCGCGTCGGCATCACCGTCGAGGGTGCCAAGCACATCGAGCGCGATGACGCTCGCCTTCTGCTCGAAGGCGCTGGTCCGCTCGCCCATCAGCGCCCTGGTCGCCGTCCAGACGTTCGCCAAACAGAGCGCCGCGATGACCACGACGATGAACGCCGCAAACTTCGGAGTGACGCCCATCCACCACGCCCGTTGCTCTCCGCTCATTTTCTCTCCTTCGCCACCATGTCGACGATCAAAGCTGGCATGACGTCGAGCGACGCCACGTAGTCGGCCAATTGGGCTTCGGCGGCGGCGCGTGGCATTCCGTAGACCACCGACGACGCCTCGTCCTGCACGAGCGTTCGACCCCCGGCGGCCCGAATCGCACGGAGCCCTCGCACTCCGTCGTCGCCCATGCCCGTCAAGATCATCCCCACGGAGTTCGTGCCGGCCGCCAGGGCGATGGACTCGAGCAATCGGTCTCCCGACGGCGTGTGCGACGAGCGCGGGGTGCGCGCTGCGATGCGCTGGTCGCGGCCCAACTCCAGGTCCTGACCGTCGGGCGCGAGGTAGACAGCGCCGAGAGCGAGCGGACTTCCGCTCTCGGCGATGTGCACCGGCAGGGAGCTCACGTCGACGAGCCACCGATGCAGCCCGGACGTGAAGCCCTGCGCCATGTGTTGCGCCACGAGAAACGAGGCCGGCAGGCCTGATGGCAGTTGAGACAGGAGCTGGGCAAGCGCCGGCGGTCCGCCCGTTGACGCGACGATGCCGACAACGGCTCTCTGCGGCGCGGTCTTGAGCGGTGGCGGCGCCACAGACGTGGGCGCGCGCCAGCGCCTGACGACGGGGACCTCCGCCATGAGCCGCACCGTTTGCCGGAGGGCAGCCCCCCAAGCGGTCAGATCGTGCCCCGAAGGTTTTGCGATGAGCTCAAGGGCGCCGATGTCCATGGCGCGAAACGAAAGATCGACCCCGCCCGAGTCGCCGACGGCGCAGACCAAAAGGATGCGGGCTGGCGTCTTCGCCATGATGCGCCCCGTGGCCTCAAGGCCGTTCAGCCGCGGCATCAGCACATCCATCGTGATGACATCGGGCGCGAGCACCGATGCGAGCTCCACCGCCTCCTCGCCGTCGCGGGCCTCGCCCACGACGTCGATGGAACTGTCGAGCTCGAGCAGGGTCCGCAGCGCCGCGCGCATCGTCACGGAGTCATCGGCCACGAGGACGCGAACGTTGCGCACTACGCCGCCCCCCGGCGGCGCGTGACAGCGCCGCGCACCTCAGCCAAGAGGCGCCCCGCCGCGCACTCGGCCTTCGTGACGAAGGCGTCGGCGCCGCGCGCCAGCGCCTCGCGTTGTGTCGCCGCGTCGGCGCGCGCGGACACCAGAACGAGCGGCGTCGACGCTCGCTCCGGAATGGCGCGCAGCGCCTCCGCGAAGGCGAGGCCGTCCATCCCCGCCATTCCGATGTCGCACACCACGGCCTCGTAGGTGGTCGCGCGGAGAGCCTCGAGGCCGAGTTCGGCGCTGCTCACCGCGTGGACCCCAAAGCCTCCTGCTTCAAGGATCGCGCGGTGAAGCGCCCGCGCCGTCAGCGAGTCATCGATCACCAGGGCCCGCCGTTCCAACGACGCCGAGCTGACCTTCGAGTCCGTCACCCACTCGGCCTTGACCACCATGAGGAGCCGCCCATCGGCCTCCATGGAGGCGCCCTGATAGGCCGCGAGGTGTCGCAGCTCCGCCGGCAGCGCGAGAATCGCGAGATCGCGCTCGCCGAGCACAGTGTCGACCAAGAGCGCGGCTCGCCGCCCTTGGCTCTGCACGAGGAGCAGCGGAGCCCCCTTGGTGGGTGCGCGCTCAAAGCGAACCCCAAGCAGCGCGCCGAGGTCGTGGATGGGCACGAGCTCCGCGGCGACCGACAAGCGCAGCTCTCCGCGCAAGGCTGTCACCTGACTCAACTCGCAGCGCAGCACCGACTCGACGGACAGCATCGGCACCGCGACTTCGTGATCGCCGACACCAACGACCAGGAGCGGCGAGCTGCCGAACTCGACCGGCAAATCCAAGACCACACGCGTCCCCTGCCCCGCGCGGCTGTCGACGACAACGCCGCCGCCGAGCGCCTCGATGCGCTCCTTCACGAGATCGAGGCCAACGCCGCGTCCGCTGGTCTTGGTGACCTCCGCCTTCGTCGAGAAGCCAGGCGCGAAGATGAGCCCCGCCAGCTCGCGCTCGGTCAACCCGGCGGCGACGTCCTTGGCGACGACGCCGCGCTCGATGGCGACGGCGCGAACGCGTTCGAGATCGATGCCCCCACCGTCGTCGGACACCTCGACGGAGACAAGGTTTCCGTGTTGCGTGACACGGACGACGATGCTTCCTTCGCGGTGCTTGCCGGCGCGGCGCCGGTCGTCGGGCTTCTCGATGCCGTGGTCCACGGCGTTGCGCAAGAGCTGGACGACCGAGGCGCGGAGCGCATCGAGGAGTCGACGGTCGAGGGATATCTCCGCGCCGACGATCGACAGCGCCGCCTCTTTGCCGACCGACCGACACTGATCGCGCACGCCGCGATGGAGTGGCTCCAAGACCGTACGCAGCGGCTGCAGGAACACGGTCCGCAGCGACTCTTCGAGGTTTTGAAGGATGTCACCGGCCAGCTCTTCATCGGCGCCGAGGCCGCGGTCCAGGGAAGCGAGGAGCGTTCGAAGCTCCCCCGTCTGCCCCTTAGGCAAGCGCTCCGCCGCGATCAGAGATTGGCGCAAGGCCCTGCGCCGGTCCCCCAACTGCAGCCGCAGCTCGCGCAGGAACTCTACGCGCCGCATCAATTCCGTGGCGCTCTTCGCGTCGACGCGGAGCGCGATGTCGACCTCGTCGAACTCCTGGGACGCCGGCGCCAGCTCCTCCAGCATCGCGCGCGACGTCGGCGACGGTTGCTCAAGGACGCCCAGGGCGACCTCGGCGGCCGAATCGTCGCGGCCGTCGGCGGTGGCGCGCAACGTCGTCAGGTAGGAGTCGAGGCCCCTCAAGACGAGGTCGGCGACGTCGGCGGACATCGCCTCGCGGGCCGCGCGCAGGGGCCCCACGAGGTCCTCGAGCCTATGGGCGAGCTCCGACAAATTCGAAAGGCCCAGCGAGCCGGCCGTTCCCTTCAGCGTGTGGAGCCCGCGAGCGACCTCCCGATAGTGCTCGTCGGCGCCCTCGGTTCCGCCCTTCTCGAGATCCAAGAGGGCGCGCGTGATCGTCTCGGCGATCTCCTCCGCTTCGGCGGCGAAGCCACGCACGAGCGGAGCGAGGAGCGGATCAAGCGCCACGCTTCTTCTCCCAGACGGCACACAGGCGCCCCACGTCGACGAGCGTGAGGACACGGTCACCGAGCATCACGTCCGTGAGCGGCTCTCCTTCGCGCGTGCGAGCGCGAGCCAGTTCGATTTCGCGCGCGGGCCGGGTCGTCGCGAGGGGTACTTGAACGCAGTCAAAGGCGACGAGTCGTCCGGCGCCGCGCTCCACCACCAGGAGGTGCGTAGAATCACGACGCGAAGGCTGCCCCCCGAGCATGAACGCGAGGCTGTAGACGGGCAGGACCGCACCAGAGAAGCGAAGGACGCCAATCACCTCCGGCGGCGCGAGCGGCACCGGCGTCACGCGACGCAGCGGAAGCGCCGCGCGCAACGCGTCAAGCGGTAGTCCAACCTCGAGATCACCCACGGCGAACGTCGCCAACCAAACGGTTTCTTCGCTCGCCGCCTCGTGAGCCGGCGCCGCTAGGCGAATCGCCCGCGCCTCAAGCAAACGCTGAGCGCCGGGGGAGAGCGACTCCTTCATCGCCGCTCTCCTCCCGGGGCGACGGCGAAGCCGAGGTACGCCTCGGCGGCCACGCGGTAATACGCGACCGTCAGCTCCTCGGGCCCCACGACAACCTCGTGCGAATCGAGCGTGCGTGTGCGACGCAGGATGTCTCGCATGATCGACTCAGCCTCGCCGCGCTGGCCCCGACGCGCAAGCACGACGGCGAGCTCGAAGAGTCCCGGCAAGTAGTCCGGCGACGAGGCTCGTAGCGCCACGAGCAGGTCCTCGGCGCGCGCAGCGTCACCGCGCTCGAGGGCCGAGAGCACGGACACGTGAACGGCGATGTTCGCGTCGTCGTGCGCGACGCGGGGCGGCGCCGCCGGTGCCATCGAAGGCGACGGGAGCTTCGGTGGCGGCACCGAGCGCGCTCGCGGCGGTGGTTTGACCGACTTGCGCGGCGAAGCGACCGGTGCGAGCGGGGCCGGCGCACGAAGCGACGGTCGCTTGGTCTTCCGCGCAGGGCCGCGCTTCACGAAGATGTTCGCCTCGCGCGGCCCGAATCGCTCCGTCCCCGGCGGAGTTCCCTCCAAGTCGAGGGTTCCGAAGACGAGCAGGCCTCCGGGCGCGAGCGCCGAGGCGAGGCGCTCGATGGCCCGCGCCGCGGCATCCTCGGAGAAGTAGAGCAGGACGTTGCGACAAAACACGACGTCAAAGCGCCCCGGCGCCGGAGGCTCGTCGAGCACGTTGTGCTCCTGAAAGGACGTGCACGCGCGAATCCGCGGCAAGACGGTGTACGCGCCAGGGTCTCCTTCTTGCGCGTCGAACACGGGGAAGAGGATCGGCCCCGCATCGCGCACCGACCACGCGCCGTAGGTCCCACGCGACGCGGCCAGGACGTTTCGTGCCGCGACGTCGGTGCCGAGAATCCGAACGTCGACGCCGGGAAAGCTCGCCGTCAGGCACGCGGCGACTGAGTAGCTCTCCTCACCGGTCGCGCAGCCCGCGCTCCAGACCACGAGGCTGTCCTTCCGCGGAACCGACGCGAGGTAGTCGACGAGCAATCCGAAGTGTTCCGGATGCCGAAAGAAGAACGTTTCGCCGACCGACACCGCCTCGAGCAGCGTCCGTTCGAGCTCGGCGTCGCCGGAGGAAACACGGCGCGCGACCTCCGCCGGCGCGAGGCTTCGCGGGAAACGTGCGCGAATCGCCTGCGCGGCCCCCGCGTAGGGAATCGCGTCGGGCCGAAACCCAATTTTTCGGCGACGCGTGCCACGAGGAGGCGCAAGGTCTTGTCGTTCATGGCGCAAATTGTGCTGCTGCACGAACGCCCGATGCGATGAACTCGACGGCGGCGGGTGAGAGCAACGCCGCCGCGTCGAGCAATGGAAGCGGCGCCTCGGGGCGCCTGACGACCCCCTCGAGCACAGCGCGAAGGGGTTCATGTTCACCACCGGCGAAGGAAGCACGGAGGACCACTTCGGAGCGGGGTACCAGCATCGGCTCGCGGACTTCGTCGACGGCGAAGGCGATCACGCGATCGCCGGCGCGCATCAGGACGAGCTTTCGGTCTACACGCGAGAGCTCGTAGGGCTCGCCCAAGCGTTCCGCGAGGTCGAAGAGGGCGACCGGCTCGCCGTGCACGTCGAGCATCTCCTTGATGAACGGAGGTCCCGCCGGAAGCGGGATGGTGCGCGGCATCAAGGACACGGCGAGAACACGCTCCACGTTGACGGCTAGCTCCACGCGGCCGATCCGCAGCGGCAAGATGGGCACCGTCGCGGAGGCTTGGCGACGCGCGACCTCCTCGAGGACCCGCGCCACCGTGGCTCGCAGCTCATCGGCCTTGAGTGGCTTCGGGAGAAAGCCGTTGGCCCCGAGCTTGAGCAACGCCTGGGCTCGCTCCCGCTCCGTCGAGACGATCACGATGGCGACGTCGTCGAGCGACGTGTCGGCGCGAACCGCCTCGACAACGCGGTCGCCGTCCATGATGGGCATTGAGAGGTCCAGCAGCACGAGCGCCGGACGCACGTCGCGAATGCGCTGCAACGCCGCGGCGCCATCGCTGGCGGTGGAGAGCGCGTAGAGCCCAGAGAGGGCGGCCGCCTCAAAGGCGACGATGGCCGCGCTGTCGTCGACGAGCAGAACCTGCGGAAGGGCCTGAGCGACGGCTCCGCCGCGGCTCGGCTGGAGCGGCCCCTTCTCCGCGGACCGCTCTCGACTCACCCGGCCTTCCGCGGCAACAGCGAGTCAACGACCTGGACCAGCTTCTCGCGATCCAGGGGCTTGAGCAGGAACGTGCTCGGGCCGTGTTCAGGCCGGTGACGGCCTGGCTACCGTCGCGATCCCCGCTGATGAAGACCACTGGCACGTCACGCGCCGACGCATCCTTCTCACGGAGCATTCGGACGAACTCGACGCCGTCAATCCTGCCGAGGTGAATGTCCACGATGAGGAGGTCGACGGACTCTTGCTCGAGAATCTCAAACGCCCGCTGGGCGCTATCGGCCTCGAGGAAGGTGTGCATCTTCCCCATCATGTAGAGCTTGAGGATTTGCCGCATCGTCGAGTTGTCATCGACGATTAGGATCTTGTGCATGTCCCCTCCCCTTCGGCCGCGCTGGTGCGCGCGTCTTTGAGGCCCGAAAGAACTCTACGCCAAGTCGGCCCTTCGGTGCGAATCGCCGCAGGAGGAGGACAAATAGGTAAGAGTGGGCACTACAGGCCGCGCAGCGTGCTTGACTGAACCGCACGGGCGCGTATGTTGCGCGTCCACGTTGCGGGCGGCTCGCCTCTCGCACGGGTCGCCACCTTAGCTCAGCGGTAGAGCAGCGGTTTCGTAAACCGCAGGTCTGGGGTTCAAGTCCCCAAGGTGGCTCCAGTGGGGCGTCGCATCCATGACCGCCTTTCGCGCGCTCAGAGCCCAGGTGCCGTGGCGGCCTCGCTTCGCCGAAGAACACGCCGTCTTCGCGGCCGTGCGCGGCCCCGCGTCGCTCTTTGAAACGCTCGCAGCGTTTCCTTCCCCGGAGCAGATCCACGAGCGACTCTCACCGCTCGCAGGGGTCTCGTTTGTCCGAGCGCCGGAGCGACGGGTCGGCCCGCGCAGCCTCGACAGCCTCTACGACGGCGCCATCCACACGCACCGCACCGTCCCGACGCGGAGCGGTTCGTGGCACGACCTCTTGAACGCGCTGGTTTGGGCGATTCACCCGCGCGCCAAGTGGAGCCTCCACGCGCGTCAGTTCGAGCTCGTGCGCCTCGGCCTCGACCCCGCGACGGGGCGCCTGCCGGGTGCCCGAACGCGAGCGCAAGACGCACTGGCGCTCTTCGACGAGGGCGGTTTGGTCGTCGAGAGCCCCGAGCCGCTGACGAGCGGCGCGGCCATTGAAGAATCGGTCGCGGCAGGACGGGCGCGCGCCGTCGTCTTCGGCCACGCCATCTACGAGGGCTTCGTCCTCGGTTCGGCGTGGCCGATGGTTCGAGCCATCGTCGTTCCCGGCGACCCCGACGAGAGCGTGGCCCTTCGCTTGGCGGACCGGGAGGCGTCCATCACTCCCGAGGACCTGCCGCGCGTGCGCCTCATGGAACTCTTCCGCTAGTTCGCCCTCCGCGATGCGGCGCGCTCAGCGCGCCATCCGATCGGCGAGACGCGTCGCCAGAAGGCTCGCGATGGCCATGATGGTGTGCTGCGGATTGACGCCGAGGTTCGTTGGAAAAACGCTCGAGTCAACGAGGTAGAGCCCCTCGGTGCCGTAGACGAGGCCGTCGCCGTCCACCACGCCCGATGCGGCGTCGGGTCCCATGCGCGCGGCACCAAAGAGGTGCGTCGCAATGAACGAATAGGCGCGCGCATCGGTGGGTCCGCCGAGGACCTTGCCGACGTCGGAAGGCGCAAGGGTTGGGGGCAATCCATGGACGCCGGGCCACACCTCGCGCGCGCCCGCGTCGAAGAAGAGTCGCGCGAGGACGCTCAGACCGTACCGAGCCGTCATCATGTCGCGGGGCGTGGGCGAATAGGTCACGCGTTCGCGCCCAAAGAGCGTGCGTCCGACTCGTCCCTCGGCTTCCGCGCGCACCTGAATGGACCACATGGCGACGTGGGAGTAGTCGCGCATTCGCTCAAGGAGGCCCGGCCCCACGCCCGGCATTCGCGCGAGCACGAGCCCCGGCGGCATGGAGATGGCTTCGATCTTGAAGCGCTCCTTTCGATACGCGACGCTCTCAGCGCCCTGCGTCGCGCCGAACGACATGTCGATGGGATCGGCGAAGAGGCCGAGGAGCGCGAGCCCCGGGTGCACTTGAAAGTGTTCGCCGAGGTGACGGTTCTTGATGCCGCTGCGTCGCAGAAGCTGAGGGCTCTGCACGGTGCTCGCAGCGATCACGACGGCTCTCCGAGCGCGCAAACGAACGCGCCGCCCCTCGGGTCCGGTGCCGGTGGCCAAGACTCCGTCGGCGCGGCGTCCGTCGAAGGTGATGCGGGACACGTTTGCGTTGAAGTAGATGCGGGCGCCGCGCCAGAGCGTCCGTGGCACGAAGGTGACGTTCATCGACTGCTTTTTTCCGTTTGGACAGCCGGTCAAGCAGCGCCCACTCCCCTCGCATCCTCCGTCGTAGCGGCGCATCACCGACGGCTCGAGGCCCGTGCCGCTGGCTTCAACCCCTCTCGTGGCGAGCAAGCGACGGTTGTTCTCGCCGAGCACGTGCTCCGCCACGGGCTGCACGGAGAGCTCCGCCTCGAGAGCCCGGTAGTGCGGCTCGAGCTCGTGCATCGTCGGCCCCACGCCAAAGCGCGTGGTCCAGTCCGAGAGCACGTCCTCCGGCGCGCGCCACGCGATGGCCGAATTGATGACCGTGCTGCCGCCTACGCATCGGCCCTGCAAGAGCGGCATGAACGCGCGGCCCTCGAGCGCCTGCATGCCCGCGTCGCGAAAGAGCGTTCGGAAGCCGTCGAGGAGATCCTCTTCATGTCACGGGAGAAGATCCACGGCCCCTCCTCGACGATGGCCACGGAGCAGCCGCTCGCAGCGAGACGAAAGGCCGCCACTGCGCCGGCGGCGCCGGAGCCCACTACGATCACGTCGAAGATCGCGTCAACGTCGGGCCCGGGCGTCGCAACATCGACGGCGGCGCCTTCCGGCAGCGATTCGTCGGGCAAGGCGCCCGTCGTGTCAGGCCAGCCGTCGAGCGGCATCGTGGCCTCCCTCGTCGGCGCGACGTACGAGGCGCGTGCCCGAAACGGTCGCGCTCGGCACAGCCGCAGCGCCGAGCATGGCCCCGCGCACTTCGGGCACGCGGGCGTAGAGCAGCGTGCCGACCATCTTGAGCAACGTCGCGAGCTGCCGGAACGCATAGATGCGGCTCGTGAGAAGCCGATTCAGGGCTTCGGCGCGGGCCTCGGCCGGCGTGTGCGCCGAGCGACCGCCGGAAAGCCACAGCGCACCAACACAGACGACGAGCGCCAGGCGAATGCCGAAGCGCGCCCGCGAGGGCACGCCCACGAGGTAGGACTGAAGGCCAGCCTCGAAGGGCACCTGCGACGGCTCGACGGGCGCCATCGGCCCACCGAACAAGGCCTCGAACGCTCGTCGCGCCCAGCAAAGCTCCCAGTTCGAGAGAGGCCCTGAAGGCGTCCCGATCTGAGTAAATGATTTCGCAGGTTCCCTGGACAAGCGGATTACCTCTTCGAGATATTTGTGATTATGGGGCACGGGACCAGGTGCGCAACGCGCTTCGCACTTATGGTGGGAGTGCGCCCCACGCCGCCGTCGCGGGGGCTGGGCGCGGCCGCTCAGGGGGGTCCCGGCAGCGCGGTAGAAACGCTATACGAGCACCATGATCGATCTCCGGAGCGACACGGTGACGCAGCCGACGCCGGCCATGCGCGCTGCGATGGCGGCGGCCCCGGTCGGCGACGACGTCTACGGCGAAGACCCGTCGGTGCGCGAGCTCGAAGCCCGCATCGCGAGGATGCTCGGCAAGCCAGCCGCCTTGTTCGTGACGTCGGGCACCATGGGCAACCAGCTGGCCATTCGCTGCAGCACCGAGCCCGGCGACGAGGTCATCGTCGGCGAGGGCGCCCACCCGGTCTTCCACGAATCGGGGGCCGCGCCGGTGCTCTCGGGCGTTCAGTTCGCGATCGCCGGTCGGGGCGGACTGTTCACCGCCGAAGACGCCGAGCGCGAAATCAAGCCGCGCGCCTACACCTCCCCCCGCACGTCGCTCATCTGCGTGGAAAACACGCACAATCGCGCGGGCGGTCGAATCTTTCCCGAAGCCGAGATCGAGCGCATCGGCGCCGTCGCCCGGGCCAACGGCCTCGCGTTTCACCTCGACGGCGCGCGCCTCTGGAACACTCACGTGGCTTCGAAGCTCCCGCTCGCGCGCCTCGCCGCGCCCTTCGATACGGTGAGCATTTGTTTCTCCAAGGGACTGGGCGCCCCCGTCGGGAGCGCCCTTCTTGGCACGGCGGCGCTCGTGGAGAAGGCGCGTCGCTTTCGCAAGATGTGGGGCGGCGGCATGCGGCAGGCGGGCATCTTGGCGGCGGCTGCTCTCTACGCGCTGGACCATCACGTCGAACGGCTCCAGGAAGACCACGACAAGGCTCGGGCGCTCGGCCAAAAGCTCGCGTCCGTGCCTGGGCTCGTCGTCGACGAAGCGAGCATCGACACCAACATCGTCAACATCGACGTGGAGCGCCTCGCGCCGGAGGCGGTCTCCGCGGAGGCGCGAGCCCGCGGCCTCTTGCTGAACCCATCGGCGCCGGGGCGCCTTCGCGCCGTGCTTCACCTGGACGTTCGCCGCGAGGACATCGCCCGATGCGCCGCGATCCTTGCCGAGTCCTTGGAAGCGGTCCGCGCGCGCACATGAAGGCTCGCAGCGCGATGACGGCGCTCGCCTGCGTCGCCACCTTGGCGTGCGGACCGTCGCGCGACACATCCTTCGTCCGCGCCCTGGCGGCGGGCGATCGCGCGAAAACGTCGGGTCGCCACGGCGAAGCCGCAACCCTCTACGAGCAGGCGGCGACGGTGCCCAAGGAGCCGCGGGAGCGCGACTACGCGACGTTCCTCGCCGCGTCGAGCTACGCGCAAAGCGGAAACCGGCAGGACGCCGCCCGCCTCTACGACGCGCTTCAGGCGGGGCGCGGCGAATACGCCACGCGCGCACGCTTCGAACGCGCCCTCCTTGACCTTGCCGTCGACGAAGAACAAGGCCTCGCGGCGCTCCTCGCTTTCGCCATCGCGCACCCGGAGAGCGCCCTCGCGCGGCGCGCCCTCCTTCTCGTCGCGGAGCGCCGAGCTGGAAGCGAGGGCCCACAGCGCCTCGCGTTCTTCGAGGCCCACCTAAAGCACTTCGTGAAGACCGACATGGAGGAGCGCGTGCGTTACGAAATGGCCAACGCCCGCGAGCTCGCCGACGATCTCCGCGGCGCAAAAGCGGCGTTCATCGCCCTCGCGCACGACTTTCCCTATCCGCAGGGAGCGCTTCGCGACGACGCGCTCTTTCGCGCCGCCGAACTTGAGCTGCGCGAGGGAAATGCGAGGGCCGCCATCGGCCTCTTGGAAGAACTGCTGGCGGACCGCGAGACCACGAGCCTCGTCGGCTCCTACGAGCGTCGGCGATACGTCCCGGCGGCGCTCCGGGTCGCGGAAATCTATCGCGATCGCCTGAAGGACGTGCCCCGCACGCGCCGCCTACCTTCGGGTGGTCGACGACTTTCACCATACGACGTCGCGCGACGACGCCCTCTTCGAGGTGGCTCTGCTCGACCTCAGCGCGCGCGGCGCCGAGGCCGCGTGCGAGACGATGCGCAAGCTGGCGAAGACGATGCCCACGTCGCGCTACGCGAGGTGCAGCGCCGTGATTTGCAACGAAGCGGCCAAGGCCCCTGGGGCTTGTCCGGACTACATCGAGAGAAGGATCAGAACGGCATCGGCGGCGGCATCGGCGCGGTAGGCGCCGATGGCGAGCGTCACGGCTCCTCTTCCTTCTCTTCCTCTTCTTCGTCGAGGTCGTCGTACTCCTCGTCGTCGTCCTCTTCGTCTTCGTCTTCCTCGAAGTCCTTGTCTTCGTCTTCTTCCTCGGCGTCGCCGGCGGGCGCCTTCTTTTCGAACTTGATGTCGACACCGAGATCGCCGAGCTGGGTGTCGAGCAGCTCGAACAACTCGTCGGCGTCGTCGCCGGACCACTCATCGAGGAGGTCGGTGAGAAATTCGAAGAAGTCGCCGCTGTCGAGGCGGCGTTCGATCTCCTCGACCTGCTCCTCCGTAAACGACTCCATGATGTCCTCACGGAGCGTTTCGGTGTCGCCCTCTTCGATCGCATCCTGCGCCGAGAGTCGAATCTGCTTCACGGCACGCTTGTCGAGATGAATCTCCATCAGAGTGACTCCGAATCTCCACGCCGAATACGTGATCGCGGAGCGCGCTGTCAATACGGTGAGTCTCCTTTGCGAAGGAAAGACTCTCGCCGCGTACGCGCTGCTCCTTTTGGGCGTCGGTCGAGAACGCCATCGACCTGTGCTGACCGGCATGGCGTATCCTCCCGCCAGCATGTTCGCCGTGGGCGAGATACTTGCGGCCCTCTCGGCGGCGGCGGCGTCAGCGGTGGCCGCGAGCCCGGCGACCGATGCGACGGCCGGTGCCAGCGCGCCCCAGCCGCCGCAGATTCAGTACGGCGTGGCACTGACCATCGAGCAGGTCGTGGGGGCGGGACCGCTCTGCGTGGCGCCGTGCATTCTGACCTCTGGCGGGGGCATTTCGATGCGGGCGGGGCAGCGCTCGCGCGGGCCGCTCTATTGGGGCCTTGCCTACGAGCTCTCGAAGCAGGGCTCGAACAACATCTATCGGCTTGGCATCCTCCAACAGGTGCGCGCCGAGGGGCGCTACTACGTCGAGACGGGCCGGGTGACGGTCCCCTTCGTGCAATTCGCCGCCGGTGCAGCCGGCTACGGCAACGAGTGGGGGGTGGAGACGCTGGGGCCGCTCGTGTCGACGGGCGTGGGAGCACAATTTCAGATCGCCCGCGACACGGTGGTCGGGCTCGGCATCGCGTACCGGGCGCTTTGGCTTAGCTCGTTCACCGACTCGGCAGGGCTCGTCCGAGGCGGCGGCATTGCGTCGCTCGTTGGCTTTGATCTCCAGCTCGAGGGGCTCGACGTCTGGCCGTTCTCAACGCCGAGCAACTCAACGGCCTGGGCTCGTTGAAGCAAGATGTTCCCCAACGCCCCGCACGGCGTCCTTGACGTGGCCGAAGGTTTGTCCGATCACCGAACCGTGGTTTGCGCGACCTGCGGCCGGGACAATCCCGCGCGCCTCACCTTCTGCGAGGACTGCGGAGCGCGCCTTGCGGCGCGGGTCTCCGCTCCGACGCCGCCCGTGGGCGTTCGCGTCGACACCAACGGTGCTTTCCGGCCTCCCGCTCCCGACTTGAGCTTCAACAAGAGCGAGCCGCCGAAGGAGGGAGCCGGCTCGTCACGCCCATCGGCGCCACGACCGTCGGCGCCAGACTTGTTGGCCCAAGCCGAGATTGCGCCGATGGCCATCCAAATCGCGGCGCCGCCGGAATTGCCTCTCGTGGCCGAACGGGGGCGTGCTTGCCCCCGCTGCCGTGGCCTCTGCGACACGGCGGCGGCCTTCTGTAGGTTCTGCGGGGCTACGCTGGCTGAACCCGACCGCACGGCACGCGCCGAGACAAACCTTGTCCCCGCGCTCGTCCGAGCGCGCGTCGTGAGCATTGGTCCCGACGGCGCCGCGAACGCGACCTTCGAGCTGACGGAGCGCCTCGACATCGGCCGCTCCGAGGGCGACGTCATCATCACCTGGGACCCGTACTTGTCACCGCGGCACCTCCGCCTCGAAGCAGGGCCCGGCGTCCTCGTCGCGCGCGACCTTGGTTCCGTCAATGGTACGTTCGTCCGCGTGAGAGGGCCGGCGCCGGAAAACGGCGCGGTTGCGACGGGCATCGAGGCGCATGACGCGGCCAGCGCTTTGAACAAGGGAGTGCCGCTCGAGGACCAAGATTTGATACTCCTCGGGCAACAGGTGATAAGGTTTGAGGTTGTGAAGGACGCGGAGGCGGGTTTTGGCCCGGCGACTCAGCACGGCACTGCCCTCTTCGGTACGCCCGCTGGTCCGGTTTACGCTCGTCTCTGTCAACGTACGGTCGAAGGGGTCACACGAGACGTGTTCCACGTGAGGAAAGACGAAGTCGCACTCGGGCGCGAGCTCGGCGATTTCGTGTTCACCGACGACGCCTTCCTCTCGCGGCGGCACGCCCTCGTGCGTCGCGACGCGAAGACCGGTACGTTCTCTCTGCACGATGCCGGTTCGTCGAACGGAACGTTCTTGCGTGCCCGGGGCGAGATGCCCATCGCGCCGGGCGACGAGATCCGCATCGGTCAGCAGCTGTTTCGCATTGAACCGGGTCCCGCGCAGGGCGAGCCCGTGGCCGCCACCGGGCCGGCGGCCACACGCAGGGTTTCGTGAGGAGCACACGTGAGCCAACCTGACGCGCCGGTGTCGACGGATGCAGTGGCGGAGCCCGCCGCAGCGCAGGCTGCGGGAACGCCGCCGGCGGGAGCCTCGCCGACGCCGCCGCCTGTCGGTCTGCACGTTTTCGCCCGCACTGACGTCGGGCAAGTGCGCGAGCACAACGAAGACAACTTCATCGTCGCCGACCTTACCCGACGCGCGCGTGGCCTCCAGGAAGGCAGCCGCGTCACAACGGTGGGCAAGCAGGGCCACCTCTTTGCGGTCTGCGACGGTATGGGTGGCGCCGCCGCCGGCGAAATCGCGAGCCAGATGGCCATCGACATCATCTACGAACGGATGATCGACGGCCTCTCGCCCGATGCGCCCCTCGAGCGCGACGAGCTCGCGCGTCGCCTCGTTCGCGCCGTCGAGACGGCCGGCCTCCGCATCTTCCAAGAGGCCAAGGCCGATCGCACGCGACGCGGAATGGGCACGACGGTCACCGCCGCCGCGTTGCTCGACGGGACCTTGTTCCTCGCGCAGGTCGGCGACTCACGTGGCTACATCTTGCGGGGCGAGACCCTCGTGCAAGTGACGCGCGACCAGTCGCTCGTGAATCAGCTCATCGAAGCGGGGCAGCTCACCGAAGAAGAGGCCGAGACCTTCGAGCACAACAACATCATCCTCCAGGCGCTCGGGACCGCGGACACGGTGCAGGTCGACCTCACCTTCGCGTCGCTCGTCAAAGGCGACGTGCTGATGCTCTGCTCCGACGGCCTCTCGGGCATGGTGCGCTTCGACGAGATCCGCGAGGTCTTGCGCACCTGCACCGAACCGCTCGACGCCTGCAAGGCGCTCACCGACAAGGCAAATCAGGCCGGAGGCCACGACAACATCACGGTCATCGTGGTGCGCTTCGACGGTGAGACGCTCTTGGCGGAGGCACCGGAGCCGCTCAAGTACCGCAAGTACTCGCTGCCAGAAGAGCACGGCGAGGTGACGCGGCCGCAAACGAGTCCCGATGCGAGCGCTGAGGTCCTCGCGCGGCGAGGCGACCCCGACGGCCCCGCTCAAGCGCCTCGCCCCGCGAGCGTCGCGCCGCCAGCGTTCGCAGACGACGAGCCCATCGACATCCCCGGAACGCACGTCCCGGTGCCGGTCGTAATCATGCTCGTGGTGGGTGTGCTCGCGCTGGTGGGCGCGACGGCCATGTTGTTCCTGCGATAGCGAACGCGTCGGGAGCCTCGCCCGCAGGCTCCGTCAACGCGCCAACGGTGGGCTTGCGCCGGTCTGAGCCAGGACGTAGCGCGCCACGTCCTGGTTCGGGTCGATGATGAGCGCGGCGCGTGCCGTTGACGTCGACGTAGCGGCGTCGCCACGAGCCCATTGCGCGACCGCGAGGAAGGAGAGCGCCACCGCGCGGTGCGCGTCGGTACTTGCTTCGCCGGCGATGCGCGCAAGCTCACGCTCCGCTTCAGCGTAGCGGCCTTGCCGAATCTGCCGACGTGCTGCCAAGAGCAGGACCTCCGGCGCTTCGGGAAAATGCCGGAGCGCGGTGTCGAGCGCGGCGTCCCCATCGCCAACGCGCCCCTGCCTGAGGTAGCTCTCGACGAGGCCCACGAAGCCGACGCTCTCGCCGGGCGCGACCTCGGTGAGCCGCAAGAACTGTTCGCGCGCCTCATCCCAAGCGGCGCGCTTGAAGAGCAAGCGACCTAGGTTCGCCCGCGACGGCGGAAAGCCAGGGTCGACCTTCAGCGCCGCGCGGTAGTGCGCCTCCGCTTCGGAGAGCTTGTCGTGCGCCTCGGCCCACAATCCCAGCGCGTGGTGGGGCGCGGGCAGGTTTGGATTGAGCACGCGTGCATGGCGCAAGGTGCGGCGCGCAGCCTCGCGTTCGCCGCGTTCAAGTTGGAGTAGGCCGAGGTTCACCCACGCCTCGGTGAAGCGCGGGCTGTACTCGATGGCCAGGGCCAGACGGGCCGCCGCGACCTCGAACTCACCGCCCGCGAGCGCGCGGGCGCCCGCCTCGTTCAGCTGAATCGCAGCGGGCGGCACCGGAGGATGCGACGCACACCCCGGAAGGCCGGCGGCGAGAACGACGACGCCGACCAGCCACCGCAACGTTTCGGCGAGAAGAGAGCGCATGCCTCTCCATCGGCGGCGGCCCGAGGGAAGTTGCGGCGGGCCGGCAACATTCCGCACGGGCGCTCCGTGGATCGTTGCGCTATGGTCTGGCCCCGATGCCAAAACCGACCGAGAAGCCGATCGAGACGGCGAGCGAGAAGACCTACGTGGTCGCGAGCCATGCGGCGCTTTTCGAGCTCACCGGCGGGCCAAAGAGCACCGACGAGGAGCGCTGCGACGTCTGTGGCGAGGCCGTGGCGGTGACCGCCGACGACACCTTTTCCGTTTCGGGCCGCGGCCGGTACCTCTGGACGCGCGGCGACGAGAGGCGCGCCGAGGAGCCACCGCTCTGCCCCGGCTGCGCTGCGGCCATCGGCATGACCGCGCTTCGCCTCTGGACTGCGCCCGACGACGAGGGCTGACAGACGACTGGTCCCGTGGGGTGTGCGGCGCCTGCGAGGTCTACTGAATGGGGCTCTTCGACGGCGGCGGCGGCATGGGCGGTCGCATCCGAAGTCGCTCCAGACACAGGGCCCGAATGGACCGCGGGACCCGCGGCGAACGGACGACGAACGTCAGCTCCTGGCGCAAGAGCACGCTCGAGAGGGCGGCCGCCACGGCCGGCGGCGTGTCGGGATTGAGGAGCACGGCCATGCGCACGCGACTGCGATGGATCCACTTCGGCGAACGCGAGATCTCAGCCAAGACATCGGGCCTGCCGGGCCGCTTGGCCGCGAGGCGAAGCACGTCTTCCTCGACGAGCCTCGGACTTCCGAGGAGGCGACGAATCACATCGGGGTGCGGGTCGTTGAGGAGCCGTTCGATCATCTCGCGGGTCGGGCGACGGGCGAGGGACTTTCGCTCACCCAAGGTCACCGGGCGACCAAAGCCGTAGTCCGGCGGCCGCGTCGTGCGCGGCGGAAGCGAGCGCCCCACCGGCGACGGCGGAGGCAACCTCAGCGCGCGCTCCAGTGACAGAAGGGCCCCGCCGGCCGCCTCTTCTCGCAGTCGCTGGACCTCCTCGGTCGTATCGGAACGGCTCGCAACGTCGCTCAGCGTGAGTACGAACTCGCGCGCTGCATCGTCCATGCTCTCGGCTCGGCGACACAGCTCGTCGAGCATCTCGGCGAAGGCCGGGCGGTGGCTCGCGGAAACGGTGCGCACCACATGAGCGACGTACGACGATCGGAGGTCCGCCTCTTGAATCCCGAGCGTCGCGCGAAGCAACGCCTCGGCATCACGCGGCCCCGCCACGTCAGAACCCCATTTTTTCGACGTCGCTCTGCGGCTTCGCGGGCTTCGCCGGTGCCGGAGCCACCGGCGCGGGCGCGGCGCCAACAACGGCGGGCTTGTTGCGGCGCCCCTTGCCTTCGGCACGCGCATCGAGCTTCTCGTCCTTCTTGGGATCGGCCGGGGTCTTCGATTCAACTGACCCGACGGGCGACGCTGGAGGAAGCGACTCCACCTTGGCCTCCACCTTCGCCTCGACCTTGGCGGCCTCGGGCGCTTTGACCTCGACGGGCGGCTTCGGCGTCTCCGGTGTGGAGGCGACGGCCGCCGCCTTGTTGGTGCTTCGGCCCACGACGACGAAGGCACCGCCGCCGATGACCAAGAGCCCCATCAGCGCGGCGCCAACGACCAAGCCTGCGCTCGTCTTCGGCTTGGAGCCTTGAGCGCCGTCGACCATGCCGCTGTAGGTGCGTGCGATGGGGGCGCCCGTCGTGGCGTTGGCGTTGAGCGCCGGAGCAGCGCCTTGGCCGGCGACCACCGACTGCGCCATCGCGGAAGGTGGCGTCATGCCGAAGGGGCGGCTCGGCTCTGGCTGCCGCGGCGTCGCAGCGAGGAGGTTGGGCGTGCTCACCGATACGCCGGCGTTCTGGAACACCGCGTGGAGACTCTCGCCGAACTCCTTGGCGCTCTGAAAGCGATGGTCGGGCTGGCGCGCGGCAGCTTTCGCCCACCACTCGTCGAAGCCCTGAGGAACGGAGGCCGCGCGAGACGGGATCGGCAACTCCGACACGATGATCTTCACCAGGAGGTCACCGAGCGCCTCGCTCTCGAACGGCAATCGGCCGGTGACACACTGGAACGCGATGACCGCGAGGGACCAGAGATCGCTTCGGTAGTCGACGGCCTTGATGCCCTGAGCCTGCTCCGGGCTCATGTAATAGGGCGTTCCGAGCATGGCGCCGGTCTTCGTGTTGCTGCTGCCATCGAGCCCCGTCGAATTGCTCTTCGCGATGCCGAAATCGAGCACCTTGGCGATCTCTCGATCGTCGTCTCTCACGAGGAAGATGTTGTCGGGCTTGAGGTCGCGATGAACGATGCCCAGCGAGTGCGCCTTGGTGAGGGCGCGACAAACCTGCATGATCACCGTCGCCGTCTCAGTCGGCGCGAGCCGGCCGACACGCGTCAGGCGCTTGCCCAAGTCTTCCCCGTCGAGGAGCTCCATGGCGATGTAGGGGCGCCCCTCGGAGATCCCATGGTCGAGGATCTGCACGACGTGGGGGCTCCGAAGCTGGGCCGCCGCCTTGGCTTCGCGTTCGAAGCGCTGCTGCGCCTCAGGGAGGGCGGCGAACTCGCCCTCGATGAACTTCACGGCGCAAGGGATGTCGAGGCCAAGGTGGGTCGCGTGCCACACGGATCCCATGCCGCCCCTGCCGAGCATGCGATTCAACCGGAATCGCTCTGCGACCACCGCCCCTTCGACGAGCTCCACTGCTGACTCCTTCGATGCCGCTCGCGCGACAAAGTTACGCGCCCCCGGATCTTCTCCCTTTTGTACGGCCAGGGGCAAGGATCGCTTTGAACTTTGGCGGCGAAGTGGCGCGGATGGGCCTACATTGGAAGCCTCCCAGGGCGCGTGACTCCCGGTTTTGTCAGGGTTCCCCTTGCGAATGTCGTCCGGCGGATCGATGTTCGGAGTCCATCCCACGACGTGGGGAAACGAGACGCGGGGGGCCCTCCCCTCCCCAACCGTGAGAGCGCATGGCCGGCCCCGACCGAAAACCTAACGAGCAAGACGACACGGAAGTCGTCGACCGGGTCAAACCGGTCGTTCCGCGCCGCTACAAGGTGCTGTTTCACAACGACGACTACACGACGATGGAATTCGTCGTGGAAACGCTCATGAGCTTCTTTCACAAGTCGCAGGCCGAGGCGACGCACGTCATGCTCACGGTCCACAAGACCGGAAAAGGTGTGGCGGGGGTCTACACAAGGGAGATCGCCGAGACCAAGGTCTCTCAGGTGATGGATCACGCGAAACAATGCGGCATGCCGCTTATGCTGACGGCGGAGCCCGAGTGATGCGCATCAGCCCCGAAGTCGACATCGCCCTCTCGCTCGCCACCAGCGAGGCCTCACGGCGTCACCACGAGTTCGTCACGCTCGAGCACGTGCTCTATGCCTTGCTGTTCGACAACGGGACCGCCGACGTGGTTCGCCACGCCGGGGGCAACGTGCCGGAGCTGAAGAAGCAGCTCGAGACCTTCATCGACCAACACGTCGAAGCGCTGCCCGACGACACCTACGGCGCGCCGAGCCTCTCGGTGGCGGCCCTTCGTGTGATCCGGCGCGCCGCGGCGCACGTGCAGTCCTCCGGCAAGGAAGAGGTGAAGGGCGCGAACATCGTCGTGGCGATGTATTCGGAGGCCGAGTCTTTCGCGGTCTCAGCGCTCGAGGCTGACGGCGTAACGCGCCTCGACGTGGTGGCTTACTTGTCCCACGGCGTCTCGAAGATCGACGAAGACGACGAGACCCGCGCGCCCGGCGGCGCCGGCGCCGGCGGAGAGGACGCCCCGAAAGACGGCAAGGGCAAAGACCCGCTCGCCGCCTATTGCGTGAACCTCAACGTCCAGGCGGAAGAAAAGAAGATCGACCCACTCATCGGACGCGAGAAAGAGGTCACGCGGGTCATTCAGATCCTCGCGCGCCGCAAGAAGAACAACCCCATCCTCGTCGGTGACGCGGGCGTGGGCAAGACGGCCATCGCCGAAGGGCTCGCCCTCAAGATCGTCGGCGGTGAAGTGCCGACAGCTCTGCGCCAATCCACGGTCTACGCCCTCGATATGGGCGCTTTGGTCGCGGGCACGCGGTATCGCGGCGACTTCGAAGAGCGCCTCAAGGCCGTGATCAAGGCCCTCGAGAAGCTCGACGGCGCCATCCTCTTCATCGACGAGATCCACACCATCGTCGGCGCTGGCGCCACGAGCGGTGGCTCGATGGACGCGTCGAACCTCCTCAAGCCCGCGCTCGGCGGCGGGCGACTCAAGTGCATCGGCTCGACGACCTTCGACGAGTACCGCCAGCATTTCGAGAAAGATCGCGCCCTCAGCCGTCGCTTTCAGCGCGTCGAGGTGCTCGAGCCGTCGCTCGAGGACACGGTGCTCATCCTGAAAGGGTTGCAGGCGAAGTACGAGGACTACCACGGGGTGACCTACGAGCCCGACGCGGTCCTCGCGGCGGCAAACCTCGCGTCAAAGTACCTCCACGACAAGAAGCTCCCCGACAAGGCCATTGACCTCTTGGACGAAGCGGGTGCCGCGGTGAAGCTTCGCGATGGCGCACCGACGCTCGCGGCGAGCGATGCCGCACCTGCCAACGAGAAAGACGCGGAGAAGGACGCGAACGAGGGGGAGGCGCCCGCTCGGTCAGCGGTGACCGTGTCAGACGTCGAGACGGTCCTCGCTCGCATGGCTCAGATTCCGCCCCGTGAGGTCTCGAGCAACGACAAGGGACGCCTGCGCGATCTCGAGACCGAGCTGGGCAGCGTCGTCTTTGGTCAGGCGGCCGCCGTGGCTGAGCTCGCGAGCGCCATCAAGCTGGCGCGCGCCGGCCTCCGCAATCCCGAGAAGCCCATCGGCTCGTTTCTGCTGACGGGCCCGACCGGCGTCGGCAAGACCGAAGTCGCGAAGCAGCTCGCGAAGATCATGGGCATCTCGTTCATTCGGTTCGACATGAGCGAGTACATGGAGCGGCACACGGTCTCGCGCCTCATCGGCGCACCGCCGGGCTACGTCGGCTTCGATCAAGGCGGCCTCTTGACCGACGCCGTCGCAAAGACGCCGCACGCGCTGCTCTTGCTCGACGAAATCGAGAAGGCTCACCCGGACGTGTTCAACATCCTGCTCCAGGTCATGGACCACGGCCGCCTGACCGACAACAACGGCAAGACGACAGACTTTCGTCACGTCATCCTCGCCATGACCAGCAACGTGGGCGCGCGCGACCTCGCGCGCCGCGCCGTGGGCTTCGGCGCCGGCCAGGCCCTTGGCGACGCCGAGCGCGAGTACAAGCGCATGTTCGCGCCGGAGTTCAGGAACCGGCTCGACGCGCGCATCGAGTTTGCGCCGCTGTCGATGGAGACGATGCGTCGCGTCGTCGGCAAGTTCATTCGCGAGCTCGAAGCGCAGCTCGCCGACAAGAACGTCACCCTAAGCGTCAACGAGGGCGCTCGCGACTACCTGGCGGAGAAGGGTTACGACCCCGACTACGGCGCGCGCCCCTTGGCGCGGCTCATCCAGGACGAGGTCAAGAAGCCGCTCGGCGAGGAGCTCCTGTTCGGCAAGCTCGAACACGGTGGTCACGTCGCGCTGGGTCGCCACGAGACCGACGCGAAGCTCACCTTCGAGATCACCGCGCGCGACGCGCTCTCGAAGGACGAAGTCCTTCACTGACGGGCGAACCCACGCACCGGGTGCACGTTTGGCGCGCAAAAAGCGCGTGACATTCTAGGCGGGCGTCGCTTCCGCCGGCCGATCCTGCGACCGCGGCGTGGCGCGACGTTTGCTTGAGGGCCCGCATGTTCCGCGCAAAAACTGTTCTGGTTGCTGTCGACTTCAGCGAGACCAGCGAGAAGGCCATCGAGACCGCCATCGAGGTCGCTGCAAAGTTCGACGGTCGTGTCGTCTTGTTGCACGCCTACGAGATCCCGGCGCTCGGGTTCCCCGACGGCGTCCTCGTAGCCAGTAGCGACGTCGTCAGCCGCATCGGCACCGCGGCCCAGACCGCCCTCGCCGACCTGACCGACAAGTACCGCGGCCGCGTACCGCTCGAAACGCTCCTTCGTATGGGTCCTGCCTACGAGACGGTCAACGCCGTGGCCGAGGAGCTCGGCGCGGACCTCATCGTCATCGGCACGCACGGTCGGAAGGGCCTCGCACGCGCCCTCCTCGGCTCCGTCGCCGAGAACATCATCCGCACGGCCACGCGACCGGTCATCGTCCTTCACGGCCCGCGCGACTAACGCTCCGCAAGACCGCCTCCCCAATCCACAAAGAACTTCGACCCCAGAGGGTGAACGCCATGACCGCCACGGACACGCCCTTCGTCATTCTCGTCGCCCACGACTTTTCGGAGCATTCGCGGCGGGCCTTGTCTGCCGCGAAGGGGCTCGCCCTGCGCTCCGGGAACGCTGAGCTGCACGTCGTTCACGTGGTGCCGCCGCCGGTGGGCAACGCGGCCGTGGTCGGCTCCGCAGACATGGCGGCGACCTTCACCGACACGCTCAACCGAACTCGCAAGGAGGTAGAGGAAGCGTGCACCGACGTCTCCAAGGGCCTCGCGGACCGCGTCTACGGGCACGTGCGCACCGGCAAGGCGTCCCGTGAGATCACGGAGGTCGGCAAGCAGATCGCCGCCGACCTCATCGTCGTGGGCACCCACGGGCGAACGGGGTTGGCGCGCGCGCTCCTCGGCTCGGTCGCGGAGGAGGTCGTACGGCACTCGCCGTGCAACGTCCTTACGGTGCGCCTGACGCCGGAAGTTCCGGCCATCGAGCCCGCTTGCGAGGGCTGCGTCGCAGCGCAGGCGAAGGCCGGTGATCCGAAGGCGCGCTGCGACACGCACTTGCGGCGGCATCCGCGACCTCACACGTACACCGACGGCCAAGAGGGACTCTTCCACCAGAGCTTCCGCTTCGAGTAGCCCTGCGCTTCAGCTCTTCTCGAGTTCGCGCGGCCCGTCGGCCCGTCAGTTCACGAAGCCGCCGAGCGCCGTCTTGCTGAACGTGGCCGCTTGGCTCGCGCGAATGGCCGACTGCGAGAAGACTTGAAAGGCTTTGCGAATCTCCGTGGGATTGTCGCCCGGCGTGAGGATCCAGCGGTCATCGATGCCCATCTCGCGGAAGACTTTCCGAAAGTCTGTGGAGCCGTCGTTGATGCCCATGGCCGCCACAATGTGGTTCTCGGCGCGCAAGAGATCGCGCACCAGCGACGCGACGTCCTTGGCCTTCGCGCGCGTCGAGTGCTGATCGGCGCCGTCGGTGATGAGGAGCGTCACGGTCCGCGCCACAACGCCGTTGTCTTCAAACTCGCGTGCCTTGGCGAGCACCGAGCCTAGGAGCACGACGGCCTGATCGTAGAGCGGCGTGCCCTGGTTCGGATCGTAGTTGGCGCTCGTCATAGGCACGGCTTGGTCGATGGGCCGGTACGGATAGAGGACACTCCCGTTGAGGTAGCGCGTGTGCGCGAGGATGCCGTCCTTCTGCTTGCACGCCCGGAGCGCCTCGAGCACCAGGTTGTGACCCTCGCGCACCGCCTGGGCGTTGCCTCCGAAGCGAATGGAGCCCGAGTCGTCGGGCATGATCGTCAAGAGAACGACCTCGCTCGCTTGCACGTCATCGACGGAGACGCCGAGCCCCGCCTGGATTTGGGCGCCCAGGTCGACGCCTGTGAGAGCCTGAAGCGACGTTGGCGAGAGAACCCCTTCCGCGTGGGCCGCCTGAAAGAGCCCGTTCACATTTGGCGCGTTCACGCCGTTCGAGTTGTTGCCGTTGCCGTTCTGGTTGCTCATAAAACTCTCCTTTCCAGCTTCTTCGTTTGCGTCGTCCTCTCAGCGCATGCCGGGCCATTGGTCGATGTCGTCGGTGGACTTGACGACGTGCATCCCGGCGTCGATGAACCGGCGCTTCGCGGCGTCCGCCTGCGGCGTGAAGTCGGCCACGAAGCCGCCCTTGCCGTCGGGGACGGTCACCGACGACATGCAGTCCTCGAGGATGTAGACCTTCTTCGCGAGCGCTTTGTCTTGCGACACGATCTCGTCGAGCAGGTCATCGATGGAGCTCTTGACGCAGTGGCTCGCCGCCTGACCGGCGATGATCACGGCGTCGGCCGCCAAGAGCGTCTTCAAGAACGCGGTGTTCCTTTGCGCGAGCGGCTGCCCGTCGTGCCGCGTGAGCACCTCGGGTCGCATGATGGAGTAGTTCTCCGTGAGCGCGTTGCCGCCCTTCACCTCGACCCAAGACTGGGTGCCGCGAAGGAACGAATGAAACATGCGCGCCTCGTGGATAACGCCCGCGAGCGCGTGCCCGTCGCTCCCGAGGATGCAGTGGTGCGGCCAGAGGTAGAGCTTGTACTTCCCTGCCCTCTCGAGCTCGGCGCAGTAGTACCGGGCTTGCTGGAGGAGCCAGGTGTAGTTGCCGTTGCACAGCCAGGCCGCCACGCTCGGGTTGGGGCGCACCTCCCCGCGATCGATGTCGTCGGTCGTGATCTCTCGAAACGGCTGGAGCGGCGCGTCGTTCTTGTCGACCCAGAACGAGGGAAAGAAGACCTGATACGCGAAGTGGGTGTCGAGCGTGGCCGTCACGTTGGTGAGCACGCCGGCATTCCGGTAGATGAACTCGGCGGTCCGCCGGTTGTCGTCGAGCGCTCCCCTGCCGCTTCGCCCTGCGACGTAGAGCGAGCCCTCCGGGAAGCAGAAGTCCTTCTGCACGTCGATGAGCAGAAGGTGCACGTTCTTGGCATCACTTGCGGCGGGCGTGACTTGGTGCCGCTTCTTCGTGGTCGCCGCCTCGGCGAAGAGGCGCCCCTGGTCGGGCCGGTAGGCGAAGGCCTCGGCGTTTTTTGGATCAAAAAAGGCGGGCAGCGGCAGGTTTTTGGCTTGTGCGGTCATGGAACCAACTCTCCTCTCCTGTGAACTACTTCATCTCGAGGCGAACGATCGTGCGTCGCGACGCCACGAAGATCCCTTGCCGTGAGGCGTGGAGCCCCGAGGCGGCATCGACGTACGGCTCCGTATCGGGAAACTCGCGAGCCTTCTTGATGCCGCCGGCCTCGATCTCGAGCCTGACGATGCCGGCGTCGGTGGGCGCGAAGAGCGCCCCACCAACGGCCGAGAACCCCGTGAGAGAGCCCAAGAACGTGCCGTCGCCAGGTTCGCCCTCCGCCGTCGCGAGCAGCTCACCGCGCCGTGAGTACACGAGGCAAACGTGGCGGAGGCGGCCGGCATGTTTGAGGCCGAGGAAGAGCCAGGCGTGCGTCTCCGAGATCGCGCCGGAAGCCGCGACGAGCTCACCGGGAAGCGGCGGCACCTTGAGGCCGTCGTTGATCCCCTTGCGCTCGACGTCGAACACGAAGAACCGGCAGAGGCCGCCGGCCCGATAGAAGCCAGCACCGAACGTCGACCCCAACCAAAACTGCGTCTGGTTTGGCAACACGTCACCGATGAGCTCGGTCGCGGCCTCGTCGAAGCGCGACGGCGCCAACGAGAGCAGCCGGCCCTGATCCACCCAGACGCACTTCGCGCCGTGAGTCTCGAAGCGCGGGCCCATGGCGGTCGCGTCCACGGAGAGCCGCTGCGGCGATGCGCCGTCGCGAAGGCGGACGAGCTCGGTGTCGCGGGCCACCCACGTGTCTTCGCCGGCGACGCGAAATCGAAGCCGCGGGTCGAAGGGGCCCGACATGACGACACGACCGTCCTCGCGCCGGTAGGCGCCGGCTTCGTGGTGAACGACCACCAAGGCGCCGTCCACGAGCGCCACGTGCACGATGACGCCCGTCGTCTTGAAGATCTCCGTCGCCGTCACGACGCCCGAGGAGACGCGTGAGCCCGCGGCCGCCAGCGCCGCGAGCGGCGGAAGCTGCGTCGGTCGCGCGCAGCCGGGGCACAAGAGCCTCGCGTGCTCCAGGCCGCAGCGCGCACAAGCCGCGAAGGTGGTGCGCTCGAGCAGGGCGCGCGGAAAGATGCCGCGCTGATCGCGCTCGAAGACCGCGCGAAAGTGTTCGAGGAGCTCGTCCGGCAAGACGGCCACGGGGCGCGCGGGCTTCGGGTATTGAACGTCGGCGTCGAAGACGGTGACACGATGGAGGGGCCTCGCGCCGTGGGCCACGCGCCTCGTTGGGTCTTTCGGTCGGTGGACGCCGCCGTAGGGCCCGACGGAGAGGAGCGCCTGGAAGAGGAGCACGTTGAAGGCGTACCAATCGGCGTTCGAATCGAACGGTCGTCGCGGCTTGGGCGAAGAAGCCGCAGCGTCGCACAATAGCGGGTCCACGAAGCGCTCCGTGAAGACGGGGCAGAGGTACGGGCCGAACTGAAAGCTGTCGCAGTCAATGACGCGCGGCTCGCCGCCGGGCGTCACGAGCACGTTGAGGTCGTTGAAGTCGCCGACGACGACGGACCTCGCGTGCAGGCCAAGAAGCGTGTGATGCAATCCGCGGAAGACCCCGAGCAGCCAGTCGGAGGGCGTGACGGCGCGGCGGGCTGGCTCCGCGAGCGACATGAGCGAGGTCGAGCCCGCGACGAGCGGCATCACGTACCCCAAGACGCGCGCCCCCGTACGGTCGGTCGCGAGCGAGAGCGGAGCGACGACGGCGGCGGGGAGCGCGTTTGGAAACTCTCGCATCTTCCGCTGATGGAGCTCGATGCGCGCCTCCGCAGCCTGTTGCTCTTCCGGAAAGCCGTCGAAGTCGGGGTGCTCGGGCGACTTCCAGACCTTGACGACGCGCTGCGCGTCGAGCCCGAAGACATCGGCTTCGCCGCCCTTGCCGATGGACTTCGCGGGGTCGAGCTTGAAGGGACGGCCCTCGATGTAGACCTGATGCACCTGGGCTCGTCCTGCCGATGAGCCGATGGCGTGCGATGCTTGCGCTACCACGACAAGCCTCCCGCTTCTTCGGCGGCAAGCGCCCCGCCACGCCGAAGCACGACGAGCGTCGTGTCGTCGGCCAAGAGGGAGCCGCGGGGCCCCTTCAGTCTCGAAACGACGGCGAGACGTCGACGGACCATGTCGGGGTTCTTGAAGTAGCGCTCCTCCTCCCAAAACTGACGAAGCGGCCCGACGTGCCCGACGCGATGGGACGAGGCATCCGTGGCGACGTGCTCCGCGTTCATCAGGTCGACGACGCCATCGGTGCCGAGGAGCATCGACCGAAACGCGTCGGTGCGAAGGGACGCATGACGGCGAAACGGTCGTCGATTGCCGTCCACGAGTTCGTAGCCGAGGTAGGGCGGCTCGTTGTTGGCGAAAGGCCCCAGCACGTGGGGCTCCCCGTTGAGCACGAGGAGCCCGTCGCCAAGCGAGAACGGCGTCACGAGGCCCGCGCGCCCGTCGACCACGACGCCAACGACGGTGAACAAGAAGTGCTCGAGCACGACGCGCGCGAACTCCGTCGTGGCCATCGGCGCGCCGCTCATGGCCTCGGCGAGGCGACGCAGCTCGACCACGAGCCGTTCGTGCGCCACCATCAGCGCGACTTCCTCGGCGAGCCCTTCGCGGAGCGCGTCGAGTGCGAACTGGACGAGGAGGCGCGCCCCAAGCTGGGCGCCCACACCGCTGTGGCGCGCGCTGCCGCAACCGTCCGCGACGACGGCGACGAGGTGACCGTCCTCGGTGGAGCGCGCCCAGGCGAAGGCGTCCTGGTTGCTCTTGCCGGAGGCCACGTGCGCCTGGCCGACGACGCTGCCTCCCTGAATTTCGATCGCTTCGGCCATGAAAACTCCTTCGCGCTCGCGTCGCTCAGCGACGCCGCGTCATTCATCCAACGTGTGTGACGATTCTCTCTAGAGCGCGGAGAGCAGCTCAGCGCGCGCCTTGCGAAGTGGAGCCACGAGCAACTCCGTCGCTGGCGACAACGCCACCGCGTGCTGATTTGCGCCTGGTGGCGGTGGCGGTGGCGATGGCGGCAGACGCGAAACGTGCGGCGCCCCTCCGCTTAGGAGCTCATAGCCGGGAGGCGGCGCTTCGCCGGCTTGCCCGATCAGTCCAAGCGGCGCTCCGTCAGGCTGTCCCGGCAAGCGACGGAACACGACGGGCCGACCGGGCACGCTCTCTTTGCCGGAGCCCCCGCGAGGGTCTGCCGCTTCGTCTCCGAACTTCATGGTCGGCGTGCGCGCCGATTGGCTGAGTTTGTACACCGCCGCGACGCGATCGCGCGTGAGCGAGGTGCCGCTGGTCTTTGCGACCAAGTAGCCGCCGTAGCCGTAGAACTGCTCGTGCGATTGCCAGCCCACTTCGCGGCGAAGGTCTTCGAAGCGCTTCGTGAGGGGCGCGTCGAAGGAGTCTTCGAGGATCTGGACCGGACGAAGACCGAGCTCCTTGGCGCGGGCGATGGCGAACTTGTATTGCGCCTCCTTGTCGCCGGAGTCGTAGCGAATCGAATCGCCACGGGCGTTTTCCTCGGCCATGAGGCGCAGCGCGGAGGGAATGCCCGAACGCACCGTATCGAAGGTGTCGAGGAGGTAGCTCGAGCGACCGGGCCTTCGGTCGCGCATGGCGCGAAAGGCGGCCTCGTCATTGCCGAAACGTTGAACGTGTTCGTGGCCCATGGTGCCGACGGGCACGAGGCCCAGGACGCGCGCGCCAAAGACGTGGCTGGTCCGCGTGATGCCAACCGACTTCAGGGCCTCGAGGGCGAGCATGTGCTGGCGCTGGCACGTGGCCGCGTAGCGTGCGGAGGATGAGCTCTCGCTGCGCGTCGCAGGTGACCGTCGAGATCTCGCGCGCGAGCAAGTCGGGCTCGGTGACCGCGAGCGTCGCCACCTGAATGGCGTAGCTGAGCTGCAGTGCGAGCGGCTCGAGCCACGACACGAGCGCCGAGGGGCCCGTCACTGAGAAGACCGGCTCGCGGGGGAGAAACCACGTGCCCTTTGGCAAGGCGGTCACGGCGACCTTGCCGAGCGGTTCGGCGACCGCGGCCTTGAAGCCGCCGCCGACCTCGTAGTCCTGCGCCGCCAGGTAGGCAAAGTCACCGGTGTCGCTCGTGGGCATGAGGTCGCGAAGGAACGACTCGAGATCGAAGGGAACGACGGACGCGCCGTTCGGCCCAGGGCAGCGCCGGTGTGCGTAGTAGAACGTCTCTTGGCGGAGCGGCCAGCCGGCTTCCGCCATGCTGAACTTGTAACCGTCGGTTTCGAGCACGCTGGGCGACATGATCGGATCCTCTACCGAGAGGAGGCCCCGCCACCAGTGCGGAACCGCATCTTCGATACATCATACATATATGCGACTCGCATTGAAGTCAACCGTGGCTCGTGAATTTAGCTCCCGTTAGTTCGTACCTGCACATGCGATCAGGTATCGTTGGGCCATGCGAGCGCTGCCCGTCCTCAACCCGCCCTCTCGTTTTCTGGCCTCCGAGCTCCACTACGAAGACGGCGAGGCGCCCACCCAGAGCCTCGACGTCTACGAGGACCACTCGCGCCAGATCCTCTCGAAGAACGACAGCCCCGACGTCCCGTTCTCGTTCAGCGTGAATCCGTATCGCGGGTGCATGCACGCCTGCGCGTACTGCTACGCCCGCCCGACCCACGAGTACCTGAGCTTCGGCGCCGGCACCGACTTCGACCGCAAGCTCCTCGTCAAGCCGCATGCGGCCGAGCTCTTGCGCGAGGCGTTTCACAAACCGACGTGGCGTGGCGAGCCCGTGGCGATGAGCGGCGTCACCGATTGCTACCAGCCGCTCGAGGCCAAGTATCAACTGACGCGCGCCCTCATCGAGGTGTGTGTGGAGTACCAAAACCCGTTTCTCATCGTCACCAAGTCGCCGCTCATCGAACGCGACATCGATTTGCTCGCGGCGGCGGCGGAGCGCATCGACGTGCGCGTCGCCATGAGCATCCCGATCCTCGAGCGCGCCGTTGGCAAGGCGCTCGAGCCCGGCGTTCCTCCCGCCGAGCGGCGCTTCCGCACCATCGAACGCTTGGCCGCGGCGAAGGTGCCGGTGGGGGTTCTTGTGGCGCCGATCATCCCAGGTCTGACGGACGACGACGCGCCGAGGATCCTCGAGGCGGCGCGAGCAGCCGGCGCGCGCTTCGCGGGGCGCGTCATGTTGCGCCTGCCGGGCTCCGCCAAGGACGTCTTCCTCGAGCGATTGCGGAGGGAGCTTCCGGCGCAAGCCGAGCGCGTCATCGCTCGCATCAAGGAGGTGCGCGGCGGCCGCATGAACGACTCGACCTTTGGCCGTCGCGGCCAAGGCGAAGGGCCCTACGCCGAGAGCGTGGCGGCGCTCTTCGACACCACCGCCAAACGGCTCGGCTACGAAGAGCTGCCTCCGCCGAGAGCGACCTTCGAGCGCCCCCTCGCCCGCGGGCCGCAACTGGCGCTGTTTCGCTGAGCTCGATGGGCACGGGCGATTGGCGAGGGCGCTTCCGAGGAGCGCATGAACGGTCCTGTGTCGCCACGATTTGCGATAGAACGTGCCGATGCGTCGCGCGGCACTCTGCCTTCTCTTGGCTTGCTCCGGAGAGCCGGTTCGGGCCACGAGCGATCGGGGGACGCCACCGGTTACGACGGCGGTCCCGACAGAGGCCGCCCCCACCACGACGCCGACGGCCGGTGCGCCGCTCGATCGCCCCCGAAGCATCGTCGACTACAAGCTCACGGCTCGCCTCGACCCTGCGGCGCACACCATCAAGGGCGCCGGCTCGCTCACCTGGACGAACACGAGCGCTCGCAGCGTGAGCGAACTCTACTTCCACCTGTACCTCAACGCCTTCAAGAACCAGCGCAGCGTCTTTTTGCGGGAGCCGCTGGGGCCCGGTCGCGGCGGCAACGCCGTCACCGATTGGGGCGCCATCGACGTGAAGAAGCTCGTCTTGCGCGAAGGCAACGTGGATCTCTGGCCGAAGGCCGAGACGAAGCGCGACGGCGACGAGGACGAGACCGACGCCAAGGTCCCGTTGCCGCGCGCCGTGCTCCCCGGCGAGACCATCACGCTCGACATGGAGTGGGAGGACAAGCTCCCGAGCGTCGTCGAGCGAACGGGCTACCACGGGAGCTTCCACTTCGCCGGGCAGTGGTTTCCCAAGATCGCGCGGCTCGAAGCCGACGGCACCTGGGCTCACTTTCCCTTCCATCGCCTGAGCGAGTTTTACGCCGACTTCGGCTCCTACGAAGTGACCCTCGACGTGCCCGAGGCTTTCGTCGTCGGGGCGACAGGGCCGAAGGTCGAGGAGCGAACGGAAGGCGGCCGCCGCATCGTCAAGCACGCTCAAGCGGACGTGCACGACTTCGCCTGGACCGCGTGGGACAGGTTCGTCGTGCGCGAGGAGAACATCGGCGGCGTCGCTGTGCGCGCCCTCTTTCCGCCGGGCTACGAGGCCGTGGCCACGCGCGAGGTCGACGTGATGCGCAAGACGCTCCCGCATTTCGCGGAGCGCTACGGGCCGTACCCCTACCGCGTGCTCACGATCGTGCACCCGCCGTGGGGAGCCGGGGAGGCGGGCGGCATGGAGTACCCGACGCTCATCACAGCGGGCGGGCCGTTTTGGCTGCCGGAGGCGCTCCGCGCCACCGAGGCCGTCACCGTACACGAGTTCGGCCACCAATATTTTTACGGCCTCTTCGCCTCCAACGAGAACCTCTACCCGTTCCTCGACGAGGGCCTGAACTCGTACGCGGAGCACGAGGCCATGGGCGCCTTCTTCGGCGCCGGCTCCTCGTTCTCCGCCCTCGGCTTGGAAATCAACGGAGCCGCCATCACGGCGTCCTTCTCCGACGATGGCTCGCTCGTGCAGCCGGTCGCCATCGCGGCGCCAGAGTTCGTCACGTCGCGCTTCTACGGGCGCCTCGTCTACGTGCGAACGGCGGCGGTGCTCGAGACGTTCCGTCGCGTCTACGGCGACGAGACGATGCGGCGCTTCTTCCGCGACTACGCCCAAACGGCGCGCTTCCGGCACCCGCGGCCCGACGATCTCTTCGCCGCCGTGGAGCGAGCGTTCGGCGCGGACGGAGCCAAGTCCATCCGCACCGCGCTCGCCGAAAAGGGATGGGTCGACTACCAAGTCCTCGACGTCGCGACGCGACGTTCGGCCGCACCGCTCGGCATGTTCGATCGCAACGGGAAGCGCGAGACGGTCTCCGGCGGCAACCAAACGGACGGATTCGACAGCACGGTCCTCGTGGCGAAGAAGGGCACGCTCACCTTCCCCATCGACATCGACGTCATCTTCGAAGGGGGCGCCACGGAGCGCGTGCGCTGGGACGCCCAGACCGACACGAAGCGTTTCTGGTTCAAGAACGCGCGCCCCGTGCGCATGGTCTCGATGGACCCGGAGCGACGCGTGCTCCTCGACCGAAACCCACGGAACAACTTCGCGCTGGCGCCGGACGGCAAGCGCGCCTCGGCGGCGCTCTCCTTTGAGCGACTCCTCTTTTGGGCTCAGACCTTCACCTCGTTGGTCACGCCGTGACCGAGCTCGCCCTGAAGCCGCCTCACGCCGTCCGCGCGCGCAAACACGCGGGCCTCATCGGCTCGTTGTGGCTCCTGCGCGCCGCCACCTCGCTCGTCATCGTTTGGCCTTTGACGAGCGTCATTCGCGCCGTCTATGGCGCGCACCCGAAGGGCGACGCCGTCCTCTTCGAGCCGGGGGCCGAAGCGCTCGTTGATTTCGTCGCGCGGGACTTGCCCTCGTACGCGCCCGCACTCACGGCGCACGTCGTCGTTGTCTTTCCGCTCGTCTTCGCGCTCCACGCTCTTTGTTCGGGCGCTGCCGTCGTGGTGCTCTCGAGAGAGGGCTCACCGGCCGCACGAAGGCGCGCTGGCATCGCGCAAGCGACTCCGCACGCGATCCCCCTCTTGGCGCAGAGCTTCGCCACGCTGATCTTAGAGGTGCTCGCGCTCGTCCTTGCGGGCATCGCCTACGGCGTCGCGTCCACGGCCTTCGAGGGCCGCGGCCTTCCCTTCGCGGAGCGCGCAGGCGTCCTCGCGGCGCTGCCGGCCCTTTGCCTCATCCCCTACTTCGAAGCGGCGCGCGACGCGTCGGCGATCGCGCTCCTGAACGCCGGCGCGACGCCGATCGTTGGGTTCCTTCGCGCGCACCTCGCGGTGCTTAAGAGACCGCGCATCACGCTCGCGTTTGCGTGGCGCGCCTCCCTGAGCCTCGGTCTCGTTTTCGTGGCCTCCGAGCTCGCAACGCGTCTCGGCGGACGCGCGGGGGGCGCCTTCGTGGTGCTCTTCCTGGCGCACCAGGCGGTGGCCGCGGCGCGGACGGCGCTGCGGGTCTCGTGGCTCGCGGCGGCGATACGGCTCGCGTAGGCCGCGCTCCGACGCCGTTACCGCGCGTCAGACGGCGCGGAAGACCTGCTCGTATTGCCGCGCGGGGCGATCCCAACCGCGATCGAGGCGCATCACGCGTCGCATCAGCGCGTCCCATGACCGCAGGTGTCGCGCGGCGAGCGCGCGCTCGATGGCCGCGACGAGGTCATTGGGCGACTCCTCCGCGAAGACGAAGCCGGTGCCCGTCTCGAGCTTGGCGTCGCAATCGACGACGGTGTCGACGAGACCACCGGTCGCTCGCACCACCGGGAGCGCGCCGTAGCGTTGCGCGTAGAGCTGCACGAGACCGCAGGGCTCATGGTGGCTCGGCACGCAGATGAGATCGGCGCCGGCGAAGATGGAATGGACCAGGCTCTCGCTGGCTGCGCGCACGAAGACGACGCGCCCGTGAGACTTTTTGACCTCGGCCTCGATGCGCGCCACTTGCGCGTCGTCGCCTTCGCCGACCATGACGAAGGCCGCGTCGGTGGCGACGAGCAAGCGCGGAATCGCCGCCAGCAGCGTGTCGATGCCCTTCTGGTGGACGAGACGACCAACGAATCCGACGACCGGCACGGCCTCGCCAATGGAGAAGCCCAACGCCTGCCGGAGGGCGCCGCGGCAACGCTCGCGGGGCGCGATGTCGAGCGCGTCGTAACGCGCCGCGATGGACGGGTCGGTGGCGGGGTTCCACGCCGCGTAGTCGACGCCATTGACGATGCCGACGAGCTTCGCGCCGCGGGCGCGCAAGACGCCGTCGAGTCCGTGGCCACCTTCCGGCGTTTGGATCTCGCGCGCGTACGTCATGCTGACGGTCGTCACCGCGTCGGCCGACACGATGCCCTGCTTCAGGATGTTGACCTTGCCGTAGAACTCGGCGCCCTCGATGGTGAACGCGCTCTCGGGGAGGCCGAGATCGGCGAAGACCGCCTTGGGGAAGACGCCTTGGTGCGCCACGTTGTGGATCGTGAGAACGGTCTTCGGCAGCGGCTTGTCGGTCGCCGGGAGGGCCTTGAGGTAGGTCGCGACGAGCGCCGTCGGCCAATCGTGCATGTGCACCACGTCGACCTTCGCGCCGGCCTGCTGCCGCGTGCGAACGAGCTCGGCGACGGCGCGCGAGAAGGCCGCGAAGCGGAGGGCGTTGTCGGGGTAGTCCTCGCCGCGCTCGCCGTAGACGGCGGGCCGATCGAAGAAGCCCGGCAGGTCGACGAGCACGAGGTCGACCTGCGAGGCGAGGCGACCGTCGAAGAGCGTGGCTTCGAAGGCGCGGCTGCCGAGCTCGAACTTGAGGGGCGTGAGGCGCCGCGCGAGCAAGAGGCCGCCGGCCTCGAAGCCAGCGAAGCGCGGCAGGACGAGGGTGACCGAGTGGCCGAGTCCTTTAAGGGCCTTCGCCAGGGCACCGCCAACGTCGGCGAGGCCGCCAACTTTGACGAACGGAGCAAGCTCAGTGGTCGCGATGAGGATTTCCATTGGCGGCGCCCCTTCTACCATGGAAAACCATCCAAATGAGCGGCAGGCGCCCTTGAGTCGAGTGAAGCCACCGAAAGGCGCGGTCTTGCCGCGCCCCGCCGAGGTCCTGGAGGGCGCCGTCGTCTCGGTCTTCCGCGTCCCCCCCGAGCAGGCGGGCCAACGGCTCGACGTCTTCCTTCAAAGCGAGCTCCGCCGAACCACGCGAACGCGTGCACAAAGCATCATTCGCCTGAGCGCCTTCGACGAGGCGGGGCGCCGCATGCGCCCGGGGCAGCGGCTGTCGTCGGAGCAGAAGGTCTTCTTGTGGCGCGCCGCCTGGGACGAGACGCCGGTGCCCACGGACGTGCCGGTGCTTTACGAGGATGACCACCTGCTGGCGATCGACAAGCCGGCGGGGCTGCCGGTGCACCCGACGGCGCGCTACCACAAGAACACGCTCATCAAGATCTTGGAGGGGGAGCGGCCGGGGCAGTTCCTCTCCCTAGGCCATCGACTCGACCGCGAGACGAGCGGCGTCATGCTCGTGTCGAAGACGCGCGAGTGCGACCGCGCGCTCAAGCGCGACCTCGAAGCGCGCGTGGGCATCGAGAAGCGCTACAAGGCCATCACGTGGGGCGTGCCGACGGATCCGGCGGGGCTTGGACGAACGGCCTTCCGCTTCGAGCAGAGCCTCGAGCTCGATCCAGACAATCCCATCGGCGTGAAGATGTGCCTCGGCAAGACGAGCGCCGCGCTGGAGGCGGCGACGCGGTTTGCCATCGTGGCCACGGCGTCGCGGGGGGATGCGCGGTACGCGCGCGTGGATTGCGATCTGGAGACGGGAAGGCAGCACCAGATACGCGTTCACTTGCAAGCGCTGGGGGCGCCTGTGGTGGGGGACAAGCTTTACGGGCCGGATGAGCACCTCTTCACGCGGGGGGCGGATGGAGAGCTGACGGCGGATGATCTGGTGGTGCTGGAGATCCCGCGGCACGCGCTGCACGCGGCGCGCTTGGAGCTGGCGCATCCGATGACGCGGGAGGCGCTCGTGATTGACGCGCCGTTTCCGAAGGAGCTTGAGGAGTTTTGGGGGGGGTTGGAGGTTGAGGGGGATGGAGGGGGGCGCGGGTAGAGGCGTGAGAGCGACCGCGACCAGCGACCAGCGACCTCGACCACGACCACGACCACGACCACGACCACGACCGCGACCGCGACCACGACCTCGACCGCGACCGCGAACCTCGAACCGCGACCTCGACCCTGCCGACCTGCGCACTCACGGTGAGGACTCACTCGCAAGCGCGTGCCGCCTAAGGGCGGCACTTTGCGCTTGCAGAGGAAGGAGCTTCTTCGCCCAACAGGCAACGCTTCGAAGGGACTCGCTCCGTCATGTTCGGTCACCTCCCCGGCCTGCGGCCGGGATTTGAGGAGGTGACCGAACATGACGGAACAATTCCCATTTCAGAAACTTGATGCCTATGCGGTCGCGAAGGCGATGGCGATGGCCGTGCACGGTGCGAAGATTTCGCATCGCGAGCTGCGGGATCAGGCCGAGCGCGCGAGCGTGAGCACCTTCCTTCAGCTCAGCGAAGGTTTGCCCAACGACGCGCCGGGCATGCGCCGCCGCTACTTCACGATCGCGCGCAACAGCCTCTGCGAGGTTGTGGCGGCCATCGACCTCGCGCTCGCGTTGGGGGCCATCGCAGAGGGGCGCGCGAGGGAGGTCCTTGCGGCGGCGCATCGGCTGCGGGGGATGCTCATCGCGCTCGCGAGGTAGGGTGCTTGGTAGTCGAGGCCTCCCTTGCGAGGCCTCGACCTAAGCCGACGGCCGCAGTCCTGGTCCTGGTCGCGGTCGCGGTCGCGGTCGTGGTCGTGGTCGTGGTCGATTCCCTCAACGACCATCAGCAGCAAGTCCACACCGCGACCGCGACCGCGACGCGCGCGCACCCGAAGTATGCTCTCGGACGACCGCCATGAATCAGCAAGACTTCGATCGCGTCATCGCCAATCTCCCGAGCCTGACTGCGCTCTACGAAGATCTGCCCTTCGACTTCGGGGTCTTGGACGCCGCAATCGACGATCCCGACGCGCTTTACGGACGCCCTTCGCCCGCCGCGCTGCAGGCACACCGACCACCTGCTGGGTTACCCCTCCCACTACAGTCTGGGCTACGACCCGACGCCGGGGCCCGAATGGGTGTCGCTGCTGACTCTCCATTCGCACGACGCACTCGAGTGGTGCTGGCAAGACGGCAACAAGCTCATGGTGTTCATCGAGCGTGAGCGACTCGCTGCTCGTGACTTCAGCGCATTGAAATGCGATGCGGGCTGACGCTCGAAGAGCGGAGCGGTTCGCAGGAGGAACCGGCGCCAAAGCCCGATGCCCGTCGACGCCCGCTGTTGCGGCCGTGCCCTCGCCGTAATAGGCGTCTCTCATGCGCTGGCTGACGTTCGCGGGTCTCTTCTTGGCTTCGGCGTGGCCAGCGGGGTGCGGAGGTCGAGTCGACGATCCAACGCCCTCGAGCCTCGCGGGCTCGAGCCGCTCGACCAACGTTCCCGCCGCCGGCGTCGGCTGCGCAGCCGCGTGCGATCGCTTCCGCGAGTGCACGGCCGCGCGCGAAGATCGCGACGCGTGCATCGCGGCCTGCGTGAAGGAGCTCCCTGAGGCCAGCGAGGCGCGGAGCTACGGGACCTGCATCGAGGCGCTCTCCTGTGATCAGATCGAGCGGGGCGTCAGCATGAACTGGGGCCCCATCGGCGAGTGCTGGTCGAAGGCCCGTAGGCGCTGAGCGCGCCCCATCGGCTCGACGTCGAGAGCCTCCGGGAACGAGGCAGGGAACGAGGCAGGCCCCACGGCTCCCCCGACGGTGTCCGTGCGCGGGAGCGGACCGGCTCGCGCCGGTCGAGCGGTTCAGTCGCAGGGGCCGGCGAGCGGTCCGCCCACGTATTCGTAGTGCCACGGCTCGCTGGGCACCGTGCGCTGCCAAGGCAAGCCTTCCTCGGCGATGAGGCGAGCGAGCTGCGATCGCTGGGCCGTCGCGAAGTCGAGAGCCGTGCCGCTCTGATGGTTCGAGTAGCCCGGGCGCGCCGCGAGGTTGCCGCCGTTGCAGCGCCCCGTCTGGTAGCAGCGCCAGAGGTACTCTTGCTCGCGCATCGTGCGAAAGCCGCTTTCGATGTGCACGTCGATGCCCCGAGCCGCGGCTCGCTTCTGAAGGGCGAGGAAGGCGTAGCCAGTGGTCTTCGTGACGGGCTCGTCGTCGATGAGCATGAGCTCCACGTCGCCGAGCGGCGCGCCATCCGAATACGCCGGCTCCGTCCCGTGCCCGCAGGTGAGGGTGCTCTCGAGCGCGCTTGCCGTGGCGCCGGTGCGGGCCTCATCGCGCGGGTCGGCGGAGCAGGCCGCCGCGAGACTGGCAGCGGCGATGACGGACCATTGAGATGTGCGCGGGAACATCTGCCGGCGAGTAAAGCCTGACATCCGCCGTCACGCACGCGGAGGAGCGTCTCAAACGGGACCCGAGTTCCCCTGCAAGGCTCAAATCGACACTGGATTCCGACAGCATCGGAGAAGCTCGCTTCGGGCTGCAGACGTCGGCCGAAGCGAGGGCGTCAGCCGAGGGAACCCGCGCAGGCCTTCTTGCGGATCTCGTTTGGTCAGGCACGTCTTGGTGTCGGAGTCGCAGCGGGTCTCGCACGCCGTCGTCGCCGCGGGATCGCAAGAAGCGCCGGCCTTGAGCCGGGCCGTGCATTTCTTGGTAGCGGAGTCGCAATAGGCGCTCGAGCCACACTCGAGGCCCGACCCGATGCAGGCGTCGCCGAGTGCTTTGACCACGAGCTTCTTGCACGCTTTGGTCTCGGGGTCGCACTGGAGCGTGGGGTCGACGCCGCACGATGCGTACGTGGTGTCGGCCTTCGGCACCACGCCACTGGTGATGCACGAGTCGCCCTCGGTCGGGGCCTTGAGCGCGATGCACACGCCTTCGTCGCTTGGGCCGGTCTCCTGGCGGAAACACGTGGACCGATACGCGCCCAGCGCGCAATCGCTCGACGACTTGCAGGACTGGCCGGGGGTCTTGTTGGCTCGAAGGATGCCCTCGCAATCCGGATCGTCATCCTCATCGAACGTGGACTTGCTGGGCGCACACGTGCTGACGGCGGCCGCCATCTTGGCGATGCAGTTGCCCGCCTTCTGCGCGTCGTAGACGTACTCGGGGTGCTCGGTGCGCTCCTTGTCGAGCTCTGCCTGGACGGCCGCGGCGCCTTGCTCACACGTCTTGAAGTCATCGGCGAAGCCATTCTGGGCACAACAAGGTTGGATGGCCGCGCAGAGCTTCTGGACGTGCCGGCGTGACCGCCATCGGTTCGCCCCCGCGCCGACTGGCGTGGGCGCACGGGCGAGCTATCTTCCGCCGCGCGAACAGGTCGCCATGCCGGAGGACTCATGAGCTTGGGGTACGTCTACAAGGACTTGGCCAACAAGTATGTGGCCCACGGCCACAAGGAGGGGCGGAAGGACGGACTCGAAGCTGGGCGCCAACAGGGCCTGCATGAAGGGCTCCAGAAGGGCCAAGCCGCCGCGTTGCTCGCCCTCCTTGCCGAGCGTGGCCTCACGCCCACGCCCGAAGAGCGCGCGCACATCGCTGCCTGCACCGATGAAACGCTGCTCGCGCGTTGGGTGCGGAGGGCCGTCACCGCTCCCAGCGTGGCAGACCTCTTCTGCCGCGTGGACGTCTCGGAAGCCATCCTGGCCGCCGTCGCCGAGGCCACTCGCACGACGCTCAAGGCGCTCATGGCGCAGAACAAGCACGGCTTTCCGGGCGCTCGTCTAGACGAGCAGGCCGACCAGCACCGCGCCGCGGGACGCGCCGCCGGCCGACGCGAGGCGCGCATCGAAGACATCGTGTCCGTCCTCGAGGCACAAGCCCTCCAGGTTTCGGCTGCGGACAGAGCTCGCATCGCAAGCTGCACCGATGACGCGACGCTCGTGCGCTGGCTGCGGCAGGCGGTCTTGGACGACGGCGAGTTCCCTGAAGCCTTGAGCAACGACCGCTAACCAATCCAGCTGACCAATCCAACTAACCAATCCAGCCAACCAATCCAACGCGTCGAGCGTTAGGCCGCTTGCCGGAGGGACTCATGATCGAGGGGTACGTCTTCAGAAGTGACTTCGCCAAGAAGCACCTGGCCCAAGGCCGCGAGAAAGGGCGGAAGGAGGGACTGCATGTCGGGCGCCAAGAGGGCATGCGTGAAGGGCTCCAAAAGGGCCAAGCCGCCGTGTTGCTCGCCATCCTCAACGAGCGTGGCCTAACGCCCACGCCCGAAGAGCGCGCGCACATCGCTGCGTGCACCGATGAAGCAGAGCTCACGCATTGGGTGCGGAGGGCCGTCACCGCTGCCAGCGTGGCAGACCTCTTCTGTCGCGTCCCGGTCTCGGAAGCGATCTTGGCCGCCATCACGGAGGCCAGCCGGACGGCGCTCGAGGCGCTCATGGCGCAAAACAACTACGGATTTCCCGGCGCCCTTCTCGAAGAGTTCGCCGACGAGCACCGCGCGGCGGGACACGCCGCCGGCCGACGCGAGGCGCGCATCGAAGACATCCTGACCGTCCTCGACGCGCGGAACCTCGAGCTTTCGGCTGCAGAGAAGGCTCGCATCACAAGCTGCACCGATGACGCGACCCTCGTGCGCTGGCTCGGGGAGGCGGCCCAGGCGGAAGAGATCAAGCACGTCTTCAACGATCCCTGACGACCTCGACCGCCATTGCCGCAAGCGCGTTGCTACCGCGGTGGCGTCATATCGAAGCGCTATGTCGAAGCGACCTGGGAAGACCGAGAAGATCAGATCTCTGTCGAAACGATGAAGGGATGGCTCGGTTTCCGGCTTGGCCATGAGCCTGAGCGTGGCGCGAAAGGGCGTCGCTATTCCGTCTAGGCAGCGGACGCTCAGGTGTCGCGTCGGGTGCTAGAGTACGAGCATGTCGAGCGCCGCAACTCGCCGGGCTACGTACGCCGACGTCCTGACCGCGCCCGAGCGCGTGGTCGCTGAGGTCGTCGGCGGCGTGCTCCACACGAGCCCGCGCCCCGGTCCACGGCATGCCGTCGCAGCAAGCTCCTTGGGGTCGGACTTGCACGGCGCCTTCCATCGCGGTCGCGGCGGCCCCGGTGGATGGATCATTCTCTTCGAGCCTGAGCTTCACCTTGGCGCCCAGCCCGACATCGTCGTGCCTGACGTGACGGGGTGGCGGCGCGAACGAATGAGCGACGTGCCCGACGAGCCTTACTTCACGCTTGCGCCGGATTGGGCATGCGAAGTCCTCTCGCCCGCGACGGAGGCCTTCGATCGCGGCGACAAGATGAACCTCTACGCACGCGAGGGGCTCGCCTACCTTTGGCTCGTGGCGCCGCGACCGCGGACGCTCGAGGCGTACCGGCTGCGAGACCTTCGCTGGGAGCGTCTGGGCGCGTGGTCCGACGAAGCGGTCGTGCGCGTGGAGCCTTTTGAGGCGATGGAGATTCGGCTGGAGGATCTCTGGCGGGTGTGAGTTGCCGCCGCCGATGTTCATGCCCTGCGGCGAGAGCACGTCCACGTCCAAGTCGGTCCCTCGTATCCGGTACCGGCATTGAAGATTGACATCGGGCGCGAGGCGACCGCTCGAGCAAAGCTGCCATGTAGACAGTCCACAATTCGTGGAATCGCGGGTCCCGTCGAGTCGCGAGCAGCTCACGCCGCGTGTTCGCGGAGGTAGTCGATGCTGCCCGGCAAGTCGCGAATCAGGCGGAGCAAGATGTCCATCGCCGCCGTCTGCACGTTTCTGCCGGACTCCCAGCGGGACACGGTGTTCGCGCCCAGCCGGAGCAGACGCGCCAGGTCGGCCTGCGTGAGGTTGAAGTGCTCTCGGATCGCGCGGATCGCGTCGGCCGAGAGCAGGCCGTGCTTCTTGCGGTAGCGCGCGATCGCATCTTCGCCGAGCCGCTTCGCGTCCTGGAAGCGCAGCATGACCTCCCCGCATTTCGGGCAGCTCAGGTGAGCCGCGGATGGGACCGCGATCTCGTCGCCGTTGACGGGCAGCCGCAGCGTGCCCCGCTTCTCCACCATCGGCGTCCCGCACGCCGGGCAGGCATCGTTGGCCAGGACGCGACCGCGGCGCGGAGACGTCTTGGTCTTGGCGCTAGGCGTCTTCTTCTTCATGACCAACACCCTCGTCCTCGTGGAACGAGACCACGATGCAGTCGTTCCGCAGCATGATCTTCACGTAGACGACCACTCCGGCGAGCGAGGGCTTGAAGAGGTACATCCACTCGCCGGTCGTCTCCGACTCCAGCCGGCCAGCCGAGTCTTCGTCCGCGAGCTTCTCCAAGACGTCGCACGCATCCTCTTCGTCCAGGCCGAACCCGAGCCCGACCAGCTCGCGCCGGGCCTTCAAGGTGAAGAGGACCTTGCGCGCCGTCGCGAGCTCTCGGACGCGCGTCAGGACTCTTGGCAACCAGCGTGGCATGTCGGAGCGCCATCACTATTTAGTGAATTATGCATATGGTTATCCGCCCGGTCAAGGCTGCTCGCCTGCGCGACCGCGAGGTCGTCGAGCTTCACTGCAAAGCGCCGCGACGACAGCAAGCGGCCCTGGCGTAGCGGAGAGAGAGAGCAGCACCTCGTGCTCGGGGAGACCATGCAGGATTCTTCGGCGGCGCTGAGGGAGAAGTTGCGTGGCCCAGCGAAGAAGGAAAAGCGGCAGCCTGAGGCTAAGCCTGAAGCCTGAGCAAGATTGGAGCGCGTCAGGGCGGGATGTCTTCGACGGTCTGATCCACCACCGTCAGCGCGTCGAAGCCGCGCGTCGGAGGAGCTCGCGGATCTCGACCGGCAGGTTCTCGTCGATCTTGAACGCGATCACGTCCCCGTTCCACGAAGCGGGATGAGCTGCTCGTGGGCGAGCTCCGCCGCGTACCGGAGGGCGGCGCGCACGTCATCCGCGACGAGCGAGGGGTAGCTCGCGGTGATCTCCGCCTCGGAGAGCCCGGCAGCGAGGTTGTCGAGCACGACGGAGACGGGGATCCGGGTGCCCTTGATGCAGACCTGACCGCCGAGGACACCAGGGTCGGAGACGATTCGATCACGCCAGCTCATGGCCCCACCTCGCGTTGGAAGGGTAGCACGGCGCACTCGTGGCGCAGTTCGCGGCAGGGCTGTCCCAGCACCTACTGCCTTCGTGAGAGACCATGCGGAACTCTTCGGCTGGGTCGCCGGAGAAGTTGCGTGGCCGGGCGAAGAAGAGAGCAGAAAAGGAAGGAAAGGCAGGCGGGAGGCTGAGGCGGAAGCCTGAGGCTGAGCAAGAGGGCTAAGCAAGAAGGCGGCGGCAGACGAGAAGCCAGAGCGGCCTCCAGGACCGAGCCCTCCGGGTACGTGGGTCGTCTCCACAACCGTCCCCTCGCTGTCGACCAGCAGCCTTCGAGGCGAGTCGAGATCGGTCACGACTCGACGAAGCGAACGAAACGGGGCCCATCCGACGGTTCATACTACGCGCGCGTATGGAGTCATCCGGGACTTGGAACTCCCACCCCGGCAGTAGAAATACCGCCCCCCACACGACGCTCGGGCGCGGGTCGCGGGCGAGGTCGTGGTCGCTCCTCACAGACGAGCCCCCCATTCCTCCAGCGCGCGACCAGTCGCAACACCTCCGCCGCCAGCGGAGGACGCGTCTGCAACGGCGAGACGAGCACCTCGTGCCGACGGAATCGTCTGGAAGATGCCTGCAAGAAGAAGGATGCGCTTCGTGTCGGGGCTACCCTCAACGCGCGAGTCATTCAGTGAGCGAGCGTCAACGCTGGCGGCGGCAAAGCCTGTCCGTACGTGTTGTCGCCCCAGCAGGCTACGGTACCGTCCGTTCGCGTGCCGCACGTGTAGCCATGAGCGGCTGCGACGTTCACGAAAGCCCCCGTCGGCGCTTGCGTCTCGCCGGACAGATCGAGCCCCCAACACGCGATCGAACCAGCGCCGCGGCGCGCACACGCGTGGGTGCCACCGTGCATCGAAACGTCACTGAAGGCCCCACCGGGCAAGTCCTTCACCCCACTGCCGGGGAGGGAGGGGTAGCTCCCCCAGCAAAAGAGCGTCTCATCCTTCTTCTTCCCGCATCCGACCCCGGAGCCCACGACGGCCGACGCGAACGTCCCAGTGGGCGGCAGGGGAACACCTGTGCTGAACTTGCTCCCGAAATGGGTAATCGCGCCGTCCACGCCCACCGCGCACGCCGCGCTGCTGCCGGCGCTAACTGAAACGTAGGGACCGCTGGACACTTCCGAAACACTGCCCCAGCAGACGACCGCTCGATCGGCGCGGAGCGCGCACGCAAAATTGTAGCCGAGGCTTTACCATCGTGTACGTGCCGGCGGGCGCTGCGTTGATGGCCGGATCGGCCCCCCAGCATGTCAACGTCTGGTTGGTTCCGATGGCACATCCGGCATCGTGCCCAACGCTCACGCTCATGAACGTGCCCTTGGGAGGGGTCACGGCGGGTCCTTTCCCCCAGCAAACAAGCGAGCCGTCTGTGAGAACTCCGCAGGTTGTCTTGTCGAAGCCGGAAAGCGTGGGTGCGTTGGTCGTCGATGTGGCGACTATTGCGAGCTGCGCTAGGTCTGCGTCCGTCGGCACGGCGTCCGATGCCTCACCTCCGTCAGCAACGACGGACGGACCTCCGTCACGCGGGTCGCCATTTCCAAGCCCCTGCGATGTGGCCGCACATGCCGAGAATGTCGACGAAAACAAGGCAAACGCGACGAGAGTCTTAGTTCCAACCTTGAACACGGCGGCGTACTAGCTCAAATTGGTGGCAGTGCATTCTAAATGTGAACTGCGCGATCGTCCCTTGCTCCGCGGCGGCAACAGCGAGTCCGCGAGCGTCGAGGATCGCGAGCAGATCCGCGACGCGGTGTCCGTGGTGTTTCTTGGCGAAATCGCTTTGAAACTCGCACTTGCGGATGTCCCTTCGTCGCGGGCGCCGCACCCGCCAGCTTGCTTCGTAGATGACGCAGAGGGCGGCGAGCTCGACGGCGGCGACGGCCTCGCCGCAAGCGATCGTGAAGCGCGAGCCTTGTCGGCGCGGCTCACGCGCCCGGCGCCTTCCGCGCAATTGAGCGCGGCGCTCTTCGCGGCGCGCGTCGCTCCAGCACGGGAGCTGGTCGGGACGTCGTCACGTGGCCGCGGCGGTCGATGCGGCTCGTGGCGGCCGCGTCCACGGTTGACGCGAGCGCTCCCTGCCGCAGCCTCAGCGGCGAGGTTGAGCCCGCGGTCTCGTTCGTCGTCGAAGGGCGCGAGTGGACGCCCAAGATTCGTTTGCTGGCACGGCGCTCTTCGACGTCGACATCGATACGCCGCGCCTCCGGGTGCGCGCGTCTCGGTACACGCAAACCGAGTGGACTCCGGTGCATGGACCCGAATGTTATTGAGCGTCGCGGGAGAAGTTGCGTCGCGCAGTGACGAAGTAGACGGCGAGAAGAGGCTGAGTCTGCGCAGACGATCTCGCGAGGCCCCCATTGGGGAGAGAGCCTTAGACGACGTTCAGATCTCTCCCCAGCTCTTGGCCCACCGCACGTACCGAGCGACGTAGGGCGAGTCGCCGTTGAGCCGCTTCAACATCCGGATCTCGTCCTCGGCGCGAGGGTCGGGTCGCTGACCGCGAAGAAGAGGAGAGCCCGGGATACGCGTCGAACGGCGCCGTCCGCCCGAAGTCGTTCCAACGTACGCACGCACGTCTCGAACAGCTCCGCGCGGAACGCGACGAACGCGTCCCCAAAGCGGTCGAGGTCCAGGCCGCCCCCCGCGAGCTCGAGGAGTCCGACGCTGCCGCCGCAAACCTCTTCGAGGACGTGCGTGCGCACGGCCTCGCGTCGCGAGCATGGGCAGCCGTGCTTGTTTCGCGATCCGTCAGCGCCGGTTGACGCGCTCGGCGAGATCTCCGATCGACACTCACGGCGTCGGCCGGCGACAGGACGGGACGCGGTCGTTTCCCGCCGTGAATCGCGGTTCCGATCCCGCCGTGAACGCCGAGGATCGGGGCACGCGCGGCTGCACCGCCTGAGCGCGGGCACGACGCAGTTGCGCGCTTGCGCGACGACGGAGGAACGGCCAACCGGAGGCTAAGCCTGGGGCAGGAGCCGTCACCCTTCTGCGAAAACCTCTGCGACGGTCGCCACCGTTGCCGCCTTGCGAATCCAGCGCGTGAGCGTCGCGTCGTCAGTGCACGCGGCGATGGTCTCTTGCTCTGCGCCCGAAACGGAGAGACCGCGGGCGTCGAGGATCGCGAGCAGCGCATGGCGCGTCCCCTCCGCCCGGTGCCTCTTGGCGAACTTGGCAAACTCGCTTTTGAACTCGTAGTTCCGGATGTCCATCAGCTTCTCCAAGGCAGCCTTCGCGGCGGGGCTCAGCGCTTCTTGAATTACTTCGGAATATAGCAGCGCGAAGTCGCTCGCCAACGTGGCCACAGCCTTGAGTGCGGGCGCCGCGATGGGCTCGGCGTCGGCCTCGTGGGCGTGCGCCAAGACCGAGAGCACCGCAAGCTCGGGCGCGCGCTGCGCCTCCGCCGCGTCGGTGACATACGGAATCGCGCTGGGGCGCGAAGAAGAAGATGGAAAGGCCGAGAGGAGGCTGGGCCTGAGCGAGAAGGCTGAGGCCGGAGCCAGACGCAAGAAGGGCGAACCTGCTGCGCGCCCCTGTTCGTGCCGTGCACCATCCGCGTCCGCGCCTTTCCCTTCTGGCTTCCTGCCTCCTGCTCAGACTCAGACTCAGACTCAGACTCAGACTTTGACTCCCTGTCCCTCCCCCTTCCCCTCCCCCGCGACGCTCGCCTACCCTCGTTCGGCGAGGGCTCTTCCAGCACCCGCCTCATCCCCGCCTCATCCCCGCGCGTCATGATCGCCGCCGACGACAACGAGACCGCTGACGATCCGCCGCCGATCTTCGGAGCGGCGCGGCGCGTGGCGGGCCTTGTGCTCCTCTTCGGCGACGGGCGTCCGCATTGCCGCGTCGTCGCGCGCGAGAGCTCGAGCGGCGCCCACGACGGCCACCCGGCCTCCAGCGGCGACGCCGACGACGCGCTCGGCGTCCTCGGCCCGCACCGTCGTCCGCTCCGCGTCGGCTCCGGAAAGCCCATCGAACTCGGCCGCGATCCGCGCTGCACCCTCGCCGTTCCCTTCGACAACGCCGTGTCGCGGCGGCACGCGCAGCTCACGTTCGACTTCGCCGCCAAGACCGTGAACGTGCGCGACGTCGGCAGCAACAACGGCACCTTCATCAACGAGCAGCGCATCGACTCCGCCACGATCTCGTTCGCGCCCGGCGGCGCGCCCGCCAGCGCATCAGGCAGTGCATCAGGCAGCGGCCCCACCGTGCTGCGCGTCGGCGGCACCGTCTTTGTCTTCGAGCCCGATGTCGGGCGCCTCGATGGCTACACCGATCTCGTCGATCCCGCCTCGCAGGCGATCCTCGGCCCCGCCATGGCGCGCGTGTGGGCCGCCGCCGCCTCCGCCGCCTACGACGGACGCTCGCTCTTCGTGCACGGCGAGACGGGCACCGGCAAGGAGCTCGTGGCGGACATCTTCCACAAGCGCGGGCCGCGCGCGAACGGCCCCTGGTTGCCCATCAACTGCGCGCGCCTCGAGCGCGAGCGCGCCGAGGTGGAGCTCTTTGGCGCCGTCCGCGGCGCGTACACCGGCGCGGAGCGCGATCGGGTCGGCGCCTTCGAGCAAGCGAACGGCGGCACACTCTTCCTCGATGAGATCGCCGAGCTGTCGCTCGACGTGCAATCGAAGCTCCTGCGCGTCCTCGAAGAGCGCCGCGTCACGCCCGTGGGCTCCCACAAGGCGCGCGACGTCGACGTCGCCCTCGTGTGCGCGACGCACGCGGATCTCGACGCGCTCGTCCGCGAAGGGAAGTTCCGACGTGACCTCCTCATGCGCCTCGTGCAACGGCAAGTGCGCCTGCCCCCGCTCCGTGAGCGACTCGAGGAGATTCCGTTCTTCGTCGACCGCTTCGTGAAGCAGCACGGCGCGCACGGCCAAACGCCCTCAGGGCGCCTCGTCGCCGCGTGCCTGCTCCGCGGTTGGCCGGGCAACATCCGCGAGCTCGGCATCGCCATCGACCAAGCTGCCCTCGCGTCGCGCGATCAGCACGGCGGGCTCGTCGAGGCCCAATGGGAAGAGCCGTCGGCAGCTCGCGCCCGCGCAGCCCGCGCCGAGCGCCGTCCCGCCGCCCATGAGCGCGCTCGATGCGCGCGACGACAAGGTCGCGGCCGCGCTCGTCGAGACGGGCGGGAACGTGCCCGAGGCCGCGCGTCTCCTGGGGCTCTCGGTGTCCGCGGTGTACGCCGCGCTCGCGCGGCGGCGAAGCCGGAGCTGAAGGCGCGCGTCGCCGTCCTTGAGCTTGGTCACGAGCACCCGGTTGTGCCCCAGGGCAGTGCTCCAACAGGCTGTTGGACGGGTGGCCTATGCCGCGGCGATCTGAGCCTGCCAGCCGCCGTCCGTCTTGGCGATGACGCGCTTTCTTGAGCGGGGCACGTCTTCAGCGATCCGCTCGAAGAGCTCTGTGGAGTAGTCGAGCACCGGGCTCTCGGTCACGACCATCAACCGCAAGAGCCGCTCCGCCATGTGGCTCATCGTCTCGTGCCCACGTTCCCACCGCGACACTTGCGACGCCGTCACGTCGATGCGCCGAGCGAAGTCCGCCCCCGACAAGCCCATGGTCTTTCGGAGGAAGCGGATCTCCTCTGCCGCGAGTCGCGACGTCTGCTTCACGATGATCGTCGCGAGTGCCTTGTGCAGCTGCTCGATGCGAGGAATCGCAACCTCCTCTTCGTGGCACTTTCGGCAGCGCGAAAGCTTCACGTTGGCGAGGTACACGTTCGAGAGACCGCTCACCGTGTAGTGGAAGAGCGGCGCTGTCGTCGTCACCATCTTCGCTCCGCAACTGAGGCACTTCATGACGTCACCTTCCATGCCGTGACGACGACGATCGAGGACTCACTCCGTACGGCGATGACAACCACCATTCGCGCGGTCTCGACGCGATAGCGCCAGGAGCCGTTCTCGCGCTCGCCGGCGCGGACAACACCGCCGCGGAGGACGTTGATGGCGTCGCCCGTCGTCTTCCGGTCTTTCTCCAGTTCACCGCAAGCATGCCTTGAGAAGGACACCGTCCCAGTGGCGAGGGCCTCCCGGATGATGGGCCGGACCGCATCCGGCGCGACCGGCTCAGCCAGCACAAGCACCGTACCACGAGTTGCGGTTACCGCAAGTCCAGGTCCAGCGGTGCGCTGGTTTTTGGCGAAGAGTCAGGCACCGCGGTTCTGCCGTAGGCGCGCGCAAAGCAGCGCCACGTCGGCGGTGCGTGGCCTCCGACCGCCCGCGGAGTACGGAATCGCGCCCGGGCGCATCCGAGCGACGCGAGCAACCTAGCGAGAGCAGCACCACGTGCTCGCGGGAGACCATGCAGGACTCTTCGGCGGGGCCGCCGAACAAGTTGCGTGGCCGGGCGAAGAAGCAGGAGTCGCGGTCGTGCTTGTGCTCGCGGTTGCCTCCTTTGCCGCGGCCCGCCTTGACCGACGTAACTTATAAGTTACTCTCTCCAAGCTCATGCCGCGCCTCATCAAGACCAAGACTGGGTTCGACAAGTTCATCGACCGGCAGATGACGTCGGCGTCGTTCGCGAAGAGCTACGCCGCGGCGCGGGCGGAGATCGATGCCATCGACGAGATGGTTCGCGCGCTCGATGCTGCGCGGGAGAAGGCAGGCCTCACCAAAGCCCAGCTCGCCGCGGCCATCGACACTCGGCCGGAAGTGATCCGCCGCCTCTTCACGACGAAGAGCCCCAACCCGACCCTTTCGACAATCCTTCGTGTCGCAGCGGCGGTGGGCTGCCGCATCGAGCTCGCACACGACACGAGGGTCAGGAAGCCGCGTCGCCGTTCTCGCGCGGCCGCGTAACGCTCACGCGAGGACGCTTCGCGGGCGGCGTGAGCGAAACTCGCTGGTGAGTCGACGAACTTCCGCGTAGTCCCGCTTCGAGAGCATGGAGCGAAACGGCTTCGCCTTGGCTGCGGCGGCCGGCCCGTGCTCGCGGCTTCTCACGGGGCCGGCGCTTGTCCGTATTTGTTATTGCCCCAGCACACGAGCTTGTCGTCGCTGCGCACCCCGCAGGCGTGGGAGCCTCCCACAACCACACTTCTGAAGATGTCGATCGAAGGAACAACCGGTGCGGCTAGCGGCGTGCCGCGGGACCAGCACAGGACCCGGCCGTCGCTGCGAAGGGCGCACGAATCCTCTATGCCGACCGCCACGCTCTGGAACTCATCGCTTGCGAGCGCGTCGGGCACCTGTCCGATGCCGTTGTCGCCCCAGCATGCAAGCTTGCCGTCCGTTTGGACCCCGCACGCACGCTGGCCGCCGGCTGCGATGCTCTTGAACGACGCGACCGGAACCTGTGACACTTGGCCGAACGAGTCGTCACCCCAGCACACGACCTTGTAGTCGGTGCGAAGTCCGCACGAGAACGGCGCGCCGACCGAATACGCGCCCCCGGCCGCCAGGCTCCGAAACGTGCTCGGCGGCGGCGGCACCCATGACTGAATGTAGCCCCAGCACACCGCCTTGTCGTCGGACCGCACGCCGCATGTGTGGAGGCCACCAGTCGACAGGCTCTTGAAGAGGTCAAGCGTGGGACCTGGAGGTGCCTGGTCCTCCTCGTTCCGGCCCCAACAGCTCACTCTTCCGTCCAAGCCAAGGCCGCAGGAGTGTCGTCCTCCTGCCCCGAGGCTCTGATAGTCCGCCGTCGAAGGTCCAACGGGCGCACGACCATCAGAGTCAAGGCCCCAGCAGACGACCTTGTTGTCGCTCCGGACGGCGCACGTGTGGTCCTCGCCGGCCGAGATGCTCTTGACGGAGCCGATCGGTCGATTGAGCGGGGCAGGCGGAAACCCGTTTAGTCCCCAGCAAAGCACGCTGTCGTCCGTGCGTACCCCGCAGGTGGCGTCGTCGGCAGCGGCGATGCTCTTGAACGTGTCCCGCGAAGGGCCGGGCGGCGCTGCCCCATCCCGATTCAAGCCCCAGCACAGCACGCGACCGTCAGTTCTCAAGCCGCACGTGTGGAGCGTCCCAACCGCCACGCCCAGGTAGGCTCCATTGCGTGTCGAGGCGGCATCAAAGGCGTTGTACCCAAAGCACGCGATCGTGTCGTCGGAGCGAATGCCGCATGTGTGATGACTGCCCGTTGAGACACTCTTGAACGTATCGAGGCTCGGCGTACTCGGGGCCTGGGCCAGGCCGTTGTAACCCCAGCAAAGGAGCCGGTCGTCTGACCGCAGACCGCATGTGTGGGTGTGGCCAGCTGCGACTCTCTTGAATCCGTCGACGGTCGCGGCTGGTGGTGCTTGACCGTGCAGATTGCTTCCCCAACACACGACCTTCGCGTCGTCGCGCACCCCGCAAGTATGCCGATCGCCAGCGGACACCGTGACGAACAAGCCCGAGACCGCGGCCGGCGCTTGCCCCTCACTGTTGTCACCCCAACACGTGACGGTGCCGTCCGTATGGACACCGCACGCATGTGCGCCGCCCGCTGAGACCTCCTTGAAGGACTCGGTTGTCATCGCCGTTGGAGCTTGGCCCTTCACGTTGAGTCCCCAGCACGCAACCTTGCCGCCGCCGAACACCCCGCACCCGAAGCCAGACCCTACCGAGATACTCGCGTAAACGAAGCGCATTGCGGGCATACCAGCCGAGGCGCCCTCGGCCCACGGTGCGGCCGCGCGAGCACGAAAGAACTGCGGTCCGGTCGTAGACGCAGTCGTGTCGAACCAGACTCGCCCCGTTACCTCCGGCAAATCGGCATAGCCGTCGGTGGCAGCATCCGACCGTTGCCACTGAATGGGGATGGCGTCGCTGTTCGCTGCCCGGCGTCGACCCACCGCGCCATCCGATGACGCTCCGATGACCGCCCCCGCGATAGCGCGAACTCGGTAGGTTGCTGGAGGGGTGGCGCCAACCAAGGGCAGTGCGGGCAACTCAAGGTGAACGTACGACCGCACGAGGTCCGACGAAACACGAGGCGTGGGGAACATCACCGGCGCGCGAGGAGCGTCTCCATCCAACGCAGACAGAGCGAGGCCAACGGATTGCCACGACGCACCATCATCTCGACTGAACTCGTATCCCGTCACTCGCGCCGCACGCCGTCCCAACGCCGGCGCACAAGGCGCACTTGATTCGGCGCCGTAGAGCGCCTCGATCGAATACTCGTAGCTCTGCGCCAACCCGACGGTGGCGGGTTGCCAAGCGACTTGGACCCCCGTCTCCAGTGTTCCATCGCTCGCGGTGACGCCGCTCGGTGCGGACAACGGCGCTGCGAGCGCTGAAACATCATCGTAGATCTCTACGAGACCGGTGGTCGCCAACTCCACACCGTCGCGCAGCACGCGGTAACCACTAACCCCGGGCCCGCTAGGCGCGACCCACGCCAAATGCACGAGGTCTAGTTGATCGGTGGATGCCGTCAGGGTCGGCACCGGCGAGCGCGCGCTGGCTGGCGCATCGGTTCCAGCATCCGCCGCGTCCGGGCTACGCAAAGGCGCATCGCTCGCATCCAGCCCCCCTTCGACCGGGCGCGTCGGCGGCCGACTGGCATCGGCATTCGGTGGCTGAGCGGGGCTTTGGTCTGGCGCAGCATCGGCGGGTGCGTCGTCGAGTGGGACAAGAGCAAGGTGCCCGCAGCCTTGCAGTGCCACCAGAAGCACCACAGCCGCAGGCATGTGTCGCTTGCCCACGCAAAGCGTGAATCCGCAACGCTGCGCTGTGAATGCCCGGCGCACCTCCTTGAGCGCTCCCCTCATAAGCCTCCCACGTGCCCCCGTTGCGCGCTCACGGCGCCGGCGCTTGTCCGAAGATGTTGCTTCCCCAACAGATCATTTTGCCGCGTCGGAACATCACGTGAGGCCACCAACGAGCCAGAGGCACAAGAGCCTTTGGCGCTCGACCCACGCGGCAAAGCGCTTCATCCACGCTGAGCTTATGGAGTCATCCGCGACTTGGAAATCCCACCCAGGTAGTAGAAAGACCGCACCCTGTACGACACGACGCTCGGAAGCGGGTCGTGGTCGTGGTCGCGGTCGCGGTCGTGGTCGCGGTCGCGGTCGCGGTCGCTCCTCACAGCCAGTTCCCCCCCCTGCCCCCCCATTCCTCCTAATTCCTGCCCATTCCATCCCCCCTCTGGAATCCGCAGGAATCCCCAGGAATGCCCTCGCGCCCCCGCGGCTAACTCCGCGAAATCCCGCGCCCACCGCGTAGGCACGGCGGCTGCTCTAGGGGCCAGCACACCGCGCCACAACGCCGCAATCTCGCGGCGCGCCGCGGTGCTCAAAGGAACTCGTCATGGCCGCCTCCAACTCATCCTCATCCTCATCCAACTCGCCCAGCGCGCGCTCTCTCGCCGAAGCCCCCCGCCGCGCGTCCACGTTTCTCCTCGCGCTCGCCGCCATTACGCGGCTCCGAAAGGCCATGAACGCCCACGGCTACAGCCAAGCCGAGCAACAAGAAGGATGGCGCTTGCTCGTCAAGGTCGGTTGCCGGGAGTCGGGCGTCAGCAGCTCCGCGGCCATGGACGCCATGCGCGAGCTCGACGCGTGGGACGAACTGGCCTTTCACCGGGCCCACGCCGCGCTCGCGCGCAGCTATCCCGCGCAAGGCGACTTCGTCTTCGAAGGCCTCGAAGCCACGCAGGGGCCGGGCGCCGTCTTTGGCGTCGCGATCTTCCTGGAGCGCCTCGACGCGCTCGAGAAGGGGGATGGTCGCGCCGCCACGCGCGCCCAGGACCAAGCCGCCGTGGCGCTCCTCGCCACGCGCGGTTTCGACGCCGCCGAACGTGCGCGTCTCCGCGCCCTCGTGGAGATCGTGCAAAAGGACGACGCGATGCCCGGCGACGCGGAAGGCCAATCCGAAGAAGACTTGAAAGCCCTCTACGGCTGGGTCACCGAATGGACCGAGGTCGCGCGCGCCATCGTCACGCGCCGTGCTGACCGCATCGCGCTCGGGATCGCCCGGCGGCGCAAGGCCGATGGCAAGGAAGAGTTCGACGACGCGCCCGAGGACGTCGCGCCCGTGTCCGCTCCCACGCAGGTCCCCGTCCCCGTCCCCGCCCCCGGCGCCGGCGGCGCCGCTGCGTCCGCACCCGACACCGCGAAGGCGCCCGTCGTCATCGCGCCACCGCCCGCCTGAACACCGCCCGCTCGTGAGGGGCTGCTGTCCGATCGCGTAGCTTCGCGCCGTCTCGCGCTCACCGAGCGCCGGCGGCCGAAGCTCCGCGCCCGATCGGCGAGGTCGCGCGCCGGCGCCGAGAGCCGTGCGCCACTTTTCCGAGGCACTCCGCCGGCGCGCGCGCCTCTGCGCCGGTTCGGGGATCCCATGCGCCACTTCGCCGGAGCGCTCCGCCGGTTTCGCAAGGTCTGTGGCAACGGAGCCATCCCCTGCGCCGATCGTCGGAAGGTCCGTTTCACTTTCCCGATCCTCTGCGCCGATTCCCGGCGGTCTGCGCCACTCTCGCGATCCTTCGCGCCACTTTCCGGATCCTCTGCGCCACTTTCGCGATCCTCTGCGCCAGTTTTCGGATCCTCTGCGCCACTTTTCCGATCCCCTGCGCCACCGGCGCTTAGGCGATCGCGAGCGGCGCGAAGGTCCCCGCAACGTGCGCAGACCTTCCCGATTCTGAAACACGTCTTCTTGGCCCGGCGCATGCCCACCGCCGCCCGCCACACGGTCTCGCGGTTGTGACGCGCGGCTTCGGTCGGCATGCGCGATGCCACCAATCTCGGCGGACGGCCGTCACGTTCCTGCGCAGACCTTCGCGCCAGCGGCGCGGCGTCTCCGCTCGGGCGCGCAGAGCTGCTCACGCCGTGCGCAGCGCCTTCGCTCCGGTCCGCGCGCCTTCGCCACCCGGCGGAGCGCGTTGCTCCTGCTCTGCAGGGCCTCCCGACGGCTCTGCACGACGACCCGACTGCTCCGCAGAGCTTCCCGACTGCTCTGCAGCGCTCCCCCATCCGTTCGCGACGAGGTCTCGCGCACTTGCAGCGCTTCCCCTCTCAACCGGTCGTCTCAACCCGTCGTCTCAACCCGTCCTCTCACCCCTCTCGAAAGCGTCCCCCATGCTCGCGCCCCTCTATCGCCGCATCGACGGCCATGTGCTCCTTGCCGGGTCCGCGCCCGACGGCGACTCCATTCGCTTCCTCCCGCGTGACGCGAGCGCGCTCGGCGAGCTTCGTCGCGCACGGCTCTTGCGCACCTCGCCCGTGAACGGCAGCGTCCAGCTCCGCCTCGAGGGCATCGATGCCCCCGAGCTCCACTACGTCAGCGAAGCGCAACCGCGCGGCGCGCTCGCGCGCGATGCGCTGCTCGCGTGGCTCGGCGTGGGCCGCGTCACGTACGCCGCCGACGGCGTCACCATCGCGCACGCCGACCCCGCCGGCGTGCCCGTCACCATCCTCGCCGACGCCGTCGATCCCAACGGGCGCGTCATCGCGTACCTCCAGCGCGCGGACGCGACGCCCGGCGCGTCGCGCAAGAGCGCCGCGCTCCCCAAGCGAAAGCGCGTCGACGCCGAAGCGCTCGCCGCCACCGCCAACGTGGCGCTCCTCGCTGCGGGCCACGTGTACCTCTTGATGTACACCTCGCTGCCGCTCCTTCACCGGCACGTCCTTCGCGACGTCGCGCGCGGCGCGCGCGCCAAGAAGCTCGGCGTGCACAGCGCCGACGCCACCGAGCGAGGCTTCGCCGTGCGCGGCGAGCGCGCCCTCTCGCCCACGGGCGCGCTCATCTTTCCCAAGCTCTTTCGGCGCGTCGTCGATTTTCGGCGCGCGCTCGTGCAAGGGTTTCACGGCTCCTTCGGCGCGTGGCTCGCGGGCCATGGCTCGCACGGCGCGCCGTCGCCCGACCGCGTGAACGTGAAACACGCCGCCAACATCCTCTTCGCGTCGCTCGTCAAAGAGCGCGCGGGGCGCGTCTCGCTCACCACCGATCCGACCAACCTCATCTTCGTGGAGGCCTGACATGTTTGGCGCGCCCGATGTTGCCTGCGCGACGGTCACCGAGACCCCGCGCGCCGTCTCCGGCCCTGGCCCTGGCCCTGGCCCCGGCCCCGGACCGTTCCCTCGCCCGAGCCTCGAAGGCCTCGCGGCCCATCGCTTCGGGCTCACGCGCTTTCGGCCCGGCCAGCGCGAGCTGCTCGAGGCCGTCCTCGCGGGACAAGACGCGCTCGGCGTCCTCCCGACGGGCGGCGGCAAGTCCCTCGTCTACCAGCTCGCTGCCCTCTTCTTCGAGCAGCCCGTCGTGGTGGTCTCGCCGCTCCTGGCGCTGATGAAAGATCAGGTCGAGCACTTGGCCCGCGCGCACGTGCGCGCCGTGCAGCTCGACTCCACGCTCAGCGCCCAAGACGAACGCAGCGCGAGGGCGCGCATTCGGCGCGGAGAGCACGATCTCGTCTACGTCACCCCCGAACGCCTAGCGACGCGCGCGTGCCTCGCCGAGCTCCGCGAAGCGGGCGTCTCGCTCTTGGCCATCGACGAAGCGCACTGCGTCACCTCGTGGGGTCACGACTTCCGCCCCGCGTACCTGCGCATCGCAGAGGCCGCGGCGGCCCTTGGCCGACCGCCCATCGTCGCCTTGACGGCCACGGCCACGCCCGAGACGTGCCGCGACATCGAGCGCGAGCTAGGCCTGCGCGCGCCGCGCATCGTGCGCACCAGCATGATGCGCCCGAACCTCCACTTCGAGGTTTCACGTACGGTGAACGACGCCGCCAAGCGGTCCGCGCTCTTGCGCGTCTTGGCGCAAGTGCGAGGCGTCGTGCTCGTGTACACGGCGACGGTAAAAACGGCCGACGCGCTCTTCGCGTGGCTCGGCGCGCTGCGCGAGCCCGTCGCGCGTTACCACGCGAAGATGGCGCCGACCGAGCGCGAAGCGAGCCGCGCGCGCTTCATGAGCGGTGCGGTGCGCGTCATGGTCGCGACGAAGGCCTTCGGCATGGGCATCGACAAGCCCGACATCCGAGCCGTCGTGCACTACGAAGCGCCGGACTCGCTCGAGAGTTACGTGCAAGAAGCCGGACGCGCAGGACGCGACGGAGAAGAGGCGCGCGCGGTGCTGCTGTACCGGCACGAGGACAGAAGAGTGCAGCAGTTCTTTGCGGCGAAGAAGTACGCGAGCGCGAAGGAGGTGCAGAAGGTGTGTGAGCAGGAGGCAGAGGAGAAGGGAGAGGCAGATGGAGGAGCGGGAGAAGAGAGAGAAGAGGGAGAACGGGGAGAGGGAGAGAGCGTCCACGGGCACGGGCACGTTCACGTTTACGGGGAGAGGGGGGAAGAGGGGCCGGATTGGCGGGAGCGCTTGAGGGGGGTGGCTGAGGCGACCGGGATCAGCGAGCGGAGGGTTGGCGTGGTGCTCGCGCACGCGGACTGCGTGAGGAGGGAGCGCCAAGGCGAGAGGCTTGACGCGAAGGCCTTGGCCGCTGCCATCGAGGCCAGGTTTGTCGTCTGTCGCGCGCGCGACCGCGCGAGGCTCGATGCCATGGCTCACTACGCCGAGTGCGTCAGCGGACGGGAGAGGCGGATGGCCGCGTATTTTGGGGAGTGAGGGGGGCGCTGGATGCTTGACGAAAGGCTCGGCCTGACCCACCCCCGCGAGAGCGCCGACGCGCTCTCCGTCGTCGCCCGCGAGGTCCCCGCGGCCACTTCGCTCGCGTCCTTTGAGTCTGGTGTCCGCCACCTGTGTGGCGTATGAACTCGGCGAGCAGAGACAAACAAAGAGCGCAACGACGCCCAACGCTCGGCCTTTCGTGGACTTGGGCGGGGCCTTCGCCGTCGGGTCACCAGCGCATGAGCGAGCGCCGTCCAGCACAGGAAGAACACCAGGCGCGCGTCGGCGCGAGCTGGGTGGCGTCGTGAAGAAGCCGCCTCGCAAGAAGGCCGTCGCGGCGACGAAGCCAGCGAGCGCGAGCCACGAGGACGCGCTCTTCGCTCGCGTCGTCGACATCATCGAGGCGGCGCGCGGCCGGGGGGGGGGGGGGCCAGGGATGGTGCAGGCGTACTGGCTGATCGGGCGCGAGATCGTCGAGGTCGAGCAGCACGGCGAGAAGCGCGCTGGCTACGGCGCGCGCGTGATCGAGGGGCTCGCAAAGCGCCTGGCAGGGCGAGTCGGCAAGGGCTTCAGCGTCCCGAACCTCCGCAACATGCGGCAGTTCTACCTCACGTACCCCGAGGGGTCGGCGCTGCCCGGGGCGCTTGGCGGCGCCGCGAGTCGCCCCGAGAAACGCTCGGCGCTGCCTAGCGGATCAGCGTCATCGAAGATTCGCTCGGCAGTGCCTAGCGAATCGCGCCGAGGCCTTCGTACAGCGGCGCTGGCCGAAACGGCCGGCGTGCCCGCGCCCTTTCCGCCGTACCTCGGGTGGACGCACTACCTGCTCCTCATGCGGGTCGCGAACCCGACGGCGCGCGCGTTCTACGAGATCGAGGCCGCGCGCGAGAGCTGGGCGAGCCGCGAGCTGGAGCGGCAGATCGCGTCGCTCCTGTTCGAGCGGCTCGCGAAGAGCCGCGACAAGGAGAAGGTCCTCGCGCTCGCTCGGCGCGGACACGAAGTCGGGGTGCCCGGTGACGTGCTGAAGGATCCCTTCGTGCTCGAGTTCCTCGGGCTCGATGAGCGGTCTCACTGGCGGGAGCGCGATCTCGAGCAGGCCATCATCGATCGCATCGAGGGTTTCCTCCTCGAGCTGGGCAAGGGCTTCTGCTTCGTCGCGCGGCAGAAGCGCGTGACGCTCGAGGGCGACCACTTCTACGTCGACCTCGTCTTCTACAACCGCCTGCTCCGCTGCTTCGTGCTCGTCGATCTCAAGCTCGGCAAGCTCACGCACCAGGACCTCGGGCAGATGCAGATGTACGTGAACTTCTTCGACCGCTTCCAGCGCGCGGAGCACGAGGCGAAGACGATCGGCATCGTCCTCTGCTCCGAGAAGAACGACGCGATGGCGAAGATCACCCTGCCCGAGAACAACGAGCAGATCCTCGCCGCGCGCTACCAGATGTACCTGCCCACGGAGGAGGAGCTGCGCGCCGAGCTGGCCCGCGAGCGCGAGGCCGCGGAGCGCGCGCTGCGGCTCGCGGCGGACGTGAAGGTTCCGGGCGATGGCTGAAGCGCACAAGTGGGAGTTCAAGGCGCGCTTCCGCCGGCACGCCTTCGGCTGGAAGTCGCAGCCGGCGATCACGCGCATCAAGCAGGCCATCGCCGAGATCAAGAAGGTCGCCAAGAAGGACCCGGTGCTCGCCGCCGAGGGGGCCATAGCATTCCTCGAGCGGGTGTCGCCCGCGCTCGAGCAGGTGGACAGCTCGTCTGGTTCCATCGGCACGGCGGTCGGCAACGCCATCGCGGAGCTGGTGCCGATCATCGCGAACGCACCCGCCGACGCGAAGACGCGCGACGCCTGGCTCGAGCGGTTGTTCGAGGCGCATCAGGAAGATCAGATCCCGTACATCGAGCGGCTCGCCGATCACTGGGGCGAGCTGTGCGCGTCGAAGGAGGTGGCGTCGGCATGGGCAGACAAGCTCGTCGGCATCACGCGCATGGCGCTGAGCCCCGATCCGAGCCTGCGCGGACACTTCCACGGGACCTCGGCGTGCCTGAGCGCGGGCGGGCGGGCGGGCGGGGGGGCCCCCCCCCGGGCCGGCGGAGGGGGGGGGGGGGGGGGGCGGGGGGGGGGGGGGGGGGGGGCCCCGCCGGGCGGCGGGGGGGCCCCCCCCGGGGGGGGGGGGGGGGGGGCCCCCGGGCGCGCCGCAGCGGGGGGGGGGGGGGGGGGGCGCCGCGGCGGGGGGGGGGGGGGGGGGGGGGGGGGGGGGGGGGGCGGGCGGGCGCGGCGCGCGGGCCCCCCGGGGGGGGGGGGGGGGGGGGGGGCCTTCGGCCTCTGCGGGGCTCTTGTCGCTTTACTGGCTCGTGCAGGGCTACGGCTACGACATCACGAGCGTCGACGTGTGGGACGCCTACCGCGCGACGCTCGCGGCCGCGGAGCGCCACGGCAGCGCGGCCGAGGTGAAAGAGCGAGTGCGCAAGATGGTGGCCGCAGAAGGCGCGGGCGGCGAGCGCTTCGTGACGAAGGTGCTCGGCAGGGAGCTGGGCCTGTGACGCGCCCGCGCGCTCGACGCCTTCCGTCCACCCTCTCGGAGGAAGAAGTCCGCCTCCTCACGCGGCCGACCGAGCTGCCGGGGCAGCCCTGGCGGTACACCATCACGCCCAACCTCGTCGACAGCCTGGTCCGCATTGCGGACGCCGCGGGCCAGGTGATCGCGGCCCCGCTCTCGTTCTACCGGCGCAAGGAGCTGGAGGCGCGGGCCAAGCGGATGCGCATCCTCTGGGTCGTCGGTGGCAGCTATCGGAGCGTGAAGCCCGAAGAGGTCGATGCCGTGCTCGGCGGCGCGCGCCTCGGCGACAAGCGCGAGCCGATCGCCGAGGCGATCCGTCGCGCGGCGATCGTCGAGGAGGCGCTCGCCCACTATTCGACTGCACGCGCCAGCTCCGACAACCGCCTCACGCCGGAGCTGGCGATGGCCTACGAACGCGCTAGCCAGCCCATGTCGACTCTGCGCGCTGGCCGATGGATGGCGTACTCGACCCGCGAGCGCGGCAAGCTCTTCGACCTGCACAAAGACGCGAGCGCGGTTCCCAGCGCCGTGAGGGCGATGTTCGACTGGACGAACCAGGACCCGCTCGTGTCCGGGTCGGCGGTCCTGCGGGCAGCAACTCTCTACTGGGGGTTGAAGCTGCTCTATCGGCTGGCGTTCCGTCAACGTCGTCCTGCACCACGAGCTACGCGCCGGGCGCGTCGACGCCAACAGGCTCCTGATGCTGACCGACGCGACGGTGGCGCAGCACGAGCTCGACACGGCGCGGATCAATCTGCTCCGAGACCGTCGAAGGCGACCTCACGAAGTACTTCGAGCTGTTCACCTCGGCGCTGCTGCGCGTCCTCTGGGAGCGACTCGAGGCACTGGGCCGCGTGCGCGACAGCGAGGAGCACCTGCCCTGGAAGATCGTCGCGCCGCCGGATGCGCTCGACGCGCGCCTGTACGAGGTGGTCGAGCGCCTCGGGCAGGCCGGCAGCGCGGCGATCGTCGCGGGTCTTGGGAAGGAGGCGCCCCCTCTGCGCACGGTGCAGCGGCGGCTCCAGAAGCTGGTCAGCGACGGGGTGCTCGCCAAGCGCGGGGCGAGGAAGAACGCGGTCTACACGCTGGCCGGGCGGGATGGGAGCGGGTGATCGGCGGGACGGTTCGAGCGCAGAGAAGCCGTCCCGCGGTGGCGCGCAGAGAGCGAGCATTCGGAGCCGTACGCCAACTATCCGCCACGACTGGCGGATGCGCGAACGCTGTCCAGAACGCGCAAGTGGCCGAGTTCCGGGAAGGAAAGGCAAGCGAAAGCCTACCTGACGGCCTAGGGGTCAGCTTTGAGCGCGGGTACGGCAATCAGCTCTTCGTCCGGCTCGTGGCAGGCCGGAGGCTAAGCCTGGGCCAGAAGCCCCTCCGTCACCCTTCGGCGAAGACCTCGGCGACGGTCGCCACCGTTGCCGCCTTGCGAATCCAGCGCGTGAGCGTCGCGTCGTCGGTGCACGCGGCGATCGTCTCGCGCTCCGCCTCGGAAACGGCAAGGCCGCGAGCATCGAGGAACGCGAGGAGGTCCGCGACGCGCGCGGTGCGGGCGCCCTCCGCCCGGTGCTTCTTGGCAAACTCGCTTTTGAACTCGTAGTTTCGGATGTCCATCAGCTTCTCCAGGGCAGCCTTCGCGGCGGGGCTCAGCGCTTCTTGAATTACTTCGGAATATAGCAGCGCGAAGTCGCTCGCCAACGTGGCCACAGCCTTGAGTGCGGGCGCCGCGATGCGCTCGGCGTCGGGCTCGTGGGCGTGCGCCAAGACCGAGAGCACCGCAAGCTCGGGCGCGCGCTGCGCCTCCGCCTCGTCGGTGACATACGGAATCGCGCTGGGGCCTATGACCATTGGCGCAAATGTGAAGTTCGGCCCCAGCTCCACGGGTCTCCGGCACCAGTTCGCCAGCGCCTCCGTGGGCGTCACGACGAGGACGCAGACGGGGCACTCGAGCCGCGCTCGCAACGTCGACGCGTAGACCGGCCACGAGAAGCGCTTCCTCGGATTCCAATCGAGCTGCACCTCCACGATGATGCCCAGCTCGGCCGCCTCCGCCCGCTCCAGCACCACCACGAGATCCGCCCGATACTCCGTGGGCGTGAGCTGCGTGAGATCCGCGGAATCCGTCCGCGCGCGCGAGCGAGAAGGTACCGCGACCCCGAGAAGCCGCAGAACCTCCGCCGCCAGCTCAGGCCGCGTCTGGAACAGCGAGAGCAGCACCTCGTGTTCGAGAGAGACCATGCAGGACTCTTCGGCGGCGCTGAGGGAGAAGTTGTGTGGGGGCGCGAAGAGAAGGCCGAAGAAGAAGGAGAGGCAGGCGGGAGGCTGAGGCTGAGCAAGAGGGCTAAGCAAGAAGGCGAAGGCTGGGCGAGAGGCCACATGAATGCTGCCCGTGCAAGGTCGGACCGTGCCGTCCACCGGCTTTGGAGACGCTCGTCTTGCTTCCCCCCTCCTGCCTCCTGCCTCCTGCCCGGCCTCAGCCTCAGCCCCAGACTCGGCCTTCGACTCAGCCCTTCTTCCGGTCGCCGTTCGCCGCTTAGACACGTCCAAGTGAGCGGCGAGGAGCGGGAAGCCTCAGCGAATCGTGGCGAAGTGGACGGTCCCGCGCCGTCGCTTCGGACCGTGAGCATTGAGCCGATTCGCCATGCCGGCGACACTCCCGTCCGGAGGAAGCCATGAGAAGCGTGATGGTGGCGGCGGCTCTTGCGGGCTGCCTCGGTTGCACGAGTCAGAAGGGCGAACAGGGGCCTGGCGGATTGAACGGCTCGGACGGGGCTCGAGGCGCTCAGGGCACGCGGGGCGAGCCAGGAGCACGGGGAGACCGGGGCGAACCAGGCGCGCTCGGTGAGGCCGGCGCGCAAGGCGCCAGCGGCGAAGCCGGTCCGCCCGGTCCAACGGGACCGCAGGGTCCGCAGGGTGACGCCGGAGCGCAGGGACCACCGGGCGAAGCGGGCGCCCCGGCGATGCGCGGGCCCAGCGTCGTCTGGAGAGATGCGAACGGCACTGCCTTGCCGGCTACCGGCATTCACTTGGAGTTCGGCAATAGCCTCTCGACGTGGTTCTTCGATGGCAACGGCGTTGTCTGGACGTTGCGGGCGGCAGGGAAGCTCGTGTCTCCCGTTCATGAGGGGATTACGGGGACCTTCGAGGGCTACGAGTCCGCCGACTGCACCGGCACCGCGTACCTGGGCTGGGGCAAGGACCTGCCGCCCCGCGTCAGTACGAGAGTGCGCGACCAGACAATCATCCGAGCGCGGAAGCCTGCGTCGCCCTCGTCGCTCCGCACGATGTGCTCCGTGATGAAGTCGAGCGGTTGTTCAACGGAGCCGTGCGCGCTGCAGTGGGTCATTGACCTGGCCGACACCATCGTCGTCTCGCCACCCGATCTTTCCGGCTACCCAGAGCCGCTCTACCCGGAGCTCGTGCCCGGCGGGTAAGCACCCGGGAGGCTCGCCGCTTCGGCCGCCAATGAGGCCGGACATCTCCGCGTGTGCGGCGGGGAGATGACGCGCGATTCCTCGGAGGTGAGAGGGGGCGAACCCACTGAATGCTGCGCGCCCAAGTTCGGGCCGTGCCGTTTCACCGGCTTCGGAGGTCGGCCGACAGCCTTCCTTCTCCCTTCCGCCCTCCTGCTTCTTGCCTCCCCCTTCCCGCCCAGCCTCAGCCCCAGACTCGAACTTCGACTCAGCCCTTCTTCCGCTCGGTTTGCTTTGGTCGGTCCTGCCTGGGCGCGCACGCCCCGCGCCGAGGCCGAGGCGCGTCGCGCACGGACCCGATCGGCCTCGTCACGGCGCCTGCGCTGGTTGGGCATGACCGACCAAACCAAACCGCCCCTCTTTCAGTCCGGCCTTCCCCATCATCGGCTCATCGTCTTTCACGCCGCCGTCGAGCTCCTCCGCGAAGTGCGCGGCGCCAACATCGCAGATGCGAAGCTGCGCGACGAGGCGAGGGGCGCGGGCGACGGCGGGGGTGGCGCGGCGGGGCGCGTGCGCGCGGCCAAAGGCGCGTGCCTCAACATCGCCGAGGCCGCCGGGCGCGTAAGCCGCGCCGACAAGGCGCGCGTTTTTGGCATCGCACGCGGCGAGGCCACGGAGGCCGTCGCCGCCGTCGAGATCGCCGCCCACGCAGGCGACGCCTCGCCAGAGGCCGCCGAGCGCGTCGTCCGCGTCGGCACCGCGGTCGTCGCAATGCTCGGCGGGCTCGCGCGGTAGGCGCGGCGCGCGGTGGCGCGGGCGGGCGTCGCGACGCCTGCCGCGCTGACACACGTGCCGCAGTCGCTACAGCAGGAAGCGGTACAGAATGGGCGTCAGAACTTCAACGAGCGCCCAGAGCACCAGCAGCCCGGCCCACCAGAGGAGGAGTGGCTTCCCGATCCAGTGAAGCATGCTCGCGGCCACGGTCTCCGCCATGAACACAAGCCACGTGCGGAGCGTGAGCGTCGCAGGCGGCGGCGGCAAGTGCGCGAGCCGGGGGTGCTCGCGGAGCGTGCGGTAGAGACGTTCGCGGTCGGGG